>CAWHSP010000057.1:0-95509 GCA_963831865.1 Candidatus Bathyarchaeota archaeon | reverse complement strand
ACAGAAAAGATCAAGAAGTGAATACATAGAGCTACATTTTGAAAACGTTTTCTCTGAACAAAAGAATTAGAGCACCCTATTGCAAGGAGCGAGCTGAGTTGACAACTCAAGGCGTTACTCTTCAAGTAACTTTATATCCCGTTGTTCATCAGTAAAGTAGAGGATTTTAGTGAACTTCAAAGACTCGGAGTTTTTGCTTGCATTATCAATTGTCATATTAACAGCTGTGTTTATGATCATTGCCTACCTGCATTTGATTAACTTGAGTTTCGCTGTTGGTCCTCTTCGCTTCACACATTGGCTTGCCATAATTGGGACAGTCTACATTGCCATCGACACCCCAGCATTCGTAGTCTTAAAACGCTATTATCCTGAAAAGTTTAAGGGGCTTCTCCGGTACCACATATTCGGAAATCTTATATTCTTTGCATTAATTTCAATTCATTTTTCGGGACAACTGGGTAGATCAGTTGCTTTCTATCCATCTTTGGGGACAGGTTTAGCTCTTTACATAGCAATGACTTTAGAAGTGATATCAGGGTTCGCTGAAAGATTCCCACTAATAACTCAAATAAACCATAATACTAACAAGTTTATTCATGCCAGTTTAGTTATGGTATTTTTCTTGGTGATAATTTTCCACGTTCTTATCGCTTTGGGAATCCTCTAAAATCGAGTCTCAAACGTCTAAAAACATCCAACATTAAGAGACGATTTTTCTGGCGGCATCCAAACGGGTTTGCTCTCAACTATCTCCGCTGGGAGGGAACGAATAGGTCAAACCTAAAGCTTCAAATACGCTTTGCGCGGTTTTTCCGCGACTTTAGCCTTCACCGATTAGACCCACCCTGTACTATCTTTTGAAATAAGAGTGACTTTGTTGCCGTCTTGTCACAGTCACATATACTTAAGAAAGCTTGAACCCGCTTATAGATTGTTAAGGAGTAAGTCATGCGCAAAAAAGAAACTCATCAACCTCACACTTTGGGAGCGGCGTCATCTCAAGAGATACCAATTAGTGGAATAGAACCAAGCCGGATTCCTTGTCCGGACTGCGGCAAAACCTTCAAGACCCACTCAGAAATGGAGAGACACAGAGATACAACGCACCATGAAACAAAAGGACACAAGGAATAACCACTAGGGTCAAACCCAAGAGAAGCGCGCGATAGGCAATAGGTTGATTCCGTATTCTTAGGATTGTAATAGTGAGTTAATTGAGGTGAAAAATAATGAGTAAGGAAGAAAAGAAGGTGCCAGTGAAGGCGATCGTGAAAGCGGTGGGTACAGTAAAAGCTTTAAGAACGGTTCTTCCCAAGCACGTTCCTGCTAAGCAAGTTCCTGCGGTTCATGTTTTGACGACGTTTGAGGATTTGATGGGTGATTTTCGCAGAAATTTCATTGAAAGCATTGCTTATGCTTATCCGTGGGAATGGGTAAATCTTGAACCTGCTGTTCCGGTTGTTCCGGTTCGTGAGGCAACTGTTGATTTGGTTGATGAAGGGAGCAGGTTTGTGGTGCATGCTGAATTGCCTGGCGTTGCTAAGGACAAGATTGATGTGGCCGTAACGAAGGATGGTATTGAGATTTCGGCTGAGACTGAAGTTGAATCGGAGGATAAGGCGAAGAATTTTGTTGTGAGAGAGCGGCTTTACTCGCATGTTTACAATCAGTTGTCGTTCCCGGAGGAGGTAGTTCCGGAGAAAGCAGAATCCACATTTAGGGACGGTTTGCTTGAAGTCTGTATCCCGAAGAAGACGATTGCGCCCGCACCTAAAAAACACAAAGTAGTAATTAAATAGTTGGCATAATAACGTTTTTATCTTTAGCCACTATTTTCAGCAATATTTTGGAAAACCACGCGTGTGCGCTTATAGGCTCTTCAAAACGAGTATAGCAAAATAGGATTGCTAAATCATCTTCTTTGCTCTAGTTTAAATGCGTATGCATCTTACAGGTGTTGCATTGAACCGTATTCTTTTCCAGTTGTGATGAGCAGAATGATTTTTGATCCCTAATCAGTCCACGAGCTGCATAAGAAAGAGATTACCCTCAACTGCAAGTAGTAATAAGAAGAACTGCAAGTAGTAATAAGAAGAACTCTTAGGTCAGAAATGAGAAATAACAATTTAGTGGAAATAGATCATGAAAATAAAATTCTTAGGCGCAACACATCAAGTGACAGGATCAAGCTACTTGCTGGAAACTGCTGGAATCAAAATCCTCATCGATTGCGGAATGTTTCAGGAACGAGATTACTCCCACAGAAACTGGGAGCCTTTCCCTGTTCCTCCAGACCAGATCCAATATCTCCTCCTAACCCATGTTCACCAAGACCACTCTGGACTTATTCCTAAACTTGTCAAAGACGGGTTTCACGGAGATATTCTGCTGACCCCTGCGTCTAAGGAGTTGTTCCCAATAGTAATTTTGGATTCTGCCCGAATTCAAGAAGAAGACGCTGCCTTCAAAAAAAACCGCAACGACAACGAAGAGCAAAAGGAGCCCTACCCAGAAACCCCTTTATACACAGTCCAAGATGCAGAAAAGTGCTTTCCCCTCATGAAAGCCGTTCCCTATGAAGAGCTTCTGCCGCTAACCGACCAAATCAAGGTTTGTTTCCACGATGCCGGCCACATCCTTGGCTCGGCCATGATGATCGTTTTCCAAGACGACAACGGGTCGCGAAACATCATCTTCTCTGGCGATATCGGCCAGTTTGACACGCCTCTACTCAAAAACCCAACTGTATTTGATCGAGCAGATTACGTGGTCATGGAATCCACCTATGGAGATCGAAATCACGATAACCTACAAGATATTGATGATAAACTTAGCAAGATTATCAATGACACGATAAAAGCTGGCGGAAACGTCATTATCCCCACTTTTGCTATTGAACGAGCCCAAGAGATCTTATACTATGTTAGCTTGTTGGCACGTGCAAAAAGAATCCCTTACATTGTTACGTTTCTTGATAGCCCTATGGCTGTAGAAATCACGAAGGTCTTTGAACAAAGCAAAAAATACTTTGACAAACAAACTCTGGAACTCTTCAAAGATGGTCAAACACCCTTTGACTTTCCAGGATTGAAACTCGTCCAATCTGTTGAAGGATCCAAAGCGATCAACCTGATCAAAGGGTCAACAATCATAATGGCTGGTTCCGGGATGATTACCGGAGGACGAATTAAACACCATCTTGTCAGAGAGATAACTCGCCCTGAATCCACACTTATTTTCGTAGGATACCAAGCAGTTGAGACACTAGGACGGCAAATCTTAGACGGCGTTTCCCCCGTAAGTATTCTCGGTCAATCTCACCCCGTGAGGGATTTTTCGAATCGAGAACATTAATAGTTTATCCGCGCATGCAGGCATCAATGATTTGCAGCGCTGGCTTAACAACTTCAAAGCTCCGCCGAAGCATGTTTTCTTGACTCATGGCGAAGAAAAATCGATTTTGAGCTTAGAGAACTACCTGAATTCAAAGGGCGGATGGAAAGTGACTGCTCCGGCATACTTGGAAGAATATGACCTCTAACTCTATAGATGTTAGGTTTGTTAAGAAGGGAACAGGTCATAGCTGTGTTACTGTTATGGCTGATACGGGACAGGATTTAGCTCCTTCTTGAGCATTAGCTATTTGATCATCTTCGAATACATGAGTGGATTTTGACTCGTATCTTTCCCGCCAATCACATTAGCCTGCTGGTTCTTACCTGCCTTAAAATGCTGACTATCAGTCGCATAACATGCAGCAGTTGAAATACACGTTTTCAGGTCAACTTCAACTTTATATTTAGCCATTTTTTACACCTCATCCTGATGTTTGTCGGAAACAGAACCAGCCACTTTAATAGTCCTTTTTATTAAGATAGACATAACCCCTCCTCATTACATTGGCTGGTGGGAAATACTACTTTTTACAGCTTTGAGTTCACTTACCCTCTTTTGAACCATCTTCAATAGTTCCTGCCTAAGACTCTCGCCTGAAATACCTAGCGGTATAAAACACATTTTATCGGCTAATTCAGAGTCTCCAATGGAGTTCTTTATCCAAGCCTGGAAATCCCCCCGCGGATAATGGAACAGAATCAAGATACTGGCATCTATTCTACCTAATACTTCAGCAAAATCGTCCAGGCTCATTGCCTCAATGTTAGTGTATACGCCATCAGCAGTGCAAAAACGAAAAGCATTCTCTTGGGGCACAACGGATAGGATTTTTGAAGCATCTGGTTTTAAAAGATTGTTGCTCATTCCTAATCGTCTTGGGTAAATAAGCTTAGAAAGGCTATATCGTTTTGTTGTTGCATCAATACAGTTACGAATAACGAAAGTTGCTGAAATAATGAGCAAGAACGTTACAACCTGCATCCCTGATTGCACTCTGCTCGACGTTGCAAAGATTATGAAGAATAATAATAGGCGTCGAATTCCAATAATTAATTCAGATGGAAAGCTGATGGATTACGTACGAATTCTGACCTAGCGCTGCTTGGATGGAATCTCACGAATAGAGTTGTTATTGTGTTCACACAATAACAAACTTATAAGAAATCGCTCGGTCACAGCTTACCTAATGACCACAGGTGATGTATACAATGATCAAAAAAGTGTAATCAAAAAACAAACTACCTCAGAATCGCAATACTCAAAAATCCTAAATGAAGTACCGTACGACCGCGGCTTTCACTTCTGCACAGGGATTGGAAATTATGCAGGAATAACTGCCATCAGTCTTTCCGATCTCGCTGAAAAATTAAAAACAGTAGATATCAACTCTGTCAAATTCCATTTCCAACGCGATGACTTTAAAAAGTGGGTAAAGGATGTCCTTTGTGACGAGGAACTTTCTGAAAAAATCGGTTTCACTAAGACGGAACTGTCGGGAGACGAATTGAGAGAGGAATACGTTGAAGTCGTCAATTCTCGCATAAATCATTTGAAGACTTTTCATTGAATAGGGGAGTTATTGATTTCTTTATGATAGTTCATGCACGAAGAAAACGAAAATAAACCTGAAGGCGAAAAACGTTCAAACGAGCAGATGAGCGCTATTTGTTATTCAACTTGGCGCAAAAACAAAGGCTAAATCTAAAGCATCCCAACAAATTTTTTAGTTTTACCAATTTCTGGTGAAAAAATTGAAGGTGAAGAAAATATTAATTCTATTAGAAAAGGGCGTTGAGGATTCAGAATTTATCTATCCTTACTACCGATTTCAAGAGGAAGGCTTCAAGATGGATATTGTTGCGCCCCAGGCAAAAAAAGAGTATGTCGGCAAACGAGGTGTCCCTTTCACATCAGAGTTTTCACCCGGCGACGTAGATTTGAATGATTATGATGCAGTAATTATTCCTGGTGGTCAAGCACCTGATCGTATGCGGATTCATCCAGATCTAGTGCAACTGGTGAAGGAAGCAAATAGTAAAGGCAAAGTTATTGCTGCGGTTTGTCATGGTCCTCAAATGCTCATAGAGGCGGATATTGTTCGAGGAAAGACCATCACAAGCTGGCCTTCAGTTAGAATGGATCTTAGAAATGCGGGTGCAAATGTTGTCGATGAAGCTTCTGTTGTGGACGGAAATATTGTGACTTCGCGTTCTCCGGATGACTTGCCAGATTTTTGCAAAGCAACCATAAAGCTCCTATCTACAAAACGTTAAAACTAAATTCTTTTTATGAGTAGACAATACTATTGTCATTAGCGATATTTTTGTTAAATAAAGTAAGTTAGTGATTTTTATGGTGAACAAAACTGAAATTATTGCTGAGCCTGGAAAACAAGAGATTTTCATAATCAGAGAACTTTATGCTCCCCGCGAGCTTGTGTTCAAAGCCTTTACAGATCCAAAGCTCTATAAACAATGGCTAGGACCCAGAAGACTAACAACAAAATTTGAAAAGCTCGAACCAAAAGATGGCGGAAGCTACCGATTTATCAACGTACCGGACGCAGAGTATAACATCAACCAAAGACATGTAAGCAGCACCAGAAGCTGTTTCCCACTTTTTTTGTAAACAAAGAAAAGCAATGGCTGTTGTTTGTTAGTGCTTGATAGTAGTCACATATGCTTAGTAGAATCGTTAAGGCACCAGTTTGTTGTGATATTTTATGAGCAAAGATGAAATTAAAGGTAAACTCAAACAGGAAGAAGGTAAGATCCGCGTTGGCGCGGGTAAAGTTACTGGCAACACTGGTCAAATAATTAAAGGCGAAGCTGAAAAAGTTAAAGGAAAAATTCAAGAAGACGTTGGCAAAGCCAAAAGAAAACTCTAACAAAGCACCAGCTTTCCAACGCCTCTATTATCAGCCGAAATGAGTTTTAAAGAAAACGAAAATACTTCATCAACTGTTAGCGGATAGCTTGCTCATGCACGAGAGTTATCGACAGTGCCGTCTATTTAAAAAAGAAATTGTATAAATCCAGAAAACTAGATGCCTTTATGATCGCGAATTTCGTTTATTATTGACATTTTATTGTAGAATAGCGGCTTTGAGCATTTGTTTGTTGACATATTTTGTATCAATAGGCAAATAAGTTAAAAGTAGAGTGCATGTATAGTGTTTGTTCTTCTTTAATGGATCTGGTTGTATGAAGCCGCGTTTGTATTTGCTTAAGAGAGAAGTTGGAAGAAGTGTTGAAAACCCGAAAACAGAGGTCCTTTTTGTAGTTGTTGATTCGGATATATCAAAGACATATCCGTTGAATTTCGTTTGCGTGTTTCCATTGTCTCAAGGATTATGTAGTGGCCATTCTGCATTTAGAAAATTATTCGGTGAAGATACCATTCCTTTAGCTAAGAAACTTCTGACCAAAGCCTTGGCTAAAGAACATGATTCAGAAATTAAAACAGAAATTAGAAAGCGCTTGAAACAGCTTAACCTCAGAGCCGTTGTCCAATCTAAGCTGCCGATTTTGCTAAAATCTTTTTGAACCGAATTATGGGAAGCTTAAGCCAACAGAGAACTTTTTTCGAATTTACTAACAGTTGATTGGAGGAATTAGATGAACTGGAAAAAAAAGCGAATTCTTGTAGTAGATGATGATACCAGTATTTTAAGAGTTTTTAAAAGTATTTTAGAAAAAGAAGGATATACAGTTGAGACTGCTGAGACAGGCAAAGATGCTCTCAAAAAAATAAAAAAAGTAAAGTTCGGCGTGTGCTTAGTTGACGTCAAGCTCCCAGACATGGACGGAACAGAACTTCTCCTTAAGATGCCAAATGACCCTAAAACGATCAAAATTATTGTCACAGGCTTCTCCACCGACGAGGTCGGAAAAAAAGCTGCCGATTATGGAGCAGACGATTTTCTAGTTAAACCAGTCAAAACTGAAGAACTCATAGTTGCAGTGCGACAAAGGTTAGATACAATACAAGAACGCTAAATCTAAGTTAATTGTTGTACATCGTCAACTAATAAAGCATATTTAGATTCAACAACTCTTCCAGGAAACATGTTTTCAAAAGGTTATGAATGCTCATATGGATGAGTGATTATGAAAATAACGTTATTCATTAGGTTTGAGTATAGTGACTCAGCCCTAGTTCGGGGGTAAGCCCTGTCCGCCTCACTTTGCAGAAGACAGAAAATGATTCAAAGATGAAAACCTGAAAACGTGTATCAAACATTGAACACTAACCACTTATTTTGCAATGCCCTTTTTTACAATACTAACTAAGTTATTTGTTGAGCAATTCTTCGATTTTGTCTGAGGTGACCAAAATTGTTTGAAGAAACTACTTTTTTTCCATACCCTATTCCTTTCTTTAACAAAGCCAAAGCTTCCACGTCAGTAATTCCAAAAGGAAGAAAATCCTTATGAAAGAGTTCAAAATGTGATCTTACCTCCACTATGGCATCTTTTACGTCATCTAAAGTGTCAAAAATATAACCGCAAGGGCATTGACCACTTAATTTCTTTTTCAAACAGGTTCACTTTACCAGGATTGTTAATTATATACATCTTCACATTAGAATATTAACTTTCAGTGACTGGAACACCACAGTCACAACTCGATTTCTTAATGAGGTAGTTAGAGCTTTCACATGTTTTGCAAATCTTCTCTCCGTTCTTATTCTCGAAATTACGATAAATGGAAAACCCTGATCGCTAAACTAAACGTATATTTAACGTTCTTTCATCATAAAAATGGTCTGTGAGTAGACGCAACAATCATTAAGGTCGGAAAGGTAAGTATTGAAAGAGGCAAAGCAACAATTCAAAGCCTCAACTCGAAACGCCCTCAATTCACCTCAAAGCTGAAACTCAAAGTCGGTTGGTCTTTAGAAATCTTTGACTCTCCTGAATTGCAAAACAGGGAATTTTTGGGTGATTTAACATAAGAAAAAGTGAGCTTATTTAAAATGGTTCAGAAACTCGTTTTGGATAGTAGCGCAAAGCGCGTAGGGTATTTTAGCACTTACCCCCCAAGAGAATGCGGCATTGCAAACTTCACAAAAGACTTAATCGATGCTACATGCGACTTAGGTGGACTTAAGCCTTCTGTAATTGCCATAAACGAAAAAGGCGCGATTTACGATTACGACAGGCGAGTCAAATGGAAAATTGATCGAGACGATGCAGAAGACTACATTAAGGCAGCTGAATACGTAAACTCTTCAAATATCCAGCTATTAGTTGTTCAACATGAGTTCGGCCTCTATGGAGGCGACTATGGTGAAAACATTAAACTCTTCCTAGATAATGTCAAAAAACCAGTTATCACAACCCTTCACACGGTGCAACCTAATTTTGATAAAAAAGCGATTGAAGTCCTAAAATACATAGTTGAAAGAAGCGAATCAATTATTGTAATCGCACACGCCGCAATCGATATGCTAAAACGCCAAGGAATATTATATAAGAAATGCATTGTCATTCCACATGGGTGCCCAAGCATAGACTGCACAGACAACAAATCAATCAAGGAATCACTTGGTCTAGAGGGTCGTTTGGTTGCTTCCACTTTCGGCTTAATAAGCAGCGGCAAAGGAATTGAATATGCTATTCAAGCTCTCCCTGAGGTTATTAAAAAAGAACCGCGAATAATTTATCTCATTATCGGAGAAACTCACCCTGAAGTGAGAAAAAATGAGGGCGAAAAATACCGAAATGAACTAACGAGGCTTGTTAGTGAACTCGGATTGGAAGAACACGTCAGATTCACAAACAGATTTATTACCAAACGTGAACTAATCAAGTTTCTTCAAGCAACTGACATTTACTTAACTCCTTATATTTCTCCCAACCAAATTAGTAGTGGCACCCTTGTCTATGCCCTGGGTGCTGGAAAAGCTGTAGTGTCTACTCCATATTACCACGCCCAAGAGGTCCTAGCCAACGATAGAGGGATACTGTGCAGATTTGAGGATTCGGCCTCAATTGCTGAAGGCATAAACAGACTTTTAGACGAAAGATTCCGTACTGAGATTCAAAAAAGAGCTTACAAATATAGTCGACGCTTCCTCTGGAAAAACGTGGCGAGAAAATACATAAACCTCATTAAAGCAGTAACTGAAAAACAAGTGAACCCAAGTTGAAAACTTTTCCCATAAACTTAGATTTTGTCAGAGCACTGACGGACGATGTAGGAATGCTTCAGCACTCGAAATATGCAACGCCAAATAGAAAAGAAGGATACACAACAGATGACAACGCAAGAGCTCTAATTGCCTGCATAAATTACTTCATGTTGTTTAATGATGTAAGCGTTAAGAAACTGATTGACACTTACCTGAGCCTATTGTTCTACATGCAGAGATCTGACGGCAAAATGCATAACTACCTCAGCTATGATCGCCAGCTTTTAGACGAAATAGGTTCTGAGGATTGTTTGGGCCGAACACTCTGGGCATGTGGATACTGCCTAGACTCAAAATTGCCCGAAGAAACAAAACTTCTTTCCAAAGAAGTTTTTGACAGAGTCTTTAGATGGGCTTCAGGCTTTACTTCACCAAGAGCAAAAGCATACTCAATTATGGGGTTGTTTCATTACCAGAAAGCCCATCCAGAGGACCAAAATGTCAAACTAAATATCATATCAATCGCTGATCAATTGAATAATCAATTTGAACTGGAATCCTCCGTGGGGTGGGAGTGGTTTGAATCCTGTCTTACCTACTCCAATGCGCGATTACCACATTCGCTTTTCCTGGCTTACGAAGCCACTGGAGAAAAAAAGTACCTACAAGTAGCCTCAAAATCCATGAAATTTCTAATAAATACCCAAACTATAAACAAAGTATTCGTTCCTATAGGAAATCGTGGTTGGTATAAGAAAGGATCTTACCGAGCAATCTACGACCAACAATCGGTTGAAGCATCGTGCACAACAGAAGCAGCAATTGCTGCTTTTAGAAACACCGGTGAAGAAGGCTACCTCCAAGCTGCCTACGAAGCCTTTGCATGGTTTTTGGGTGGGAATTTGAAAGGTCTAACGTTGTATAGTCCAGAAAACGGGAGCTGCTGCGATGGCATAACACCTCAAGGATTAAATCTAAACAAAGGCGCCGAGTCAACCCTAGCTTATCTCCAAGCTCGACTAAACTTCGAAGAGCTAAAACAACAGGATAATCTATTAAGAGCAACCTTAAAACCCAGATCCAAAAGTGTTGGTCAACAATTCTTCGAGTCAACTCACAATTCTCATTTCATTTATTAATTCGGAAACCCAGATTAGAGCTGGAGAATAGCTGATATGATGACCCGCGACTTAATGTTAAAAGATGTAGTTACTACATACGGAAACGTTCCCGCTAAAGAGGCAATTGAGCTCCTTTTCAAAAGACACGTTGGGTGCATAGTGGTTATCGACGAAGCAGAGCATTGCATTGGCATTTTCACCGAACGAGACGCCATAAGAGTCGTGGCACAAAATGTGCCCTTAGATGCACCGGTAGAAAAAATCATGACTAAAAACCCTTTTACTGTTAACGAAGATTCCACTTTTGAAGAAGCAAAGAGTATAATCAAATCCGCTAAGGTTCGGCATCTTCCCGTGATAGACACAAATGGAAAACTAGTTGGGTTGATATCCGTTAGACACATATTAGATGAGCTAAGTGGACTGTAACTTCAAAACCAGGCGACAACGGGGAGAGAAAACAAATGAAAAGGTACTTGCATAATCCTATACTTGAGCCTATAGGCGCACATGCTTGGGAATCGAGCTTGGTCTTCAATGCTGCAGTCTTTGCCGCTAACAACCGTGTCCACCTTCTCTACAGAGCAATGGGCACTGATAATGTTTCACGCATTGGATTAGCATCCTCTTCGGATGGCTACAATATAGATGAACGTTTACCCCTGCCAGTTTTCAGTCCATCGAATGACACAGAAAGTCAAGGTTGCGAGGACCCAAGGCTAAGTCTATTTGGTAATTCACTAATTTTGGCATACACCGCATTTGGTAACCATTTTCAACATCAAGTCTACCAAATTGCATTAACATCCATAAACACGGAAGATTTTCTGGCAAGAAGGTGGCAATGGGGCGAAAGGATTTTGGCTTTCCCAGGAATCCACAATAAAGATGCAGTTCTATTTCCACAGAAGTTTGACGGCGACTATGTGATGTTTCACAGATTAGAACCTGATCTTTGCATTGCACGCTCTAACGACCTTCGCCGCTGGTACGGTTTAAAATACATTTTAGGTCCACGAGAGAAAGGTTGGGATTCCTGGAAAGTGGGTGCTGCTGGACCGCCTATTTTAACAAATGAAGGCTGGCTTCTTATTTATCATGGAGTGAGTGTGGACAGAGTTTACTCTTTAGGCGTTGCACTATTGGATAAGAATAATCCTGAGCAAGTTCTCTATCGCTCTGAAGAGCCAATTTTGACACCGACAGAAGACTATGAACGCTATGGAAAAGTTCCCAACGTAGTTTTCAGTTGCGGGCAAGTTATGATGGACGACCAACTTCTAATCTACTATGGGGGTGCGGACAGTGTATTATGCGTAGCAACTGTTGAACTTGCTGAACTCTTGCCAAAAAAATAGCAGATATCCAACAGTAACAAAACAACTAAAGAGTAGTTCAAATCCATTGGGCCCGTCATAACTGAAAAAATAATCTTTTTTGAAATATCGCTGTGCTGCGGTCTATAGCGTACTCTGCAATATTGTATCTTATGTTACGCTATAACAACACATTAATATGAAAAGGTTGGATAAACCAACCAAACATAGGCGTAATAATTTGCTGAACTTCCAGAAAACAAGTAATATTCCGCTCAAAAATGTATGTGCAAGCAAATTAACTGAATATTTGAAGAGTAAAACCATATTTTCTTGGTTGCATGTTTTCAGAGCCAAACAGCAAACCTTTTTTAGTAATCAAAAATTTCACATTCACCTAAAAACCAACAAAAACGAAAAAAGGGTTGAGGGTGAAGTAACTTAGGGAGGATAAAACCGATATGAGAGTTATTGCTTCATGGAGTGGCGGCAAAGACAGCTGCTACGCATACTATTTAGCGAGCCAGCAAGGCCATCAGGTAATGAACCTTTTAACCATGATGATGAATAAAACCAAATCAAACTTCCATATGATACCTTCCGGTATACTTGACGCACAAGCAGACGCTATAGGAATCCCCTTGATTAGGCAGCAGGCTACACCCCAAACCTACGAGAGCGACTTCAAAGAGGCATTGTTAAAGCTGAAAGCTAGAGGAGCCGAAGGCTTAGTCACTGGAGACATCTACGAAGTGGCAGGACACGAGGAAGGTTGGCTAGCTCGAGTCTGCAAAGAAGTCGGCTTGATACCAGTAAAACCCCTATGGATGGGTGACACAAAACAAATTTACCTTGACTACCTAAAAACTGGCTTCAAAGCAACGGTAGTGCGAACTAACTTGGAAAAGTTGGGCATGGAGTGGCTTGGAAGAGTGCTGGACAGAAAATTCTATGATGATATCATTAAGCTGGGCAACGTAGATGCTTGTGGGGAAGGTGGCGAATACCACACTGTAGTAACGGATGGGCCGACAATGAAGAAAAAGATTGAAATTCTAGAAACGCAAAAGCACAAGCTAGAAGGCGGCTTCGGATACTTAGAAATCGAAAAATTCGAAGTGACGCCCAAGGCAAGGTAAAACAATAGTAATGGATGTAATAATTGCACATAACGAATTAAAAGCCAAAGCTTTCTTGAAAGAAATCGAGGGCAAAAAACCCCTTTTCATCTGCACTATAGCCACTACGGAAACTGGCAAAATTCCAGGATTATCCGCGGCTGGCGCAAACCCAGACTTCACAGATTTCACTCCTCCTGCAGATGCAGAACTCTTGCTATTGGGTAAATGCAAATCTATTCAAGGCGTTCCTATTACTCCAGACGGCATTCCGACACCTGGCTTGATTACAATGTCCGCTCTGCATCTTGCTGACATTCCATTGCTGGTTGTGAACGGTGGCGTGAAGGTTAAACCCCAGATTCCCTATGTTGATGTAGGTGGTAATTCAGGACGCGATATTCGCACAGGTAACTCTGTTGATAACGTGGAAGAAGTAATTGAACGCGCCAAAGTTTTGGGTGAACAACTGGCTAAAGCGTCGGATTATCTTGTTATTGGCGAGAGTATTCCAGGAGGCACCACAACAGCGCTTGGTGTTTTGTCGGCGTTAGGCGTTAATGCGGAAGGTAAAGTCAGTAGTACTCTGCCAGAAAATCCTCACAGCCTGAAGAGTGCAGTTGTTCGAGCTGGCATGAGGGCGGCCGGCGAAAAATTTGGTAGTCTTTCGAATAACCCAATTAAAGCTATTTCCTGTGTAGGTGATCCAATGATGCCAGCGTTGGCTGGCTTAGTTATTGGAGGAGCTACGCAGGCGCCTGTTTTGATGGCTGGCGGAACCCAGATGACCGCTGTTTTAGCATTGATTAACACTTTGGAACGCAAAGCTCTATGCAATGTAGCTTTAGGCACGACACGGTGGGTGGTCAAAGACAAGTCATCAGATATTTGTGGCATAGTCAAGCAGTTCTGCGAAGTGCCCGTTTTAGCGGCTGACTTAGATTTTGGTCCTTCCAGGTATCCAGGTTTACGTATTTATGAGACTGGTCTTGTGAAGGAGGGTGTCGGTGCAGGTGGCGCTTCTATTGCAGCGATGGCTAAGCTGGGCGGCGCAGTAACAAAAGACTTATTGCTCAAGGAGATAGAGCGTAATTATGCTCTATTGATGGGTTTGAAGTAAGCATGGTTATTAAGCAGCTAAAAAACCTCCTGTCTTTCCTAACAATCTTTCCCATTGCTATGGACAAAGACATGCTTACTGACTGCGCCAACAACATGTGGGTTTTTCCCTTAATTGGCGCATTTATCGGTTTATTGGCTGGCGTGTTCGGTTGGGTGGCTTTCCAGTTTTTGCCCGGCATAGTTGTAGGCGCCATTGTGTTGGCTTTGCTGTTGTTGATTACTGGGCTTCACCACACCGACGGATTACTGGATTTTGGTGACGGCATCATGGCACACGGTACACCTGAACACAAAATTGAAGTCATGCACGACCAATTAACAGGCGCAGGCGGCTTAGTCTTAGGCATGATGACCCTGTTCATTTCAGCTTTAGCTATTGGTCAACTTCATAGCAGCATAATAATTCAAAGCATAATTGTTGTTGAAGCTTCAGCTAAGCTCTCGATGGTGGTGGCTGCTTGGGCTGGCAAATCAGTTCATGAAGGCATGAACTCCCCGTTCCTCGAAGCTATGCGCAGTGGCAAAGGAGATTTTCGGTTAATCGTTTCAGTTCTGATTTCTTTTGCTTTAGCTTTGCCTCTGCTGCATTTGGCAGGTGCCTTCGTCGTTCTAGCCAGCATAGTTATAGGTTTAGTCATGGTTGCAATTGCGCACAGGCACTTCAACGGAGTGACAGGTGACGTTTTTGGCGCGACTAACGAGTTAACACGGATGATTTGCGTTATTGTGTTGTTGGCGGTGGTTGCATGGGTATAACAGCGCTTGTGATGGCTGGAGGAAAAGGAACCCGTATGCAAGTAGCAGAAGAGAAGCCGTTGATTAATGTATGCGGCAAACCAGCAATCGAATACGTTATCGCCGCCCTAAAAAGCGCTAAAAAAATTGACTCAATCTTTGTTGCCACAACCAGCTGCACGCCTAAAACTGCTAAGCTTATGACACAATTTCCAGTCAAATTAATTCAAACGCCTGGAAATAATTACGTTTCTGACATGGGATACGCCGCACAAAACCTCAGACTGGGGGTTTTTCTAGCCATAGCCGCTGATTTGCCGCTGGTCACGTCCAAAGCTTTGGACACAATCGTTGAACGCTACGAGCACTGCGGCAAACCTGCTCTAACTGTAGCCGTTCCGCTGGTAACCAAAACTAAGCTTGGTATGAGCGTTGAGTACAAGTTCAAAATGGATGACCGTGACGTGGTTCCAACAGGCATCAACGTCATTGACGGGCACAAACGGTACGGTGACGAATGGCTCGACCAAGATATTTTCCTGTTTGATTTGGAAGAGTTAGCTGTAAACGTTAACACAATAGAAGAATTGCAGCTAGCAGAACGCTTACTAGTTAAGAAACAAAATTAAACCGCAGAGCCAAATTCTTTCTGCTTAATCTGTAAAACCTCGATCAGAGTTGCCTGCATTTTTCTTGCATCTATGTCAAGGATTGGTGATTCGCATATAATTGTTGGATGCATTTGGAAATCAGTAATTACCTCAGCGAGTTTGCGGAAATCTGGTCCATACCTTTTTTCGTCAAGAGTGTGATGTTGCTTTTCTCCTTGGCTGTTAAACTCGATTGCAGAAAAGTGGCAATGCATACTTCTGAGGGTTTCTGTTCCGAGTCTCTCCTCAACTTTTTCAGCCACTGCCCGAAAATCCTCAACAGTTTTAAAAGCGCCCAGACTTCTCGCATGCAAATGACCCCAGTCCAGCACGAGCTGTGTGCCCTCAACTTCTTGACAGATAGTTAGGATTTCGTCTAAGCTGCCTACTTGGAATTTTCTGCCCATCGTTTCAGGTCCAAGCTTCACCTTCAAGCCAAGACTATTCATTTCGGCATTAACTTCCTTTAAGGCGTCAAGGCAGGTTTTAAAAGCAAACTCCTTTTCGAACCTACCGTAAAAGCCCATGTGAAAAACCAGCACGTAAGCTCCCATCCAGTCGGCTGCGGTCACGGCTGCAATTAATCGGCGTTTGCTCGCTTCTACAACCTCCTTTTTGCCTGACAAGTTAATGTAGTATGAACCATGCATGCTGAGCTTTACGTCGTTTTTCCTCGCTTCCTCGCCGAGTTTTACTGCATGTTCCTGTTTTATTTGCGGTTTTTGACCCCACTGAACCGCTCCGTACTCAAAAGCGTCAAGCCCTTCCTCACGCAAAAGCCTTGGTACGTCAAGCGTTGTTGCTCCCATAAGCCTGAACATGGGTGGAACTCCTGCTGGACCAAAACGAGTATGCTCTGTCATTTTATTCACTCATACAATTAGGCTAGATTTATTCAATATCTTTTTCTCGTTTAAAAAGCGTAAGGATCTTATTTAGAACATTTCTAATAAAAGAATTAATGCGCCGCTGATGACAGCGACAACCCAAACAATTAAGGTAGGCATCATGTACTTTTTGGCCGTGGCGCATCTCATTCCAGACGAATAAAATGTAAGCCAAATAGCATATAAACGCAAATCCCAATACAAATGCTGCCGAGCCTAAAATTACATGAAGCCACGTGTTAAATGAGAATGCTGCATTCAAAAATTGCACAGCCAGCCAAAGCTCGCAAGAACACCGCTGTTGAGTTCTCGCTAGCATCTTTATCGAAAAGCGCATCCGACAGGGCTGCAGAAACCGTAATTTACAGTAGCTGAACTATGGTTGGAACATGCACAAAAACATAGACATAAACAGCTATTGCTAAAATTCCGACACTTATTGCTAGTAAAGCGTAGTCTCCGCGGTGAAGTTTCAATGCATAAAGATTAGTACGTTTCTTCGTGGCTCCCCATGCTCGGGACTCCATTGCTTCTGCCAACTCTAAGCTTCGGCGAATAGCACTCACAATCAAAGGAATCAGCACAGGCACGTAATTCCTAATTCTCTTGAATATGCCCCCTTTTTCAAGCTCTAATCCTCTTGCTTTTTGTGCATCCATTATTGTCTGGGCTTCTTCCGCCAGTACAGGGACAAAGCGCACGGCGGTGGTGAAGGCGAAGGCGAATTCGTATGGCACACGTGATTCTTCAAGTGCGAGGCCTAAATGGTCGGGTGAAGTGGTCAGGAAGAAAACGCTGAAAGACTCAACTAGCACCACAAAACGTAGCGTCAGAGCAACGGCGCTCTCTATACTAGCAGCTGTCAAAGTGTATCCTAAAGTGAAGTAGGTTGTTGCAACGTTAACCACAAAAATGAATGCTGCTAGAAAAGCTGCCCCTCGCAAGGATCGCAGCCACTGCCTTTGAACACGAGCCAACAAAACAAACGGAATCTGCATGCCGAACAGGATAAGCAAGGGAATAATTTGGATGAAGGTGATGGCGACTACGAATATGGCGATGACATAAGCGAATTTTATTCTAGGGTCTAGATTATGGATTGGAGAGTATACTTTCCTGAACCTTAAGCCGTCAAAAACACTCATATTCGCATTTTACTCTCCTTAGAATTTAGGATTATTTGTTTGGCTTCGTAGATATCGATGATGTTTTTTGGAAGGCCTAGCTCTGAGAGTTTGGTAAAAACTTGGGCTATCTGCGGCAACACAATAGAAGATAGCTCCAGAAGCGCAGGGTTAGTTAGAATATCTTTTCCGATACCGTCGGCCACAAGTTTGCCTTCCTTCATCAAAATAACTCTTGGATTACATTCAGCCACAAACTCAACATCGTGTGTGACAATTACAACGGTTTTCTGCTGCGTTTGCATCTGCAAAATGAATTGACGCAACCTCTCTTTCTGTGCATGGTCTTGCCCGATTGTGGGTTCATCTAAAATCAAGGTTTTCGGATCCCAAGCTAAAACGGAAGCCAACGCCACACGTTTCCGCTCGCCTCCGCTTAGTAGGAAAGGTGAAGTTTTCCTGTATTGAGTCAACGATAAAAGGTTCAAAGCCCAAGTTATCCGCTTCTCAATGACCTCTGCTTCAAATCCGAAATTCTTGAGGGCAAAAGCAATTTCGTCTTCAACGGTTTCGCTGAATAGTTGGTGGTCTGGGTTCTGGAAAACAAAGCCGACGTTTCGAGCTAAGGCTGCAACACTAGTTTTAGTTGTTTCAACGCCGTCCACACGAACTGTGCCGGTTGTGGGCTTGAGTAAGCCGTTGAAGTGTTTGACGAATGTTGATTTTCCCGCGCCGTTTTGCCCCATGATGGCGATGAATTCGCCGTCTTTTATGATTAGAGAGACGCCTTTGAGAGCTTCCACTTTGTTGGGATAAGAATAATGAATGTCTTGGGCCTCAATCACGATTATTTGAGCGCCTCCAAAAGTTGGTCGGCTAACTCTGCAGACGACAATGGTGTCGTGTTCCCAAGGTTTAAGCCCTCTTTTTTTAGCATTTGGTACAGCAATGTTGCTTTGGGAATTCCTACACCGACTAAGCGGGTTTCTTCAGAGCTGAGGATTTCCCTTGGGTTTCCTTCAAATCGGACTTTTCCCTCGTCCATAACTATGAGGTGATTAGCATATTTTGCCGTCAAATCCAATCTGTGCTCTACAAGAATAACAGTTATTCTTTGCTTTTTGTTTAAATCATAAATTACTTCAAAAATTTTCTCCGCGCTTAGAGGGTCAAGAAAAGATGTTGGTTCATCTAAAACGATGATTTCTGGCTCCATTGCCAAAACGGACGCTATAGCCACACGTTGCTGTTGTCCGCCTGAGATTTCGTGAGGGGAGCGTTCTCGTAAATCGTAAATACCTGTTTGGTTTAATGCCCAATCAACCTTCTTGCGCATTTCGTTTCGAGGAAAACCCATGTTCTCTAACCCAAAAGCCACGTCCTTCTCAACTGAAAGTGAAAAAAGCTGATTTTCGGGGTTCTGAAACACTAAACCAACATGCTTAGCCATTTCATATGTATGATGCTTAAGAGTATCTTCACCTGCAACAGTGATTTCACCTTTCAATTCACCCTGATAGAAATGGGGGACTAGCCCATTGAAGCATCGGCACAAGGTTGTTTTTCCACAGCCGCTTGGCCCCGTGATTAAAACAAACTCACCCTTCTCAACTTTGATTGAAATGTCTAAAATTGACGGTTTCGCCGCGCCAGGATAAGTGTAGGTAAGGTTTTTTGTTTCAATGATAGCCATGTTTCTTGTGCCTGTATCCTTAAGCGTAAGAGTTTGCTCATTTAAGCGTAGCTACGCATTTTTGGACAAATTTCGCTTCAATAATATTAGACATTGCTTTAATGTTGGCTCAATTTCTCCCATGCCGCTTACTCCTGCCGCCATAGCATGTCCTCCGCCGACTCCTCCCAGAAATTCACCCAACGGTGACGCAACATCTTTTCCCAGGTTGACTCCTGTTTCCTCCGTAAATTGCCGTACACAACGTAGGCTTATCTCAATTTTGCCGTTTTTCATCCCTGCCACCGCTGACACATGCGCTCCTAAATCAACAAGGGCTTTGGCCGCGGGAGCTTGATAGGCGCTAACGTGCGAGAGCGCGATTATCCAGTCCTTAATTCTTATGATCTTGGCTCGTTTGCAGGCTTTCAACTTAGCTAAACGCTCCGAAGTATCTATGGGTAAAGCAAACTGAGCTAAAGTTGCCTGAGCATCAATGCCCTGCTTAACCAACTTAGACACAATTTGCAAGGTAGCGGAACTTGCTAATGCGAAATGCCTTGTATCAAAAGCTATGCCAACAAACAACGCCTTAGCCTCGTTAAAATCAGGTTTTGCTTTAGCTTGGCGAAACAGTTTATACACTATTTCGCAGTTAGCTGCTGCCTTGTCATCTAGAATGCACAATTTGCAGTTTTTCTTTGTTTCAGGATTTGGAAAATGATGGTCTATGATTATTTTCGGCGCCGCAGATTTCTGTATGATGTCTTCCACTAGATCAAGCTGGCCAACTGTATTCATGTCAAGGAGAACTATAACGTCTGCGGATTCTATATTAGGCTTCAAGTTAACCGTGATTGGCATAAGCTCCAAAAGCACCTTAGATGGTTTATTAATGCCCTGCGGACACCCAATCTCTACCACGACATTTGGCAAAAACCGCTTCAGTAAACTCTGAAGTCCATAAGCAGAACAAATAGCGTCCGCATCAGCGCTACGATGACAGAGCAAAAGGACAAAACCTGCTTGGCTATCCTCTAAAACTGTTATTAGTTTTTGAAAATCAGTCATTTTATTTTTCTCAAATAGCTTTCACTGGCCTTATGTGCTTTAATAGTGGCTTCTTGAACCAGAGTCTTAGCATTGATGCCTTTAGCTTCCGGCGTTAGAGCAAGCTCTATTTCCACTGTTACATTTACTGGTTTTGACCCTTCAGCTTCCACGCTGATGTTAAGTCTATCAACCATTTTGGAAGAAACTTTGGAGAGAACGTATTTTCGGGCCGCGCTCTCCGCAGTTGAACATAAAGTTTCAATTTGCTCAGTGGTTAGCTCTGGTATTCCCAGCTCTACCACAGACATGCACCTTTTTACGATGTTGGGGGCTGAGAAACTGGACTTAAGTCTTCTTGGAGTTTGGTTTGCGCTTCTTTAATTTGACTTCGCATTCGCTCTTCTTGTCTTGCCAAAACAGTGGTTCTTGTGTCCAAAAGCTCTTTGCGCTCAACAAGTTCTTCAGTTACCTTAGGCTTTTCTGCTTTAACCAATAATGAGCCGATTGCCTTGTAAATCACAGCCTCATCAGCTGTTTTTTGCAGTTCAGCAATGGTTTGCTCAACCTCTGTTTTTTCCATGTCAACTTGCTGTTTCTGCTGTAAAATTGTTTGTAAAGTTTGCTGCAGTTGCTGCAGTCTAAGAAGCCTTTCTTGTACGTTAGGCGGTAACTTTGAAAGTTCATCACTCAAATTTTATCCTTCCGTATTCCAGCAATAAGCTAAGCTCTTAATTAAGCATTTCCAACAAACGCAATGTCTAATCAAGCATGTTAAGTGACTGTTTGGTTCCAATAGTAAACGTTCTGGTAGCCACCACTAGCAACTGGGTACGCTGGGTCTTCGTATACTATGTCAAGGCTCACCCCATAACGAGCCAAGAGTGTACTAGTTGCTAACCCAATTTGCTGTGACCTGTCGTCGGTTGACCAGAAACCCCAAATAGTATCATTTGGAGACCGCATGCCCCACCCATAATTTTTGGGAAGCACCAACGCTGCTTCTGGCGAACTGTGGTCAACAAATTTCTTGTTGTTGATGTCGTTCCAGAATCTTTGAAGAGCAATGAACTGTTGATCCGTCATGACACCGTAATTGTTTCCCTGGACATAGGGGTAATTGAAAACTGTGATGTATTTTGCGCCTGCTTCATAAGAGGTTAACATTTGATTGTAAATTTCATCTCCACTGTCAAGGTAAGGATCCTGGTTATATTTCCAAGTGATTATTGTACCCCACTCCTTGTTTTGAAGTCTTGCCGCTCCCTTAACAAGAGCAATTTGCTCTGCTACACTGCTGTTCCAGCCGAGCTCAGCAAACATAACATTGTAACCACCCAAATAATTCCACCAGTAGAGGCAGTAGTCAGAAGTGAAGATGGGGATTCCCGCGGCAGTTAAGTTTTGGATTCCTGGGTCTCCCCTAATGACGTCTTCCGTGAAGAAATGGGCTTCCAAATCATAATTCTGCGGTTTAGTGCCGTTTTGGGCTGCGTCAAGCATCCGCAAGTAAATTTGGTATTGATCCCTTGCTGCAGGATGGTCAATTTGGGTTAAGTTCTGTCCAATTATGTTAAAAACTTGCTGCCCAGTTTGCATCAAGCTGAACCCCTCCAACCTCATCGTTATAGTAAACGCCAAGAAACTTGTCACCCCATCTTTCTGTCCACCGTTGCTTAATGGCATCAAGCGATTGGGGCTTCCAAAACCAAGTTAGATTTGCGCCACTGCGGTCAGTAATGTCTTTAATGCCAAGGTTAATGATTATGCTTAAGCCCTTGGAAACGGCGTAATCCCCGATTTCCTCCACTGCGGTTTGGTTTGCGCTGATGGGGTTTCTGCCAGAATCTAAAATAAACAAGTTCGTGTAGCTTTGAACCCTATCAATCATCAGCTTGGCTTCTTGGGTGGTGTTTCCGCAGAAAGCAACCCCGATGTATGCGCCTGGGTCAGGTTTAGATGTGTTTACATTGAAATACACAAGAAATGTTGCCCCGACAGAAATCGTGAGAATGAGTATCAGCAAGGTCGGAATCAGATACTTCCTTACTTGTCTGAGACTGCTCATAGGCTAAAACCTTCAAGTAAACTGCAGATATCTCTCTTATCTCATTTACGTTACATCAGCCTCCAAGTGCCTTAAACTGCAAACGAGCAGATTTCTGTCATGAAAGATGGTGATAATTTTCCCGGATCTTTTGTTGTAATTGACAATTCTTTTATACCTATTCCTAACCCAGATATTGTACTAATTACGTTAAAGGACGCTTTTGATTGGAAAAGGGGAACTTGGGTTCAAAAAGCAGAATTATTCTTCCAGACGACCTAATTCGCACCTTAGCAATTTTTCTCGTTGTCCTCCTCCATGCATCAAACGAAATCCTGGAAGCATCTTTAGTGCCAAGCGCATATTGGTGGACGGCAGTTGCCTACAAAAGCATATCTCTATTCTGTGTGCCACTATTTGTTATTCTAAGCGGTGCTCTCCTGCTTCAACCAGCCAAACTAAGCGAGCCCATACGAGTTTTCCTTAAAAAACGGTTAAGCCGTCTAGGGTTAGCCTTTGTGTTTTGGAGCGGTATCTATTTGGCATGGGGATTCTTCATATCCAACACGCCTGTAACCCTCGATAATATTGGCAAAGGTATACTGTATGACTTGTTCAGCGGCGCCTATTACCAATTCTGGTTTATCTACCTTATAGTTGGCCTCTACTTGATTACGCCAATTCTGAGAGTAATAATTTCTTACGGAAGCGAGAAAATTCTGCGGTATCTGATTTTGCTCTGGTTTGTAGGCGTTGCAGTTGTGCCTATTTTAGAATTAGCCAGCGGATTAGCGCTGAACAGTAATGTCTTTGTAATTGGAGGTTGGATAGGGTACTATGTTTTAGGCACATACCTGCAACGAATAAAGGTGCGCTCTTCCATCCTGTTCGGGTTATTAATTGCAGGATTTGCCACAACAATCTTTGGAGTTTGGCTAATGACTTACCCCTTAATTTCGATTGGGCAAAGTGACTTCTTTTTCGATTACCTTACTGCAAACGTAATCGTAGGCTCAGCCGCACTTTTCATGATTCTGATTAAGTTCCGTTCTGACTGGCCAGGATCCAACCACCCGGTTATCGGCAAAGTCGTCACTGCCATCAGCAAAAACACTTTGCCTATCTTCCTCTTTCACGTCATAATTCTGGAGTCATTTCAAAGGGGGTTCTTCTTCGGCTTCAAACTAAGCTATACAATATTAAATCCAATAATTGAAATTCCATTAATCGCTGTGTTAACGCTTTTCCTCACCCTCGGCTTGGTGCTATTGATGCGCAGAGTGCCCGTGCTCAAGAAACTTATAGGTTAAGCTTAAGATTTTATAGCTTGGTATATTGTTTGTGCGATAATTTGATCGCCCTGAGCGTTAGGGTGTACACCGTCTGAGAAATATTCGGGATAATTAGCCAGAGGCGTATAAACGTCAATTAGAGGTAAACCTAGGTCACTTGCAACTTGGTGTATACGGGGAATTATTTCTTTCGCGTAAGCGGTGCTGTTCAAATCAATTGTATTGTTAAAGATTGGCGGCGGGATAACCAGAAAAACCTGAGGTTGACTTGTGAATCGTCTGGTTCCATTCATCATATGCTGAATCATGTACTCGTAATTAGAGGTGAAATTTCCAATTGCTTCGTTAAGGTTGATTCTTGCATCGTTTGTTCCAAGCATAATAATAACTGTAGTCGGCAGAAAAGCCCTGGCATTTTTGTATTCATCGCTAAAATAGTACGTTCTGTCTGAATAGAAATTTATGGCTGCCCCATTATAGCCAAAGTTTTCCACAACCGAGTTTTTGCCAAGCAATGTCTGTAGATCCGCTGGATACTTTGTCATATTGGTGATGCTGTCTCCAAGGCATGCAACACGCGTTAATTTTCCAGAATCGCTAATATTTGATTGTAGGCTTTGAGAAAAAACCGCGATTAAGCTCAATGCTATGATTAGAATGGTTATACTGGCTGCAAAGATTATTTTTCTTTTCGTGTTCATTGGGGTCTTGCCATACGAGCCATTTGTTAACCTGGAGGGTTCGTGTAACTGAAAGGTTGGGGTATAGAGGTTTTTTTGCTTTGTGGTTTTCACAGATAAAATGAAGAGAATCCTTATCCTTGGTGAATGAAGTCTTTTTAAGCAATCCCAGTATTACCAAACATAAGGGGACACCGCAAGTGGAACGTGCCAAAGTCGTAAAAGAAGAGTTACTTCAACAAGATATGCGTTTTTTAGCAGTTTATGTTGAAGCTAAAAACTCCATCATGATAATGCTGAGCGAAAAAGAGGATAAGCTTGGAACCTTAGCAATCGCAGTTCCTAAACCCAAAGACATGATTGGCTCAGTCACTTCATCAGTGCTTTTAGGAGACAAAAACGTCATTTCAGCAAGAATGTTCGCTGAATATGTTGCTTCTAAAAAAGGCAAAATCGCCATGGTTTCAGTCTACCTGGAAAAAATCGGCGAAATCCAAGCACAAGAATTCTTTATGCACTTAATTGAAAAGCTCATTAAAAGTGAAAGCCAAAAAGAGGCAACCACAACCTAACACAAGCTGAACTACTGATGATTCGCAAATTAGCAATCGCCGATTCCCCGGCAATTCTTAACGTGGTAAACGACGCCGCTCAGGCTTACAAAGGAAAAATTCCAAATGACCGATGGAAAGAACCTTACATGCCTGCCACTGAACTTAAAGAAGAAATCGAAAGCGGCGTGCAATTCTACGGTTACTTTGAAAAAAGTGCCTTGATAGCCGTAATGGGAATCCAACGCATAAACAATGTTACTTTAGTTAGGCATGCATATGTGTTGAAAAATTACCAGCGGAAAGGGCTGGGGGAAAAACTACTCAAACACTTGCTTAGCTTAGCACAAACATCAACTATTTATGTGGGAACTTGGGAGGCGGCGCCTTGGGCTATCAAATTCTACGAAAAATACGGGTTTAAACTGCTCTCAACCGAAGAGAAGAATAAACTGTTAAAAAAATATTGGAGCATTCCCAAACGACAGGTTCAAACCTCAGTAGTACTTGAACAAAAAAGACAACTCCAGGTGAAACAAACCCTTTTCTTAAGAGTTAACCCGAAGAACCCAGAAATAGCAAAAATACAAACAGCTGCCCAAATCATCCGAAAAGGCGGGTTAGTGGCATTTCCAACAGAAACAGTTTACGGTTTAGGCGCAGACGCACTTAACTCAGATGCCGTAGTCGCTCTCTTTGAGGCAAAAAAAAGACCGCTAGATAACCCGCCAATCGTTCATGTAGCGAGCCCCAGTGAAGTACACCGGCTAGCACAGAGAAGTCCCGAAAAAAGCTGAGCTGCTTATGGAAAAGTTTTGGCCTGGACCCTTAACTTTAGTTTTTAAACGTTCAAGAATAGTTCCAAACGTCACGGTTGCAGGCTTAGACACGATTGCAATTCGCATGCCAAAACACAAAGTAGCTCTTGCATTAATCAAAGAAAGTGGTTGCCCCATTGCTGCTCCAAGCGCGAACCTCGCTGGGAAACCCAGCCCAACAATTGCACAGCACGTTTGTGAAGATCTTGACGGAAGAATCGACGCCATCATAGACGGTGGACCTACAAACATAGGCGTTGAGTCAACCGTTGTGGACATAACCGTTGACTCTGCGATGGTTCTTCGACCAGGCGGAACAACCCTTGAAGCTTTAGAGCAGGTTCTTGGTGAAGTGAAAGTTCACCCCTTTGTTGAGGCTGAGCAGGAATTGCCCCTGGAAAAAATTAGCTCTCCTGGAATGAAACATAGACATTATGCGCCTAAGGCAGAAGTAATTCTTGTTGAAGGAGCAATTGCAGCCGTCATAAAGAAAATTCAAGAACTAACGGAATCATTCAAGTTAAAGGGCGTAAAAGTTGGGATCTTAGCTACCGACGAAACGCAAACCTCGTACAAAGCAATGGTAGTAAAATCTCTTGGCAGCCGCTTAAACCTGCCCTTAATCGCTCAAAATCTGTTCCGTTTATTAAGAGAAGTTGACGAAGAAAACGTGGACGTTATCCTAGCTGAAGGCGTTGAATCAGAAGAAATGGGGTTGGCAATTATGAACAGACTTCGCAAAGCCTCAGGCTACCACATAATCAAGGCAGAATAGAAGTTCAACGATGGATGAGCGAGAGACAGAAAGTTTAGTGTGCTTTTTGGCTTTCAAGTGTCGATAAATGCAGTATCTTCAATAGTTGTGGCGTTGTTTGGTAGGAAAAATTTATATTTAAATATTTGATTGTTGAATTCCGTTATTACTCAAAAATAGGAAATTGGTGAAAATTATGTCTCAAGGTGGAGGAAACATTCCAGTTCTAGTATTAAAAGAAGGCACAGGCAGATCAACAGGTCGCGAAGCGCTAAAAAACAATATCATGGCGGCAAAAATAGTTGCTGAATCAGTAAAAAGCACACTTGGTCCATGCGGTATGGATAAAATGCTTGTTAACAGCATGGGCGACGTTTCTATAACTAATGACGGCGCAACCATAATGAAAGAGCTTGACATTCAACATCCAGCAGGAAAAATGCTTGTGGAAGTTGCAAAAGCTCAAGACAACGAAGTTGGCGACGGAACAACAACTGCAGTGATTTTAGCAGGCGAATTACTTTCAAAAGCTGAAAGCTTGGTTGATAAAAACGTTCATCCAACAGTCATAATTGAAGGCTTCAAGAAAGCCAGTGAGAAAGCTCAAGAAATCTTAGAAAAAATGGCAATTCCCATTTCAATTGATGATGACAAAACCCTTAGAGGATATTGCAATCACATCACTTATCTAGCAAAGGCATTAACGTTGCAGAAGATCACTTCGCAAAAATCATTGTTGAAGCAGTAAAACAGGTATCCGAAAAAATTGATGGCAAATACGTTGCAGACATTGACCTAATAAAAGTCGTTAAGAAACATGGCAAAAGCCTAGATGAAACAGAACTTGTCAAAGGCATGGTTATCGACAAAGAAATTGCCAGCTCACAAATGCCAAAAATCATTGACGGCGCAAAAATCGCTCTGCTAAACGCAAAGATGGAAATTGAAAAAACAGAGTTTGACGCTAAAATAAACATTGAAAGTCCAGATCAAATGCAACTTTTCCTCGACGAAGAAGAACGCATGCTCAAAGAAATGGTTACTTCAGTTACAAAAGCAGGCGCCAACGTTGTCTTCTGCGAAAAAGGCATTGACGACATGGCACTGCACTTTCTTAGGCAAAGCTGGAGTTTTAGCAGTTAAAAGCGTAAGCAGCAGCGACATAGAAAAACTGTCCAAAGCTACAGGTGCCAAAATAGTTGCAAGCGTAAAAGACATATACAGCTGATGTTCTTGGCAAAGCAAAACGTGTTGAAGAAGTAAAAATCGGCGACGACAAACTACTATACGTTCGAGAATGCAAAAATCCCAAAGCCGTAACCATAGTTATCAGAGGCGCATCCAACCAAGTAATCGACGAAGCAGAACGCTCACTACATGACGGCTTATGCGTTGTAAGAAACGCAATAGAAGACGGCAAAATCGTTGCAGGCGGCGGCGCACCAGAAGCAGAACTAGCCAAAGACCTACGAGCTTACGCAGTTAAAGTCGGCGGACGAGAACAACTTGCAGTAGAAGCTTATGCAGATGCAGTTGAAGCAATCCCACTTACATTAGCTGAGAATGCAGGCTTAGACCCCATAGACATCATGGTTGCACTCAGAGCACAACACGAGAAACCAGACAGCCAATACTTCGGCATCGAAGTCTCAACAGGCAAAATCAAAAACATGCGTGACCTACTAGTCATTGAACCACTCCGCGTGAAGCAACAAGTCATAAAATCAGCCACAGAAGCAGCAAACATGATACTGAAAATCGACGACTTAATCAGCGTTAAAGGCGGCGGCAAAATGCCCCCAATGCCTCCAGGAGGAATGGGCAGGTGATGGGTGGAATGGGCGGCATGGGCGGCGGAATGCCCTACTAAAAGCCCAAACTTTTCTTCTTTTTTTTTTAGATTTATCTTCAAAACAAATTTTGCATTGAATTTTGTTCAGCGTCGTTTTTAAGTAAACTTATTATTCGAACAACTAGACATTATTCGGTATCTTGGAGACCTGCTATGAAGCATGTTAAGGTTACAGCATTTGATTGTCCTGATGCGTGGTTTAAAGTATTAAACAGCATTTGGAGTGAAGGCGACACTTTCCAGGTTGGCTACGGTTCAGAAGAAACAGAGACAAAAAAACTCAATTTAACAATTGAAATTAATCATCCTGAAAATCGACCTCTCGTAAGCGACAAAGCACCCTGCGACATGAAGTATGTGCAGTGGTATGCGTTAACGTATTTGTGGTGTGGAGAAGGAAAGCAAGATGAAACTTACACTTATGGTAGCAGACTTCGTGAACCTGTTGACCAAGTTGAAGAAGCCATCAAACATTACGTGAAAGAGCAGAGAGACAGACAAGTAACAATGGTTGTTAGGCTACCTGAAGACATCTAAACTACTTCGATCCAGGCACAAATGAACGGCATGAACCGCCCTGCTTAAGCCTAATCGACACAGAAATCCTTGAGGGCAAAATGCATCTAACATGCTATTTCCGATCCTGGGATGCCTACGCAGGTTTACCAGCTAACATTGCAGGGTTGCAAATGTTTAATGAAGCTTTTGTTTCCGAAATTAATGAGCGGAGCAATCTAGGTTTAGAAACAGGCAAATTAATTTTCCACTCAAAAAACTGCCACATTTACAAGCGACAATTCAAACTTGTCAAGGAACTATTGGGACCTAAGGAAGCCTCCAAGAATCTGTCCTCTTCATTTAAGGTAATGAAGGAACTTGAAAAAGAGGAGTAAATCAGGAAAAGTTTTGAGGCGCTTAAGCGGCTATCTTTTTGTTGGGTAACCAAGGTTTGTCCAAGCAGTTGTGCCTCCGAGAACGTTGCTTACGCTTTTGAAGCCTGCCCTCTCAAGTATGCTTGCAGCTATGCTGGAGCGGTTGCCCACTGAACACGTCACTGCTATGGGCTTGTCTTTTGGAATATTACCCGTTTTTTCGGGTAAGTCAGCGAAAAATATTTGCTTTGAGCCTTCTATGGTGCCTTCTTCTTTCCACTCGCTCGGTTCACGCACGTCCAAAAGCACAACTTCATCTTTTTCCAGCTTGCTTTTGAGCTCAAGAACTGAGATTGTGTTTACATTGGTAATGGGGTTGCCTGCTTCTTGCCATTCGTTCATGCCGCCGCACAGGTAACCGCACATATTATCAAAACCTAATCTACGTAGCCGAGGAGTTACAATGTCGATGTCACTTGGTCGTTCAAGAACAAAAACGATGTATTGTTCGGGGTCTAGCAGCCAACCTGTGTAAACACTGGTTCCGCCAAGCCACATGCTCAGCGAATTAGGAATATGCGAACCTGCAAAAGCGTAAGGCATCCGAGTATCCATTACTATAACTTTTGACTCTTGCATTTCTTCCTCAAAAGCCTCCAGAGAAAGCGCAGATGGATAAGACAACTCACTAAGCAAAGTAGGCCCGTTCAGATTATAATCTTCCATCTTGCGGAAGTACCGCGGTACAACCAACTCTTCATTACAAGATTTTTGAACAAAGTCTTCTTTGTTTGGCTGTAAGTACGGGTTGGTTTTTTTCTCATAGCCAATAGTGGTTGGTTCCTGCCCGCTTATGTCGTGTCCGCAAACGCTTCCTGCACCATGTCCTGGGTAAACAAGAACGTGGTCACCAAGATTCAGCAACTTTTCGTGGAGGCTGCTGTAGAGTTTTTCTGCCTGCTCTGGTTGTGCTGTCTTGCCGTAAAGGTCTGTTCTTCCCACAGAACCAGCGAAAAGTGTGTCACCGCTAAAAACCATCAATGCCTCTTTACTGCCAGAAGAATAGACAACGTAGCATAGGGATTCATCTGTGTGCCCTGGCGTGTAGAGGGCTCTGATTTTAGTGCTGCCGAGGTTTAATGTGTCGCCGTCGGTTAAGTTGTGTTCTCCATATTTGAAAGCTAAAGCGTTGCTGTGGCCGATTTCGGCTTCGGTCATGTTTTGCAGTTCCAATGAGCCTACCACGTAGTCTTCATTCCTATGTGTTTCCAAAATGTACTTGATTTGTGCGCATTCTTTTTCCGCAAACTTAGTGTAGATTTCGCAATCTCGGCGAGGATCAATAACAACGGCTTCGCCTTGATCCGACAGATAATAGCTGTTGTGGGCTAAGCCTTCCGACTTAACTATTTCAAGCTTCATTTTTTCAGCCAAATAATCTTATTCTTGCCAATCTAATAGGCGCTTCTCGCCTTGTAGCTTCTGGATGTCTGTAACATCCTGTACCACTTCCATTGCTCCTAAATATTTGCCGGTTGGATCTCGCACTGCAAAGAATCGGATGTGAATGATGCGGCTAGCCATGTTAATCCAGAATTCAGCAGAGTTTTTCTTTCCTGATTTGAATAACGCCACTATTTTGCTTACGGTATCAAGGCTTTTTGCTGGGTGACAATTTTGGACTTTTCTGCCAATTATGGCTTTCGTGCGTACAAAGATGGTTTTTTCAGGTTTGTTGAAGTACCGCACAGTGTCATTTTCATCGACGAACGTGATTTCAACAGGCAACGTGTTTAGCAGACTGTCAAGTTGTTCTTTGATTAGGTTCCCATTTTCAAACTGCATAATTCCTGTTGGCGCTGGCGCCTGCGGAGCAGCATCTTCCCTGGGTGCCTCTATGAGTGCTGGTGGTGTAAAGCAGCAATATCCTATGCTGTCAAATTCTTTACGTACATCCACCCATTCCTGCTGTGTAATAATGCTTAGCGCAGTTGGGAACAATATGTTGTTTTCCTTGTAAAAATGGCTCGGCAACAAATTTCCTAAGGTTTTGGCTGCTTCCCAAAGCTGATCCTTGAAGCTGGAAAAGTTGGCTTGGTCGACGTCTTTTATGAGTGCTTGCAGTTTCTTTTTCTCTTCTCTTATCTCGTCATGCTCTATCCACATCACCGCTGGAGGCTCTGTGATTCCATGTTTTTCAAGCGTTGGGAAAAGCACGTTTTCTTCCCTGAGGTAATGTTTGTCTGAATCAGCAAAATCGCCTGCCAAATGTTCAACCTGATGAATATCTTCTTGGACGTAACGAATGTCTGTAACTTTCAATATTTTACTCGCCAAGATAATAAGATCTTCAGTCATCTTTGTCATGATCTTATGTTCTTCCATCAATATGCTGATGGGTTGGCTGGGCTTGAGGTTGAGGTTTTGTTTATCAATTTGTTCCTTGAAAATTGCCATATGAACGTCACATAGCTTGCGCATATCATCTCGTTTGAGACCTTCCTTAACAAGTTCCTCTTCGATTTTGGCTATTTCCAACGAGTCAGTTCCTTCAAAAACCCCTCTGAATTTCTCTTTAACTTGTTCAGGAGGCACACCATCATGCAACTGCTGTATAGCTTCTTTAATTTGCGCTTTTTTATCTGACAAAACAATTACCTCTACGCTAATACAGAAAAGATTTAATGATTTATTCCTTTCCAAGATCAACATTTATAGCCTCTAACGCTTAAATAGAACAGTAGGGAAAAACATGGGTCACAACGCAACATGGAAAGTTCTTGAAGAATTAATGCTGGAGCTGAGAAAAAAAGGTGTAGCCATACCGCCAAATGTTATTAACGACTTAAGAAGCGCAAAACTAATGATTAAGATTTCAGAATCAGGGAGCATCGAAGGTGAATCAGCGCCTAAAGTAGAAGAATTCCTCGGAAACGTTGAATCAAAACTGCTGACTGAAGCCCAAAAAACCTTCGGCGAAGAATACGTTGACCAATGGCTTAGACGTTTAGAAGAAGCCAATGTTCAATGCGAGGTATGCGAAGAAAAATCGGAAGAAAACAAATTCATAACTGCCGTCCCCAGAGACCAGAAATGGGTCAGAGTAGAACCAATCGGCAAGCTCCCTTCCGAACGTCTAAAACAAATCGCCAACGAAAGCAAACTCTCGGTAAACCCGCAGAAGGACGGTCGACTAGTAGTTTTTGGTCAACAGGAAGACATCAAAGAATTCCTCAAAAAAATGACTGCAGAAACGGCCAAAAAATAGATTTCGATAGTTTGCCCAACTGGCGAGATAGGCTGAAACTTGTTTTGAGGCATTATCTTACTACTTTTACTCAAGCAATAACTAAAAATCATTGTAAAAGAGTTAAATTATACTAATGTTTTTTATTGAAGCTATAATATTTATAAATAGTGAATAATTATGAAGTTTGCTGAAATCGCTATTTTGCTAAGGGAAATTGTTGACAGGTGTCCAGGTTTAGATGGAAGCACCATCACATTGATACCGCAGAAAGCCATGTATCCACTGTTCAAAGGATACCACATTAACATTAAGGCAAACATTTCTAAGGAAAGCATGGGTAACTTAAGAAAGATAGTTGAAGGACACGACCTTGTTATGCAAATAAAGACTGATTCAATAACAGTCTACGAAACCAGATCCTGATCACTTTTTTGACTAGTTACTTGTTTTCACCGGTTTTGATTTCGATATGTTTTTTACAATAAATCGCTAGTGTGCTGTGTGGGACCGTTTTGGTGAAACTGAAAGGATTTCAAAAATTAACATTAACAGATCAAGCGTTGCAGAGCTGGCTAGCAGCATTGCAAATTGGGGCGCCTAAAGCGGAGACAGTGCCTTTGCAAGTTGCATTAGCTCGTGTTTTAGCTGAAGACTTATTTGCGCAAGATGATTTGCCAAGGTTTGATAAGTCAGCAGTTGATGGATATGCATTAAAATCCGCTGATTCTGTTGGTGCTTCACAATTCAAACCAGCAACTTTTCAATTGACGGAAAACCGAGCAATAAGCGACAACCAAGCCAAGCAAGTCTGGACTGGAAACCCCATCCCGATGGGTGCAAACGCAGTAGTCATGCTTGAAAACACTGAGAAGCATGAGCGGAAACTGGAAGTTTGGAGTCAACTTGCGCCGGGCGACAACATTTCTAAAAAAGGTGAAGACATCAAAAAAGGCGATATCATTGCTAAGGCTGGCATTCGCTTGAGCCCTTACCACATTGGATTAGCCGCTGCATCAGGCTATAGCCAACTATCAGTTACCCAGAAACCGAAAATTGGCATTTTAGCCACGGGAAACGAACTTACAGAAATAGGCACTTCGCTTTCTGGAAACCTAATTTATGACTCCAACAAAATCATGATTTCAGCTATGTGCAGAGAACTTGGCGCAGAAACAACCGATTTTGGCATAGCCAAAGATAATGTGGATGAAATCGCAGAGAAAATCCAAAGAGCCCTGAAAAACAATGACGCAGTAATTACTACTGGCGGGACAAGCGTTGGTGGATTAGACTTAGTGCCTGATGCAGTTAACAAGATTGGAAAACCAGGAGTGATAGTTCATGGAGTTGCATTGCGACCAGCGATGCCCACAGCACTTGCGGTTCTGGAAGGAAAGACGGTTTTGATTTTGTCAGGTAACCCGGTTGCGTCAATTATTGGTTTTGAAGTTTTCGGTAGACCAATGGTTTGCAGCCTGCTTGGAATGAGTAAAACAGAGCCAAGACCAATGTTGAAGGCTGTATTGTCAAGAAGGGTTGTTAGTGCATTGGGCAGAAAAACCTACGTGCGTGTTTATGTCATTTTGAAGAACGGTGAGTTTTATGCTGAGCCAGTTAGTGCGAAAGGTTCAGGAGCAATATCTACGATGACGCAGAGCAACGGTTTTGTGATTGTTGATGAAAACCGAGAAGGTGTAAGCGAAGGCGAAACAGTCATTGTTCACATGTTTGGTAATTTGAAGGTTGAGGACTAAGATGTTTAGGAAGCTTATGACGTTTGATGAAGCACAAAAAACAATTGAAAAGCAGTTTAAACCTGCATTTGTTGGCGAAGAAGAAGCTGTACTGCTTGAAGCTTACAATCGAGTTCTAAACGAAGACGTAATTTCATCGCTTGACATTCCACCGTTTAACCGTTCAACCGTTGACGGCTACGCTGTGAAAGCGGAGGAGACTTTTGGTGCAGAAGAAAATCAACCTGTCACTTTGAAGGTTTCTGGCGCCGTTAATGTTGGTGAACAGCCAAAAGTTGTCTTAGAGAAGGGTGAAACAGTTGAAATTGTTACTGGTGCACCCATTCCTGAAGGCGCCAATGCAGTAGTTATGGTTGAAGACACCGAAAGAGAAGATGACATCTTGCGTGTCTTCAGTGCCGTAACCGTGAATGAGAATGTTATGAAGAAAGGATCAGATATAAAGAAAGGCGCAACTGTCCTAAAAAAAGGGCAGGTTTTGGGATCTTCAGAGATTGGTGTTTTGGCAGCTTTAGGTTTAACGACTTCTAAAGTACTAAAAATCCCCATTGTTGCCGTTTTGTCTACCGGCGGGGAAATAACTGAACCAGGTAAACCCCTGCCTGAAGGAAAAATCTATGATATTAACGCTTACAGCATAAGCACAGCAGTCATAGAAAGCGGCGGAAAACCTGTCTATTTCGGAGTTGTTCCAGACGACAAAGAAGCCTTATCCAAAGTTTTGCAAACTGCTGTAGCCTCAGCAGATATGGTGATCACCTCAGGCGGAGTCTCCGTTGGTCCACGGGATTATACCCCTCAAATTGTGGATTCGCTGGGAAAGCCCGGAATTGTTGTTTACGGTATCGCTGTTAAGCCTGGGAAACCGACAACAGTCGGGTTTGTTGGAGATAAACCTGTGTTTTCTCTGCCGGGTCATCCCACGTCTGCGCTGTTGATTTTTTACTTGCTTGCTAGGCCCTTGCTTCAGCGGTTAGCTGGCAGACCTGTGATTGGCATGAAGATAGTTAGGGCATTTGCTGGTGCTCGGCTTTTTAGTGCTAAAGGCAGGCGAACGTTTGTTATGGTTAAGTTAGAATTTGAAAAAGATTCCAGGTTGATTGCTCAACCCGTTGAAACAGGCGCTTCTGGAGCAATTACCACTTTGGTTAAAGCTGATGGGTTTGTTGAAATTCCAGAAAATGAACAATTCGTTGATGAAGATCAAGAGGTTGCTGTTTTGCTTTTCCGAAGCGTCCAACGTTTAGCTTAAGGTCTTAATTGGTTTTCTTTTCAATAGATTGTAGTATGCGAATACCCAAGTGAGGGCGGTGTACGCAATCATTTCTATTACTATTGGTATGTTGCTGAATCCTATTGCGATCAATGTATAAATTGAAAATGTTGATGCTCCAACAAACAGTATGAACAATAACCATGGTGCCCATTTTCTTTTTGTTAAGACACCGTAAGCGGTGATTAAACTGAGGATTCCTATGAAACCTACTTGAGGCGGGAAACCAGTTAAGAACAGAAATACCAGTAGGATTATTCCGCTGATGGCATAGAAGGCTGTAGATGTGAGTTCTATTCGGTTGTAACTTTTCAGTTTAGATGCTATGGACATTTATGCTCGCCTTTACCCTATGCAGTAGGGGTTTAACTAATAAATTTAATGTTAATTGATGCGCTTTCATGTTTTTCACCATCTGGGTTTTCAACTTACATTTACTATAGTTTTGATTAATAATAATTTGCAGCATTCTTTTCTCAGCAAAAATCAAAAAATGGTTACTCGTTTACCCGTTTGTAGGTTGATGAAAGAGTTATAGCAAACTTGATCGAACAGAAACAGCAGGCATGAGGTTCCAAAATGACCTATCTTGAATTACATGCTTCAAAAAATGTTTTCAGTGTTGTGCCTATTTACGACCAGATATTTCAGCAGGCGTGGAGGCAAAAGTAATCTCTGAAATGCTCTGTCAACTCTAAAAATCCAGGCAGAATTAGGTTTGTAACACTCCTTTTTGCGACAAAAGTCGTTGATTTCTTATATTTTGTCATTGCATAATAAGGACTACTGAAGGCACGTAATTTGGGTCAGACTTCGGAATTAATTATCTACACAATCGGGCACTCAATAAGAACCATTGCTGAATTCACCGAGTTGCTCAAAACCTACGGTATAACCTTAGTTGTTGATGTGCGCACAGTTCCAAGAAGCAGACATAACCCCCAGTTTAATAAGGAAACCCTGCCCAGCAGCCTCAAAACCCACACAGTAAAATACATTCACATTCCAGACATCGGCGGCTTACGCCGACCCAAACACGACTCCATAAACCTCGCATGGAAAAACAGCAGCTTCCGAGGCTACGCAGACTATATGCAGACCAAAGAATTCAACGACAACCTACTAAAAATTACCGCGCTGGCACGAGAGAACTGTTTGGCGTTAATGTGTGCTGAAGCCTTGCCTTGGCGGTGCCACCGAAGCCTCATATCAGATGCCCTCGTGGTTCGAAACGTTAAGGTGGAGCACATCATAAGCTCGAATAGTTGTATTAATCATGCACTTAATGAGATGGCGCATGTGGAAGGAAACCAAATCACATACCCGTTATTCACCAAAGAAACACCCCAGAGAACGCTTGGGGATTTTGGTTCAACCGAATAGTTGCATTATTGTTTTTGGAGTTTTGCTATGAAGAAGCCGTTGCATTGGTGAATGTGCGGATAGAGTCTCTGGCACTTGTTTAAGTCTCGCATTCCTGGTAACCCAATTCTCGGTTCAATTTCCGCTAATGTGAATTCTGGATGCACTTTTAGGAACCGCTCAATAATCATCTCATTTTCTTCTAAAGTAATGCTGCATGTGGAGTAGGTTAATTCTCCTCCAGCCGCCACTTTTTCGGCGCAGCTGTTAATCATTTTCCACTGGATAGCCGCCATTTTCTCAACTGAGCTGGGTCTTAGACGCCATTTTGCTGAAGGTTGCTTGGCGAAGACACCGGTGCTTGTGCATGGAGGGTCCAAAATCACCAAATCTGCTTGCGGTTTGAAGGGTAAAGGCGCGCATGCATCAGCGATTACTGGTTCAGCAATTTTGACTCCCATGCGAGCAGTCTCTTTTTTCCACACTTTCATCCTTCGGTTAGAAAAATCAACCGAGACTATGGTCCCTTCGTTTTGCATAAGTTGGGCTAAATAGGTTGTTTTTGCTCCAGGTGCAGAACAAACATCAAAAACGATGTTGCCCGGCTTGGGGTCTGCCGCTTGGGCGGCGAAGCAGGATGCTTTATCTTGGATGTAGAATAAGCCTTCTTTGTAGCTGGGCAAGGTGTTTAATGGCTGTTTTGCTTTTATGATTTTGTAAGTGTATTTTAGCGGTTGGGCTTTTTCTGCTTTGACGCCTTCTACTTCAAGTTTTTGCATGATTGCCTCTTCTGTCGTGGCCATGGTATTTACTCGGATGTATGTGGGCGGGGGAGTTATGCTTCCCTCTAAGAAAGCGATGGCTTCATTGCGTCCCATTAATCTAAAACAGTATTTAACGAACCACGAGGGGTGGAAAGTCCGAAGGCTAACCTGCTGCTCATCGGGTGCCGCCTTTAAAATTGGCTCCAGCGGTCGTGTAAGGAAAAAGCCCAGAAATTGCTCAACTTCACGAAGAGTTTCCCAGCCTAGAATTGCCCTGCCTAAGCTGGCGATGTGTGTTGCTTCTTGAAAGTTAATTTTACCCCAGTTCTTAGACACCCGTGTTTGGTAAACGTAAAGCCTAAGGAAAGATTGGATGCCTAGATTGTACTCGCTAATTTTTTTGGGCACTACGATAGTGTTTACGAATTTGTCTATGAGGTTTTTGCGTCTTGTGGTTTCAAGCACTAAACCGTATCCGTAGCGTATGGCGTTTGCATCATTTATGCGGACTTCCGTAAGGGTTCTTGCTAACGCTAAGCGCTCACTTAGTTTCTCCATGTCCATCCAGCTTAGGGTTTCAATAGCTATTGTCCAAGCATCCTTAAGCAAATTCTTTCACGTATTAGAGAAGATGTAGTGCTTCTAAATAAGAATTCAAATTGGTCGGTTGTACATAAATGATAACTGCCACATATCTTTAAGAATCATTCATCAGTGTGGATTATCTGTATCTAACCAAAACAAATTTCATGATAGAGGAAGGCTTCGTATGGAAAATATCTGAAGAAGCTCATGCAAATATACCCAAAAAATTATTTTAGAACAAACTATCTTTCAAATAAAAGACATATTAGATTGATAGTTTTTTGTCACTAAAGATTTTTAGTCTCAATGTACCATAGAGAAGCTAAGGTCAAATTGGGGATGGCGCGAACTCTCTTAGACTACTGCAACAGGGAACAAACTAAACCTGCCGTAAAAGAAGAAGCCAAAGCGGAAGCTTCAACATCTCCAACTCAAATTAACATCGAAAAAATTAAGCAAAAAAAGAAGCCACGAATTTTTCCGCCAATAGCGCCTGAAAATCTGCCCCCGTCATATTTTGTTTCAGCTTCCTATGATGGTCGCCAAAAAAAAGTAATAATCAAACTATATGAGCCTGAATCAGGACAAATCTATTTTTGGTACGATAACACTGGTCACAAGCCCTACTGCTTAACCAATCTATCCCAAGCGAGAACTGCAGAAGATAGATCGCATAGTTAGACATGAAGGCTTTGACCGTTTTGAAATTGTAGAAAAGTTTGACCCTTTAAACGATAAAAAATTCAGGTTACAAAAATAATTGCAAATGACCCCTTAGCCATCGGAGGTAGACCGCAAGGCACTATCAGAGACATAATTCCTGAAGATTCCCCAAAAATTTGCAATACGCCTGCTGAAGTTATCAAGGTTTGGGAGTCAAAAATAAAATATTATCAATCATACATTTATGACCGCCAACTTCTTGCCGGGAATGATATACGAAGTCAAAGATGGTAATCTTGTTCCATAAGTGCTTGAAGAAGCAACAGAAAACCTGAACAAAATTAAAGCTCTCTTCAAAGACTGCACAGAAGAAGAACGAGAATTTGCTGAAATGTGGGCAAAACTCCTAGAGTATCCAGCGCCAAAGTTTCGCAGGGCAGCCATCGACATCGAAGTTTATTCACCATTATCAACAAGAATGCCTGATGCACGGGAAGCAGCTTGCCCAGTAATCGCCGTGTCGGTTTACAGTTCAGATGGCGAAAAAAGAGTGCTTATTCTTAAACGTGAAGGTGTTCGAGAAGGCAACCAGCATTTAGACTGCAGACATAAAAGTGGAATATTGTCGAAACCGAGGAAGATTTGCTTAGAAAAACCTTTGATGTCTTGGCGATTACCCGTTTCATTTTAACTTTCAACGGCGACGACTTTGACCTCCGCTACCTTACTCACCGAGCAATGAACTTAGGCTTTAGAAGAAGTGAAATTCCAATAGAAGTAGGCAAACGAGTCTGCCTGCTAAAATACGGTGTTCACATTGACCTATACAAGTTCTTTTTTAACAGATCAATTCAAATCTACGCTTTCAACAACCGCTACCGCGACGTAACCCTAAACGACGTTGGCAACGCACTTATAGGATCAGAAAAAATCCATCTAGAAAAAACATTCGGAGACTTATCCTACTCTGAACTTGCCCAGCTACTGTCTACGAGACTCAGAAATTACTTACAAACTGACCAGTTTTGAAGATGATTCAGCAATGAAACTAATCCTTGTCCTAGCAAGAATAAGCAGCATGCCCATGGAAGACGTAAGTCGCCAAGGCGTAAGCCGCTGGATACGCAACTTCATGCATCGTGAACACCGAAAAAGAAACATGCTCATACCAAACGCTGAAGATATACTTAACAAAAAAAGGCAAAACTTCTACAACCGCCATAATAAAAGGCAAAAAATACAAAGGCGCCATAGTCGTCGAACCAACGCCAGGAGTGCACTTCAACGTTGCCGTCATGGACTTTCCTAGCCTGTACCCATCAATCATTAAGGTTTGGAACCTCGGCTATCAATCAATCTGTTGCAACCATCCATGGATGCAAGGGGCACACTCATTCCAGACACTCAGCATTGGGTCTGCACCGAAAAACGAGCACTAGAAAGCCTTCTTATCGGTTCATTACGAGATTTGCGTGTGAGATGGTATAAGAGTCGATCAAAAGACAAAACCTTGCCACCTGAACTTAGAAGCTGGTACAACACCACTCAGGGAGCACTCAAAGTTATTTTAAACGCCAGCTACGGAGTATTTGGCGCCGACAGCTTCGACCTTTATTGTCCACCAGTAGCAGAAGCAACAGCAGCCATCGGCAGATACTCAATCACCCAAATACTCAAACATGCTGAATCAGTGGGCATACAGGTTCTCTACGGCGACACAGACAGTCTTTTCCTTAAGAACCCCTCTAAGGAACAAATTGAAGAAGTTGTCCATTACACCGAGCATGAATTAAACATGGGGATAGACGTTGACAAAGTCTACCGCTATGCCGTTTTTAGTTCACGCAAAAAAAACTATCTTGGCGTATTGGAAGACGGCACCGTTGACGTTAAAGGCTTAACAGGTAAGAAAAAACACATACCCATCTTCATCAAAGACGCTTTTAACAAAATGAAGGATGGCTCTTGCAAAGAGTTAAAAGTCCAGCTGACTTCGAAAAAGCAAGAAAAGAAATTGCAGAAATAATTCGGAACGCTACACTCGGCTAAAACGACGAGAATGGGCTGACATTAGTGAGCTTGCGTTCCATGTGGCTTTAGGCGATGAACTTTCAAGTTACACTAAAACTACTCCTCAACACGTTAAAGCTGCAAGAATTCTGCAGGAAAGCGGAAAAGAGCTGCATACTGGCGATTTGATTAGTTTTGTCAAAGTTATAAGAGAACCGCACGTGAAACCAGTTGAGTTAACATCAAGAAACGAAGTTGATGTTGACAAGTACATTGCGTATTTGCATTCGACTTTTGATCAAGTTTTGGATGCTTTGGGCTTAAGTTTTGACGAAATTATTGGTTTAACGAAACTTGAAAGGTTCCTTGCGTAATTAGTCAACAAATTGGATAAGAAAGCCAAGCAAAGTGAAAAGTGCAACAATCCCAGCATATTATTATAACCACTTGCCGCTCAGTTAATGGACGATGGTAAGTTATTAGATGTAACTAAGCTTTTTCTGTGGTCAGATGAAAGCCTTTTCCCATCAAAGCGTAAACTCTGGCTTTTTTTCGGGTAAAGAAAATTGTCAAGCAATATTAGTGATGAATTGAAAATATAAGGTAGAATCGAAACTAGAAGGCTTAATTTTAAATCTGAAATGACAGCGAAAGACGCTATAGTTATTCCTATGGCAAAGGATCCTGAGTTGCCTACAAAAATTTTGCCTTTAAAGTTGAAGTAGGCTAGAATTAGCCAAAATAATAAAGGTCCAATCATTAGAATGTATGCTGGTGACAACTGGTAAAGTGAACCAGCCATTAATCCTAAGATGACTATAGCTGGACATATTGTTTCTAAACCATTCAAGCCGCCAAGCATGTTTACTGTGTTTGTAACAATCATAACGATTAGCGGAATAATTACATAGAAGTAAAGTGCACCAAACTGTATTGTTCCAATAAATGGTAATGCTATATGCTGTTCTTGCATTGAGCTGCAAGGGCATAAGATATGAGCGGTAAAGCAGCAATTAAAGGCATGAATGCTTTGTAACGCCATTTTAAGTCCATCCAGTCATCTAGCAGGCCCATGAAGCCACCGAAAAGAATGCATGCTGCAAGGGTTAATGCTGCTGAAACACGTTAGATGGGTCTTTCACCAACGTTTAAGAAATAAAGGAAAAAAGATAAACGGTTGTGAATAGGACGTAAAGTACGCCTAAACCGTTGGGAATTAAAGGTTGACCAACTTTGTGCTGATCAGGAACCTTTGGAAACACTGGGTCGCTTCCTTGTCTTATGGAGTATGTCCTGTTCCTGTTGCGCCTGTTGCTGCATAGTATGCGTGCCAGTCGATTTTGTAGATGGCTACTATTGGTACTATTCCGCCGTATTGGAATGGTGATGTTTCTAAGCCGCCGAAGTAAGCTTCTTTGAAGTAGGTTGGGTTGTGTAGTTGTTGTATCTGGTGTAATGACTGATGCCTGCGCTGGTCTAATAGTTTGCAGTATCGATACTTCTGCGAAGTTCATTAGTTCGTATACTGTACTGTTTAATCCTTGGTTGTTCCATTGCCCATCTTGATGTTTGGTTGTCTAGCTTCGCCGAATGTTGTTTCGTCTGTCCATGCTGTTGCTGGATTCATGTAGCCTTCATTTATCAGCCTGTTTTTGCTTCTCCTGAAATTCTTGCCATCCAGCCCATTTTCCTTCATCTCCGTATCCTGATGGGCTTGCGACGTATGTTGATGTGCCGGTGCTTGATTGGCTAATTTGCAGGACAGTGAAGATCATGATGTATTTGACTTGTCCAGGATTATTGTGGCTGTTATAGGTGTTGAGCATCTGCATTGATTGCGTTTCCGTTGCCCATGAATATGAAGCCAAGTTTTCAATTTGGTGTGCTATTAACTGTGGTGTTATCATGCAATGATGTGACGTTGCCAAGGTCAGCTAACCAGTTGCCGTAGTCCCACCAAGAAACTACTACATCTGTTGAATGAACATTTGTGTTAAGCTAGCTTATTGCATTAAGCCATGCATCTACTGGTTGAGTTAGCTGTGCACCACCTATTGGAAGGCTTGAAGCACTAATTGCTGTTGGTGTGTAAGCTTGGTTGACGGATCTTGGTACTCCACCCGTTTGCGGTGAGAAAGCAAAGTTTGTCACTAATATCATAAATATCAGGAAGACCGCGACACCGCTGTATTCTTTACTTACTCGAGCAAGCTTGCGTTTTGTTTTTGCGAGGTTACGCGGTGATTCTTGTAGCAAAGTGTAGAATGGTTTTATGACGCTTATGATTCCTATTCCTGCTATGATTGCGTAGGCTGGTGCAAAGATTACTAGTAACCGTATCATTGAAGCTGAGAAGTATAGTGAAGTAATTGTGAAGAGAAGCAAGAAAATGTTCCTATTTGTGGGATTTCTCAATGTGAAGTATAAGCCCATAAGGAAGAACAATATTGCAATGCCTAATTCAGTGTAAATGTTGCCCCAAGCTGAAATTCTTTGCTCAGCTACTGAATTAATAAGTGGTGAACTAGCTCGAATAAAAGGATCCAAGACTGTGTTGAATTTTCCAGCCAACCCTTCAAATAATCCAGTTAGTCCTAACGCTGCAAAAATGCCTACAGCAGCAACTATTGTTGCGACAGCGACAGTAACTTTGTTTTTCACAGATATGTTGTTCCGCAAAACTTCTGCGATAAGTAGAACTACGAACACTCCCGCGACTGGAATTACTGCGCCGTCAAATACATAGTTAATTCCAATGTAAGGCACCTTTGTTGCAATAAATAACGATAAGCCAAAGGTTATGCTGTAACTAATTAATAGACGTTGACTATATCTTCGCATAATCACCATTACGAAAATGAATAGTGCAGCCAAGTCAAGCATATAGTAGGATGCGCCCCAGCCGGCTATGAAGTAGGCTAAAGAAGCGGCTGCCCCTAAAGAGTAGATTAGGGATGCACGCAAGGACCTCTTGCTATCGATTGACCTTAGAAATAGGAACATAAATAAAAGAAGACCAAGAACCCCTGGAACTTCCGTGTCAAAGAATCCAAGGGAGCTTCTTTGCAGAAAAGATGGTGCTAACGCCAAGAATAATGCGGCAAATAAACCGATCGCTTTTCCTCCATAATCCTTGCCGATGAAATAAATTATTAAACAATCAACCACTGCAATTATTGCAGGTAGCACTGAACAGAACGTCATTAAATCAATGTTTACGCCAAACAATTTGACTATTTCATATAGTACTGCTGCTGTCAACGGTAAAGATGGTAGGGCGCCTTGCATGTTAAGGCCCCACGGATACCATTGTTGCATGTTTACCCACCCTGAACCTAAAAAGGGTGAAAGTAAACCGTCGCTTACCATGTGCTTGACAATACTAAATTGGTAGTAAGGGTCAAACTCGTTGAGAAACGCTGTTCCGCCGGAGAGATTTTCCCAGCGTAAAGGTAAAATACGCACAACAAACGCAACAAAGAGGATTAAAGCTAACGCAGATACTGCGATTATTGATCCGTGACTTACTTGTATGCGTAATCTACCGAAAGGTTCTAAGCGATTACTGAGCTTTTCTTTAATTCCTTCCCCCACGTCAAGCCATCTCTTTAAATTGAGTTTTTATCGATTAATCTTAGTTTATACACATTGGAGGTTTATTTATGGCTTTCCAAAATGAATTGGTATGGAGTAGCTACGAAAGTTTAGTTATTTGCATGATTACCCAAGGGCTAAACCTTGTAATTCTTCTTAATCCAAAAACTTTCTCAATACCTGCCAAGACTGGTACTAGATTATTCTGAGAAGTTCTCCCGAAAGGCAACCAACTGTACCCAGTTTTCTTCTTTATAGAAAATCCTGTTTTAGTTAAAGTCTCAATAACGTTTTTGTAAGAATGCATATATGATTGTCCACGCATCTGCCTGAGTTTAGCTTTAATGCTAGACTCATTTCCGAAAGACAAAAAGCAGGGAGCTTTCGGTTTAAGCGTTCGCTTGCATTCTTCAAAGGCTGATTCCAACTCGAGAATATAGTCTAAGACCTCAATCATGAAGACGGCGTCAAATACTTCATCTTTCAGTGGTAGTTTTCTTGCATCAGCCTGAATAATATTTACTTCTTTGTTTTTAGACTTCAACCTTTTCAAAGAATAAGAATCGATGTCCAAGCTTACGACAGTACCTTTGCTTCTTGTTGCCAATAATGAAAAACGACCTGCTTCAGCGCCAACATCCAGTATAGTAGTTTTTTCTTGTTGTATGTTGAACGATTTAGAAATAAAATCCGTTTCAATTCGGGTTAGATACTTACCCATTTTGGTCTTGGCTGCTCTTTCCCAATGGGTCTCTTCCTGAGTATCAATTGACGGCTTCATCGGTCTGCCCAATTTTTTAACGTTTACTTGCAGGCTTAACGTCAATCTCTATAGGTAACAATGAAAGCTTTCGGCTGCAGTTTGGGCATTTCCCACCATGTTGCGAAATAATTTCATCTGGCGGTCTAAGCTCAGAGCCTTCATATAAAACATGATTGCACCCATGACAAATAACGCGTTGCGGCATCCCAAATCCCCCGAATTATACATGACTCTGGAATATTTATTGATTGCTAACAAACTAACTTTCCTTTTGAGATAATGGATTTGAACTTTAAGTAAAGGTTATTCTGGGAGAAGAATACTTTTGGATATTCAAGTGTGTTCACTTTTGTCTTTAGGAAAATACACGCTGATCATAACAGAAAAACCTGATGCCGCAAAAAGAATAGCGGCCGCTTTAGATAATGATGGGAATGCCAAAAAATTAATTGATAATGGTGTTCCATTTTATAAGGCTAATCGAAACGGCGAAATTATCGTTGTGCCAGCGCTCGGGCATCTGTATACAATTGATAGTAAAGAGCGAAATAGTCGGGACTGCCCAGTTTTTGATTATCAGTGGGTCCCAAGGTATTTAGTTGAACGAGGGGCATCAAGGATCCGGGTTTGGTTAAAAGTAATTGCTAAGCTAGCCAAAAATGCTGAAGTTTTCATAGATGCCTGCGATTTTGATATTGAAGGCAGCATTATCGGATATTGTATCCTTAAATATGCGTGCGGGAGCAAAGAAGAAACTGCCAAACGGATGAAATATTCAACGTTAACAAGAGAAGAACTTCAAGAATCATACGATCAAGTGCTGCCGCATTTGGACTTTCCTTTGATTAATGCTGGTTTGGCGAGGCATGAAATCGATTGGCTTTATGGAATAAACTTGTCCAGAGCCTTGACGACAGCTGTCAAAAGCAACAGTGGGCAATACGCTACAATCAGCACAGGCAGAGTTCAAGGGCCAACTCTCAAATTTCTAGAACACCGCGAAAAAACCATAAAATGTTTCGTCCCTACCCCTTATTGGAATATAATAGCCAAAATTGCGATAAACAATACAATCATCGAGGTTGAATATGAAAAAATTCTTGAAAGCAAGCCAGAAGCAACCCTAGTTTTGGATTCTTGTAAAACCAAGGAAGCGAATGTAGAAAAAGTTGAGGTAAAAGAGTTTAAGGTGAGTCCACCTTTCCCCTTTGACTTGGGCGCCTTGCAAAGTGAAGCGTACCGAATTTTCCATTACACGCCAATACGCACTTTAAACATAGCTCAACATCTGTACCTAGACGCATTAATCTCATATCCAAGAACAAGCAGTCAAAAACTTCCACCAGCAATTGGCTATATGGACATTTTGAGAAAGATAGGTAAAGCTTCTCTTTATTCGAAACATGCCTGTAAACTACTTTCTAAACCAACGTTAGAGCCAAATGAAGGCGAAAAATCCGATCCAGCGCATCCTGCCATTTATCCCACAGGAAACCTGCCTGAAAAATCAATTGGCATTCCTGAAAGAAACATTTTTGATCTTGTCGTGCGCAGGTTCATCGCCGTTTTCGGTGAGCCAGCAATTAGACAAACAGTGACATTAGTTGTAAGCATTAATGGAAACCATTTTCAACTAACTGCAATACGAACATTAAGTGATGGGTGGCTTGAATTTTACAAACCCTATGTTGAGCTAAAAGACGTAACTCTGCCAGCCTTAACAAAGGGACAAGAAGTAGCTGTTAAGAGGGTTGTCCTGAAGGATAATTTTACTAAACCGCCTCCACGGCATAATCCTCGCAGCTTGCTTATGAAAATGGAAAAAGAAGAAATTGGAACTAAAGCAACTAGAGCAGGAATCATACAAACATTATGCGACCGCAAATATCTCAACGGAACTAGGTAGTCTTGTTGTTTCTGACCTTGGTTTTGAAGTCATCGAAATATTGGAGCGGTTTTGTCCAACAGTTGTATCCTCTGAATTGACAAGGGAACTGGAGCAGGAAATGAATCAAATTCAATTAGGAGCACAAACGAAACAAACAGTTCTACAAAATGCGATTAAAATTCTAAAACCAGTTATATCAGAACTTAAAGCAAAACAATCAGCAATTGGTTCACAACTAAGCGATGCATTGAAAAAATCACGGATAGATGAAAAAACAATTGGTGCATGTACCAAATGTGCTGACGGAAAACTAGTGATTTTGCGTTCGAAAAAAACGGGAAAACGCTTTGTTGGCTGCACAAACTATTTTGAAAAAAAATGCAACCTTACTTTTCCGCTACCACAAAGTGGTACAGTAAAACCCTTATGTAGCGCCTGTAAAATCTGCGGTTCACCTACAATTTACTTGCTGACAAGATGGAAAAAGCCCTTGAAATTGTGCATTAATCCTCATTGTTTATCAAAAGGAGTTAGGAAGGGATGAAATGCAAGATTTGCAACAGAACTGCCATTAAGCAGGAATTTTGCCTTTTACATTTGCAAGCATACCAAAATATTTTGGAGAAATTTGAGAAGTGGAAGATTGCATCTGATGTTTCTTGGACTGAGTATTTGGGTATGATTCAGAAAAATTCATTAACAGGAGAATGGGCTAAAGATGTAGCAAAGCACTTAATGATGGAAGGGAAAGAGAATGTCAAATAAAATCAAGAAAAGTTCTTCATCTTTATCCTTTTCGCTGAGCCGATGGTTCCGCAGAATCTCTTCAAATGCTCCTTCAATAACCATAATTACAGTAGCCACAATTTCATATGTTATTTTCATTCTTGGTGGGGGTTTGTACACTCTTATTAATCGTCCTCTTCCATCTGCTTACGTTAACAATAAATTCTATTTCCTTTACCCACAACTCAGTAATCAATTCATTTCAGACACTGTAATTTCAGTCATTTTGTACGCTCTAGGCTTCGTCGGTCTGCTAATTATTTACCAAAGTACAAAAAGTGCTTATAATCCAAGACAAGCTTATATGATGCTGGTCATTGGTGTAACATTCATGCTGCTATCATACATATTCTTGGAAGGCGCGATATCCTTCAAATCAACTGGTGGGCAGTAAACCAGCCTTTTTCCTTTTTCAAATTCATGCCACCGAGGTTTCAGTCTCTGTCTCTAAATGCTTTTTGATAGAACTTTAGGTTGTATACAACATCAGTTATGAACTTTCCAATACTTTTGGTTTATGAAATGTTGCCTTCTGTCTGAATCGTCCACTTGAAACCTAACATTAGAGTTAGCTCAACCTGAACTGTATTTTTCCAGACCTTTTGTTTACGCTTTGAGGGTACATTAAAGTAATTTTGGTAGACAACCTGCAAACACTTCAAACCCGATTTTGTAAAATCTTAGGGTAATAAAAGTTAAATAGGAACGACAAAACTTTTTAGCTGTAAAAGTTTAGGAAAAAACTAAAAATTTGCTTAAGGAATGCCTTTGAAACCGTTTGATGTGTGGATGTGTACCCATAATAGCGAAGAATTGTTACCTGTAGTTCTACCTCAGATTAGTCGAGTTATCCCAATCATAAACAGAAAGTTCATCGTTGATGATTTTTCTACCGATAACACGAAATCAGTTGCGAAAAGTTTAGGCTGGCAAGTTTTTGGCAATATGAAGAGAGGACTAGGTAATGCGAGAAGTTATGCTTTCTCTTTAGTTGAAACTGAATATTGTGCAAGTTTTGAACATGACTTGTTCCTTGCCAATAATTGGTATCCTACTATTCCAAACATAGTCCAGCAGTCTGACAAATATGATGTTGCTCAAGGTATAAGAATTAGGGATATTGGAGGTTTTCGAGAAGCTGACCTTTATGACTACAGGCATCGATTTGTTACAAGTGAGGATAATACGTTTTACAAGATGAGTGCAAAAGCATGGGAGCAAGCTTCCCAAAACAATAGAAGGTACTGGGTTGAAAAGAATGTTTGTTCTCGCCATCTTCGCGGCAGTGTATCAAAAAGTCTACGGCATGACTACTACATTTATCGCGAAGTAAATACTGCCAGCATTTTTTCTCTTTTAAAATCCTTGGCTAAATCGCCCTTTCTTTCCATAAGGATATTCAGAGAAACCAAAGGCGGGATAGTTCTATTTGCCTATCCCATGGAACGCTTACTGATACTTAATGGAGGATTAATACATAAGATGAAAAGAGGAAACTTACAGTCGAAAAGTTGATGCCCGCACCAAAGCAAATCGATTTATTAGCACCTCAGTTTACAACCTGAAAAGTTAAGGGAGCCTCAGAACCTTAACCAAGAAAACAACTTAGAACAAACTGAACAAAAAATGGCAACACAACTGCTGTTGTTTTATCCCATTGATAAACAGTGACAGAATTAGAGGCAAAGTAGTTACCAGGGGTTTCTTTTTAAATTCATTTTATACGCTAAGAAATTGGTGAATAAATGAATAGGCGGCGTAATTAGTAGAACTGTTGCCGCCAACTCCCAACTTACAATAGCCAATGGAATCGCAAAAACAAGTGCTCCTACGACAAAATCAATTTGATCAACGATTGGAAGCAAACCTCCGGGCGCAATACCCACTCTTCTTTTGAAAAAAGCACCCGTTAAATCACCCAAAAGCGCCCCCAAAGGAGTTAATACTAAGAATGGAATCGGGAAACCAAAAATAACAACATCAACTAATCCAACTAACATGCCTATTGCCAAGCCAAAAAGAAATCCTCTGAAAGTTTTGTTGTTTCCAAAAATGCGTCTTCCATCATAAAAATTCTTTCCGAAATCCATTTTGGTTCCTCCTCCAGCAAGCACCGGGGTCGCGTTTGCGCAATAAGCCGGGAATATAAATTTCAACGCTTGGATGACTAGGAGGGCAATGTCCATGCGATCAACCATCATTCTTGGAATTCAGCGTCTAATATGCCCGCTTCCTGTATTTGTACATAACAGGTAATTTCTTGAGTGTTTTCCCGTGATTTCTCAAGAACAGCTTTAATTCTTTGCGGACAATCTGTGGGTTTCAAAGCAATTATTGTGTCAGCCCAGAACTTCAGAACTCTTGTTGCCACAGGCCTAACACTGATGTTTGCGTCATCAAAAACGCTTCGGACTTGGCTTGTTATAAGAACAGGGATTTTCCGGATTTTTGCCGTTTGCGCCAAAATAGCCAATTGTCTGTTTAACTCGCGATTTACACTGAACGCCTTTCCATTTTTCTCAGCGACCTTAGCTCCATATAAAGACGTGAAAGTGTCAATTATTATTAAGCCAAAGTTTTTAGCAGTATAATCTTGAATGCGGTCAATAACCGCCATTTGCTCTCTAAAATCTTTAGGTTTAATCAAAATGATTTGTTCGGCGACTGAGTCAAATTTGTCTTTTGAAAGTTGAGAGAGCCTTTTAGCTGAAAAAGTGTTGTCGCAATCAACAAAAAATATCTTGTGTTTCTGCAAAGCACAGTTGACCGCGCTTTGAATGGTCAATGTTGTTTTTCCAGTTTCCGGTTCACCATAAATTAAAGCAACGCTTTCTGGCGAAATGCCTCCGTCAATGCTGCTGTCGATACATTTGCTGCCTGTGCTGATTTTCATCGTTTTTCACGGCAATGTTATAAACTTGAAACTAGTAATCTGTTTTGCACTTAAACGTATACTATTAAGGTTGATTTAGTGAGCGAAAAAGTTGCTGTGGCAACGGTGGAGGGAAAAGCGTACTATCTAATTGTTAACGATTTAAGAGAGCAAAATATCTCATTTGTGAGTTTGGTGCCTGGAGAGCCTGTGCCTGCTGAATTGAAAGTTGTTATTACAACGGAGAAAGAAAAAGACAAAGTGAAACACAAAAAAATATTGATTTTTCATGATGAGATGGAGCTTGATGATTTAGTTAACGAAGTGAAGAAGATACTTCGTGGAAAAGAAGCCTATGAAAAAATAGTTATTGGCGTTGACCCCGGAACAGCAACTGGGTTGGCGGTAATTGCTGACGGAAAAGTTATTGAAGAGGGTAATTGCTTTAGCATAAAAGAGGTAATTAACAACATAACCAAAACTTTAAGAAACGTTAATTTCACAGTGACAAACGTTTCAGTTAAAATTGGAAATGGTATTCCAATCTACAAAGAACTGCTCCAAGCGATAGATGAAATTTTGCCGTATCATGTGTTACTTGAAGTGGTAAGTGAAGCAGGAACTAACAGACCTTTAAGAGAAAACAGGCGCAGCCGAAGAATTAGGCACATCTCTTCAGCCATAAGGATAGCTGGCAGAACGGGCAGTATCATACCTAGGAGCAACGGAATTGCAGCACACAGTCGAATCTGATAAGACAATGTTGGTTGAGGGTCCCGCCTCTGCGATGGTCGTTTCTGGCAAGGTAGAAGTATTCGGCTACCAACCCAGAGCATCAGCAACAATCCTTGTTCGTGAGGGCAAACGGGTGCCTTTTTTTGCTGTGGAGAGAGCAGTTTTAGATGTTTCGTTGGGCGCTAACGCTAGCATTCAAGAAGTTGCTGGCAATACAATTCCATCGTCTTGGAATAAGACTGTTGAAGCAGTTTTAGGCTTGCGGAAGAAGCCGGTGACTGTTTTGATTTTAGGTCAAATAGATTCTGGAAAAAGTAGCTTCTGCACTTACCTATTGAACAAACTCTTTAAAGTAAAATGCCGTGTCGCAGTTTTAGATGGTGATTTAGGTCAATCGGACATAGGCCCATCAGGCACAGTGGGCTATGGCTTAATTTCCAAGCCAGTGGCGCAGTTGTCAAATCTGAAGTTGCAGAACGCCTTTTTTGTAGGTGTTACTTCGCCTAACGTAGCGATAGCTGAAATCATTGAAGGCTTGACTGCCTTGAAAACTGAGGTACTGCAGACGTTTGTTGATTTTGTGGTGATTAATACTGATGGTTGGGTTACCGGCGATTTAGCTATAAGATACAAAACAGCATTAATTCAGGAGCTTAAGCCTGATGTTATAGTTGGCGTTCAAGTTAAGGATGAACTTGAGGAGTTGATTGCAAAATTAGGTATTCCAGTTATTACAGTTGAACCTTCTCCTTTTCTTAGCCCACGGACCGCTGAAAACCGCAAAAGACTGCGCGAAATGACTTACTCAAGATATCTGAAAGGCGCAAAACTGGAATGTTATCCTCTAAGCCAAGTCACAGTTGAGCCAAGAAATGCTATTCCGAAGACTCAACTGCCAGAAAAAGGATTACTCGTAGGATTATATGGTAAAGCAAATATTTTTTTAGGAATTGGTGTTTTGAGAAAAATTAATCCGTTAAGAAAAATATTAAAGATTCAAACGGCAGTTTCAGCTAAGCCATTAAGAATTGTTGTCGGAAAAGTTTTCTTAGATCGAAAGCTGCGAGAAATTCAGGATTGAATTTTAAAGAAATTGCTTATTTCTGCAGCTAAAACATTTCTTTCATTAGGTAGAGTTTTCATGCCTTTATTTATCCATGATGGCAGAAAGCTTCGACAATAATTTGTTGAGAAGCGGTAGTCTAAGAAAACTATAGCTCCACGATCCTCCAAAGTTCTTATGGGTCTGCCCGCAGCTTGTGAAGCTTTCTTCATTGCTGGTAAAACATAACCATATTCCCGTCCAAACCCTGGAAAACGTTTTTCGTAATATTCAATTTGTGCTTTCACTCTAGGCGTCGGCTCCGCATAAGGAATACCAACAACTACAACGGAGTTCATTTGATTGCCTGGAAAATCCACACCCTCCGAAGTTCTTCCCCCTTGAACACCTATGAACACGGCGCCACTTCGGCCTCCGCATGCTTTGAAATCCTGCACCATTTTCTCATTAGCCTTAGATGACATTCCTTTTCGTTCATAAAACAGCGGTTTCTCCAAGGCATTTTCTAAGCCTTCAGCTAAAAGCGAATTTAATACTCCATATGAGGCTGCGAAAACTCCAGTGTTAGTTGGCGTATTAGCAGCAACCTCGTTTATTCGTTCGATCATTATTTGGTACATTGACGGGGTTCTTTTCTCCATGGCAGTGGTGACGCCTAAGCAAACAGCTGAGAAGACGTGTTCCTTTGGAAAAGGTGATGGTACAATGCATTGGACTGTGTTTTGCGGAAGCTTTGTTATCCTTGAGAACGCTTCCAGAGGTTGAAGAGTACCTGACATTATGACGTTGGCATACGTTGATGAGAAAACGGGTTCGGTGATTTTCGCAGGGTCAAGCGCAACAATTTCAAGCTTTGCTGTTTTGTTTTTGTCTTTGTTTAGGTAGCGACTTGCCACATTAATGTATGAGTCATTACCCACTGTTTCAAGCCATTTAAGCATAAACTCGCTCATCGCGTGAAGATAAGAACGGGGATTTTTTCCTTCTGCCAACAAAGTTTTCTTGATTGCCCCTCCGGCTTCATGCATTCGCTCAAAAAAATCCTGAGGGTTTTTCATGTTGCCTTGCTTTTGAATAATTTCAAGAATTCTATCAGGGGAAATTATCTCTTCTCTATCTACATGGTCGGTTAATTTTTCCACTTCAATCCTGAAGAACTTTGCAAAAGCTTCAACATCTTTGTTGCCAAATCTATTTGCTTCCATCTCCGCCTGCTTCATAACAAAAAGTGACAGTGTGCAGCTTGAAATGTCAATTGCCGTTTCAGGCAAATTGTGAGCTTCATCGACAATCAAAATTATCTTTTGAGGCTCAGTTTCCAAGTTTTTTAAAAAAGCATTACGAATCGCAGGGTCAAAAACATAGAGATAGCTTAGCGCAATAACTTTCGCTTCTGATAATGCTGATTTGACTAGTTCATAAGGGCAGATTTCCTTTTTCTTGCAAATGCCCATTAGTTCTGAAGCCATGTATGGGCGAGCTGCAACTTGCTGTTGAAGTTGAATGTAATCGAAAGTTCGCTCATCCACATTAATGTAATAGGGGCAGCGGCTTTTTGCTTTCAGTAGCTCACAAACTTCCATTAGCGATTTGGAGTCAAAAGCGCCTCGGGCGGCGAAAACGTTAAGGCACATTTCACCTCGCCCTCGAATAGAAACGCCTGTCACATGGTGCCTTTTGTAAATTGCCCTCAGCTCTTCTATTACTCGATCATGTTGGCGGTGGGTGCGTGCAACATAAAGTATTTTCAGTTTTTTCTCTATCGCCACTGGTAAACAAGCAGATAGAGCTGAGATGGTTTTTCCTAATCCGTTGCTGCCTTCAATCAAGACGGAGCGTCTTTCGTGGACTGCGTTGTAGACTGTTCTGACGAAGTCATCTTGATGTGGTCGCACGTTAGAGTATGGGAAATACTCCGTAACTTCTTGGGGTACCTTAATCATTTTTATCCCCTGAACCGTTTGAAGGGCAATATTTGTTCACTGGGCATTGGTGGCAAATTGGTTTTCTTGCTTTGCAGTATTTTCTGCCATGAGCAATCAATAGAAGATGAAGAGCTAAGTAATCTTTCGGCTTAAAAAGTGACTGAAGACCCAAACGTACAGTCTCGTAGTTGCTGTTTGCAGGCGCCAAACCAAGACGTTTAGCTACACGATTTACATGTGTATCAACAGGAACGGTAGGCTTGTTTGCTGAGAAAAGTAAGACAACATCAGCTGTTTTCGGTCCAACCCCTGGTAGCTCAAGCAGTATTTTTCTTGCTTCATCCAAAGGCAAAGACAAAATTGGCTTCAGTGAGCCGTCAAATTTTTCAAAAACTATTCTTGAAACTGATTGTATTGTTTTGGCTTTGCTTCTGTAAAGACCGCCAATGTGGAGGCATGCTTCGAGAGCATATGTTTCCGCCGAAGCCAGTGCTCGAGGGGTTATTTCGAAGTGTTTCGAGAGGTTTTGGAAGGCTCGCTCAGTGTTGGTGTCAGCAGTGTTCTGTGACATAATAGTAACAATTAACGTTTCGAAGGGGTCGGTTTGCGGCTTCACCAAGCTGGGCACGTCTAAGTTTTTGCGTAATGTTTCCAAGATTATTGCCCCATACTGGTCAGCCATCATCTTTGCCTTCAAACTCTCGAAAATATAGCCGAACTATTGATTATTCATGCTATAAATACCATCGGTAATAAAATGCTTAAACCTTGAAACGGATAGAGCGATCAAGAAAGCTCTTCAACTAATCATTCTTTCGCTAAATTTTAGTAATTTTTGAAACGAAAATAGTATTGTTGTCGCAGCAAAAGCAAGCGAATAAGAGCATATCGATTAATGTCCGTATCTTAGTTTTTTGTTCTTTTCACATTTAGAATTAACATTTAACTCTTGGAGCGTTTGAAAGCAGGATTTACTTTTATAGGAAAGGTTTTTAGTATAGTTATTATATGAATCTGTGAAACTGTGAATAGGATAAAGTGAGGTTAAGTTATGTCAGTGTTTGCAGCACCAGGAGCATATGACCGTGCTATAACCGTTTTCTCGCCTGACGGTCGACTCTTCCAAGTAGAATACGCGATGGAGTTAGTAAACCGTGGAGCTACGATTATAGGTATTCAATGTCCCGAAGGTTTAGTGCTTGGTTCCGAAGAAAATATTGAAGTCCTTGAAGAAGCAGGTTTCTCATGGAAAATCTTCAGGGTAGACGATCACATTGGCGCAGCCATTGTTGGTTTAAGTTCAGACGCCAGAATACTAATTGATCAAGCTCGGATATACGCTCAAAGTAATAAATTAACTTATGATGAACCCATAGATGTAGAAGTCGTAACCAAACGTATATGTGATATCCAGCAAATGTACACGCAGCATGCAGGTGTAAGACCCTTCGGAGTTTCCATAATTTTCGGGGGAGTAGATAAAACCGGCACCAGAGTGTTCGGCACACATCCAAGCGGAACATACAGAGGATACAAAGCCACAGCTTTAGGGGCAGGTAGAGAAACAGTTCTTGCAGTTCTAAAAGATGAATACAAAGAAGACTTGACGTTGGACAAAAGCATCAAACTCACTGTGAAATGCTTAGTGAAAGCCTTGGAAGCAAGACAGTTACCGCCGAGAATAAAAATCGCAGTCATACCTGTAACCACCAAGAAGATGGAAATGTTGAGCGACGAATCTGTGGAAGGCTACGTTCAAGAGATGGGTTCAAGCAAGTGAAAACCTAATGAGTGAAAAGTTTACTGTTGCACGACTGACAAAAGATAACGAGCATTTTGAAATCTTAGTCAAACCGCAAAAAGCACTTGAATACCGCAACGGCAAAATCCCAGGAATAACCGAAGTTTTAGCTGCTGAACTTATTTTTTCTGACGCAAACAAAGGCACCAAAGTTTCCGAAGAAGCAATGCGCAAAGCCTTCGGAACGATCGATCCCTTAAAAGTTGCTGATATAATACTTCATAAAGGGACGCTTCAACTTACAACTGAACAAAGACGAAAAATGGTTGAAGACAAAAGAAAACAAATAATCGATTTTATTGCACGGCAAGCAGTTGATCCAAAAACAAATCTGCCGCATCCTCCAATGCGGATAGAGAATGCGATGGAACAAATTCGTTACCCAATAGACCCATACAAACCCGTGGAAGAACAAGCTAAAGACATAGTGAAACTCTTAAGGCCAATTTTGCCTCTAAAGATAGAGCAAGTAGTAGTTGCTGTAAAAATTCCTGCCCAACACTCAGCGAGAGCTTATGGGTCAATCAAGACTTTGGGAACTATAAAACGGGAAGAATGGCGTGGAGATGGTTCATGGTACGGCGAAATAGAATTGCCTGCTGGATCATACGCCTCGTTGCTAAACAAACTTGGCGACGTAACTAAGGGAAGTGGAGAAGCAAAAATAATCTCATAGAAATAAAATTGGATGGTGAAAAAATTAATGCCAGTGTTCTTTGAAAAAAAACAGCTTGTTACACCAGGAGAATTGCTTGCTGAAGGCGATTACTTACCTGGCGAAAACACATACGTTGAGCAAAACAAAATTTACTCTTCAAGAATTGGTCTCGTAGATACTGATGTTAAAAAAGTGAACGTGGTTGCACTTCGGGCTTTTTATGTGCCGAAAATGGGTGATATTGTCATAGGAACCGTTTTGGAAGTTGGATTTAACGGTTGGACAGTTGATATTAAATCACCCTACACAGCGCTCCTACGTGCATCGGACGTTTTAAGCAGACCTTTCAAACCCCAAAACGACGAGTTATCAGCGGTTCTAAATGCAGGTGACTTAATTGTTGCAAAAATCGCATCTTACGACAGAGCTCACGACCCACAACTTACCGTTGGTGAGCCAGGGTTAGGAAAAATAACTCGCGGACAAATTCTTCAAGTAACGCCAACAAAGATTCCTCGTGTAATCGGCAGAAAAGGCTCAATGATATCTATGATAAAACAAGAAACAAACTGCCAAATAATTTTGGGACTAAACGGTGTCGTCTTGGTCACTGGTAAATCCCTTGAAGATGAGGAACTTGCAATAACAGCAATTAAAAAAATTGAAGAGGAATCCCACACAAGTGGCCTAACAGACCGCATAACACAGTTACTCAAAGAAAGCAAAGTTAATGTTAAAGTGGAGGAAAACAAGAATGAATGAAAAACCTGAAAAATTAATCGATAAAAAAGGCATTAGATTAGATGGTAGAAAAGCAGATGAACTTCGACCCCTAAAACTTCAAGTCGGTGTCTTAGGAAACGCTGATGGATCTGCTTATGTTGAACATGGGAAAAACAAAATTCTCGCAGCAGCATACGGTCCAAGAGAAATGCATCCAAAACATTTGTCTCAACCAGACAAAATGGTTCTACGATGCCGTTATCACATGGCTCCCTTTTCAGTTCAGGAACGCAAATCTCCTGCACCTTCCAGAAGAGAAGTCGAGCTCTCTAAGGTGATACGAGAATCATTAGAACCAGCTTTGTTCCTGGAGCTTTATCCTCGAACAGGCGTTGACGTTTACATCGAAGTATTGCAAGCTGATGGTGGAACGAGATGTGCAAGCATCACCGCTGCTGCTTTAGCTATTGCTGACGCTGGAGTTCCTATGCGTGACTTAGTAGTTGGTTGTGCAGCAGGAAAAATTGATGACACAGTCGTCTTAGACCTATACGATGCTGAAGACAAACTTGGTGCTGCAGACGTTCCAGTAGCTTATATGCCTAATTTGAACGCAGTTACTCTGCTTCAGATGGATGGCCTGCTTTCAACCGAAGAATTTGAAAAAGCGATGAACATGGCAATAGATGGATGCAAAAAAATTTACGAAATGCAGAAGGAAGCATTAAAAACGAAATACATGGTTGTTAAAGAGGTAGGTGAAGAATAATGTCATCATTAGTTACTAAAGTTAGACTAAAGCAAATTGAGCAGCTTATAGAAAAAGGAAAACGCCTAGATGAACGAGGCTTACACGATTACAGACCCATCAAAATTGAACAAGGATTAATAGAGCGCGCTGAAGGCTCAGCAAGAGTTTTACTCGGCAAAACCGAGGTTCTTTGCGGAGTAAAAGTCGAAACGGGCGAACCATTCACAGACACACCAAACGAAGGAGTATTAACTGTAAACGCTGAACTTGTTCCTTTAGCTTCTCCGAATTTTGAGCCAGGACCGCCAAATGAAGACTCTGTTGAATTAGCAAGAGTTGTTGACCGAGGTATACGTGAATCAAAAACAATTGACAATGAAAAACTTTGCATTGAACCGGGCAAAAAAGTCTTTGTTGTCTTCGTTGACGTCTATGTGCTAAATCATGATGGAAACTTGATTGACGCTTCCGCTTTGGCTGCTATGGCTGCACTGCTAAACACAAAGATGCCTAATTACGAAATCAAAGACGGCGAGGTAAAAATTAAACAAGGATATACGCCGTTGCCACTAAGAAGTCACCCAATAACAGTGACAACAGGCAAGATCAATGGTAATTTGATTGTTGATCCTTGGCTGGAAGAAGAGCAAGTTATGGACTCACGGATATCAATGGCTATCAAAGAGGACGGTACTATTTGCGCCATTCAAAAGGGAGGCTCAGGCTATTTCACACCGCAACAGATTTTAGAGGCCTCAAAGATTGCCCAGGAGAAAGCTGCAGAACAACGCAAGAAGCTTGATTGGTGAAAAAAGTGCCAAAAACAAAGAAAGTCGGTCCAACAAGAGGTTTAGGCCCACGTTACGGTTCCACAGTTAGGAAACGCTATATTAAAGTAATCACTGAACTCAAAAAGCCGCACAAATGTCCAAACTGCGGCTTTGTCAGAGTAAAACGTGAAAGCGTCGGCGTTTGGAAATGTACTAAATGCAGCTTTACCTTCGCGGGAGGCGCTTACACCCCTGCAACAAAACTTGGTATTGTGGCTAAACGTGCAGCAAAAGGTTTGCCAATAGAGGAAGCAACCAAAGAAGCAGCAAAAGCCGCTGTCGAGCCGGTAACCGAAGAAGAAACTGAGTAACCTCTTCTCCTCAATTTTATTTTCTTTATTTTAATTATTTAGTTATAGATAGCTGTTTTTAGCCTAATTTATGAACCTAAAATGTGCGCTTCTTCTATACATCGTTTCAGGCTCCAATTTATTACTCCGGATGTTGTGTTTAGCTCGGGAATCTTTATGGCAGTGGGGGCAAAGGCGAATATACGTTTAAAATTCCATTCGGAAAAGCAGGTAAACACTCTGCTTGATGCACTAACACCTGAAACCAAAGCGACCGTAACCAAGCGCGCTAATGTAGAGTTAGAGAAGGATGGCTTGTTTTTAGTGCTGTGGATTGATGCGGACGACACCGTGGCTTTGCGGTCAACTTTAAATGCATATTTGCGCTGGATAAACTCAGCCTTAAACATTATTGGCTTAATAGGCATGAAACCTAGTGGATGCTAGTCGAGAAATTTGGACTAATCTCAGTCGAAAACTTTTTGCGAAGTCTTTTGTTGAATTGCTTTTGTAAGATTAAGCACATGTAACATTGCTTAGAGTCAATCAATGCTCCTTATTTTTTATTATAGATAAGCAATTCAGCATTATTTTCATTGGTTATCGCAGATTTTACTGAACACCCAAAGTTGCATCAAAGAAAAGCAAAAACCTTTGGTGCTTGAGTTCTTATCAAACGGTAAATTCATTTGTATTTTTCTTTGAATATTAAAATTATGAGACCTTGGATAAAAGCTAAAGAATTAGCAATAATAATAGGCAAGTTGTTTAAGTAAACTCCGTAAACAAACCATAGCAGTACGCCGCCGCAGTATAGCGTGAACATTATAGTTGAGATATCTTTGGTTGATTTTGTTTTCCAAACCTTCATCAACTGTGGAAGAAGACAACCAGTTGTAAAAGTTGCAGCAATCAAGCCAAGAACTGTTACTGTATCCATCGTACTCTTGCTCCTAACTTGTATACCATTGGTATTTACATTTCGTTTCCGAAAACAAAATTTTGTCCAAGAAAAACGAAAAAATATCGGTTTCTACATTGACGATTGATGGACGCTTTTGGAAAGGAAGGTTTAAATAAATATCGACTCATTTCGTATATGCTTTAAATTAAAAAATGGATGATAACTTAGCATGTCACAGGAATATCGCTATATACTTCGTATTATGGGTACGGATGTTCAAGGTACCCTTAAGGTTTCTTACGCGGTAGCACAAGTGAAAGGTGTAAGCCTCAGTCTCTCAAACGCAATTTTGAAAAAGGCAGGAGTTAACCCTGACCTTCGCGTAGGCTACATAACGGAATCAGACGTTTCGAAAATAGAAGATGTCATCAAAGACCCGGCAAAATATAGTCTGCCAACATGGCTTTTTAACAGGCGAAAAGATTCTGACTCAGGGAAAGACCTGCACCTTTTAAGCGCTGACCTTGTTTTAAGAACAAAAAATGATATTGATGAAGCCAAAAACATCAGGTCTTGGCGTGGATACCGTCATGCTTACAGCCTGAAAGTTCGTGGGCAACATACAAAAACCACCGGAAGAGCAGGCAAAGCCTTAGGCGTCAAGAAGAAGACTCTTCTGCAGAAGCCTGGTGGAGCACCCTCAGCTGAAGGAGGCAAATAAACATGGGAGATCCAAAGAAGCAGCGTAAAAAGTTTGATACGCCAAGATTTCGATGGCGTAAAGACATCCTCCAAGAAGAGCTAAAACTTCTGGGCCAATACGGCTTAAGAAACAAACATGAACTTTGGCGTCTCAAAACGACTCTATCAAAGACTAGAGGCATCGCCCGTTCACTTATCAGTAAGACTTCTGAAGAACGAGCAAAAATGGAAAACGAGCAGCTAATTAAACTTAAGAAACTTGGAATCTTGCCAGATACTGCTGTGTTGGATAACGTTTTAGACTTAACAATCGAAGATCATCTTAGAACGCAGACTGCAAACAGTTGTTTTCCGCAAAGGCTTAGCGCGAACAATTTTCCAATCACGTCAACTAATTAATCACGGGCACGTGACCATAGACGGTCGCCGAGTAACAATCCCAGGTTACATAGTTCCAAAAGCAGATGAAACCAAAGTTATATATTCACCAGAAAGTGCAGTTGCAAGCCAAGCCCACCCATTACGTGTTGGACTTTCAGTTGTAGCTAAACAACCAGAAATTAGACCAGCCTAGCAGAGGCAGGCGAGGCGGAAGAGGCGGCAGATTTTGAGCGCTGGCAATAAAAGAAATGATAGATGGGCTATCGTTCATATATTTAGCTCTTACAATAACACGCTAATCCACATAACTGACATTTCAGGTGCGGAAACAATCGCCCGCACAAGCGGCGGCATGTTCGTCAAAGCAGACCGCATGGAATCATCACCTTATGCCGCAATGCGTGCAGCCACAGGCGCTGCTGAAGTAGCACGAGACAAAGGAATAACGGCCATCCACATTAAAGTACGAGCGCCAGGCGGTTCAGGGCCAAGAACTCCGGGACCAGGCGCACAAGCAGCTATACGCGCATTAGCAAGATTTGGTTTCCGAATTGAACGCATTGAAGAAGTTACACCAATTCCCCACGACGGCACAAGAAGACCAGGCGGCAGAAGAGGAAGAAGAGTATAGTCTCAATTTCCCTTCTTTATTAACAGAAAAATTGAAATAATGCCCCTATATCTCTATTGAACCGCAAAACCAGTTATAGTAATCTTATTGGAGTGTCCCAGCAAGTGAAAATTGAAATCCTTGAAAAAAATGATACTAACCTGCGCATAATTGTGAAAGACGCGGACGTTCCGTTAATGAACGCTATGCGTCGAATAGCACTTGCTGAGGTTCCAAGCATGGCAATTGAAGAGGTTGTCATGATAGAAAACTCGTCAATTTTACAGGACGAAATTATTTCGCATCGATTGGGACTTACGCCATTGAAAACTGATTTAGACGCTTATAACCTTCCTGAAGAATGTGAATGTAAGAGCGAATTCGGTTGCCCTCAATGTCGAGTAACTCTTACTTTGGACGCTGAAGCTAAGGATGGAACAAGAACCGTTTATTCGGGCGAACTAATATCTGACAACTCCGAAATAGTTCCTGTCTCCGATAAAATCCCAATAATTAAGTTGGCTAAAAATCAAAAATTGAAACTTGAAGCTTATGCTCGTCTTGGAAGAGGTAAAACCCATGCAAAATGGCAACCAGTTTCAATGTGTGTTTACAAATATTATCCCAAAAATCACCGTTCCTGCAGAGAAATGCGACGAGTGCTCAAAATGTGCCGACATTTGCTCTAAGAAAGTGCTGTCTATTAAAGATGAACAAGTTGATGTCCGTGATTTATTATCATGTAACCTTTGCATGGATTGTATTGAAGCTTGCCCAACAAAGCCTTCTCCACTAAAGATAGAATGGGAGAAGAACTCATTCATAATGACTATAGAGTCAACGGGCGCACTTCCGCCTGAACGCATACTTAGAGAAGCCACCAAAACGCTAGACAAAGAATTAAACGAACTTGAAGAATTATTAAAGGCTGAACCGCAATGAAAGAGAGCAAAACAACAAACCCAGAATTAATCTCGCTTATTCGTCTCCTAAAGAAGGAAAGCAGGGAAAAACAAGCAGGAATATGGCTTGATTTAGCTGAATACTTATCCAAAACAAGAAGCCAACGAGTAGCCGTTAATCTAAGCCGAATAAACAGGAACACAAAACGAAGCGACATCATTGTGATTCCAGGCAAACTCTTGGGTTCAGGCAGTATAAATCATCCAGTGACTGTAGCGTCATTTAGCGCTTCTGAGAAAGCAAAGGAAAAACTTACAGTTGCCAAAGCTAAATATATTTCAATCCTTGAGCTCTTGGAGAAAAATCCTAAGGGTTCAAACGTAAGAATTATTCGGTGAGAAAAGATGCAAACAACTAAAAATCCATCTATTACTCTCGTTAACGCTGAAGGATTAATTGTTGGCAGAATGTGCAGCAAAGTTGCCAAACGATTACTGAACGGCGAAGAAGTAATCATTCTCAACGCAGAAAAAGCGGTGTTTTCAGGCAAAAGGAAGAGCAAAATCTTAGAAGGTCACATATTTCTTGAGGTTGGCGCTCCAGAGCGTGGTCCATTCCATTATCGAAGACCAGACAAATACCTTCGTAAGGTCGTAAGAGGTATGGTTCCGTATAAGCAGCCTAAAGGTAAAAATGCGTATAAAAGGCTGAAAGTATTCATGGGTGTACCTATCGAGCTTAAAGATAAAGAAATGATCACGTTCGATGAAGCTTCATCTGCCAACCTGAAGGGTCCACATATTACTCTTGGCGAATTGGCAAAAGAAATCGGATGGAAAAATAGGATGGAATAATTATGCCCGCAAAAAAAGTTTTAGTTGTTAGTGGAAAAAGAAAAACTGCAGTCGCTCGCGCCATAGTTAAACAAGGCGTTGGTAGAGTGCGAATAAACATGACTCCGGTTGAAATTTACGAGCCAGACATCGCTCGAGCAAAAGTAATGGAGCCTCTATTGCAAGCAGGTTCAGACATTTGGCAGCAATTAGATATGGATGTTAAAACTAGTGGTGGAGGCTATATGGGACAGGCGGAAGCTGCGCGTATGGCGGTTGCAAACGCACTTTTGAAATGGACGAAGAGCACACATCTGCGAACAGTATTTAGCGAATATGACCGAACCATGATTGCCGGGGACTCAAGAGCCAAAGAGACCAAGAAGTTCGGCGGAGCAGGTGCAAGAGCAAAAGAACAGAAAAGCTATAGGTAAGGTGGAAAAAACAAATGATTATTCCCGTAAGATGTTTCACCTGCGGCAAACTGGTTGGAGACAAATGGGAAGAATTCACACGCCGCATCAAAACAGGCGAAAATGCAAGCGACATATTAGATAGTTTAGGCTTGAAACGGTACTGCTGCAGACGAATGTTGCTTTCAAACGTTGAAATAGTAGATGAAGTCCTACGGTTCTACGAAGAAGCTGAGAAGCGAAAAGAAGCGCGCAATTTTTACTAAATTTTTCCTTGTAGCATCTGTCGTCATTTCGGCTTTTCTTCATTTTGGTTATTTTTGCCGAAGCGATTCTCGAGCCATGTGCTTGCCCACTTGTCCACTAAGGTATCTAGAAGGCTTGATTGGTAGGCAATTAGAATCTTTGCGATCCTATCCTCATCTTTAATGGTGTAAATGTTTTCATAGCCTATCTTGGTTCTTTCAATAATGTCGTTGTCGACCAAGCACCTTAGATAAAAAGAAACTGTCGAGGTAGGTATTTCTAACTCTTCAACTATTAATCGATACTTTGTTTTTTTGTTTACTGAAATTATCAGAACAAGTTCTCTTAGTCTCTTATGTCTCAAAACGGATAGAAGCTTTTTTTCCTCAGGATCAAGTGGATTAGAATAATACCTCGTGTAATGTTCAGATTTTTCCTCAACAATAACATTTCTTCTCGACATGTAATTTAAGTGGTATTGAAGGCTCGCTAAAGGAATATCCAACATTCTTTGGAGTTCTCTTATATGCATACCTGGATTTTTCTTTATAATCGCATAGATTTTTTGTCTTCTGGCGTTTTCCAGAATTTCTTCTCTGAACATTCTTCCTAGTCCTTTAACGCTCCATAAAGGATAAACAAAAGCGCTATTGCGTCCAACAGAAGATGCCAACTATCAGTGAATTCTTTATTGTAGGTGCTACTTAACAATTCAGGGATAGAAAGCAATCCGTGAGTAAAGAACAATCCAAACCCTACGGTTAGTAGCAGTGTTTTTTTGTTTCGAAGACGAGAAAAAGTCAACACAGCGACAGAGAAAATCACCGTTGTCACTACAATGAATACTATTCTTGCCAAGAAGGCAATTGCTGGTAACATTCTAACACCCCTTTTGAGTTAATGCAATCAGCATACTTAGCTAATATAATTTTAGCAAAACCAGCGTGTAGACTCTTCATGAAACTTCTATTTTTCCAAGCTATTGACAGAGATATTCCGAAAATCTTTTGCGTTAATGAAAAAGCAAAAAAATCGTAATTCTAAGCGAAATTGCTACCGACGTTTCCTCATCTTAGAGGGAACAAATTAATTCTTAAAGAAGAGGAATAGACGAGACCAGAAGAATCATTTTTCTTCTTTTCTACATTTAATAAATTGAGCAAACCTATCACAAGAAACATTTTATAAATAAACAGACATCTGTCTATTGGGAGATAGTCATGAAGTTTTTAATAATTCAAAAAGTAAAACGTGAAGTTCCACTTGAGAAATGGTCCAAATTGCTTCCCTTGCAATTTAAATATTTTGAAAAGCTAGAGAAGAACAAGATGATTGAGGCAGATTACCATCTTGTTGGACATCAAGGCACCATGCTTATAGTAAACGTTGAGTCAGATGAGCAGCTTTCAAAGGTAATCGGTCAAGATCCATTGTTTTTTGAATGCGAACGAGAAATCTATCCGCTTACAACTCGCCAGACACACGAGAAACAAATACGAGAAATCCTACAACCATAAGCTTGGTGGTTTAGGCATGGGGTGCCACGGCGGTTTCTCATTAGACGAAGCAGTGAGGCGGTCATGGTACAATCCAGAAGATGTCCTGCAAGACTTAGCCGCTGGTATGGTTTTCGCTGACATAGGCTGCGGCGACGGCTTCTTCAGCATTTTAGCTGCAAAAAAAATTGGTGCAAAAGGTAAAGTTTACTCTGTTGATGTAGATGCTTCAGCGATAGAAAAGCTCAAGCGGAAAGCGGAAAATGAAGGTTTGAAAAACATCACTGTCAAAGTTGGTGCTGCTGAAGAAACAGTTTTCTTTATCAGATCAGTTGATTTTGTTTTTTTCAGCATGGTACTTCACGATTTCGTAGACCCAACAAAAGTGTTGCAAAACGCTCGAAAAATGATTAAGCCTACTGGCAGGTTAGTTGATTTGGATTGGAAAAAACAAGAAATGGCATTTGGTCCACCCGTTAGAATTAGATTCAGCGAAGAATACGCGTCAACTCTAATTCAGGAGGCAGGCTTCGAAGTAGACAATCTTAAAGATGCTGGGAAATATCATTATATTTTGACTGCTAAGCCTTTGCCGTGAAAAGCTAGGTCGATTCAGCTTTTGCGTAGAGCTCAAGTAGATCTCGTTTGAACAGTTCAGGGTCGTTTTTGTAGGCGGAGTGTCCTGCTCCATTATAGATTACGAGTTTAGAGTTAGGCAGCTTGCCAGCTAAAGTTCTCATATCTTCTCCTGATATAACGTTGTCGTTTGAACCCCAAATTACCTTAACTGGAAAGTTGAAGTTGCCATAAGCTTTCACTAGCTCTTCATCAAGTATTCTAGAAGGTCCAATTAAAAGCAAGCTTTTAACAGGAAACCTTACGGCATACTTCAATGCGATGTGACCGCCCAAGCTGGCGCCTACAATAAAAGGCATCGCTGTTCCGAAAAAACTCTTTACTGCGTCAACGGCAAATGTAACGTTAGTTTCGACGTTTCTGGTTTTGGGTTGGCAGCTGCTTCTTAGCCCATACGGCATATCTAAAGCCAAAAATGGTATACGCTTTGCAATCAATAAATCTGTTACTCCAATCTGTTGCCAAATGTCCATTGTATAAGATAATCCATGCAGAAAAACAATTGGAACTCCTGGTGAAGCGAAATACAAAGCATTGCATTTACGGCCAGCCAAAGTTAATGTTTTTTCCATGAAATTTAGTTATTCTTCGTTTCTTATAACATTTGACCGCCGCAAAAACGTCGAAAAGGATAATAGCTCTTTAGGAACTCTTTAGTTTGGTGATTTTTTTGAGTGTTAAGGTCGGCGACAAAGCCCCAGACTTCAAGTTGCCATCACAAATGGGCGACAATGTGATGCTTTCAGAATTTTTCGATAAAAAAAATGTAGTTTTATATTTTTACCCTAAAGATGAAACCCCCGGTTGCATCAAAGAGGCTTGCACGTTTAGAGACAGCTATGAAGAATTGGCGAATTTAGGTGCCGAGGTGCTTGGTGTTAGCGGTCAAAGTGTTGCGTCGCATAAATCTTTTGCAAGCCATTATGGTTTACCCTTCATCCTGTTAAGCGATGAGGATAACAAGGTTCGTAAACTGTATGGTGTTCCATCAACCATGGGTCTAATTCCTGGACGTGTAACCTACATTATTGATAAAAAAGGCATTGTCAGACATATTTTCTCCTCGCAAGCGCAGTCGCAAAGGCACGTGGAAGAAGCGAAGAAAACGCTTCAGGACCTTGAAAAAGAAGAGAAGGTTACCTCTGTTTAGGTGAATAAGTCGGGTACGCATGTTGAATTTATTTAATACTCTTACGCGAAAAATCGAGCCATTCAATCCAACTGCAGATATGGAAGTTAAAATGTACACTTGTGGTCCCTCGACTTATCAGCGAGCGCACATAGGGAATTACCGTACTTTCGCTTTCGAAGATATTCTTCAACGGTACATGGAATACCTTGGCTATAATGTTAAGCGGCTTATAACATTGACAGATGTGGAAGACAAAGCAATAGCTCAGGCAAAAAAAGAAAAATTGACTGTTGAAGAATTAACGAGAAAAAACGAAGCCGCTTTCTTTAAAGATTTTGAACTTCTAAAAATCAAGGCACCTGATTACCCCGTAAGAGCTTCCTCAGCTGTGGATCAAACAGCAAAACTAATCGCTCAACTTTTGAAGAAAGGATATGCGTACTGGTATACCTATAAGGGCGTGAAAAACGTTTACTTTGATCCCTTAAAATTCGGTGGTTTCGGGAAACTTGCTCATCTGGACTTGAGCAAATGGCCAAAAAAGAAGCGACGTTTCCACAAAGACACATACCCAGGAACCCCATGGAACATGGGTGACTTCATTGTTTGGCATGGCTGCGGACAGGACAACGTGTGCTATCAAACGCCAATTGGGAGCGGTAGGCCAGCATGGAACATTCAGGATGCAGCCATAGTGACTAAGCATCTCGGTTTTTCGATTGATGTTGGTTGTGGAGGAATTGACAATTTAGTTAGGCATCATGACTATACGCTTGCCATCTCTGAAGCTGTAAGTGGTAACCAGTTTTCGCGTTATTGGCTTCATGGCGGTCACCTGTTTGTGAACGGCAAAAAAATGTCCAAAAGCGCTTGCAACGTGTATTATCCAAGCGACTTATATACCAAGGGTTTTAGCGGTGTCCAGCTAAGATTCTTCCTTATTTATGGACCCTATAGAAACAAACTAAATTTCACATTTGAACGGCTTATCAAAACCAGTCAGAAGCTCGATTCCTTCAAACGCATGATTAAGGACTTGGAGGAACAGAAATCAGAAGGTTCCAGTTCAGAGGCAAATAAGCTTGCCGAAACCATTCTTCCCGTCTTTGAAGCTGCAATGGATAACGATTTGGATGTAAAAACTGCTTTCGATAACCTGTATGAAACGATCAGTGAAATACACAGAAGGCGTGAAACATTAAATAAAAAAAATATAAAAAATGTAATGAATAATTTGCGCAGGATTGATTCTGTATTTCAATGTATCTTCTGACAGTCTTATTTGCTTACGTTAAGTCGCCGACCAGTTTGACTCTCTTAAAATTTTCTTCTCTATGTGGAGCCATCTCTAATTCTTCGGTTAAGTCTTTGCCGGCTTCATGCATTCCCAAGTGGTCTCCATCAAGCCAAAAACTGCTCTGGGATACATCGTAGACTTTGCCTTTGTAGGCTAAGTAAGCTGGTTTACCGTTTTTTCCGTTATTTGTTTCAAGTTCTTGCCTTGTTACTTTTTTCATTTCAGTCAAAAAGATTCCTTCTCTACACTTAGGAAAGTTAGAAACTTGTATTTTAAATGGTTTACGGCTTAGTTACTTATGCTGAGATGGTTGTTGACTGGTAAGAAGCGTTTATGTTGATTGAGCCGATGTTGGTTTTTAGGGTTATTATGAAGTTGCTTTCAGCTGGGTAGTTGTTTGATTGTATAGGTGACTTGTTTCCTGAAAAGTGGTTCACGTTGGTTCTTATTGATCCAATGTCTGTTCTCGATTCGATTCTTGCTGCAACACCATCATCAATAATCATTGATAAGTCAACTGAACCAGTATTTGTAGAAGCGTTCATTTGCACGTTTCCTGGTAGCGTTTGTTTTTCATTTATGTCCATATTTACTTTGCCCGTGTTTGTTTGAAGGTTAAATGTACGGTTACCTTCCACGTTTGTTTGGTTCATGCTAAACATGACGACTCCCGTTGAAGTTTTAAGTGATATGTCACCTTCAATTACGGTTCCATTTTGCAGGTCTGCTTGTACTTCGCCTGTGTTGGATTTGAGGTTTAAGGATTCAAAGGTTGCATGTTGAGTCTCATTTAGCTTGATTAAACCAGTTTGCGTAGTTATGTTGAGGTTCAGAAGCATTGATGGGTTCAGATAAATGTCGCAGATTACTCTCTGTGCCCTTGTGAAACGGTCAGTTATGGCGATCTTCGCGTTAACTGTTAACACTTTTCCCAATGTTTCATTCGTGAAGCTTATTTGAACCGGATTTTTTGAGCCGAAAATACCTGTTGAAACATTGCCAGATGTATGCATAACGATTGTTCTATCACTTACGTTTTGAGCAATAATATTTACTTGGGCAATGTCAGCGTAAAAATTTAGATTTAGAGTCTTAACGTTTGGCTGATTTATTTCATTTGTTTGACCTAAGTTTACTAAATTAATTGGAGCAAAAACTAAAATGCTGATAATTACTGCTGAAATTAATATGGCAACCAGGACGATGCCTGCTATAACGAGTGGTTCACTTCTCATTGGTCTGTGTGCTGGAGGCGGTGCAGGCGGATAGGTGTAAGCGGCAACTGGTGTTCCGCATTTAGGGCAGAACTGTGCGTTTTCTTCAAGTTTAGTTCCGCATTTTCGACAATAAGGCAACTGTGAAACCACAAATACGGGTATTGTATGTTGGAAAATTTAAGCGTTACCGCGAAATCTTATCTTTTAACTATTGGTTATAGCAATTTTAATAAGGTCGGCACTAAACGATTTGTTGGAGATACGTTTGCCTGGAAAAGTTTTAGTTACATCCGCTTGGCCATATATTAACGTCACGCCTCACCTAGGTAACCTTGTCGGCTCAGTTCTATCAGCCGACGTAGCTGCCCGGTATTACAGGCTAAAAGGCGATGATGTTTTGATGGTTAGCGGTTCGGATACGCATGGTACACCTATCGAAGTGGAAGCAATAAAGCAAGGCATAAGACCTAAAGAATTAACGGATCGCAACCACGCTCGCGTGGCCGAGCTTTTCCGTAGATGGGCTGCTTCCTTTGACAATTACACCAGCACCGAAAGCCCCATACACAAGGAATTTGTACAAAAAACCCTGCTTGAAATTCAAAAGAACGGCTACCTCTTCGAGCAAGACACACAGATGCTTTACTGTGAGCATGACCAGCGATTTTTGCCCGACCGATTCGTGGAAGGCAAATGCCCCTACTGCGGCTGCGAAAAAGCCCGAGGCGACCAATGCGATATATGTGGAAGGCTTCTGGAACCAACAATGCTTATTGAGCCTTATTGCGTAATCTGCAAAAATAAGCCCACAGTAAAAACAACTCGTCACTGGTACATAGACCTCTCAAAACTCTCTGACCCATTAACAGAATACCTAAAGAACAATCAGCAGTTGCCGGTTAATGTCAAAAATTTCAGCTTAAACTGGATAAAAGAAGGCCTAAAACCAAGGGCCGTCACCCGTGATGTAGAATGGGGCATTCCAGCACCTTTCCCTGGTGCAGAGGGCAAAACTATCTACGTTTGGGTAGATGCCGTCTTAGGTTATATTTCCGCCACCATTGAGCAATCAGTTCGCGTGGGGCAGCCGGAGATGTGGCGTGAGTTCTGGTTTAACAGGGAAGCCAAAACCCTCTATTTCGTGGGAAAAGACAACATCCCATTCCATACTATAATCCTCCCAGCTCTGCTGTTGGCTTCAGGCCAAGGCTATAACTTGCCATGGAACGTTTCCGCTACCGAATTTCTCCAGTTCAAAGGGCAAAAAGCGTCAAAAAGCCAAAGAGTCGGCATTTGGATAGATGAAGCTCTCGAAATGTTTCCCGTAGATTACTGGCGCTTCTTCCTCATTGCTACAAGACCTGAAAGCAAAGACACCAACTTTACATGGACCGTCTTTACAGACAAAATTAATGCTGACCTAAATGACACCTTTGGCAACTTTATCCACCGCACCCTCAGCTTCATAACTTCAAAATTCGATGGCGCAATTCCTCAGCCGACAAAGTTGGATAAGGATGATGAAGCAATACTTCAAGCATTAAAGGCGAAGGTTGAACAAGCTGCCAAAGAAATAGAAGATTCATGGTTGCAATCTGCTGCAAACACGCTCATTTCGATAAGTCGTCTTGGTAACCAATACCTCAATACTAAGGAACCATGGAATCTCATGAAAACTGACAAAGAAAAAGCAGGCACAATATTTTATGTTGCCGCACAAGTAGTCAAAGCGGTCACTGTGGTCTCTTCGCCCTTCATTCCAGAGACGGCTGAACAATTGTGGCAAACACTGCAGCTACCTGGAACCGTGGAAAAAAAGAGTTGGGCAGAAGCTTTGATACCGCTTGAGGCAGGGCACAAAATAGCCAAGCCAAAACCGCTCTTCCACAAAATAGAAGCTGACGAGGCAAAACTAGACGAGCAGTTAGCAGAAATCAGAGCAAAACTAGGAACCCAACCAAAATAGACCGAGGCTAATTAATGCAGATCAATGCCGCTTCAGATCTTGACTCCAGCCTTGAAGCGTTGCTGAAACGTGTTCTTGAGCAGAGAAGAAACTTGGCGAGAAAGAAACTTAGATTCTTTCTTTTTTGTTATGGGTACTAAAATTTAATTTGAACCACACCTAAAACTTTTTGAAGGCTAAAGTTGTTTATTTGACAAGGATAAATCTTATTGGACAAAGCTAAAATTAAAGAGGAAATGTGCACGTGTGGGCATCTTAAAAGTGAACATTCATATTTTTTAGATAGATTATGTACTAAACCTAGATGTGAATGTTACAAGTTCGTTTTGAAGGACGAAAAACAAAAGCTTAATTTTTTAGATTCTGCGCGCTAAAGCATGAAGATAGATAGACTAATAATCGCTTCGAATGATACTGCTAAGAGGTCCAATAAATGGTAAAAATCAACCTATTGACCTATTTGACTTTCAATTTGAACATGCTCATTGACAAAGGAAAAGGTATGCCGATAAAAGAGACTATGCAGTTATGCGAAAAAAGAACAATACTTCGAGAGTTGCAAGAGCGATTTCCTTTTGCAGAAACACACCTCGACTTATCATTACTACAGTTGCAGCCAGATGCCGAAGAAGAAATTGAAAACATTTTCTATGATATGGCAATTTCATTAAAAGACAGCGAAATGTGCGTGACAAACAATGGTTTATGCCTGTTAATTGCATACTGTCAAGAACAGATTCAAAGAGAAGCAAGGAAACTCGAAGAGAAAAGAGACGACGAAAAATCGTGATTGAATACACCTTTTTTCTTCTATAAGGCCTAACCAAAAATGCGTAAATGCATTTTGTTATTCCTCGGCGTCCTTATTCTTAATGGACTCAGTAAACTTATTAGGAGTTGTAGGCAGCGTCGCAACATTCGTAATGCTTTTCTTCAATTGCCCGGCAGCCTTTCCCGATGTTAGTTGTATTACCTCCTTCTTCTCTTCAGTCACACCATTCATTCCCCATACTCCACGGACTTTTTCTATACGTCTGCCGTATCCGCTCTCTTCTGAGTATTTTTTGGCAAAGTTGCAACGTTAGCGATGCTGGTTCTAAGTTGTGCAGCGGCTTCTCTTGGGCAGTTTTGTATCTCTTTTGTATTTTTACTCATTCGGTTTTTACCTCTTTTTGCTGGCACTTACAGCGTCATTTATTTTATTTAGTGCATCCTCTAGGAGCATTGTTTCGTTTGGATATAGCTTTTTTAGACATCCTTTTAGCAAGTCTAAGCGACCGTTTGGAATTGGAGGAAGTTCCTTTAGCACCTTTCCGGCTAAACCTGGCTGTATCGATGATGGAAGACGAATGTAGATTGTTCCATCCTCCACCGTAATCTCAGGCATTAAAGGCTCCCCAAGCCTGATTGAGTTTGTCAATTTGACAATCTCTTTGAATACTTGATGGTTGAGGCATGACCTCCATCCGTCTTTCTGTATAAGGGTGCCAAAAGCTTCCTCAATCCACTTGCCCCCCTCTTTAGAATGCATCTTGAGCCTTACTTAACCCGACAAGCATGGTATACATAGCTAAGGCGCCGATCTTTGTGGTAAAAAGTTTCGTGAACTCTTCATCGCTAAGTTTGCCCTGTCCAGTCTGTTCGTAAAGTTCATCAAAAAGGTGCATTGCCAAAACCGAGAAGAGGCTTCTTTGTGCGTGTTTATAATTTATGGCTTCCATCGCCAGTTTGTAACTGGAATCGTCTTTTTTGAGTAGGCCCTTTTTTACCAAGGAAATCAGGTGCCGTGCAACCGAGGCTTTGCTTATGCCTTCTTCTTTGGCTAAATCAGTAATTTCTCCGAACCTCATTCCTCTATAATCGGACCTGGCTACGATTTCAACAAGCTTCTCCTCAAAGGGGAGATCCTCCTCTTCGAAATCGGATCTGCGACCCATAAATTATCTCCTCCGTTGACACTAAACTGTCTCATTTGAGAGTGCTTATAACACCAGCCGCTTATTAACGTTGCAGTTAACAATGGTGATAAATTTGATTGCGGAATTTCAGAAAATGGTCGGTTTTCGCCTCTCCCAAAAAGAGTACGAGCACCTCCAAGCGCTCGTAACAGAGGGCAAATTCAAAACGATAAGCGCCGGTGTTCGAGCAGCAGTCACTGAGTTTATAGAAAAACAATCGCTGGAGTCTTCGCCGTGAACAGCAGCCAAGAAGAAGCAAGAGAAATTCTTGCCGAGCTTCGCGCCATCTTAGAAGATACGCTTAAAATTTTGGATACACCTGGCGCGAAGGCATCATGCCATGATTAAGGACCCACAAACAATGAACGCGGAGCTTTTAGCCGCAGCCAAATACTATCACGATTTAGGCATTCCAGTTGTACCTTTTAAGATGTGGAAGGAAAACGGAGTCTATGAAAAGAAAAACATAGGCTACTGGAAGAAATGGGAAACAGAGCCACAGACAGACGAGGAGTTTAAAGCGTTAGACTGGACCGAAGCCAACGCCTTAGCTGTTATCTTAGGAACAAAAGCCAAAAACGGAAAATACCTATCGGTCATAGATCACGATGTTAAACCAAAACCGAAAGAGACAGAGCAAGAAAAAGAAGCCCGCCTAAAAGCCATAGATATAGGGAAAGAAATTCTGAAAGATTTTCCAACAACGCAGATAGACGAAAGTGGAAACAAAGGACTTTACATTAGTTTATTGGAGCCGAACCAAGCCTAACACAGACGGAACTTTTCACGATACCGCGGCTCTGGAGCTATTAGGAGAAAAGAAACTTGTGCTTAATGCCGCCAAGTGTGGGCTATCGGAACATAGGTAGCGACATAATACACCGAAGTTGAAAACATAGAGGAAACATTCTATTCAGTCCTAAAGAAGCATGGTTTCAGTCTAAGTGAAGAAACCGAAATTGAGAATCAACAAGACAAATACAGCTTTAGCATAACTAGACTTCTTGATTTATCAAAATTAACTAAGATAGCTCCAGACGAGTACCAGGGAACGCATCCAATACACGATAGCACCACAGAGAAGAATTTTTGCGTGAACACCAAATCTAATGATTGGCATTGTTTCAGGCATAATAGCGGCGGTGGTGCACTTCAATATTTAGCCATGAAAGAAGGCATAATAAAATGCGAACAAGCCAAAAAGGGAGCATTACGCGGAAAGAAATTTCACGAAGTCTTAGCCTTAGCAGTAGCCAGCGGATTATTGGACGAAAAGGTACTTAATCAATCTGAAATAAATCCCATAATTTTAGCTAAGGATATAATGGAAGATTACCATTTTGTAGCGGATCAGGAAACGAACGAGCTTTATGTTTATAATGAGATGGAAGGAATCTACTGCAATAACACTGAGCAGACTATCAAAAGGGAAATAGCAAAACGCTTAGATGAGAACTTTAGAGCCCGATATTACACCGAGATAAACGAGTTTATTACAGCGACTTCACCCCTCATAAAAATGAATACAGCTAAGCCGGAAATTTTGGCTGTAAAAAATGGCTTACTAAACGTAGTAACGCGAGAGCTAACAGCTTACAGCGCGGACATCTACATAACTGATAAACTTTCGGAAGTTTCCTACAACAACGATGAGTCAAGCCAGGTATGGAAGGAATTTATAGAGAAAGTTATTCCAAATGCCACCCAAAGGCGACAGGTACAACAGCTAATAGGACATACACTTTACAGAAAAATCTTAACTGAAATATGCCTTATTTGCTTAGGCTCAGGCGGCAATGGAAAATCTATTTTCTTAACTATAATAAAGCAATTCTTAGGCGGATCCAAGAATATTAGCAGCCACACGATACAGAAACTTTGCTACGACAAATTTTCTTTAGCCGAGATAAAGGATAAACGTGCCAATATTTGCGCTGACTTACCACAAAAAGAGCTCTTAGGAACTGGGACATTCAAAGCGTTAGTTTCAGGCGATAGTGTAGAAATCTACACTAAATACATTCAAAAAACAGTTTCCATTGATCCAACTTGCAAGTATCTGTTTTCTGCAAACACTACACCACCCGTAGCCAATGAAGAAGATTGTTATGCATGGTACAGGCGCTTTATCTTTGCAGACTTTAACGTGACATTCACAAAAGAAAACTCTACTCCAAGACAAGAGCTTTTAGCCAATTTATCTACGCCAGAAGTCTTCAGCGAAATTTTGAATTGGGCATTGGACGGATTGCAGGAACTCTTGAAGAACGGAGATGTAACCGAAAGACCAACTGTAGAGGAAATAAGGCTTCAATACATACGAAGATCAGACACCGCGTTAGCCTACTTTAACGACAAAGTAACTATAACTGACAACGCGGAAAATTACGTCGTTACTGATGTATGGTTTAGAGACTACGTCACTTATTGCCATAACAAAAAAATAAAGCCAAAAACACAGGGCGCTTTCATAGGCGCAATAAAACAACATTTGCCTGGAGCAGAAAAAGCAAAGATCAGGTCTGTTCCAGACGCCAGCCCTTTATCAGCATGGAGATACGTTACTTTTGTTCCAGCTGTTCCAGGTGTTCCAACCTCTGATACAACTATTTCAGGAACGAAAAAAAACGAGGTGCAAAAAAAGCTAAATTATGAAAAGTTAAGTGAAAAGGTCGGAACAGGTGGAACACCTGGAACAGATAGTAAACGTGAATGTGGTAAATGCGCCAAATTTGGACGGTCATTCTATCCAGCTTGTAGTTTTCCACATGGAATAACAAATAACGGAAAACATTGTGATTACGCAGAAAATTGCCAAGACTATGAAGGTATAGAGCAGCTGCCACGCGCCGAATCCGGGGATTACCCAGAGCCAGAGGAGCCTTCGCAATGAGTGCCCCTTTCATGTTTGATGACTTCAAAGACAAAATACGCCGACATAATAGCGAAGAGAGGCGTCATCTTGCAGGATCATCGCGCAGCTGCTTGCGAATCTTCTCCAAAATCCCAAGTTTTAATGGTCCGTTGGGTTCTTGGGCTCGCTCCCAAGTTACGTGACGCCTGGCGAATGAGCAAAATTCCAGACGTTGTGAAGCTCTTGCCTGATTGTCGGCTCCACCGGGCAGCCACAAACTGATTCTTCTGGAAAAGCTCGATAAGTTCCTTCTCGTAATCTGTCGGCTCTACACCTAGGATCTGACGGAAAAACTCAAGCGGATCCGTCTTAAGCGTCTCAACCTTGCTAAGCCTATCCGTCTGTAAAGAATCAATATCCTCGCGTGTCTTAGCTCGGGTATCAATGAATTTATTTGGCCGGAGGGTTCGTGGATTTTTTTGCAAGATCCGCATACTTCTCCCTCCATTCCAGCATTTCAGCCTCAAGCCCACGATAATCGACGTACTCTGCTATGAGCTCCTGGTACACTTTCACGCCCTGGATGATGGTGCGTAAACGCAAAACATCCGTTTTATCCAACTTTGGCGTCTCAAGACCTTTCAAGGCTCCAACTAAGGTCTTGAGTTCTTCCTCAATTGAAGGCAACTCATCGGGCAAAACTAACTTCTCAAGGGTAGATGATGATGGCGTGTTTTTTTCACTCCCATCATCATCTTCTAAGCCTAAGCGAGATGCTTTCAATTGTACAGCAATAAGGGTTTTGCCCAGAATCTTTGCAATAGAACGCATAGACTTTTTTTCTGTTAAGAGCTGTCGAAGTTGCCTTTCCTCTTCAACAGTCCAAGGTTTACCCTTCGCCATTAAGATCTTCCTGTCCTGCTGCAGACTTCTCGGGCTATTGGTTTTCCGCTGATGATTCTGTTCCACCTGTTCCAGGTGTTCCAGGTTTTCTGAGAAACTATTTTTTAAGATTCAATGTTTTTTCCCCACAAATAGCCCGATTATGATTCCGGTTAGGCCTGTGATGGTTGCACCAATCAACTGAAATGAGGTCCCCTGGCTTAACATCCTCCAAAAGCTTAAAGTCTTGCTTACTCAAAAGCAGTCAACCTAGTACACCACTCCTGTAGTATGCTAACTGCTTTTATGTCTTGAGATTGCATTAACGATACTAGCACTAATACACCAACAAAAAAAAGTCAAAAAAAGCATGAACCTATTTAACCGAACGGATTCTGTGAAGTCTCCGTTTGAGGTTGGGTACATATTTTTTGCCAAATTACATCGTTTAGCTTGTACTCGAGTTCCCGCAATTTCTTCTGTTGAGCCAACAGAATAGACATCACCATAGGCTCGAAGATTATTGGGTTACACGCTGCCCCGCTTGCCATCCCATTATCCCTACACATATCCATCAGCTCATCAAAGGCAACTCGTGCTTCCTCGTTTGGCAGAGCATTTCTAAATCTTTTCCACCTATGAATCTCAAACTCCAAAGCCATCCGATACGAAGGAACAGTCTTACCCAACTCACTGAGCCTCCACAGAATTCGTTGTCTTCAACATAACCAATCACGTAGGAGCTCCCGCTTATGGTTCAGACGGCTTAAAAAGAAAGCGAACAAACTACTCATTTAAGCAGTGGAGAGGTAGATGAAACTAAAAAAATTGCTTCAGTGTGAATTGTGACGCGCCTGTAAGCATATCGCAAAATAACGTTTGATGGAAAAGTACACAACAATAACAAGAACAGAGCGCATGAACGGAGAAATTCGAGACCGAGAAAAAACCACGGGAGGACTAAAGCAAAGGGTACTTCCAGTTCCTTCAAGATTATCAATTACCACAATTATATCCGACCACATTAAGTATTAGACAACAAAACTCCAGCGGAAGTCTGTGGCATTTAGATAGATGGACAAAATAAGTGGAAAACACTAATACAGAACGCTTGCAAAAAGGAAGTGGAAACTAGACTGTGGTTGTGTCGATACAGTCACATATTTTCTTAAAACTGCGTTACAATAGAGTACAGCATGTCGAAGGCAACTTGGGAATAGTTTTATCTACTGGCGATGGGTGAATCTATATTCCTGAGTACTTAAGCTTATAAATGAATATCTTAATACACAAGACATTGGGAATAAGCGAAAATGGAGCCCAGAAGCCAAAAAAGGCACAGTAAAGCCTTTAAACAAACGGCAAGATATAGAAGCGAAAAGGTGCTAAATGTGAAGCCTTATCCTATTCCAGATCTTGAAGGGCAAACTGCCCGCGTCTTTGAAAAAAAGATTAGGAAACCCCCTACTCCTACTCAGAAACGAATCATGCAGGAAGCATCTGTCGTTTTTAGCCAAACCAAAAGACGGGAATAAGAAACTTAAGTAAGCAACAAGAGCCCAAGAATGCACTCAACGAAGTTTGCACCTAATGATTTTTCAGTCAAAAAACTTGATGCACAAACAGATCTTGCAGAGTTTGATTGCAGTGAGAATGATAATTTAGGTTTGGACGAGTTTATCCATAAAGAGGCTTTAGATTACCAAAAAGAAAGCATGGGTATCACCTATCTGTTTTACAATAGCGATAAAATTGCTGGATATATAACAGTCGCCATGGGCTCTATCGGCGTAAAAATGACCACACTGCGTTTGGACATTTTTGGCGACAAAATTCGCTATCCAGCGATTTTGCTGGGAAGACTGGCGGTACAGAACGGACTTAGACGACGCGCTGTTGGAAAATGCATGACCCTATGGTGCATTGGCTTAGCACAAAGACTGTCTGCGGAAATAGGGTGCCGTTTCATAGTTTTAGTTACAAAAGGTGAATCTCGAGTAAAGTTTTATAATGAATGCGGTTTCCAAGAAACCTCGATTGACCAAAAGAAAAAGAGTAGTGAAGAAGAAATGAAGATGATGTACTTCCAATTGTTTTAAACTCCATTATTATAGCCAGAACATCTTGATGAATAAGTTCCAAATGCGATCGGCAGGGTAGACGTCAAAGATCCAGCCTCTCAGGCAGTCATGGCTTTAGGTTTGGCTGCTGTTTGAGTTCATTTAATTCCTTTTGCAGCCTCAAAAGGCTCATCTGTTGATAAAGCAGAATAGATATCCCATGGATTCAAAGAGGATAGGTTAAGTAGCGTTGCCTGCTGCTGAAGCATAACCGCGGCATGCATCCATCAAAGCTTCAAAATCTTGGCGTTCTTCGCTACGAGGTATACTTTTTGCATCTGAACAAGAGATAGGTAGGGCTCTCCAAATTCTAAAAGAAAAAGCCCATTCCATTGAAAATGAATAAGCGAGAGCTCTCTGATACGGGCATTAAAAATCCTAAAAATACTCTCATATACAAAATATGATGCCCAAGTTTTATGTGCACTCTCTAAATGTGTACCCACAGTTTGTGCATCTTAGGAATTGGGTGGATGATTCATCTGCGCCTCTTGTTTGAACTTGCCAAGCATAAGCATTGTTGTTTCCACATCTTGAGCACGTAATCTGTATAGTTGGCAGAGTACTTAACTGAATTTCTTTACCTAACACTGAAACTAGTTGCTTTGGACTGTGGCGTATAGTTTTGCCGTTGATTTTTATGTTTTCACTTGATTCTTTTAATTTGTGCCCACATTTGGTACATACAAGCACGTGTGTAGTCTGTTTTCCTGACTTGGCCTTTTTAGGTACAAGAAGGGAACCGTACTCTGAACAAAAATCCACCAAGGAACAACTCCCTTTTCACAATAAATGAACATTGAAACATAAATAGTCATGTTACTGTTTCAGATATACAACAAAATACCAGTTTAGTAACGCCAAAACCATTGCATAACTTAGCGATTGTTGTTTCAATTTGCTACAACATTGTTTTATATTCTCTTGAGTCTTAATCCACTAATGCGAAAGAAAAAGCTAAAAGCCAGTAGCTGTTTAGGCGGGCTTGGCTGCTAATACAAGATAAGGCTCTCTCTCCTCGAGCTTTTCTCCTTATCTAATTAGCGCAAGGCTAAATCCGCTCAACTCTTTATTGTAAGGTGTGATTTTTGGATAGAGACGAAGCAATTTCAGTGTTGAGGTCTGCCCTAATATTTCAGGGCAAAACATAAAACCGAGTTACACTGTAACTTGTTAGGTTAGATTAAAATGAAAAATTATTGCGGTATAGTAATTCTAGCGGTTCTGTGTTTTTCTTTCGTTTCAGGGTTTTCCTTTGCGGTTAATGCTCAGGCGACGGAATCTTGGACGATGTTTCATAATGACCTAGCGCATACTGGCTACTCAACCAATACTGGACCAACCTCCAATCACACTCTTTGGGTCTTTCCCACAAACGGTAAAGTCTGGTCTTCACCAATCGTTGCAAACGGCATAGTCTATTTTGGTTCTTTAGATCACCATGTTTACGCCGTCGATGCTAAAACTGGCAGCAAAATTTGGGATTTCACTACAAACGACCATGTCTATCCAACACCAGCTTACTACAACAATGTCATTTATGTTGGCTCCGACGATCACAACTTCTACGCATTGGACGCTCAAAACGGTACCCTTCTTTGGAATTATACCACAGGAAATCAAGTCCAAAGTTCAGCATCATTTCCAATGACATAGTCTATGTTGGTTCCAGCGATCATAACTTGTATGCATTAAACGCAACGTCTGGTTCAATGATTTGGAATTTTACAACAGGCAACCTGTAATTTCTTCCCCATGCTTAGTCAACGGAGTTGTTTACTTTGGCTCATATGATCGCAAACTATACGCTCTTGATGCCCAAACAGGGTCTGAAAAATGGAGCTTCACAACAAACGCAATAGAATCCTCTCCTGCTTTTGGTGACGGCACAATTTATGTGGGCAGCCATGACAACAACACTTATGCAATAAACGCTGACACAGGCGCTTTAGAATGGAAAGTTCCAACCGGATACGCTGACTGCATTCAAGCCTCACCAGTATACGTGAACGGCGTAGTCTACACTGGAGACTCATACAACGGTAATGTACTCGCTTTAGATGCAAAAACGGCGCAACCAAATGGAATTACACCACAGGCAGCTACACATCATTTTCAAACAACGAATTTTCAGGATCATATACAATTTCCGGAGTCTACAGAAACGCAGTTGTAGGTAATGTTCAATATTCAGGTGCATTAGATAACAAAACTTATGCTTTAAATGCACAAACAGGCGCTTTAATTTGGAGCTACCAAACAAACGGCAATATCTATTCAGCCCCAACTGTAGCCAACGGCGTTCTCTACTTTGGTTCAGATGACCATAATGTGTACGCGGTCGGTCAAAGCTCAAGCAGTTCAGGCCTTCCCAGCGTTCCTAACTTGGTTTACTACGCAATCGCAATCGTAGTCCTGATAGTGATAATCGCAGTTGCTGTCATGGTACTTCGAAAACGACACAAGTAGCCTACCCCAAAAATACCTTTTTTCCTTTTTCTTTTTGAGTTAATTTACCGATTTATTTAGGTCAAGGGTAGAGTTCTTAGTCCGAGGTCCTGAAAGGCTTCAAAATGTTTTATGTTAAAAGTGTACAGTTTTGCGCCATTGTTAATTGTTATGGCTGCAATTATTGCGTCTGTTCTGCAAGCTATTTTTCCTTTCTTTTCGACTTCAAGTTCAATTTTGCTTGCGAGCACTGCGTCTTTTTTTGTGTAACTTAGAATTGGGAGCAAAAGCAACTCTTTGATAGGTTTACCGTATTTATGTAACTTAGTATAAGACTTCGTGTAAACTAATAACTGTTGTTGCTACTTCTTCTTTGCTTTCAGTAATCTGCCTGAGGGCTTGGTCACCTTTCAGGGATTTTCGGTCTAAAATTTCAATTAGGACATCGGAATCAATGCTGATCAATTTCTTTTTTCAGCTCTTTTTGAGTATAGTTCTGAGAGCATTGTTTCTTTGTCGGGTGAATTCAACTTTGCCTCTGAGATTCTTTAACGTTTCCACAGGTGATGTGCACTCGACTAGTCTGTCAAATAGTTGGCTAAAGCTTTCATCTTTTCCCTTGATGGTTAGCAGTTTCCCGTAGACTTCATCTCTAATAGTTATAGTTTTCACCATATCGAAACACAACTTAAGAACGTGTTTGAACATACATTCAAACATAATTGACTTACACTAAAACTCAATAAATCAGCCAGTACAAGGTGGAGGCCTGTAAACTGGAGCCTTCATAGTCAATTGACATTTGACATGTGGTGCTCTTTCAATTTGGTTTGTCTAACACCTTATGTGCATATATATGCGCCTGTGCATATGGTTAATTATGACTAAAGTTGTTTCCCTCTCCAAAAAAGCCTACCAAACCCTAAAAGACCTCAAAAGACCCAACGAATCATTCTCAGACGTAGTTCTAAGAATCTCAAACACCAAACAAAAAAAATCAATACTCCAATACGCCGGAACCTGGAACGGCAACGACATAGATGAAATCTACACCCAAATCCAAAACACCCGAGAAAAAACAACCTCGCGCGAGACAAAAATCTAAATGACCATCCTAGATACCGACATAATAGTAGCCCTACTCAAAGGAACACCCGGCGCCATTCAAAAGATAACTTCAATTGAAGAAAAAGGCGAAACCATATCCACCACCATAATAACAGTGTATGAGTTGCTAAAAGGAGCCTACCTTTCGCTTATGTGCGAAGAGAATTTAGCTAAAGTTACAGATTCAATTTCGAATTTGCAGATCTTGGACTTAACATTTAACGCTTGCCAAGAAGCTGCAAAAATCTACAAAGAACTCAAAAACAAAGGTCACATGGTTGGAGAATTCGACATACTAATAGCAGCAATCACAAGAGCAAACCAGGAAGAGCTTGTAACTCGAGACGAAAACTTCAAATTACTTATTCCCGAATCAAAACTCCAAAAATGGTAAAAGCAAAAAAATGGCAAACATCATAAAAAACTTTGGGCATTTCTTCAACACATCTGCGCAATTAACCTTAGGTACTCGCCAACCCCAAATAAGTGGAGAACGATGACGGCGCAATTACTGTCTAATTACTTAATTATTCTTTTGTCTGATAGAAGATGATCGGGTGTTTTTTTGTGTGCAGCGTCGAGTCTGGTTTGGGTTGCTTTTGTTGAACAGGCTCTGGATATCTCTTTAGTTGCGTCTGTATCCGTCTGCATATGTCAGGGTCCGGTTGCCAAAGGCTAACCGGCGGAGGACTGTTTAGTTGCTGTTTACTGAGCACGTGTCCCTAATTTGGTTTATGAAAAAACTTATATCGATGATTATATCGTTGTACTGAATGATGAACGATGGAAACTGTTACCGTGTCAAAAAAATACCAAGTAGTAATTCCTGAAAAGCTTCGACGACAATCAGGAGTAAAGCCTGGCGACAAAATGGTTGCTGTGACCAAACATGGAATAATACAATACATTCCAGTACGCCCAATAAAGGAAACCAAAGGATTCATCAAGGGACTAAATACCCAAGAACTCAGAGACGAGTCTGAAAGAATTGATTAGTATAGATAGTTACGGCTGGATTGAACGCTTCACTAACGGGGCTAAAGCACTCGAATACAACAAAATCATTGAGTCATGCGAACCAAAGGAGATTGTTACATCGATTGTGGTTCTCTTTGAGGTTTACAAGAAGATAAAGAAACTAAAAGGTGAAGAAGAAGCGCTTCTGGCAGTAGCGGCACTGAGTCAAACGACAATCGTCTCAATCGACCAAACAATAGCGCTTGAGGCAGCTGATTACAGCCTCGAGAAAAATCTTCACTTTTCCGACGCTCTTGTCTACGCCACCGCGCGTCACTACAAAGTCAAGCTCTATACTAGCGATAACGACTTAGGAGAGCTAAATTCCGTTTGTTTTATTTAAGTTTTTTTGGGGTTTTTTTGGTTCCTTTTGGCGAAATAGGGTGCGCTTATGTTTATTTGTAACTGTTTTAGTAACGTTGTTTGGTAACAATTATGAAGATGCAAACAGGAATACGACTTGACGTCGACGTGTGGCAGGCGTACAGGGCACTTTGCAGCCAAGAACACCAACACCCAAGCATGCCCATAGAAGAATGCCTAAAACTCATCTTAGAAAACGGCTCCCAAAAAGCCTCTCTCAATACAGCCAAAGCAGCACCAAAAACCCATACCGAATGCACAAACGCTTTTGCCCCCGTACTCTTAAACTGGTAAACCCACTGAAAACGCTTCTACCACACAATAGGAAACGACGAAACACCCGGTAGAAGGCCAACCACTAGAAGCGATAAAAACAGTTACGGATTCCAATTTGTGTCGACAAATCGAAGAAGCACTCATAACCAAATAACGAATTGTAGCCTCCCGGATAATGGCTGGTTACAATGTCTAATCAGGTTTAGATGCTCGCCAACTCCAATTTCTTGGAAAATGATGAAGGCACAACTTACTCGTAATACTATAAACGTTGAGAATTCCTTTTTGAAAAGCTTCAACAAAAAGAAGAACAGAACCTACGATAGCAGCTTCCCAACATAGTCACGACTAATCAGATTAAAAGTTACAAAAATATCAGTCGACTAATCAGAATAAAAGTTACAAAAATGTCAGTTTACAGCCGTGTTTTGGGCTACGTCTTCATGATTGGTGGAAAAAATAGCGGGTAGTTTTGTTATTTCTATTTAGTTTTAAGGACTATGCGCTTATTTGACGGCTTACGCTTTTCTTGATATTCGCATAGGTTTATTTTAATTAAGGATTTGGCGAGGCTTAGCATTTAAGTTTATATTTTGGAGGGTTTGTTATTTGATAGATGATGAACGGGTGTTTTTTGTGTGTGCAGCGTCGAGTCTGGTTTGGGTTGGTTTTGTTGAACAGGCTCTACAGATCTCTTTGGTTGCGTCTGCATATGTCAGGGTTAGGTTGACAAAGGCTGACTGCGGAGGACTATGTAGTTGCCGTTAAATGAACGCGTCACATTCAAAACAAGACTGCAGAGGGGCCATCGAATGCAGGTCCCAAAATACATCAGATGGCACTACAAACTAGAACCAACACAAATCTTACAAGTAACCGTAAAAATCCTTGGAGCGTGGCAGTTTCCCCAGAGGTTTCTATCCAAAATAAGCAAAGACGGAAGAATAGTAATACCCAAACTAACAATCACCATATTCAAAGACGGCAAACCCAATCTTGAATATAATGTAGCCGAAGTATGGCTTAGGTCACTCTATTTAATGCGATTCGCCTAAGTTTTACTATCCTTCTCTACATATTTTTTCTAGAATACATATATTGATTAAAGTGGAAAGGCATAGAGGGTATTCATTGAAATAAGTCCAGATAGGTTTTCAGATAAACTGTTTCGATTGTTATTTTACAAACCTTCGCAATTATATTGATTAAGTAGTTTAATAGAAGAAGACAAGCTTTGCTGCAAAAATTTTTGTAAAGCCTGTTTTGGGTTACTTTGCCTTTAGGGTTGGTTAGAATTCTGTTTTTTCTATTAATTCCATAATCTTTGCGTAGCTTTCGAGGCTGCATCGCCAACCAGCAGAAACCATATCGTTTACTGCTAGCTTAGCCTGCTCTTGTGAGATGATTCTCTTCAAAAACAGCCCTAGCCAAAATGTACGGTGTGCCTCCATAATTGATTCGGTACACCTTCGCTGTCTTTCTAGCCACTTCATCATCAATAACTGCCAGCGCATCAAATTCTTTGGCTAATGCTAAAACCTGAGCATCCGCAACATGAAGCCCATGCGTCAAAGATAACTGAGAAAGAAACGCCTTATCTTTGGGTTCACACAGCTTGAAAACGCCTCTATCAAACAATTTTTCCAGAGCAATTGCATCTGGAACACCCTTGAGCTTGCCTTTATCTACAACTTCTTGCTTAACTAGCGGAGACGTCAACTTTTCTGCTTTTAGATTCTCAATAATTTTGCTTAATCCAGCTTTGGAAAGGTAGATCAAAGGTGTAGAATTGAAAACTAATGGTTTCAATTTTGGTTGGCCGCCGATGCTTCGCTGAACTCTTTCGCTACATCTTCGGGGGTGTATCTGACCCATTCAATGTTGTGTTGCTTCACCAAATCGGCAAACTCCCAAAGAGAGAGTTTTGCAATATCTGCTGCTTTAGCGAAAGTTGTTTTTCCTTTCTGCAGAAGCTCCAGAGCCGTTTGTTTTCTCCATTCAGTGATGCCTATTTCGAGAAGATTTCTGACGACTGTTGCTTTATCTATTTTTTCTGTTTTTATGATTTCGAGAATTTCTTTTTCTAATTCAGCTGGAACTCTGACGGCTAAAGGTTTGAGGGTCAACACAACCACAGTATACAATAGATGTCGTTTGCATACATAAACTTTTTCGGCCAACCACTAAATAATTCAGCTCTAAATCTCCGATGGTCGAAAAAATTACACTGACAAAAAATCTACGGTTACCTGCGGTGGTTGTGGTGCCCGATAAAAATAGGAAGGAACTTTATACCCCCAAATGAGCCACATCCTTGCGACAAATACGGATGTTCAAGAGAAGCCAAATACCATCTGGGCACCAGCTACTATTGTGATGATAAAGCGGTGAGTCATTTTAGAGAAATCGCAAATAAATGCCGCAAGAAGGGTTTATGTTAATTGAGGATTTGGAGAGGCTTGACATCTAAGTTTATATTTTGGAGGTGTTTGTTGTTTGATAGATGATGAACAGGTGTTTTTGTGTGTGCAGCGTCGGGTCTGGTTTGGGTTGGTTTTGTTGAACAGGCTCTGCAGATCTCTTTGGGTGCGTCTGCATACGTCAGGGTTCGGCTGCCAAAGGCTAACTGCGGAGGTTGTTGTAGTTGCCTTAACTGAACGCGTCTCCTTTAAAACAAGACTGCAGAGGGGCAATCGAGTGCAGGTTCCAAAATACGTCAGATGGCACTACAAACTAGAACCAACACAAATCTTACAAGTAACCGTAAAAATCCTTGGAGCATGGCAGCTTCCCCAGAGTTTTCTATCCAGAATAAGCAAAGACGGAAGAATAGTAATCCCCAAGTTAACAATCGCCATATTCAAAGACGGCAAGCCCAATCTTGAATATAATGTAGCTGAGGTTTGGCTTGATCCACTCTAGTTTATTGTGAGCCATCTAAGTTCTGCGTATCATTTCGTATTCTTTTTCTATAATACATCGACTTGATTAATATGGCAATGTAGAGGGCGCTCAGTCAATTATTCCAGACGCAGTTTCTATTTATCAAGCATTTTGCCTCTATTATTGAATGACAGCTGCAATTATTGAGAAGGTCAAAAATAGAAATTCTCTCACTTTTTAGGCTGACTGGGTAATTAAAGTGGTAATTAAAGTGTTTTGACTATTTTGTCTGTTGAGGCTCTTGTCGGGGTATTTTTAGGTTATTGAAGTGTTTATCAAAAGATATTATTGCTTCTGCTTGCATGGACAGAGCTGTTGAGTATTGGATGGCGTCGTCCATGTCTAGTTTCTGCAGTAATGCTGTTTCCACTGCGTTTATTTCATCTGTTATGGTTGTATGGTAAATGTGGAGTCCTTTGTAAGCGGTAAGGCTTGAGAGGAAGATTTTGAGTTCTTTTAGCCTATTAAAGTTGTTCATAATCACGATTATGGAATGAATTGTAAAGTCCGTTACTACGCCGGTTTTTTTGCCACTTCTGATCGAGTTTAGAAAGTTTTCGCATTCTTCTTTTCTATCTTGGAGCAAAAGGACCTATAGAAAAATATTAGTGTCAACAAGGTACATGGTTAAGCACTTTTTTAGCCCAGAGCTTGGAGCTTTCATGTTGAAGAGTTACTGAGTCCGTATCTACATCTTTGAGGAGACCTTCGATAGCTTTTACAGGGTCTCCTTCGAAATTTGGATTTTCCTTCTCAGCTGTCGATAACCAATTTAAGATTGCATCCTCCGCGGCTTTGCTAAGGGCTCCTTTTGTGTATCCATATCTTTTCATGGCAGCTTCTCTGAATTTACGTTCCAATTTAGTGTCGATTTGAACTCTCAAAGACATGACATATTACCAAATTGCCATAAGGCTAAAAGTCCATTTATACTTTTCTTCGAATTCCGATGCGACGTGTTGATTTAGCCCATTTTTTGACAAGACAGACTTAGGTGTGGAAGCTATAGGAAGCTGGAAGCAATTTGAGAACAAGTTTTACGAGGCAAGCAAATGAAGTTTTTGGATGTAAACGTATTCGTCTATAGGTACTTAAGTTCATTTAGGACTTGGGTCAGCTTGAACTTCAAGATTCTGTTTGGAGTGGTTCTTGTCTGTTAGATGAAGACTGGATTTTTTGCATTTCAGTGAAGGGTTTGTTTTGCTATGAAAAGCCTTTTCGGTTTAGCCATCGTCGGGACCTTTTAACACCACATACCCAACACCACGCAAAACCATAGCCATCTCCTCCAAACTAACATAACCACCATAAGCAACCTTCTTCAACCCAACAGTCTTCTCAAAAGAATCCTCAACGTAATTCTCACCCTTCACCAACAAATGCCAAATAATTGTAAGCATCTTCCTAGCCACAGCCACATAAGCAGTATTCTTTCCCCTCCTCGCCTTAACACGCAAGAAAAACGACCGCAAACGTGAACCACGCACAATAACAGCCGAACGAGCCACCAAAACCATAGCACGCCTAAGCCACCTAGAACCAGCCTTCGTAATATGACCAGTAACAAACTTACCTGCAGACTGATAAACCGAAGGCACCAAACCAGCCCAAGACGCCAAATCATCAGCAGTAGCAAAATGCCCAACATCACCAATCTCAGCCACAATAGCTATAGCAGACTTAGACCCAACACCAGGCACCGAAGCAACAATCTCAACATCCCGCTCATTAGCAACGACTTCATCCTGCACACTAACAAACGACCCCATCCTAGCTTCAATGTCATGAATTCTTTCGTTCAAATGATTAACCGTATCCGTCAACTCTTTGAGCACAAAAATGTCCTCTTCACTCAGAGCACCTCTAGCCACAGCTTTGATCTCATCGCTTCTGTTCTTAAGCCAAGTATTCTGAGTCTGCTCCAAAATATCCTCAACTGTCTTACCTACCATTAAGCCTTCAAGGATTTCCTTTCCAGCTTTACCGAAAACATCCTTAAGCCTTGAACCAAGCCTGATGTTCACCCTGTTTAGAACTTTATGACAACGGTTCTTAAACGCCGTCCTTGTTTGCACAAATTTAGCCCTCATCCTAGTCAACTCACGCAGTTCCCGAACGCGCCTCTCAGGAACATAACTGGGCTTTATTTGTCCACCCAAAAGCAAATGTGCAAGCCACTCGGAACTGGATTGATCTGTTTTACGACCCGGAATAGCTTTTACCTGATGCGCGTTAGCCAAAGAAACCTCAAATTTCGACTCTTCCAGGGCCAAATATAGAGGAACCCAGTAAACGCTGGTTGACTCCATAACTGCCTGGTTGCATTCAGACGCTTTGAGCCATCCCTTAAAGGTGTCTATGCCCTCTTCATCGTTCACAAAGCGTTTAGTTTCTTTTGATTTATCTTCGGTAAGAACGGTTGCTACTAGCAAATCGCGATGTACATCTACACCGCAAGCTTTCTTAGATTTACTAATTTTCGTTCACCTCCATTTTTAGAGTCGCCAGAAGATGCTCCTTTTAGGCATTGTTAGCATTTTGCTATCCGAGCTCGGGGCTCATCCATCTAACCGCCAAAGGAGCGCAAAACATTTTGGGTTACGAGTTTTCAAAAAATCCTCAAAAACAAATCGATGTTCCTTCCAGCGTCTCTAAATAAAAGAAGAGATAATCAAACCGAAAAGGCTTTTCATTTCACTTCTAAGAGCGCTTGCGCACTAAGATTTGGGTTGCTTTTGCATCAAGGGCTTTGCAGGGCTTTTTGGTTGCGTCTGCAAACGTCACGTTCTGTCTGCCAAAGGCCAGAAAACAGAAATGTTTTAGTTGACATTAAATGAAATAGGCTTAATCAGGTTTAGGTGCTCGACACCTCAATTAATTGGGAATGATGTCAGCACAACTTTCTTCAATGCTTTATTTTTTTTTGAAAAAATAGGAGTAGAGAAGAGGCAATCGTTACGGGTTTTGCGGCTTCTCCATGCTAAGAAGGTTGGTCTTCAGAAAAAGATGGCATATGTCTGGGAGTAGAAACTATTTTATGCATTTGTTATTCCAGGTTAAGAGTCTGCTTTTCAAGCAATCCACTCTATACCCTAAAATGAAGCCAAGATAATCTCCAACCCAATAAAATCTAAAAAACTCAACTTAGAACATTCTTCAAACTCAACCAAAATATCAACAGCGCTTTACTTTTTCTGCACTCCCGTTAATAAGAAACTACGCTCACCATTGCAAATGGTTGGGGATTCTGTTTTACCTGTTGCTAAAGTTCTTTTGACACTTTGTTAACGACAGCCTCGCTTATTCTAAAGCCTATCTCACGTAGTCTTTTAAGAGCTTTTATGATTTCGGGTTTATCGATGACTTTGGCATCATACATCATTCTAAGGATACGCAACGTCCCTACGACGTTTAAGTTCATGGCTTTAGCTCTTCTTCGAGCAGCTTTATCGTCTAGCACAATTTGGTCCGCTTTCTCTTCTGATGCTAAAGTTATTGTTTCGGCTTCACCTAAGTCAAGCGGATCCAATAAAGCGTTAACAAGTAAGCGGTTTTTGACTTCCTTGACTTCAATCAGATTAGCCTTCACCGCCTCCTGGAGTTCATGTTCACCCATTAACCCTTGCCCTGCTATGCATATTTCTTCATAGACCGCTTTAGCTACAAGACTTCTTTTGAAGATTAATTGCAGTTTGTTGAGATACCCCAAGTTGCTTAAAGCTATAATAACAGATGAATTCAGAACAGCTTTGCTCAAATCATAAGCTCCTTAAGAGCTTCCTTATCAGTGTAGGGGTAAGCTGAGATACCTCTTTTCTTAAGTTCAACAAGAAATTCTTGGATAGATATTTCGGCTATTTCTGCGGCTTTTCCAACGCTAATTGAACCCTTAGAAAAAGCTTCAATTGCGGCAGCCACTTTAACGTCTCTTTCAGACAAGAATTCTGGAACTTTAACCTGAACCACTTTTGTCAAGAAACCCACCCTCCACTTTGTTCATACATAACCGAATTAAAAAACATGTTGGAGCTTACTTAATTTTTCTGTTTTGCTCCAAAATTGAGTTACGTATATCTGCGCTTTCATAGGAGAAGAACAGGTATTCTTTGCACTTTGCAGTGGGATTTGTTTTGGGTTGCTTTCGTTGCACAGGCTTTGGAGGGCTTTTTGGATGCGTCTGCATACCTCACGTTCCGTCTGCTGAAGGCAGAACGGAGGGAATGTTTAGTTGCCGTTTAAATGAGGCAAGCGTAGTCAGGTTTAGGTGCTCGCCAACCCCACATAAGAGTGGAGAATGATGACGGCACAACTAATTTCTAATTATTTGTTATTTTTCTTGCCGCCAACAAATCAATATTATGCCAATATCCATAAGAAAACCGTGGTAATTTAATGAAAAGCAAAGCTATAGTCATCTCAATTGTAATAATGTTAAGTCTCACTGCGACGCTCTCCATAGTAAACGCAAAACCGACAAACAAGAGCTGCGAAAAATCTTTTGCTGTTGGAGCAGGAGTATTTCTCCATGACGAATCAGGAGTAACTCACAAGCATTACTTTGATTTCAGCATCTTCGAGCGGAAAAATGGCCCCGAAGGCTCATTCAACCTGATTTGCCTGCAAGGAAAACAAATCCTTATGATAATTAAAAGCAACGACATAACATGTTTTAGTGTTGCATCAGTCAAAAGAGGTTTACAAGCCACTTTCACTGGATCTGCCACCGTAAAAATGGACAATGACCCATGGCAAGAAGGCTGGACATTCACAATCACCGCGTTTGACTCAAACACAAAAGCCAAAGACACAATCGGCATCACACTCTACGAGCCAAATGGCCAATTACACTGCTTCATGGAACAAACACCGATCGCATCCGGAAACATCGCCATAAACAAATAAACCGCAAAGAAACTTTCCTCAATTTTTTTTCATGTGTCCATAATTAACATACAAGATTGCGAAAAAAAAATTCTTCAAATTTTTTGTGCCCAGCTATAGCGTCTGCACAAACTCATCTTAGATATTCACAGCTTATCTGGGGAATTATTAACAGGTTAGCCGCCTTAAGCTCCAACAGTACCTGTCTTGACTTTTCCAGCTCGCTTGTAATTGGCAATAATCACTCCACTTGGTGTAACAGAACTCTCTATTAATGTAAATGCTGCCGGAATCGTGCCATTGTCAAACAACTTTTTTCCTTTACCAAGAGTCAACGGGTGAATTTTGAGCCAGAGTTCGTCCACTAAATCATTCTTAAGTAGCAGCTGAATAAGCTTACCACTGCCGTGAACTTGAATGTCAGAACCTTTTGAATTTTTGAGCTTTTTGATATCTGCCAAGCTTTTGAGGAAAACTGAGTTTTTCCAATCTGACTTTTTCATGGTCTTGGACATGACGTATTTTGTGACATCATTGATACCTGGCCATCCATTTTCATGCTCTGGCCAGTAGCCGGCAAAAATCTCAAATGTTTTTCTGCCCAAAAGAAGATCTGCAGGTTTCATCTGTTTTTCCATGACCTTACCATAAACTTCGTCAAAATAAGGTGCAACCCAACCGCCATATTTGAAACCGCCTGATGTATCTTCCTCAGGTCCACCAGGTGCTTGCATTACTCCATCTAATGTAATCATTGATAAGACGATTATTTTTCTCATGTAATTACAGCCTCCAAAGTTTAATGTCTAAAAACAATTTATCATTAATTGTGTTTTTGTCTGTGAAATTGAAAGAACCAATTGCACCATTGGTTGTACTTTGTTAGAGATTTCTTGAAACATAAACAACGTATGCTGATTATGGACACATGGTTTTTTTTCAATGATCGAGCAGGTTATTGGCGAGTTTGAAAAAATGGCTTGTCGCGATTTAATTATTATTTTCTATTGCATGACACATGCTGCGCAGTCAACTTTAGGTACTCGCCAACCCCACATAAGTGGAGAACGATGACGGCGCAACTACTTTCTAATTACTTAATTATTCTTTTGTCTGATAGATGATGAAGGGTGTTTTTTTGTGTGCAGCGTCGAGTCTGGTTTGGGTTGGTTTTGTTGAACAGGCTCTGGAGATCTCTTTAGTTGCGTCTGTATACGTCTGCAAATGTCAGGGCCCGTCTGCCAAAGACTAACTGGGAGGAATATTGTAGTTGCCTTTAACTGAACGCGTCACCTTCATGACACGGCTCCGGCGGGGCAAAGGGGTGCAAGTTTTCGAATATTTGCGCTGGCGATACAAACTAAATACTAATCGAACGCTACAAGTAACTGTCAGCGTCAATGAAGTTGGTGTAACACGGAGGTTTTTTTGCAAGAATGACAAAGATGGAAAAATAACAATACCCATCTAACAATGCAACTACTAACCCAAAAAAAGTAGACAGAGAAACTAAATATTACAAGTCATAACTCGAACTATTTAGCAGTTAGACAAGATAGGGGAGAAACATAGGCCAATTATAAAAGGCAACGTATTCAAGGAAGCCATTCCTGTATGAGTAAACAGTACGTTGTCTACATCAAGTGTTACCGCCATTTAGGTGTTTGCGACTTCAGGACGCACTTTTAGAAAGCGAAGGCTTAAGAATTTCCGACTCCATATAAAAATGCATGGTCGAGTATAGAGTAATCATCGAAAAGGACGAAGATGGCATCCTTGTTGCAAAGGTTCCTGATTTACCCGGTTGTGCCACCGAAGGTAAAACAAGGGAAGAATTGATGAAAAACGTCAAAGAAGCCATCCAAGCTTATCTTGAAGCGTTAAAAGAACATGGCGACCCCGTACCCATCGAAACGGTGCAAGTCAGTGTCTAAATTATCGCCCGTAGATTATGACAGGTAGTCAAAGCATTGGTGCAATTGGCTATGCTGTTAACAATCAGAAAGGCAGTCACATAGTCATGCGTCTTGCTGAAAAAGAGAAATATACTTCTTTGTTTGGTTACAGAAAAAACGAAATAATGGTGGTTATTCCGGCTCATAAACCCATAGGAAAAGGAATGTTGAGAACAATCATCACAGAAGTAGATCTTTCAGTTGAAGAGTTCAATAAGCTTCTTTAAGAAAAACAGTTTAAGTAATGGTAGCATTGATAGAAGAAAAAACGGCGTTGCCAAGAAAGCAGAGAGGAGCGGTGAGTCATTTTAGAGAGGTCGCAAACAAGTGCCATTAGGAAGGGTTTTTTTTAATTGAGGATTTGGTGCAGCTTGACGTCTAAGTTTCTGTTTTGGAGTGAGTTGACTATTGGAAGAAAAACATGTGTTTTTGC
>CAWHSP010000056.1:0-30400 GCA_963831865.1 Candidatus Bathyarchaeota archaeon | reverse complement strand
GAACGGATTTCCTAACTTCAAAAGATTGTTTAGAATATTGCAGAGGTTTTTAGGTCAGGAAAAATATCTTGGAAAAAGAGGAAAACTTTTTCAAACAAATAAAAATTCACTAAATCTATTTTACGATTTTTTCCATTACTTCGGAAACACAAGTTTGTGTGCCTTCCGTTTGCAATCACGAATGGATAATTTCATTATTTTCAATTTCTGTTTGTCGTAATAGTTTTTTTGCCAGTAATCTTCGTAAAATTCGGAAATACCAAGTTCATGTTTTTGGGCCATCTGTGAAAATCTTTCCTATTCTTCTGTTTGTGTTTTGAAAGTAAATTATCGTAGCAAATGTAAGCAATAAAGCTCCAATGCCTGAACCTACCAAGGACAAAAGGTCTGCCAATTTGTTGTTAGCAATCCAAGAAATAAGCGAATATTGGATTTGCCCATATGCGAATTGAAATACCGATTCCCCAAACCAAAAATCCTGTTCCGATTAAACCTAATAGGCTCCGTCGTTTTGGTCATTGGCCGTATCGTTTGTGAATCTATAGCTTTGCTACGTTTGTTTGGTTCTTTGTGCGATTATCTTTTCTCCCGAAATATTTCCTCTTCCTTTTGCCTTATATTACTATTCACGGATTTCACCATCCAAACAACTTGGGTGGCTAAGCCTAACCAAACTTCAGGCCTCATTTTCCTGACAAAAACGCATCATTTGGCGTCCCCTCCACTCTTCTCAAATTAAGAGCTCCATGAGGCCGACTATTATACCACAAAACAAACTTCTCAAAGGCTATCAAACCTACCTCTATGATTAATGTAACAATCATGCCACTTTTCCAGCTTACCATTCGTCTGCGGATGATTCACCCCGCAAAGAATATGCTTAATGCCAACTTCTTCAAGGAACCCTTCAAACCCATGCTCAGCATAGCCTTTCGCGTCCCGTTTATTGGCATAAAACTGCGATCCATGATCCGTAACGATTGAAAGAATAGGGTAAAATGGCTTGCATTCATCGTAAGCGCTCTTAAGAACGGCAATAGAGTTCTCCGTTGTTTCATTGTCGAATTCTTCCGCTGCAAGGATTTTCCTTGAAGCATCATCCAAAACGGCGCAAAGATACTTGCCGTTTTCACAATGGTGCCAATCAGTATGTACCAGCGAAAGAGAATGCGCTCGTTCATATCGTATCCAAGGTTTCCTACGCTTTTGCTTGCTTTCTTGATGCTTGGCGTATCCCAACTCAAGCAAAACCGCGCGAATTGCACTGCGCGGAAAGAAGTCCCGGCGCACCGTAAAGATTCCGCTAACCGTAAACGTACACGGCTTGCATGTGCACCAGACACATCTCTTTCAAGCAGCATGCACGACTACTCTTTTTAGTTCGGGCGCAGTGGTCCTCTTTGGTCTCCGATAATGTGATTGGCGATGTCAGGAATCTGGGTTCCTGATGGGGTGAACGAAGGTGTATCCGCAATTGAACTTTGCAGTTACCTCTAAAGTTGAAAAGCCCATTTTTGACGTTAGTTTGCCCGAAACAGAGTGTACCAGACACCATGAGCTTCCTTCTAGCTCAGACGTTGACCATAATATTACTCGAAACCGAGAGGAAATAGTTTTCAGAAAAGACAGTTCTTCTGTGCGATAACAAGCTTAAAAAGTAAGGCAATTCTGCAGCGGCAAAGATACACTAACTTCAATAAGAAATGAAGATAGTTTAAGCGATGTTGGTACACATTAGAATGCGGCAAAAAAAAGAAAAGCCGTTGCGGAAAATACAATTATTCTTTTGTGCTGCGAGAAATAAGACGGAAAAAGAAGTTGAATAATTACTAATAGCAATTCTCTTGGGTTTCTTGGCTGTTAGTCTAAAGGTTGGTCGCAGTAAGGACAATGCCTGACGAGTTTTGGTTTTGACTGAATATACTCTAGCATAAAGAGCGGTGTACTGAATTCTTTTTTACAGTTCGAGCAAGTTAGTTTTCCGTTCGTTGGTTTGCTTGTCTCGATTCTTTGGCTGTTTGTTTTGTTTTGATCAATAGCTGGGTATGCCGTTTTTTGTGCTTTTGATTGCTCAGTGATTTTGATTATTGGTTGTTTTGGCGGCTCATTTTCTTGCTCTATTTTGTATTCTTTACTTTTATCGTTTATTTTCGGTGTGTTAGTTGCCAACGTGGCTCTAACTGGCGTTCGGTTAGTTGGTTTAATGTTGGAAGTAACGGGCACGTAGGTTGTCTGAGGTTTTGTGATCTTTCGTTTTTTGATAAGAGTTGCGGTTAAGCCAATAATGACCACAACGGCCGCGCCTACTACGGCTACATAAGTGGCAATGTTATGAGCCGTTTCGTTGCTTATTATCCAGAACATAGAGAACATAGGATTTCCAAAAAAATTGGTTAAATTTCCTACAGCATAAAAAATCAAACTACCTACAATAACAATTATCGCTATACGAAGTTTTTTTTCTTTGATTTTTTCTAACATTTTTTCGCCGAAGTTTTGGATTGTATATTTTACGTATTGGTCTTCTTCTTAACGGTTTAGCAATGATAAATAGAAATTGAACGATTTATTAGCGTTATGAATTATGAATAACTTTCCTATGATGGAGCTTGATGATCAGAAATAGAAATTGCTGTTTTACCTTTCTGTCTTTATGATGGCATATCCTTTGTCTTCTACTTTTTGTAAAATAATATTCAAAATATCTTCATTATTGTATGAAGAAGAAACAACTGTTATAGTTGCTGGGGGCGATATGCCCTCAACAATTCTTAATAATGCTCTGCCAACTGGATGATTAATTGCCGTTTTTTGATTCGCTTCATATTCTATCTTTAAAACTTCAAGGAGCTTCTGGGCAGAGTCCATATTTAATTGTTCAAGTTGACTAATTGACCGTCGCATCTTACGCATTTTAGTGGGCTCTAAAACCTTCTCTGAAGGCTCAACAACAACTATTTTCTCTGTTAATTGTAGTGTTTTCTTCAAAGATTCTCTAGGATTTATCGGCATGGACATTGCGAGTACCTCGTCACAGTTATAAATGGCTAAAGCAGTGGGCAAAGACTCTAAAGCAAAAGTGTAAGCTGACATAACCAAATCAAATGCCAACTTATCTGCTTCCTCAGCATCTTTAGCGGTCAAATCAGCAACCAAAATAGCATTCTGTCCCTGAGCACCCGTAAACTCTTTGACAACAAGTTTTCCAAAAAGAAACGTATGCTTCCAATCAACATCTTTCCACCTGTCTCCTGGCTGATACTCACGGCTTCCATGGTACTCTACCCCCGTCTTAGCTGACTTGTCGGAGCGCTCAGAAACAACGGAACCAATCATGTTTGAACCGGATGCAGTGCGCTCAAGATACTTAATGGCAAGCCAACGAGCATACTTTGCCCTCGGAATAATGTGCAAATCAACAGGTTCCAAATCTTGACCAGTCAAAACTAGTCCGCGAGAATCAACCGCCAATGCATGGAGCAAAACTTTGTTTGGTCCAGCTAAAGGTGGTGTGAAATTTAAATTCACATCCACTTCGCTACTGGTTGGCAACACAAACTCTGAATGCTCAATGTTTACCCAGGGAGCCAGAGATGAGAGAGAAACAAAAACGGGCATATTACATTTTGTCTTCAGTGGATACAAATTATTTGCAGTTTCTCCTACTACCATCCTGTTCCATGTTTTTGATTCCTCAAAAGGTGCTCTAGGAATTTTGCGAAAAGCACTTACTAAACCAACTGCAAAATAAGCGCCTAAAAGAGCAGCGGTCAACATAAGAGTCAGATTCCAAAGTAGGGCTGAAGCAACAAACACAGCGATCAACCCGGTGCTCAATACCTTTAAGATATCAGAAGCCGTTCTGCCAACTTTCTTGAAAACGAAACTCTGAGCCGAAGCAGTTTCCTTAAGGCTTTCGTCTAAAAGCAATAATCCGGGAACTATCAACAACACAGCAAAGACCCCACCAAAGATAGTAGTAAATGACTAAAGGAGCAAGAATTAGAGAGCTAAAAACCAAAACCAAGCTTATGCTGCTTTTAGGTTGCCTGTAGGCTAAACCAAGCTGAATCGCTAACAAAGCGAGAGCCAAACCCAACTGCGGAAGCGGAGAGACCAAAATAGCTAGCAAAAGCATTGATACAAAGTATACTTTAGCAACTGTTTTTATCGTAACTGCAACCATTGGTTCTTCAGCTGTTTAGCATTGGTTTAATTATATTTTTGGAACTGCGACGTTTTTGAGGACTCTATTTACTATGTCAATAGACTTTACGTTTTCCATTTCGGCTTCGGGTTTAACGTGTATTCTATGAATCATAACTGGAACGGTTAACTTTTTCACGTCATCTGGTAACACGTAATCTCTTCCCTGCAAGAAGGCAAACGCTCTTGCCCCTTTGTAAAACGAAACACTTGCTCGGGTACTGGGACCAGTGAGAATATCTGGATCCTCACGAGCAAACCTTACCAACGAAACGATGTAATCTCTAACTTCATCAGATACGTGGACTTTCTTCACCGCTAACTGAAGACCCGCAATCTCCTCAAGTGAAGCAACGGCTTTAACGTCGGACTCTTCAATATAATCTAACTTAGAAATAACCTGCTCCTCATCCTCTTTACTTAGGTAATCGCTCCAAACCCTAAACATGAACCGGTCAGCTTGCACCTCGGTCAATGGATAAGTTCCCTCAGACCCATAGGGCAACTGACTTGCAATAATCATAAAAGGTCTGGGCAAAACATGCGTTTCTCCTTCAACGGTTACTTGTCTTTCTTGCATAGCTTCAATTAAAGCAGCCTGAGTTCTGGGCGTTGTTCGGTTTAACTCATCAGACAAAACCACATTGGCAAATAATGGTCCTTCCAAAAAGCGGGACTTCCCATTAGGCGTATAAAGATTAAATCCTGTTACGTCTGCAGGCAACATATCTGGCGTAAACTGAATTCTCTTGAACTCTCCTCCTATGACGCGAGAAAAGGTTTTCGCAAGGAGGGTTTTGGCTGTTCCAGGTAAACCTTCGATTAGAACATGCCCCTCGCTCAATAATGCGACAAGAAGCATTTCTTTTATTTCTTCTTTGCCAATAACAACCTTTGAAACTTCATCAAGAATTCTGCCTGGTATTCCAGTTATGTCTTTAACGTTTGTCGCCAACCCTCGCTCCCTTCCGCCACATTGAATTTAGAGATAAAACCAATATCACTGCTATTAAGCTTAACGTGCCATACAGGCGAAGAAACCGCTCCATAGACGACTGCAATTGTAGCCTTTGCATCATCTAAAGGCTCCTTAGGTAAATGAGATTGATCAGCAAACACCGCAGAGCTCCCTCCTTGCACGCCAACAACATTGTTGATGAACTGTAAATTATCATCTAATCCAATCATTCCATTAATCATTAGGCTTGGGTCAGCAACTGCAACTACGATGCCTTGGCCTACTGGGCTGTATGCTACGACTGGAAAAGGCCCGTTAGGTTCATTATTGTTCGATGAACCATCACCATTGACGTCTAAAAAGCTGAACGTAGAAGAATAAGCTACCACGGTTGGACTCTGAGGTGTTATTCAAGCTAGAGGCATGATTAAAAACTATGCTGCTTACATTTGCTCCAATTGAGGAATTTGAGAAATCAGTAATTTTAGGAAGCCACTTATCCTTATAATTGTATAAGTGGATCCAGCATTGGCACACCAGTAAACCTCATTTTCAACCCAACACCATTTAGAACTTGATTCCCAAAACCGTAATCATCAAGAATCACCAAGGTTCCGCCATTCAAAACATAGTTTTTCAGTTGTGAAAGCTCAGAATCAGAAAACGTCTCATATGGTACCATAAGAAGGGACAGTTCCTTTTGGATTAGCGGGCAAACGATCAAACGTATTTACCAAAGTGAGCTTAGCTTTTGAGTTAAGCGTTGAGAGCCCGTTCCAGGATGGATTTTCAACCCTGAAATCTCCGTTCGGCGGGAAGAACCAAATCAAAGTTAACATTGAAACTACGATGATCAAGGTTAAGCCAAGTAAGAGTTTACTTGTTTTCACTCTTCAGTATCCTCCCAATTTTGTCTGCGTAACCTTGTGCTTTTACTAAATCTTGCTCTTCAGGCATATGTGTTGAATAAATTGATCTTTCAGCCAATACCGTCAAATCTCCAAACGGATTAGCTGAGTTCCCAAGACGTTCTTCGGTCAGATGCAAAAACTCGCGCAAAGTCATATCTTGATTCATTACAGTTCCTGTGAATGACTCGATGCTTCTTAGGGCTTTAATGTAGAGCCTCCAAAACTTTACCCTTAACTCCTTCGAATTTGAACTCAGCCTTAAGAGGAATCTCAGCCCTAATTGTTACTGAACTCTGCAGCTCCTCCAAATTTTTAGTCTGGAACCAGTTTTCCTTTATTTTTCTTCGTTTTGGATCCAGCAAACCTCAAGTATAAAACTCCACATACCGAGAAGGAAGCCGCAAGAGAAACTGCGGTACTTACCGAGTTTAAAACGAAAACGCCGACATTTTTCTGAGCTAATGCTTGCCAAGATTCAGCTGGCTTAACGGAAATCTTGATGTTTTGAGTGCCAGCAAAAATTGCACTTAAGGGTACGTACATTGTTGAGTTGAAGGAACCATCATCCATCGTTGTAACCACATCTGAAACGTATGCGAATTCTAGTGTAACAACTGCATTTTTTAGTGGTCCTGATGCTGAACTTGCAATTCCAGAAACATGGACCTGTGACGGAAGAAAAACAAACGAAGGTACATTAACGTTTAGTTTCGAAGCAACCTTTGTGACTGATACATTTGCGCTTTGGCTTACTCCTGCAGTATGGCCTTTCAGGATCAATGTTTGCTGTTAAACTGTGAACCCCCATTTCCGTCTGAGAATTGAGAATACTTTCGATGCTGAATAATCCTAATTCATCAGTTTTGACCTGCCCAACTATTTCCTCGTCAAAAAGTAACCTCACTACTCTTTGATTTAGGGGAGACCCATCTTGGGAAGTCACTGCTCCATTAACAGTGTAACTCAAACCTGGATAGGCGACATTAGGTGTCGTTATGTTTAGGTGAGTTTGGTTGAATAATATGTTGATCGAGATTTTTGTGCTTAAACCTGCTAAATATGTTTCCTTATCAAGACTGCTTGTAGGTGCATAAAGTGCCTGAACGGTCATTGTATTTACATAGTGATATGGAACATTAAAAATTGTATTGTATTGCCCATTTGAATCAGTGTTGACATCTGCAACTTTTGTTCCATCTAAAAGCAACGCAACAACCCGGTTTTGCAAAGTTGCCCGCCGCCATTAAGCAAGCCTGAAGCTCTGACTGCTCCGCCGACAAATACTGTTGTCGAATTAATGTTAAGTGAAAGCTGAGTGGAAACAAGTTGTTTGGCCTTAATCTCAGCAGCTTGTTTTTTGGTACTCTGCAAAAGTGCATGGTACCGATTAATCAGGTCATTTAATTTTTGCAGAAGACCCTCAAGCGTATCATATGATTGCCTTAATGTTGCTTTGAGCTGGTGCTGCAAAAACTCCTAGCCGTCTGACTCACAGTTGCGGTTGCATCCTGCAGTTCACCTAAAAGTATCTGTGCTCTTGCAACCAAAACGCCCGCGTTATCTGAGCGCTTGGGAAGCTTCGTTTAATCGGTTTTGACTAAGTAGAGAAGAGGCGTTATCTAATGTGGTACGAAGGTCCGATAAAGTGCCAATAAGTTGCTGAGTTATGTTGTTGTATCGATTTATGATGTAGCTTAAGTCTGCAGGCACGGTAATATGGCTTAGTTGTGATGTTAGCCTGCTTGCGTTGTCGTATTGTTCGTGTGCAATAAGCGACAGAATGCCTGCATATTGGGACAGAAAAGAGTAAGGATCCATTGTGCTTTGGGCATTTGAAGGGTCCTCATGTGGAACATGTGCAGGTCCGGCGTTAACTGAAACGGCTGGTAACAAAAAAGAAAAAGCTAAAATAAGGATGAAAGCGACTGCAAGAGGCTTCATAAGGTTACTCCAATCAGTATTTGCAGTACCTTCAGCGCAACTATAATTATGAAAATTGCGAAAAGTGAATATCCAATTAGATTAGTTGTTTTTTGAGTCTTCATGTTAAATGGCGAATGCAGTAGCGTTAAGATGAAATATTCAACAATATATATCGAAACAAATAGGTCTAAGCCGCTTGCGGTATAAAACGAAAGGGCAAAAGTGGTTAAGGCATACGTGAGGGCTAAAGAAACAATGTATCTTTCTGTGATTTTCAGACACTTCGCCCCGCCAACTTTAGCTCGACAACACATTTACGCCTGCTATATTGCTCGTTATCAACGGTAACCGGCTTATCCAAGACCTCAGCAACCACTGAAGCAACAATAGAAGCAATAGGGCTGCCTAAGCTCTCATAAACCCACATTTTCTTGTATTCCAAACGCGGGTTAGAAATCTCAACTCGAATTTTCTCCTCATCCATGGCCACTTTAGCGCCATCTGCCAAACTAATTGTGCTAACAAGAACAAGCGTAAGAGCTGCTTCTAAATCGCCTTCTGATGCATCAGATTTCGCTGTTACCATGCCTGCAACAGCTGATCCCGGTGTGGTAACCAACAAACCCATGTCTTCCGGGTTAGAACCATGCTTCACGATAAGCCGCTTTGGCAAAACTACGTTCCCAAGTTTAGGTGGATGAGGATTTGAATGCAATGGGATAAGAGCCTGTGGCTTCCCAGAAGTCATTGAAGACGGCAAATAAATTGCCTTTGACTTTAAGCCCAACTCTTCCACAATCGCGGAAATGTTTTCAATTCCAGACTGTAACAGTATCTCGCTTGCTTCTGGGGTGATTTTTGGCTGGCCTCTCCCTAGCGCAAGTGATACTGCACCTAAAATGATAGTTGATAATCCAAGCGCTGTGATGGGGGTTGATTGTAAAATAATGAATGCCATAACTGAAAGAGTTAAGCCTAATAAACTTAAGCAAACGCCAAGAAGAGTGAATGAATTACTGATAGACTTCATTGTTTACACCGTAGTTAAGTTAGGATGCCCTCTGTTCCCACCCATATCTTAAGTAACCATTCATGCGTATCATGCTTTTAAATAAAGCTTAAAGCTTTTCCATAAAAAAGAATAACAGAAGAATTTTGGAGAAGTGCCAAAGTTACGGCAAGGATTACTTCAAACCCAGCCTGTAGTAACGGTATTTCCTTACAAGCGCACCAAACGCCAAAACTTCCGCAAAAAACGCCAAAGACACCATAATTGGCGTTAATGTTATTCCCCATGGAGTATAGTTAAGCACTAGTCCTACAAGCGGCACAATGGCAAGACTCAACCCTATTGACAAAGCCAATCTTTCAAGCTCATCTAACTCTTTGCCTCTTGGATAAAGCACTGAAATAAGCATGAATCCCGGCAAAAACAAAATAAAAATTCCGCCTAAAACGTAGCGAACATAAAGAAGCAAAGTACTATCAACAGTGAAAACAACAAGCATCGTAAAAGCAACTAGAACGGTTGTACCCCAAAACCACATGCTCTCTAGATTTAAGAAGATAACTTGCTAAAGATGAAGAAGGCTTAGCTTCCGATAGATCTAAAGTTCCTTTTTTCCATTCAACGTATACTGCTCTAGTAGCTTCTTTGAATTTAAAACCTTTTTTATTAACTAAATTCTCAACAAGTTCAGAGACAGTAGGCTGACCTAACGATTTAGCGGTTTCCAGAACAACTTTATCTAAATCGGCATCCAAGTCCCTGCTTCCTCCATCAGAGCAACAACAATAGAGGTAATCCTTATCAATTTTTATATATGTCTTATGCTTAGACATCGTTATTTCAGGGAACAAGATAGGGTAATGAAAACTACAGCAAAACTACTGATTATACTTCTGCTAATATTAATCACGGTTCCAGCAATAGCTCTAACCTGTAGGTCAATCAGCAATAACCAATATTGTTGCACAAGACGCAACCTACAACGCGTACAAAGCAATCGTCAAAGCCTCAAGCGTAGGTGCTGACACAAATCAACTCATACAACAACTAAACAAAGCTGTAAACTTAACAGCCCAAGCCCAACAACTTATGACTACTAACTCCCAACAAGCCCAAGAATTAGCTAACCAAGCACAAACAATAGCTCAAAACGTGACGCAACAAGCAATATAGCACAGCAGTCTGCGGCAAACATATTACCAGTAATTGTAGTAGTAACAGCTGTGATCTTAATAGCAGCAGGCATTCTGGTTTATGTATTTGGTCCAAAAGTACTTTGGAGAATTTGGTTCAATCTTAGGAAGAACTATCGAGTAAGAACCAAAAATCCCTCAGCAAATAATAAACCCTTAGTTATTACAGCCGAACAATTTTGCGCCGTAGTCTTAGGGATAACAATCATTATTGCGTTTTTTTCCTTTTCACAAATTATACTTCCGAAAAATCAAGGTGAACAATTCTCAGAATTAGGTGTCCTGGGGCCAAACATGAAGTTAGGTGACTATCCTTCTCAAGTGGTTGCAAGTGACACCCTTAACCTATATGTTTATGTTGGCAACCAAATGGGAATTCCAATGTACTATACTGTTATGGTAAAACTTGGAAACAATGATACAGCTAGTAAACCCAGCGCCCATAACTCCAATTCAACAGTTTAGCCAAGTATTGCCGAGCAATCAAACATGGACTTTTCCAGTAAACGTAACTTTAACTCAGCCTGGTTTGAATCAAAGAATAATATTTGAACTTTGGACGTACAATCAAACCCTAAACCAAAACCAATACGACCAAAGATGGAGCCAACTATGGCTCAACGTAACTGCACCAGCTAGTTAACTCTGGCGATGCAAATTTGAAAGTAAGAAGAAGATTGCAACGAACGAGTCTCTTATGGCACGCGTTCTGAAAAAGTCGGTTTATATGACTCAGGTTTTCTTGCCCACTTTTTTGCACCAGAAATCCTCGGTCAAAATGTTGAAGATAATCTGCTATTTGGATGTGATTTTTAACCATGCTTTTCTTTTTACAAAGATAAACGAGGTAAGGCTGGTTATGAGAAAGGTGCCCATCGTTAAAGAGGCGGGAAAGGCCCACTCAAAATGTTGTGTTGTCCAAAGGCCAACAGATAGAAAAGCGTAAAACGAAACTAACCCCGTAATCAATTGAAGCAAATGAATTACTTTTCGTGCACGATAAGCCTTAGACTTTAAAGCTTTCAAGGCAAACTCGATTCTTTTCGACACATCAGGAAGGTCATCCAAGAGCAGGGTAAATCCGGCTAAGACAAAGAATTTCCCTGCATTAACCGCTACGCTTTGATTGTACACCAGAAAAAGATTGGATAAAGAAACTGGTGTAAACGCCATTACAAAAACCACAGAAAATAACAAGATAAGAAAGCCATAAACGTAATGATGAAATAAGAATCGTCCAGTGTGCAAAGTTCGTCCCAAACTTGCACTGGGAAAAATGTTCACGATCGCTGCAATAATTACCAGGAAGAAAACGCTTCCGTTAATAAGATAGGGTGAATACGGCTGCCAATATGGAAAAGCATGGTAATAATTAAACATGATTTGAGCTACAGAAGCTAAAGTTACGAGTGAATTAAGAATCAGTGATAGGCTGAATATTTTCTTGGTGATTACCCGAATAGAGCCAACCATGTTGAACCCTTAGAAATTACTGCTTTAATTTTTTTTGAATTTATTATATTGCTTAGGCTATTTAATTAAATCAAGGTTTTGCAATCCTCTGAAAATGCGTGCCGCGCCGTCTAGATTTTGGGTAAAACACTCAGCCGCCATTCAACAAAGCTTTTGTATTCATCCGTCCATTGAAATCTGTCTGTGTAAGTATTGAACGTGCGCCTCGGATGGAAACTGCTCTTAGTCCTTTTGCCCGTGCTTGTAGCTGTGGCGCTTAGGATCTATCCTTATCTTTTGACTGGTGCGCCATGGGGAGTAGACAGCTGGACGCTTATGAGAAACTCGAACCAGCTGCTTTCATATTCTCCAATTCCGCTTGTGGGCAACCCAATCTTTGATACCTACAACATTTGTTGGCCAGCCGTAAGCATCTTTGGCTCCGTGGCGTCTCTGGTTTTCGGTGTTTTGCCTTTGAATTTGATGCCGTTTTTAATTCCTCTGGTAGGCTCGTTAACTACGTTCTTTCTTTTTGTGGTTGTCAAAAAGTTAACGGGTAATTTTCTGCTTGCGTCGGTGGCAGCGACTTTTTTTGCAGCTGCATCGTTTGATTCAATATTCACGGCGTCTGTAACGAAGGAAACCTTTGCGCTTCCCCTCTTTATGATTGGCGTATTGCTGCTTCTCAGAAAAGGGAAAATGCCCAACTTAGTCATTTTCTCGTTTGTTTCGCTGGGTATAATTATGTCGCACTTTGCTTTAGCGTTCATTCTTTTCCTTTTGGCGGCTGAAGTTTCTGTCGTTCCTTTGTTGATGCGGACCCGCGGTGAGAGAAATCAACCTGAAAAGCTGCTTTACCCAACGATAATGGGACTCGTGGGTCTTGCTTATTATTTCATCTACCTTAACGCAAGCCCAGTGGGTATAACTTTTACTTTGGGCGATGGTTTGTCTTTGTTTGCTTTCCTCAGTCTTTTGGCTGGGTTTCAGGTAGGTTTTCAACCGCGTCCTGGAAAAAAAAATTCGTCAAAACGCTGGGCAATTCCAGTCATCGCAATAGCTATTGCTTTCGCTCTTCTTGTGGTTGGAACAAGAACTGCAATCCTTCCATTTGCGCCTACACTTACAGCGGATCTAGTGATAGATGCGGCACCTTACTTTGTAGTTGGTATGATGGCAACGGTGGGGTACCTGTTGCTTAAACAATCAGAGAAGCCATCATATGGGTTTCTGTCGCTCTGGCTTGGCGTCCCCTTGGTTTTGGTAGCTTTTTCCGTCTTCGGAGCAGGTCAAGGCATAGGATTAGTCTACAGGCTTTTTACATTTCTTTTCATGCCACTTGGAGTGTTCGCGGCTTTCGCCTTGATAAGATTCGTCAAAGGAGGAAGCAGAATTCGTCATGCCACCAAGATTTCTTTGGCTTTTGCCTTTCTGTTTGTGATCGTTTTTGCGCTTTCTTTCCAAAGCTATTCCGCAGTTGTTGAGCATAATAATTTCTTAGGTGGAGAGTGGGGTTTTAAGCAGTCGGATTTGTCTGCTTCCCGCTGGGTTAATTCCACCCTTCCTTCAAACACAACCTTCTTGGGGGACTCCAAAGTTTACGGGCTTTTCGGCTACTTCGGGCTTAAACCAAATATATACTATGGATATGCCTACCTAACTGGCGTTTCAACCTGGAATGGTGAACCACTCTTCACATATTCCCTCATGTCTAAAAACGGTTACGACCTTGCTCTTTATGGTGAACCCTTACCCGCTGACTGGTCCGCTAAACTGAGCAACGGCATGTCGCTTGTCTACTCAAACGGGAACGATAAACTCTGGATTTAGGCACTGTCTTGTTGTAGGTCTTTAACGTTATTTAACGTTATTTACTTGCATAGGCAACAGCTAATAAGTTAAGAAGAAGCATAATCCGTTCAGAAAAGTGAAATAAAATCATGTCTTCGCTTACATTCCGCCTTTGCATCGGCCGATCCAACGATTTCATAAAGCAGATCCTAACCCTAGCCGCCATCGTTGGCTTAATCACCAGCGGATTATCCATAAGCAACATGGCGTACAGTTTTTTTAATACCGGAACTGCATCAAGATTCGAAGTCGTAACCTCGAGCCTTCTAACTGAATTAACAACCATTTTTTGGGTTTGGCTTGTTGCAGCTTGGTCTCTTCTGGCTGTGTCTTCATACGTTGTCGGTCTTCAGTCTATACGTTCCATGATTCCGACAATGAGTATCCTCTGGCAAACAGGCTCTTCAAAAAAGATGTATCGAACAATGATTTTACTTCGTTTGCTTCTTCTTGCAACATTAAGCTGGCTCTTCGGCTGGACCGGCGGACTTGTCGCATCTCAAATGGCGTACAGACTTGCCGCATACGCAATAAAGGCTCCATATGCAATTCCAACTCTACATCTTATGGATCTGGTAAACCTTCTCGCCCTCACCTTCACAGCTGTCTTCGCAGGCGGCTTATATTTTGTAATCAAAACCAGAAAACTCGATGAATCAGGAGCGTAAATGACGGCATGATTCGTTTCTTCCTGCGGCTTCTATCAAAACGCGCCCTGATTCCCTTTGCAATCTGCGTGCTTACCGTTGCCGCCGTAACTTCGACTACAGGCCTGCTTTTAATGGGAGCTTTATCAACTGTCCCATATTCAATCGGTGAGCGCAATAATGTAATCGCACTTTATTCAAACAGCTCACAACTGCCCCAAACAAGCCTAATCCCAATCCAGTTGGCGTCAAATCTGAGTAGTGTACAGGGGGTTCAAATCGTAAGCCCTGAAGCTCTCGCCACAGTTGCAGTTGACGGCCAAATTGTCTACCTCAGAGGCATGAATATGAGCCTCTTAAGGGATTTAGACAGCTCGACACTGGTTACAGGTGCATGGCCTAACGATCAAGTGGGCAGTAGCGCTATGGTTGGTCAGCGGTTAGCAAACCGTCTCCATCTGACCGCGGGTGAAAACATTACAATTCAATCCTCATTCGGAAACTTTTCCAGCCCTCTGACTCTATCTGGAGTTTTCAGCACCAACGATGCGCTCAACGATGAACTCATCGCTCAGCTCCCAATAGGACAGATGATGCGTTTATCAACGAACAGCTATGTTTCCATCATAAGAATGAAAGTCGACCCCAGCATGTTCCATTTCAGTTCCGTCCAGAGCCTTCTTGGAGGCAGCGAAACAAACAGCACCTCAAGTACAAGCAGCGCTTTGCAGAATCTTCCCATAACAAGTATAACAAATATTGGTCAGTACCTGGTCGGTAATCCCCTTGAAGCTATGGGTCAAATACTTTCAAGAAGCATCGGCTTATCCGAAACCGCCCTCTGGGCTCTCTTTCTCGTCGTTTTCACAGCTTCGATTCTCTCACTTTACTACAGTTTAGCGTGGGGTGTCAAAGAGAACGTATGTCTATTTTCAGTACTTTCTGCAGCTCGGCATGACCAGGCGAGGAAAAGTTGGTTTATTCTCTGCCTTCGCCGCAACGCTGGTCGATTATCTTCGGTGTCTTGGGGTATTCTTTGGCAAACGTGATGCTAATGATATTCACAAATACTGGTGATTTGCAGGTTCTGTTTCACACAATGGTCGTAACTTTCAATCCGTTGGTTCTCTTATTTTCCGTTGCACTCATCGTTTCAACAGTTTTGGTTAGTATTTGGAAGATCAACTTTGCAGAGACACCTGAAGAAATATGACGCCATAAGCCCGAGCGGATCTTTCCGAAGTCTATTCTTTGATTTCTAAAGTTCCATGCGAGAGATGATATCGGGTTCTAGCCACAGCCGACTCCTCAAGACTGGTCGTTGTCATTAAGATGGATGTGCCGAACTCCTTGTTCAACCGCCTTAAAAGGTCGAATAAGATCTCCGCGTTGTCCTCGTCCAGATGCGCCGTCGGTTCATCAGCTAGTATCAACGCAGGCTCATTCGCTAAAGCTCTAAGCACAGCGACTCTTTGCTGCTCTCCAAGGCTCATCTGATGAGGAAACCTATCCGCGAGGCTTTTCAGGCCAAACTTATTGAGCAGTTCCAAAGCCCTTTCCTTCCTCTTAGCAGTGTTCACCTTTTTCAGCCACAGAGGCACTTCGATATTTTCCGTGGCAGTTATGTGGGGTATCAAATTGAGGGATTGAAAAACGAACCCAATCTTCTCAAGTCTAAGTTTTGCACAATGTTTCTCGCTTAAACCGTTTGTAGCTTGACCAAAAAGATACAGTTCTCCTCGATCCATCTTCTCCAGGAGACCCACGATCCTAAGGAGAGTGGATTTTCCTGCGCCAGAGCGTCCCTGTATTGAAACGAAATCGGCTTCGTTCAAAGTAAGGTGCACACTCCTGAGAACGAATTGCTCGTCAACGTAAGTCTTCCAAATGTCTGTTGCTACCAAAATCGCCAACTAAGTGCCTCCCAAAGATCCATTTCCGTATTCTCCGCTGACAGTCTAGCAGTTCTCGAATCGCCACCGCCTTTATAAAAATTAGGCAAGAACATCACGATAGCGCGATTTTGAGCATAAGCCAATGACCCAGCAGTACTTTATGAGATTAACCTGCGATGAGTACTCAAAAAAATGGTAGATTATTGGTCAATTTTGGCCTAAATTTGGAGGCGAAATAAAGCCTGGACGACGAAAACTTTGTCCTATTTCCATTTATGCTCAGCAAAATCGGTAACTCTTTTTTTCTTTTTAAAAGAATTAAGAAAATGTTAGCTTCTGCCTCCATTAGTAATCTAAATATGAAACTGTGAAAATCCTTTTTCCCTTTTTTGATGAATTTACTTCTTCAATCTATTGTGTCAAAATTCTTGGCTATGCTATTGGAGGTTCGGATTAAGCTTCTTTTTTGGTTAATAAGACGCAAAGAAAGTTAAGTAAAACTATTTGTGTTTTCTAAATAGTTTAACAAGTAAAATAGTGTTAGTATAGCATCGACTAAAGCGATTGTAGATATCTTTTTTTCGTAGCTTAAACTTGCACCAAATTAAATATACTTCTTGTTCCAATAAATCTCATTGAGGTTCGATAAATGGATGATTCTGAACACGATTATTTAGAAAAAATATCTAAAACAAAATTTAGTTCAAGCAATAAAGTAACTGAAGTTCTAGATGTTTTTGGCAAGTCACAGAAATTGAAAGCTGAATCTTTGAAAAAAACTGAAGAAATGATGACAGATGCTGCAAACGAGTTAGAGAAGCTTGAGCGAGACATAGCAAAAAAAGAAGAGCTATCTGCTGAGTCTAAGAAGAAACTTAATGATGAAATTACAGCAGCCAGGAATCAAATAAGACAGAAGTATGATGAACTAAAATCTCGGATTTCTGACCACCTCGAATGAGAACCGCAGCAAGTCTCAGAAAAAAATGTCAATGTGAAAAATGGTGAAATAATGAGCGAAAAATCGTTTAGTGAGAGTTTAATTGATAAGCTACCGAGCGGCGTGAAAAAGAACCTTTCCCCCGGCGAAGAAATTATTAGTTACCTCAATAGCTTCGTGATAGCTGAACGAACAGATTATATAATACTTACAAACCTCCGTATTATCTACTTTGACGAAAAATTTTTGGGTCGCTACGTCTTCAAATCTTTGCCCCTTCAGAAGATACTTCAAGTAAGTGCCCATAGAGGCGCCGTTGTGTGGGGAGAAGTCTCCATCAAAATGGAGGACGGTTCATTGTATACCGTGGAAAGAGTCAGCCGAAATGACATGGCAAAATTCATTGATGCATTAGAAATCGAATATAACAAAATAGCGGTTGAACCGATATCAATGAAACATGAAGGACATCTGCTTGGCAGAGCTGATTGGGAGTTTAATAAACCTGCAGAGATGATTTTTAGACAGAGCCCTACTATTCAGTCTCAAACTGCTGAAGACCCGTTAGTTCAGTTGAAAATGAGGTTTGTCAAGGGAGAAATATCCGAAGAGGAATACAAGGCTAAACTTCAGGTGCTGCAAGAGAAATAAAACGCTGGGATTTGTCTGTGGGCACTCACGAGCATTAACCACTTTGACTCCGCAAAAATTATCTCTTTCCTTTCTTTAGTTTATTATTAAATAATGAAACAAGAACGCTGCAATGGCCAAAATAGTGGAAGCAAAAGAGTATGAGCAAGAATCGAAATTCTCCCTAAAAAAGTCACATAAATCCATTAGAGAAAAACACTTTTCTCAATCTTTTTTTGTTTAAACAAAAATTTTGCTTGTGGGTTAAGCTTAAAAAGAAATCAATCAAATAATAAAACAGGAGAATCTACATGGATTTAGTTGCATTATTAATACAAATCGTTGTAAGCATAATAGTAGTTGCACCGATACTCTGGCTTGTTGGAAGAGCATTAGTAGGCAAAGATAAGGCAAAATTCACAGATGCTGTCTGGATTGTCGTTTTAGGAACAATCATAGGCGCAGTGGTAGGGATTTTCGTTGGCAGTTTGATATCAGCAGTAATAATGTTTGTTGTTTGGCTTGCATTGATTAAACACTTTTTCGATTGCGGATGGCTAAAAGCATTCTTAATAGCAGTAATCGCAGTGATAATCTTCATAATCATAGTGGCGATATTGGCAATCATCGGCATCGGAATACTATCACTAGGTTTCTGACAACTTTCCCTAATTTTTTTCTTTTTAGAATTTTTCATTTTTCTTTCAGGAATATAGTTATCTGCGAATGTTTTCATTATAACAACAATCCCTCGAGAAGAAGAAAAATATGTTGATTGGACCACGACAGAAGAAAGTTAAATAAAACGTTAACTAACTTATGCATCAATCTTTAAAAGAACGCAAAATTACATATCCGTTTTGTTCTTTCATATACAGCTGATATCTTTTCAATATTCCGTTTATGATATCCCTTGAAACGTTGTCTAATTCGCATTTCATCTTTATCTCATAGCCACCAGTTAGTACGTGAGATACCTGTGAACCGTCAATGGAAACACAGTTCATAACCAACGATTTATTTAGGGCATCACGAATCTCGCTCAACACTGCTAAGGCTTCTGTTTTGTTCATAGGGAACGCACATTACATATCTATAACAAGTTGTACTAATAATTTATGCAGGACTTTTTACACGTCCTCAAACAAGAAATCAAACGGACAGAATACTGCTCAAACTGAACTACTTATCAAAACAGAACTTCTATCAGTTTGACCTATTAGTTAGACTTCATTTGAAAGTTAAATATTTACTTGTCTAACTTATGAGTGAATAATAGCTTTGTAGTAGTGGTCTTACACTCACATAATTTTAAGTGGTGAGATGTTGATTTGTCGGGTGGAGATGGATTTGGTAGCACGTGCTAAATGTGAAGGAGGGTAGATTTTATGTCGAAAAAATTGATATCGCCAGAGGAACACCATGAGCAAGTAGTAAAAGGACTATACGACCAGATGAAGCCAGTTTTTGACTCGTCAGAGCAGCCGATTTTCCTATACCTAGACGATAACCACAAAGCCTGCAACAGCAAATTTGCCAAAATGCTGGGCTTCAAGTCGCCACAGGAATGGGCTGAGACACCAAGCGTTTTAGGAGTGTCTGTTGCAGGAGAAAAGTCGAGAAACATTGGAGACGGCGTATTGGGATGCGATGAAGAAAAAGACAGCCTCAACCACTCAGATTACGTGGATGAAGAAAGGCGGAGGCACCGTTGATTCAACAGTTGTTCTCGTGCCTATGTTCTTTGACGGACACCTTTTCTCGGTTCACTTCGTGACAAACGTGGTTCCTTAAACGCAACTGCTTTATAGATTAGAGTTTCACCTCCTGCTACTTAGTCTGGCTTCTAGTATCAGCTTTCTCAACTCTCTTTTTTCAAATTCGGTTAGTTAAATAAGACGTTAGCTTTCTCATGTTTCAGGTAACGCGAAAACTTCAATCTTAACGTTGTTTTTGAAACACCATTGAGAACAACCCAGTAGTTCAAGATTTTCCCTTTAGGGCCAATTGTCTAAAACAAATGAGCAAATGAACCACATCAAATCTTTACGATGAAAACATCGCTCCGGTACTCAAAAACCTGCTCGGCAAATTGCCACGAACAAAAAAGTGGCAATATCACTAATCTCAACAAACTATGCGCAAGAATAGTAAAGGGATTTTTCCTACTTTTTTCGCGTTTTCTTTAATGCCTTGATCAAGGGTTGTGAATAGTCGTCTTGAACTTCAATCTCTGAAAGCGGAACCTTTGCTTTTTTTTTCATACGTAAACACTCTTGAGAATGATTTATTTTTCGTAAATAAGAACAATGTTTCCAACTTCAGAATATTCCAATTATTGAATAATAGACCTTAGGCGTTATTGCTTTTTGTGGATTTGGCTTTACTTTGGGCTTTTCCCAAGTTTTTTCAGACAGTTAATGTCCCCATTATGCGAAAGTTAACAATGCCGCTTACTATCTCCGTTGCAACATCGTAATGTTTGAGGCGATTCCTGAATTCCCCTCCCCAATCAGAAACTTTTTCACCCGACTATTCGTATGCTCCGACCACAACCCGCTCCCTAGCGAGTATATTATTGAACGCCTTCTGCTCAGCTGGAAGCTCTTCTGCTTCCACACCCCGTTTGCCTCGTCCAGGACTTTTCCTCTTGAAAGGCACCGCAAAGTTCAGTTGCGGATAATCCTTCTTCACCCCCACATAACCCAGATCACCTTCGCCAAGAACATTATCTGGCAAATGTGGGCGACTGCGCTTAAACAAAGAGTAGTCGTGCATGCTACCTTTAACGTGATGTGTCTGGTGGACTATCAAGCCGTCTACGTTTACGGTTAGCTGGGTCTTGACGGTGTGCCTTTTCTTCTTGCCGCTGTAGTGCGTTTTGCGCTTCTTCTTGGCTTTCGGCCTGGGAATCTCTTGTTCCGTTGCGTCCACAAAAGCTTTCAGCTCCGGAAACATCGTCGTGATTTCCTCTATCGTTTGTAGTTGTTTCACTTTTTCATGCAGCTTCTTAGGTATGGGCAAAACCTCTTTGAAGAGCGGTTCAAGTTTATGGATGTCTTTGAGCACATTGCTCTGGTCCAGGTCAAAAAGGATGCCTAATAGCGCGGATGTTGTGTAAAGCCTGTAGTAGACTAGAAACATAAGCAGTCTCTCCTGAAGATGTAGCTTGAAAGGGTGCCCAGCGCCTACTTTGCGTTTCCTGTTCTCTCTTGAAAGCCTCTTCGACTCGTATTCATCATATTTGGTTTGCACTTTAGAGTAGATTGAGTCGAATTCTGAGACTTCAACTCCTGTCAAGGATCGAAATAAGGAAGACCTTTTTGATAGCGTTTTGTAGTTGAGCAAGATATTTCCCTGGCAGCGAGTTAGCTTTAAGGACAAATAAGCCTATTCAACATGCGGAAATATGTCGGTTTAATATGATGGCTTCCATTTGTGTTACTTTACCTAAAACAAGCCCATTTTAGGGGTTAACATCACTATTACGCCTAAGGTCTATTAGTAATTATTCATCTTCTTTTCGCGTCTTATTTCTCGTAGACCAAAAGAATAATTGTATTTTCCGCAACGCCTTTTCCTTTCATGCCCATTCTAATATATTCCAACATCGCTTAAACTATTTTCATTTCTTGTTGAAGGTTAGTGTATCCTTGCCCCTACAGAACTGACATACTTTTTTAAGCTTGTTATCGCTGATAAGAAATATGTCGAATAGGTAACCAAAAAACGTTGAGGCAAAACAAAAGGAATGAAAATGCGCCCAATGAACAAAATAATGTACTATTAGGTTTAATCGGAGCAGGATTTTTGGTTTGGGGAATCAGTATTTCAATTCGTATTTGGGCAAATCCATATTCGCTTATTTCTTGGATTGCTAGCAAACATTTGGCAGACGCTTTGTCTTTGGTAGGTTCAGGAATTGGAGCTTTATTGCTTACGTTTGCTACGATAATTTACTTTCAAAACACAAACAGAAGAATAGGAAAGATTTTCACAGATGGCCCAAAGACATCTGAACTTGGTATTTCCGAATTTTACGAAGATTACTGGAAAAAAACTATTACGACAAACAGAAATTGAAAATAGTGAAAATAATCCATTTGTGATTATAGACAGAAGGCGCACAAACTTGGATTCCTAAGTAATGGAAAAAACTGTAAAATAGATTTGGTGAATTTTAGTTTGTTTGAAAAAGTTCCACTTCTTCCAAATATTTGCCTGACCTAAAAACCTCTGCATTATTCTAAACAATCTTTTGAAGCTAGGAAATCTGATTCAATAGACCTTAGGCGCTATTCTGCTTGGCAGATTTGTCCTTGCTTTCTGTCTTCCCCTGAAGCTTTCTCAGATATTTAAAGATCCTAGTATTCGGAAGTTTATCAGCCCCGACACGATATCGGTCATAACATCATAACGTTTCGGGCGATTCCTAAATTCACCGCCCCAAATCAGAAACTTTTTCACCCGCGAATTCACATGCTCAACCACCACACGTTCGCTGGCAAGTTCTTTATTGAAAGCTTTCTGCTCCACTGAAAGCTCCAGCGCCTTTACGCCAACCTTACCGCGACCGGGGTTTTTCTTCTTGATGGGCAACACACAATTAAGATTGGGATAATCATCTTTTATTCCAAGGTAGCCCAAATCTAAACCCGAACAAATTTTGCTTGGCAACTTGGGATGACTATGCTTATAGAGGGCGTAGTCATGCGTGCTGCCCCTAACATGACGAGACTTGTGGATTATGAGGCCTCTACAGTTAACCGTTAGCTGAGTCTTCACGGTGTGCCTCTTCTTTTTGCCGCTGTAGTGCGTCCTGCGCTTTTTTTTGTTCTTGGGCCTGGGAATTTCCTGCTCTGTGGCGTCGGTGAAAGCCTTGAAGCCTGGAAACATCGCTTCAATTTCCTCGACTGTTTGCAGTCGCTTGGCTTTGTCATGCAGCTTTTGTGGCAGAGGCAGGATTTCTTTTATGAGGGGTTCAAGTTTATGGATGTCTTTGAGCACGTTGCTCTGATCTAGGTCGAAGAGAACTCCGGTTAGCGTGGATGTTATGTAGAGTCTGTAGTAGACCATGAGCATAAGCAGCCTGTCTTGTAGAGACAGCTTGAAGGGGTATCCGGCGCCTACTTTGTGTTTTCTGTTTGGTCTGTCAAGTCTTTTTGCTTCGTAATCTCTGTATTTGGCGTTTGCTTGGGTGTAGAACGAGTCGAATTCAGTTACTTTTAGCCCGTTATGGATCGGAATAGAAAAGGTTTCTTTGAAAGCCATTTGTAGTTGAGCAAACTGTTCACCAAAGAGCAGTTGCTTCTCTGAAAAAATAAGCACATCCAACACTGGGCGATATCTCAAGTTAATATGCCGATGAATCCTTACGAGAGTGATCCATCCTAAAATTGCATTTTTCAGCTAAAAAATAAGGCTATTTTATCGTCTTTTAGCAATTAAAATAGAAATTGCGCCTAAGGTCTAATCATTTAATTAGCTTGTATCTCACAGGATAACCATTACTCATAATCATAAGACAAGCTTAGACCCTCGTTGAAGAGAGACTAAAAAGTTAACATTGAAATCTTGTCAAAACCTTAATAATGCACTTTCAATGTATGAAAGTTCGCTTATTAATCTAAATGGTGAAAAGCTAAGTCTATGTTTGAAAAATATTCGTGGGCTATTTCATTTACAAGTTTCCTTGACTATGAATATACTAAATTTAGTAAGTTCATCCTTACTAATACATTTAATTAGCCTTTCAGCTTATTTTGCGGTACGGGAATGAAAAGTGACTGCCACTGAAAAAAACGATTCAACTGGTTTGCCTACAAATTACGCTCCTCTTCAAATAGAAAAAGAAATGCGTGAATTTTGGGTAAAAAACCAAATCCGCCAGAAACTTGAATTGCTTGAAAAGGATGCTAAGGGCATTTTAGGTTATGTCGAAGGACCGCCCACATTAAACGGTATTCCGCATATAGGTCACGCCCGTGGTCGGGTGATGAAGGATATTCGTTACCGATGGAAAACTATGGAAGGCTACTATATGCCGTTTTGGGCTGGATGGGATTGTCAAGGCTTGCCTGTGGAGTTGGAGGTTGAGAAGCTTTTGGGTGTACGAAACAAGCGGGAATCCATCGCCAAGTATGGAATGGAACGTTTTGTTGAAGAATGCAAAAAAGCCATTATGCGTTACCATGCGATGTGGCTTGAAGCTGACAACAACCTCGGAGTTTTTATCAATCAGGAGAAGGCTTACTGGACTTTCAAAGACAGTTATATTGAACGGGAATGGCAAATCCTCAAGCGCGCGTGGGATCAAAACCTGCTTGAAGAAGGACATTACGTTGTTGCTTATTGTCCAGGATGCCAAACCAGTCTTAGCAGCGCTGAAGTTGGCTATGAAGGCAGCTACAAAGAGGTTGAAGACCCCTCGTTTTACTTCAAATTTAAAGTTACAGGCAGCAAAAACGAATTTTTCCTCGTTTGGACAACTATGCCGTTTACCATAATAACCGACACTATGCTCGCTGTTAAGCCAGATGCTGAATACGTAAAAGTGGCGGTTGGCGACGAGATCTGGATCATGATGAAGCAACGTGTCGAACCAATCATGCAGGAACTGGACATAATAAAATATCAGATTACAGATTCTATGTCCGGCACAAGCTTGGAAGGCACAGGATACGACTATCCCCTAAAAGATCTAATTCCCAAGCAGGCTGAAAACGAAACCAAACATCCGCTCGTACACAAGGTAATAGGCGAAGACTTTGTAGACGTAAACACAGCCACAGGAGTTGTTCACCTTTCCCCGGGCAACGGCGAAGACGATTTTTGGGCAGCCCAACACAGAGGCGTACCAATCTATGCGCCATTTGATGACGAAGTAAAATTCACTAAAGACGCCGGACTATTTGTGGGGGTTTTTGCCAGAGAAGCTGACGTGCTTGTAGTAGAGGAACTACGCAACCGTAATTCCTTTGTCAAATTCACAAAAGTAAAACATGAGTACCCTACTTGTTGGCGTTCACACCATAAACTGGTTTGGCTTGCGAGAAAAGAATACTTTTTGCGCACCGACAAATTAAACAGTAAAGTGCTTGAAGCTGCAGAAAAAGTTGAATACTTCTTTGAAGAGCCAAAAAACCGTTTTCTAGGCTTCTTGAAAGAAGGTAAGCCCTGGTGCATTAGCCGAGAACGAATTTGGGGTACGCCACTTCCAATTTGGGCGTGCGAAAAATGCGGCAACAAACGCATAGTTGGAAGCAAAAAAGAACTAATTGAAGTTGCTCAGGAAGCGATTCCGGAGAATTTTGAGTTGCATAAGCCATGGGTTGACCGAGTCACTCTTAAATGTGAAAAATGCGGTGGAATCATGCTTCGGGAGGACTTTGTCTTAGACACTTGGCATAACAGTGGCGCTTCACCTTACGCTCGCTTCACAGATGAGGAAGTTGAGAAGTTTGTGCCAACCGCGTTCTTAACGGAGGGCATCGATCAAACCCGAGGCTGGGCAAACTCGCTTTTGCTTGAATACATTGTCTTAACAGGCAAACCAGAATCGCCTTACAAGGCTTTTCTATTTCAAGGTTTAACTCAAGATTCTAAAGGCAGAAAAATGAGCAAAAGCCTAGGCAACGTAGTTGAAACCAACAAGCTACTTGAAAAGAATAGTGCTGACCTTTGTCGCTTTTACATGACCCGCAAATGCTCGCCAATTGACTTCATGAATTTTGACATGCAAGAACTTAACCGCCGCCCATACCAAGTCCTGTCCACCTTATACCATCTAAGCAGGTTCTTCATGCAAAATGCCACTTTCGACGAGTTTACTCCAAGCAAATACACGTTGGACTGGGCTTTTGCCGCGAGTAAGCTTCAAGCAGCTGATTTTTGGCTCCTATCTGTGCTGCAGGAAAAAATTGAAGATTACACAGGCAAGCTGGAGCGATGTGAATTTAACGCTGCTGTGGCTGTTTTGGACGATTTCGTAATTGAAACGCTAAGCAGACTCTATGTGCCCATGATACGCAAGGAACTTTGGACTGACGAGCCTGAAACGTTTGAGCGACGCCAAACCATTTATGCTCTCCTACATCATGCACTAAAAACAGTGACGCTCCTCTTTAACCCAATCACGCCATACCTCAGTGAGGTGCTCTACCAGAAAGTATATCGTCAACTTGAACCACAACTGCCTGAATCAATCAACTTCGCTGCTTGGCCAACTCCGAATGAAAAAATCCGCAACAAAACTCTTGAAGAACAATTTGACCTTCTACTGAAAGTTGTTTCAATAGCATACGCCGCAAGGCAACAGGGAAAACTCAAACGAAGATGGCCACTTAGCAAAGCAATAGTAGTTGCGCCACAAAAAACACTGGACGCATTGAAGTGTCTAGAGGCTTTGTTTTTGGAACAAGTAAACGTTAAAGCTGCAGAATATGGGTTATCGGTTCCAGAGTTCGTGGGTGGTGAAAATTGGGTTTCCAGCCAAGAAAACGATGTAACAGTCTTTGTAAGCGGGCAAAGAGATGATAAGTTACTCGGCGAGGGCATAATGCGTGATCTAGCACGTCGTGTCCAAGCGCTTCGTAAAGAGGTGGGTTTTGTGCCCACAGACGTGTTGGAGTCGGTTCATATTGCTGAATTGGATCTGGAAAGCATGGGGTTGCTTGAGCCTTACTTGGATGAGATGGCAGGACTTGTGCGAACGCGCAAAGTGTACTTGCATAATAGCCGGTCTGAGGAAGTTGACGTTGACTGGCATGAATCAGAGTTAGATGGCAAAAAGATTTACTTAAACATACACTAAGATGAAATTCGAATAAGTCGAAAGAGAGAAACAAATATGGCGGAAGAACGTAACAACAATGTACTTCATAAGTGTCCTCACTGCGTCTGCATCTTTCTAACAAAAGCAGACCTGGAAAAACATATGAATACATTTGGCGGTAACAAAGAACAACATCAGTCTGAATACAGCAGAACCCATGGCAGAATAGAACACGGCTACGGCGAAGAGTAACCCCTAATCTCATGATTCTTTTAAGCCTAAATTTTTGACCGAAAGCTCTAAATGCACTTGTCAGGGTATTTTTTCAGAAATGCATCAAAGGAGGGCCGGTAGATCAGCCTGGTATGATCGCCGCGTTCGCAACGCGGAAGCCGCGGGTTCAAATCCCGCCCGGTCCATAAAGAGAACTGGACTAAAGTGGATTGATTTGCAAAGAATCTACTAGGAAGGAAAGTTAAGAGTCATGCGACCCATTTTGGCATCAACTGTTTCTTTTTTCTTTATCTCTGTTGCCAATCCTTTTTTCCTTTATTTTTTGTTTGGTTTTCTTTTTTAGTTTCATTTTTCGCTTTGTTTTTTGCTTTGTTTTTTATTTTGATTGACTCTCCTACACTGACATGTTGTCCTTCGCCCCTTATCCGTTTTGCCTTCCCGCCTCTATTAACTCTAAGCAGTCTTTGAGTCCATTTCTGTTCAAATCCCGCCCGGTCCATTCGCAACTATCATTTGCGTTAGAAAGCTAAGTCAAGATTTTGTAGGCTCGGTTTACTGCAATTTCCGCTATGTTGACGGCACAATCTGCGATCTTTTTGATATCATCACGCATGGAGCATAGGCCGCAAACCAGTTCAGCTGTTTTTTGTTCTCCAGTAAATGACTTTGAAGTTATTTCAATATCCAATTTCTCAATTCTCTCCTCGCGCTTCATTATTTCAACAGCAAACGCGGCATCTTTTGAAACAAAAGCCGAAACTGATTTTGTATACAGGTCAATCGCTTCGATTCCAGCAGTGACCATTAGCTCTAATACGTCATTTGGAATCGTCTGCTTTCTTCCATCCAGCATTATTATGTGTTTAGTTATGTCTGCCGCGTAGTCTGCAGCGCGTTCAATACTGCAAACTAGAGATTGATAGTCTAAGCAGTCCAATGGGTCTATGCGAAGCTCGTTTGCTAACACGGGGTCTTGGGCAGCGTTGCGAATTAAGCGAAGGATAAAGAACGAAAAATGGTCAACATCATCATCAAGGGAAAAAACAGTTTTTGCTAAAGTTAAATCGTGATTTTTTAAAGATTTGAAAGCATCAGAACACATAGATTGAGAAATTAAATGCATCCTCTGAACCGCTTGTTCAAGTGAAGCTTTAGACTCATCTGCAAGACTCTGAATGTAAACTCCCTTTGCGTCGGACTCCATCACTCTCATATAGAGACTTCCAGCTATGCTTCTAATCGCCTTTGACTGTTGAATAGAAAAAATCTTGTCGGAAACAATCGTTATGCCTGAATAACCATTCAAGAAAGCGCCAATAATTTTTTGAGTAATTAGGATTTCTTCTTCATTCTCGCCGATGTTAAGCGTTATCTCTTTGGGTATTGTTTTCTTTTTGTTGCTTGGATAAATAATTAGGGACCGGTCGCCTTGAATTGAAAAGGAGATTGCGTCGCCTTTCTTTAGATCGTTTAGTTGCATCCATTCCTTTGGAAGCGATATTACCAAAGATGATTTTCCCAATGACATTACTTTTCTTTCCATAGTTAACCCGCTGTATATTTCACTCTTCTTTATTAATTTGAATAGGGCGTATATATGATATATACTTTTCAGCCAAAAACAAAGGTGCTCTTTGCAGAGCTTTTCCATTAATTGATCAAGCTAATATTTCTGGATTCTTCGCTTATCTTTGATTTTTAAGCCAAATTGGTTGAAGCAACGCAAGCCTTAATAGTATATACTGTATATATTGTATATATGGAGTGAAGCTCAATGAGCACATACGAATTAATCAACCAAAACCTTCTCGAAGAAACGGACACAAACCAAATACTTAGAACACAACAGCTATCCCCCCAAGTCAAGAAGATAGAAGTCTATTCCCCCGAAATCGCTGCCAAAGCAAAAGCAGGTCAATTTGTTATCCTAAGAGTAGACGACGAAGGCGAAAGAATACCGCTCACTCTGGTCGATTGGGAAAACAAAACAGGCACAATCACGCTAATATTCCAAGAAGTCGGCCTCTCGACCAAAAAACTCGCCTGCCTACAAGAACAAGATAGAATAATGAACTTGGCAGGACCGCTCGGCCATCCAAGCCTCATCAAACACTACGGCACCGCAGCCATTGTTTGTGGAGGCGTCGGCACAGCAGCAGCTTACCCGATAGCCAAGGCGTTGAAGGAAGCTGGAAATACAGTAGTCTCAATTATGGGAGCAAGGAACGAAGGCTTACTCGTCTTGGAAGAGGAAATGAAACAGGTCTCAGACGAACTATATATCTCCACCGACGACGGCTCAAAAGGACATAAGGGCTTTGTCAGCGAAGTACTAAAATGCTTAATCTCAAAAAAGTACCAGTTTGACATAGTGTACGCGATTGGTCCGCCCTTAATGATGAGAACCACATCAGAGGTTACCCGTCCATATGGAATTAAAACAGTAGTCAGCCTCAACCCCATAATGGTCGACGGTATGGGTATGTGTGGTGCGTGCCGAGTATCTGTTGGAGGCGCAACAAAATTTGCTTGCATTGACGGCCCAGAATTCGATGCTCATAGTACTAACTTTGATGAGCTGATAAGACGACTGAAAATTTACCCACCTGAAGAGAGATTGGCACTAGATTACCACGAAAAAATACCGGGAGGAATATGTAAATGCAGGCAACACTAAAACCGCAATCTAGAAAGATAGCTGTGCCAGTGGAGAAACTTGACCCAAAGAGCCGCGCCTCTAACTTCAACGAAGTGGCATTAGGGTACACTCAAGAACAAGCCCTGCTCGAAGCTCAAAGATGCCTAAACTGCTCCAAACCTCGGTGCATTGAAGGTTGTCCAGTCGGAGTTGAAATTCCCGTTTTCATAAAACTGATAAAAGAAAGAAAATATGATGCCGCAATAAAGAAAGTGAAGGAAAAAAACAGTTTACCAGCTATATGTGGAAGAGTATGCCCTCAAGAAGTGCAATGCCAAAAAAACTGCATACTCGGAAAAATTGGTGACCCAGTATCAATTGGAAGGCTGGAACGATTCGTAGCAGACCTCGCAAGAGAAAAGGGGCTAACTCTTCCAACATTAACAAAACCGACAGGCAGAAGAGTAGCTGTAGTCGGAGCTGGACCATCAGGCCTAACGGCAGCATCTGACTTAGCGAAACTCGGCCACGACGTAACAGTGTTCGAGGCACTGCACTTAGCGGGCGGCGTTCTTGTCTATGGCATTCCAGAATTCAGACTACCTAAAAAAGTAGTTCAAGCAGAAGTAGACTACGTGAAAAGACTCGGCGTTAAATTTCACTCAGACGCATTGATAGGTCGACTATTCACTATTGAAGAATTATTCCAGAAAGGGTTCGATGCAATCTTCATTGGGTCAGGCGCAGGACTGCCACTGTTCCTTGGCGTTCCAGGTGAAAACCTCGGCGGTATCTATTCAGCCAATGAATTCCTCATAAGAGTTAACATGATGAAATCCTACCGATTCCCGGAATCCGACACGCCTATCAAAGTCGGCAAAAAAGTGGCTGTTATAGGTGGAGGTAACGTTGCGATGGATTCAGCAAGATGCGCATTAAGGCTTGGAGCTGAGCATGTTTGCATAATCTACAGGCGATCAAGAGAAGAGTTACCTGCAAGAGCCGAAGAATTAGTAAATGCCGAAGAAGAAGGCATTACCTGCAAATTCCTTGCTACACCAACGCGTTTCCTTGGTGATGAACTGGGCAACGTGAAGCAAATAGAGCTTGTGTCCATGGAACTCGGTGAACCAGATGAAT
>CAWHSP010000055.1:0-14472 GCA_963831865.1 Candidatus Bathyarchaeota archaeon | reverse complement strand
TTTTGCTCAGAATACGTATACTTTGACAGTTACTCCAGTTGGCAGTGGCTCAGTTACTCGGAACAACACCGGTCCTTATAGTTTAGGTGATGTGGTTCAGTTAACTGCTGTACCTATTTCCGGTTGGAGTTTTGCGGGTTGGAGTGGTGATTTGTCTGGTTCAGTTAATCCCACAACCATAACTATCAACGGAAACAAGACGGTAACAGCGACTTTCGCAAATCCTACTTTTGCTCTTAGGAAGGTTACTGCTTGGTACTGGAATTCAGCGACGACCATTAACTCGATGGCTTCGGGCGATGTTGACAATGACGGACAAGTAGAAACTGTAACTGGCGGAAGCTTCTTTGATGGTTCACGTAACGTTGCGCAGTTGATTGTTTGGGACAGTTCAGGCTTGGTTGCTGAAAGGATTCAGTGTTGGTACTGGACTGGCAACACCACCATTAATTCTGTGGCTGTTGGCGATGTTGATGGTGATGGCCAAGTTGAGGTTGTTACTGGCGGATTTTTCTTTGATGGTACACGTAATGTTGCTCAGTTGATTGTTTGGTCTGGTTCCAGCTTGGCGGTTGAACGGGTTCAAGTCTTGGTACTGGTATGGTAACACTGTCATTAACTCGGTTGCTTTGGGTGATGTTGATGGTGATGGTCAAGTTGAAGTTGTTAGCTGGCGGATACTTCAATGATGGTACACGTAACGTAGCACAGTTAATTGAGTGGACTGGTTCGAGCTTAGCTGTTGACCGGCTTCAAAGTTGGTACTGGTATGGTAACACTGTCGTTAACTCAGTTGCTTTGGGTGATGTTGATGGTGATGGTCAAGTTGAAGTTGTTAGCGGTGGATACTTCAATGACGGTACACGTAACGTTGCGCAATTAATTGAGTGGACTGGTTCGAGCTTAGCTGTTGACAGGCTTCAAAGTTGGTACTGGTATGGCAACACTGTCGTTAACTCAGTTGCTTTGGGTGATGTTGATGGTGATGGTCAAGTTGAAGTTGTTAGCGGTGGATACTTCAATGACGGTACACGTAACGTTGCGCAATTAATTGAGTGGACTGGTTCGAGCTTAGCTGTTGACAGGCTTCAAAGTTGGTACTGGTATGGCAATACTGTCGTTAACTCAGTTGCTTTGGGTGATGTTGATGGGGATGGTCAAGTTGAAGTTGTTAGCGGTGGATACTTCAATGACGGTACACGTAACGTAGCACAGTTAATTGAGTGGACTGGTTCGAGCTTAGCTGTTGACAGGCTTCAAGGTTGGTACTGGACAAACGACACAGTAATCAATTCTGTCTGCATAGGCGATGTCGATAACGATAGCAAAACTGAAGTAGTAACGGGTGGATTCTTCAATGATGGTTCCAGATTAGTTAGCCAACTAACCGTTTGGGGCATGACCTAAGACAAACCAAAAAAATAAAAGATAAACACTAATTATCTTCCCCTTCTTCCAAAGTGTCTGTGTCGTATCGACAAGACATGGGGTAAGCGGGAAAAGACGAGGGAGCTGAAAATCGCGAGTTTTAATTGCGATTGGTTAGGTATGCCTTGTTAACTGTTATCTAAATCAAGTTAAGGAGATGTGTGAAATGGATTTGACGACCAGACTTAAAAAATCAAAACAGATGATTCGACTTGTAAGACCTTTTGAACTTTCTGCAAGCGACTTAATCTACCCAATATTTGTCAGAGAGGACGGGAGGAGATTTGAAATTCCTTCAATGAAAGGCCAAGAATACCTTTCTCTTGAACGATGCTGTCAGCGTCTGCAGAAAAGCAATAGACTTCGGGCATACCCGCCGTTATGATTTTTGGTGTCGTAAAGGCAAAAGATGCTGATGCCTCAGTAGCGCTTAGGAAAGATGCATTTCACTCGAAATCTTCAAGAAGTTGAAAACCGAGTTTGGAGAGGAACTGGTTCTAATTTCCAACGTGTGCCTCTGCGACTACACAAAAGACGAATTCTGTGTCTACACCGAAAATGGAAAAATGTTGAACGAAAAAACAGCAGAAATGTTGGGAAAGATCTCTGTTGTTCATGCTGAAGCTGGAGCTGATGTGGTTGCGCCAGCAGCGATGTGCTGATGGTCAAGTTCAGTCATATACGGCAAGCGTTGGATAATGCTGGTTTGATGAAGTAGCAATAATGAGCTACATCAAGACTGATAGTTGTCTTGTTCCAGCCGTTTAAAGAGGCAATGTCTCTCTGAAGCTCCACGAGATGTCGATTCCAGCAAGTTCTAGAACAGATATAATAAATGAAAAGATGTTTATGCAAAAAGTGGATCTGGACATCTAGCGAAGGCGCTGACATAATCATAGTTAAACCCGCTTTAACAAACTTGGATTTGATTTTGAGAGTCAAACAGAAGTACCCCAACATACCCATTGCTGCTTATCAAGTAAGTGGTGAGTACGCAATGATCAAACTGCTCAGCGAACACGCTCACTTAGACGAGGAGCACTTTGCTCTTGGAAACTTTGAACTCGATTAAAAGATCTGGCGCGGACATGATACTAACTTACCATGCATTGAAAGCTGCAGCTTTAATCAATTCCAAAAATCAATAATATCACGCGATAATAGTTGAACACCTACCCGAAAAGCTTAGGGTGCATAGAATTGATGGAACGCAAATGAAATGGAGGGAAGATTTGCGGCTATGGCAAAGAAAATTAGTGTATTGTTTGTGACAGAGATGTCTTCAAATGACGACTGCTCTGCCGTTCAGCGTTTGCGCGTACTACATGAAGGTCTTAAAAGACTGGGTGTTCAAACAGAGATACTTTATCTGGGAGATTGTAGGCTCAGCTCTCCCAGATTATTATTGTTGCCGATCAATATTCCTATCCTCCTTAAACGTCTAAGACGCTACAATTTCGTGCATGTTGCTGGTCTTTCTGGCTACATCATGGGCTTAGCAAAACCGTTAGCAGGCTTTAAGCTAGTGTGTGACGTCCATGGAAGTAGCGAAGAATCCCAGACTTTTGAAAGGAAATTCAATCAATATTGCTGGAATCTATAACATAGTAGCCAATTTAATTTCAGGATTTGTTGTTATAAAAAAAGCGGATTTTTTTGTTGCAGTTTCACAACCATTGAGACAGAGGCTACTCGAGTCAGGAATTCCCAAAGAAAGAACCGAATTGATCTACAATGGCGTTGACACTCATCTTTTTAAACCATCAGAACAACAAACAGGGGTTTTTACAGTGACTTACGCGGGTGCCTATCAAAAGTGGCAGGGGGTGGAGAATTTTGTGAAGGCGGCATACTTACTTGCGAGATGAAAACATAAAATTCAAGATGTTGGGTTTCAAAGCATATGATTCAACTTTGAAAGCTGAGATAAAGAATCTTTTGAAAAATAAGGTGGAATTGATTGATTTTCAGACTAGGACAAAGGATGGCCAGCCTCATTCTTTCGTGCAAGAATTGTCTAAATCGGCTGTTCTGGTAATACCGAGATACTATGATACCAAGATTCCAAGATATTGTGATCCAAACTATGTGAGAAGCACTTTTGGATGGCTTCCAACTAAGTTCGCCGAGTACATATCTATGGGGAGACCGGTTATAGTCACAACGCTTGACATATCATCGGAATTTGTAGAAAAGTATGATTGTGGTTTCGTCTGTGACCCGACTCCAGAATCGATCGCGGAAACCATTCTTAAAGCAAGAGAAACGCCTTCGAGTGAATTGAACAAAAAAGGAGTAAATGGAAGAAAACTAGCTGAAAAAGAATTTGATATCCAGGTTATCGTAAAGAGATATCTTAACCTGCTTTGCTCACATCTAATAGTCATTTTTTTCTTCAATTGTTGGGGCTTCATTTTTAAGGTTATGTCGTAAAAAAATAATGTGATATCAATATGAAAATACTCTGTTTAGCTCCTGTGATGGCTAAATCTTTATGCGACGACTATTATATGTATAAAAGAGTTGTTGATAGAGGAGCCCAATTATCTTTTATTACTGGTAAATCTTCCGGAGACAGAGCAGGAGGATTAAAACTTCCACCCTATGAAAATAATGATGGTTTTCCAATATATAGACTCTACAAAGATTCTAGGGAAATGTTTATTCTTCCCAGCGCGGAGATCCAGAGAAATCCTCAAAATTGCCAATGCCTTGAAACCTGATTTAATTCTCTGCCATTTGCACAGCAACATGCCCCTCGCGCTTTATCTACGTGAATATCTGAAGATACCTATAGTTTTGCACGTGGAGTCTGCTGGAGTGATTCCGCGACAAAAATTTGTTTCTAGTTGGAAAATGAGACCTGTCTATCGTATTCATGGAATGCCCCTGACAGGGTTTGAGCTCTGGTCTTGGCTATGTGCAAAAGCTGATATTTTGATCACCTCCGATCCCAGAGACGAGCACAAATTGTCTTTATTGGCGCAGAAAGGGAAACCTATTTATTATGTCCCTTGGCCAGCAAGCGTACCTATAGGATGCGAGGTTTCGCAGAAAAGAGATAAACGCAGAGCCATTTACGCAGGTAACCTTATTCCTTTTAAAAATACACAGGTCTTTCAATGGCTATTGCCGCTAATTCTCCAGAAAACGCCTACTCGAGAGTTTATTATAGTGGGCACCGGCTCTCATGCAGCAATTATACTAGCGCTCAAACAGCAATTCGGTGATGCAATAAGGTACATTCCGCGACTTACGAGGTGGCAGGTGATTAAACTGATCTCAAGCAGTTATTATGCCTTCACTCCTGTCCAAGAAGGAGGACTTGGATTCATAGGTGATAGCTGGGGAGTTGGAACACCGCTCATAATGTTACATAACGTGTTTGAATCAACAGATCTAGATCAATGTGTGGCAAAAAACGAAGAAGATTTGATCAAAAAGATCAATCGTCTCTATGAAGACCCATCGTTTTATCAACAACTGCAAGAAACTGGTCGTGAGGCTTATAGGAAAAGGGCTTATGATGTGGTTGGTGATGAACTCTTTGACATACTCTCAAAAGTCCATGCCCCTGATTGATTAAATAGAGAATATCCTTTAAAATATATTACTAAGTGTTTGAGTTGACAAAATGCAGAGCAGAGATCTTCTTTTTATCTTTCAGGTGTTAACTCTTTTAGCTGTAGGTTTAAACATATTCTTAGTAAGACAGGTTTTTAGTTTTGTTTTTCTTACTTTCATTCCTGGCTTCTTGATTTTGAAACTTCTTAAAATAAATTTAAGTTTCCTAAAAACAATTCTTCTATCACTCGGGTTGAGTCTTGCTTTCTTAATGTTTTTTGGTTTGCTACTGAATACATTGCTTTCCGTAATGGGCGTGCTTGACCCGCTATCGACTTTTAATATTGTAGTGTCGGTGAGCTTAGTTACTCTTCTCTTATCAGCCTTATTATATAAAAGAGAAAAACCGAAAGATTTTTCTATAAGTATAAAGTTGCCTCGATTTGCCATTTTGCTCCTAGCAATTCCTTTCTTAACTATACTAGGATCAGAGTTAGCGAATGTTAATAAAAACACGATACTCTTAATGCTTCTAACCGTATTATCAATGATTATTGTTTTTTGCGTTTTTTTCAAACGCCTGTTGCCTCTAAAAATTTATCCTTTGGCGTTATTTTCGATTGCATTTTTCCTTCTAATTGGAACATCGTTAGTCTCCAATTATCTTTTAGGGGCCGATGTTCAAATCGAAACATATTTTGCAACATTAACATACACTAATTCATTTTGGGACTGGACTATCCCGCATGCATATAACGGTATGTTAAGCGTAACAGTCTTACCTGTTATTTTTTCCAAATTTATGAATATTAGTATAGTCTGGGTTTTCAAGCTTGCCTACCCATTAATTTACTCTCTTGTACCAATAGGGCTGTTCTTAGCTTACCGAAAGCAAACCAACCCAATTGTCGCATTCCTGGCTGTTTTTTTCTTCATATCGATTGACACTTTTTTTCTGCAAATGTTAGGATTAGCCAGGCAAATGATTGCAGAGGTATTTTTAGTATTGTTAGTACTGTTGTTTGTAGAAGAAAAATTGGAAATTTCCAAAAAACGATGGCTGTTCATTGTTTTTAGCGTTGGTTTGATTGTTTCTCATTATTCTATAGCGTATTTATTCACGTTTTTAATTTTATTATCGCTGTTGCTTAGTAGGTTTTTCAACCGCGCTGATCATAAATCTAAACCAGTAATCGTACCTGTTACGGTGCTTGGATATATCGCAGCAATTTTTGGTTGGAACTTGCTTGTTGTACCTGCTGCTTTCAATTCACTTTGGGTTTGGGTGATGTATGTTTCAAATGAAGTTTTTGAATTAGCTCAAACTCCTGGAATAGAAGGTCTTATGCCCGCTTATCTATCGCCTCTTCATAATGTTAGTAGATATGTCTTCTTACTGTTGCAAGGATTAATCGTTCTCGGATTTATCGGGCTACTCTTCAGAAGAAATACAAAATTTAACGCAGAATATTCTGTTATGTGTATGGGCGGCATGGCTGTCCTCTTAATGTCCATGTTAATCCCATCCTTTGCAAGCTCTGGACTGAATATTACAAGATTTTATCATCTATCTCTCTTTTTCTTGGCGCCACTTTGTATTACTGGGTTCATTTACATAGTTGGATTAGCTATTAAGATAAGAGTCAGGATTTTTCCGCTAAGAATGAACATTAACAGGACGCTGAGAAAAAAGTTCAAAATGGCATGTTTAATCCTAATGGCTATATTGTTGGTTTCGCTTTTCGCTTTCCAGGTTGGCTTTGTCTACGAAGTTGCTGACGATGTTCCAACGTCAATCTCATTAAGTATGGACCGTCCAGATAGTTGGACATTGTACTTAAACCAATTATACATCAATCCAGAGGAGGTTTATGCGTCAAAATGGCTGGGTGTTAATGGAGGTAACGAAAACAGTTGTATATGGAGACTCAGGTTCCAAATACTTGACCAGCTATGGCTTAATAGACCCTGCGAACGTAAGGTTTTTGGAGCCGGCCATTCAAAACAGTATTAATTATCCAAGCTATTTCTTTTTCGGGACCTCTAATCTTGCAGAAAAAATAGTGAATGGGTGGAGTGCAAATTGGAACTTGAGCGATTTTTTCTTCATTCAGGATGGCATGGACAAAATTTACTCGAATGGCGGCAGCGACATATATTATGGGAAATAAACTTAGCCGTTTTCAGCGCACTGTCTTGGTCAGTGAAAATGGTTAAATCCGCTTTTGAGTTTAATAGCGCGCGTTTTTGCGTTATTAAGGTGTAAACTTTGATTCAGATAACTAGACCAAATGTATGAAATGCAACCTCAGCTACCGGGCATTTCGAAGCGATGGTTTTACAGAGTAGCGCAATACTTTGAGCCTTACGAGCATACCCGTGATATTTTTCCGAACAGTAAATTACTGTTCGTATTGTATGGAAAAGGTGTTGATTTATTCAGTTTTATAGAAAGAAGTTTTTTAAGACGTCATAAACAACATAGATTTGGATTCTACACTAGCTCTGAAACTATTGGACTTTTGCAAATTGAAGGTTTTGATACTTGGGTTAAGTCGCTAAGACCAAGGGAAAGAACTACTATTAGGAAAGCGGACCGAATAGGGTTAAAGACCCGTGTCGTTGACGTCGATGAAGATTTTATACAAAGCGCTTGTCGAATATATAATGAAACGCCAATTCGACAGGGTCGAAAATATAGCGGGTTCGGTATTAGTGTGGACGATGTCCGGAATAAGTTTTCAAACCTTCAATCTTCTGAAGTGATAGGTGCTTACATAGATAACAAGTTGATAGGGCTTGCTTGGATAGAGTTTGGTGATCAGGTCGCAGCCATGATGAGCTTTATTTCACTAACTAGTCGTCGAAACAAAAACCCAAACAATGCGTTGATGGCTAGGACAGTCAAGTTATGCCATGAAAAAGGCTTCAGATACCTTACATACGGCAACATGGGCTATAATCCAGGTTTAGATTTCTTTAAGAAAAACAATGGCTTTCAAAGAGTCTGCAATCCCAAGGTATTTTATTCCGTTGACATTTAAAGGGCAGTTAGCAATTAGACTTACACTTATGTCAGTCAATGGAACGTTCGTTTTCGCCGATGCTGACTTCAGCCCTTATTCCTTTCTACAATGCCCTGAACAAAGCGCTTCCAGCACATTCTGGAAATCCAGCGGATGCTTAAAAATTATAACATAAAGAGGCAAACGCCTGCGCGCAAATTTCGTGAATTCATCCGCAGATATGTAGCCAAAACTTGATTCAGTCCAACATTAAGTGTAACGCAGTGAGCTGTCATGGTTGAATCATTTTTGGCTGCAGGATTGAAAGTATTGATTCTGCATTAGTTGGATTGTTTATATTCCAAGTGCTCTCAGAGTTGGGGTTGCTGTCGTAACAGAAGTATCCCCAACCTGCGGCATTGTATGTATTGAACAACGAAATAGCCTGACTAAGACCACTGTAAGTGCCGCCTACTGCTGTGCCGAATTCTGTGTCAATCCATGGAACATTCTGGCTATGTATAGCGTTTGACCATATTTGGGCACATTGCGAAGCTATACTTTGTGCTGAATTGACAAATGGGTAGCTGTGTGTTGCTAGCATGATGTTGGCGTGTGTTCTCGCTGACGTATGGTGTCGACAGTACATAATTCCATGAGTTACCCCAATGATAGAGAAGTTGAACTATTTTTAAGTGGCTATTTGCGCCTTCACCCGCTTCAATTGCAGAAATCCAGCCATTGTTGAATGCTGCGAACGCTGGTGCATCGGAATCTGATGTGGTTGCTATTTCGTTGAAGCTTTCAAAGATTACGTTGCTGTTTGTAGCGTAGTGTTGCGCCATCCAGTTGTACATGTAGTAAATGCCAGCTTGCACTTGGGAGTCATACAGCATATTAATGGGAGTGCTGGAACCTCCGCTTGTTACACCCGTTCCACCGCTTAACAAAGTTGCCCATGAAGGAGGTTGCCAGGTAGTTGACCACCCAGGACAAAGAATGACGTACATTCCAAGCTGGGAAGCCCAATTGACAACATAATCCACTCCAGCCCCCGTGGTTGGCGATGCTCCCGAAGCTTCTGTGAAATATGCAGTATTTATGCTAGTTGCACTTGGTTGAACGAGTCGCCACATAAAGAACAATCGTATAGCGTTAAAGCCCATGTTCTTAATCTTCTGAATATCGCTTTGCGTAATGTGGTTTCCGTCGCCATCCTGAATTACACAAGCATAAAGTTTCACTTGACTTCCGCTACTATCGTATATGTTTTGTCCAGATATGTTGAGCCCTGGAGTTCCCGTTGAAAAGTTGCTTATTGTTCCACTGAACGAAACGGATATGGAAGCTTGAATAGGATTAATTGTTGAAGTCAGGATAGCCGATGGTGAAAGAGATGAAGTGGGAGTTGGGCTAGGTGAAGTGGGTGGTGTCGGGTAAGTTGTCGGATTTGAAGTATCCGACGGAGAAGGCGAAGATAAAACGTGAGCGCTCAAATCCCAGTTGAATTCAGAGATTACACTCGCCTTGTCTTTATACTGTACGGAAATCGTTTTTGCCTTAGTTTATGTCAGACCCTGAGCTTGTGGATCAATGTTCAGTAAAAGCGATGCTAACAGGATCAATCCACACAGAGGAATTAGTCGTTTTGCTCTAATCATGAGTCAAGTCTCAAAGGGGCAATACATGTTCATTCAAGGATGAGTAATTGGTTTTCTCCATTTAGCATTTGTGATTTCCAAATTTATAGTGGGAAATACTATAAGATAAGTCTTACGATTTAATAAATAATTCTCTGTGAGCGTTTAACGAATCTGAACAGTTACGCGTGTGGTGAATGCGTTATCACGTAAAATGGATGGAAAAAATAAGAAGGAGTGTTGTTTTTTTATAGTTAATTCTTGTTTGTTATGGTTGAATCATTCCTGACTGCAAGATTGGAAGTATTGATGCTGCATTAGTTGGGTTATTTACGTTCGACTTGCCTTCTGCATTGGGGTTGCTGTCGTAACAGAAGTATCCCCAACCTGCGGCATTGTATGTATTGAACAACGAAATAGCCTGACTAAGACCACTGTAAGTGCCGCCTACTGCTGTGCCGAATTCTGTGTCAATCCATGGAACATTCTGGCTATGTATAGCGTTTGACCATATTTGGGCACATTGCGAAGCTATACTTTGTGCTGAATTGACAAATGGGTAGCTGTGTGTTGCTAGCATGACGTTGGCGTGTGTTCCTCCGATGAATGGGGCGTGAGCACATAGTTCCATGAGCTCCAATCGTAGAGGAGTTCAACTATTTTTAGGTGGTTGTTTGCGCCTTCACCTGATTCAATCGCGGAGACCCATCCGTTGTTGAAGTATGCGAAAGCTGAGTCGCCGTCATTGCGGGTTGTTTGACGCTAGTTCATTGAAACTTTCGAAGATTACGTTGCTGTTTGAAGCATAATGCTGTCCCATCCATTGGTACATGTAGTTAATGCCTGATTGTATCTGTGAGTTGCAAGCATGTTAACAGTGGTTCCTGAGCCTCCGCTATTTAAGCCAGTTGAACCGCTTAGCGAAGTTGCCCAAGAAGGAGGATGCCAAGTTGCTGTCCATACGGGACAAATATTCGACATACATTCCGAGTTGTTCGGCCCAATTCACAACGTAGTCCACTCCTTTGCCTATCGTTGGAGATGCTCCGGAAGCCTGTGTGAAGTATGCTGTGTTTATGCTGGTGGGGCCATTTGGTTGAACGAGTCCCCATTCTATGAACAGTCGTATAGAGTTGAAGCCCATGTTCTTGATTTTTTGTATGTCGCTTTGCCTTATGTGGTTGCCGTCGCAATCTCTGAATTACCAGAGTGTAAAGTTTCACTTGCTTGTCATTGCTGTCATAGATGTTTTGGCCTGAGGTATGCAGCCAAAGAGGTCCGGAAGTTGGTGTGGGTGTTGGAGTGGCGTTGGTGTGGGTGTTGGAGCGGTGTTGGTGTGGGTGTTGGAGCGGGGTTGGAGTTGGTGTTGGGGCGGTGTTGGAGTTGGTGTGGGTGTTGGAGTGGTGTTGGTGTGGGTGTTGGAGCAGTTCCTGTGGTTGCTTGGTAGTTGTCGCCGTAGCTGACGTATCCTGAGGGTGTGGAGCTGAATGGGTTGCCGCCTTGAACTATCTGCGCTTTGTTTGGCAGTGTTTGACCAGTAGCTGAATACACAAGTGTACCATCTACATAGAGATTAGCAGTGCCAGCTGTGTTGTATTCTATCTGCATAAAGTACCAGTGATTTGTTTGAAGACTGAAGGATGCAGAGTAGTACCAGTTGTTGTTAACGCGTAGCGCCCAGTGAGCGTTGCCACTGTTGTCAGTTTGTAATCCTCCAGCTACTGCGTAGCTGTATGAACTGTCAAGAATGTAGAGGAAGAATGCATGTTGGCCGTTAGCAAGTTTTGATGGCACTTGTATGTAGCCTGAAAAGAACAAGTCACTGTAGCCTACGCCTAAGTCTCTTAGTCCAGTAAACGTTGGGTCCTGTTGCTTTAGCAGCAAAGGAACCAGAATTCACTGGTGAGGAAACAATGATGGCGAACCAGCCACAGACCAAGCACTAAAAAGTCCGCTCTCAAAGCTGTCCTGGAAAACAATAGATGAGGGCACTGGAGTGGGAGCTGGAGTGGGCGATGGAGTTGAAGTTGGCGCCTCTGCTTGGTAGTTGTCGCCGTAGCTGACGTATCCTGAGGGTGTGGAGCCGAATGGGTTGCCGCCTTGAACTATCTGCGCTTTGTTTGGCAGTGTTTGACCAGTAGCTGAATACACAAGTGTACCATCTACGTAGAGATTAGCAGTACCAGCTGTGTTGTATTCTATCTGCATAGAGTACCAGTGATTTGTTTGAAGAGTGAAGGATGTAGAGTAGTACCAGTTGTTGTTGACGCGTAGCGCCCAGTGAGCGTTGCCGCTGTTGTCAGTTTGTAATCCTCCAGCTACTGCGTAGCTGTATGAACTGTCAAGAATGTAGAGGAAGAATGCATGTTGACCGTTAGCAAGTTTTGATGGCACTTGTATGTAGCCTGAAAAGAACAAGTCATTGTAGCCTACGCTTAGTCTCTTAGTCCAGCAAACGTTGGGTCCTGTTGCTTTAGCAGCAAAGGAACCAGAATTCACTGGTGAGGAAACAATCGATTGGCGAACCAGCCACAGACCAAGCACTAAAGAGTCCGCTCTCAAAGCTGTCCTGGAAAACAGGGGTAATAGCCTCTACAATATTAGACTGTGAAAAAAAGTTCATGAATGCAGGGGACATCAGCATCACAGAAATCAATATACCTAATGCGGCAATACTTTTTTGTTTCAGAAATATTTGCCCCCATTTGCGAGATTTGAAAAGTAAAATATCTTCTTTAGATTGTTTGTTTTCATTTTTCCTCTATTCCTGAATTATGAGAATCTCTTAAGTCTTGATCTATTTTATAGCTTGTTGAAAAGCTCATTAACGCATTTTGCGAAGTCAACTTGACAAAGCGTTTGAAGTTTCGTTCGATGATTTTATTTCTAATTGAATCCCGTTCGAAGTTTAACTAAAAAGGAACAAGCAAACAAACTTGAACAGAAACAATAAATTTGCTAAGCCTAGTCCCAACATTCAAATTCATTTTATTTTTGACATCCCTTCAACGCCGAAGCTATAGCTTCCAAGGTTTTATCCAGGTCCTCATCAGTGTGTGCCAAGGAAAGGAAACAGGTTTCAAATTGTGATGGCGGTACAAACACGCCCTCTTTCATTAACTGCTTTTGATAGGCCATAAATTGAACTTTGTTAGAGCTTTGTGCTGTTTGGTAATCAATCACCGGTCGAGATGTAAAAAACATCTGGAACATTGACCCAACACAGTTGACTTGTACATCAAGTTTAGCATCCTTCGCGATATCTCTAATGCCATTGCTGATTCGTTCACCGTTTTTAGCAAGCCTCGGGTAGAGCTTGTCTTTTTGCTCACTAAGAACACCCAAAGTGGCAAGTCCAGCGGTTACTGAAATAGGATTTCCGCTCATTGTGCCTGCTTGGTAAACATTCCCAAGCGGGGAAACGTTTTCCATTATGTTTTTTTTTCCGCCGTAGGCGCCCATTGGAAAGCCTCCGCCCAATATTTTCCCAAAGGTTACGAGATCGGGTTCGACGCCAAAATATTCTTGTGCTCCACCTAAGGCGAGCCTAAAGCCTGTGATAACTTCATCAAATATCAAAAGGACGTCATTTTCTTTGGTTATCTTCCGTAAATTATGTAAGTAGTTTTGTTGTGGAAGTATCACACCTGCGTTGCCGATAACAGGCTCAACTATTACTGCAGAAATTTCTTCTCTGTTTTGACAGACAGCCTCTTCGAACAATTCCACGTTATTATAGGGCAAAACTATCGTGTTTTTTGCAACCGCTTTAGGTACGCCAAGTGAAGACGGAACTCCAAAAGTTGTTGCTCCAGAACCAGCGTTGACCAAAACTGAATCGTGAGCTCCATGATAGCAGCCTTCAAACTTTATTATTTTGTCCTTTCCAGCATAACCTCTTGCCAACCTTATAGCGTGCATAGTGGCTTCCGTGCCGCTGTTGACAAGTCTCAATGATTCCACACATGGAACAATATCGGATACTATTTCGGAAAGTTCAACTTCTGCTTCAGATGGGGTGCCGTAAGCTGTGCCCTTCTGAAGTTGTTGGCTAACTGCTGCAATAACTTTTGGGTGAGCATGACCAAGAAAAAGCGGTCCGTAAGCCAAGCAATAGTCTATGTAGACGTTTCCATCGACGTCATAGAGTTTAGATCCTGAAGCGTGCGAAGTGAAGAATGGGTATGGTTCAAAGAATCTGACAGGGCTGTTAACTCCGCCTGGAATATGCTTTACGGCTCTTTCGTAGAGAGCTTTTGACTTTTGTAGCTTCATTTTTCTGTAAACCACCTATCTGCATCTTTAGCCAAAGGTGTGCTCCGTGGTGTTAGCTGACATTTTTGATAAGATTCTTGTCCTGCCTCAAGCAAACCTTTTCTCTGCATTGTCTTGATTGTCCTGATGTATCTCATACATTAAAGCTTCTCAGATTTTACACCCTGAGCGCTGCCTATCGGTTGTTTAATTTAAAGAGGTTCAAAGTTTATTATTAAATCCTTCTTCCTAAACCGACATAACACTTCAAAGACGAATAGGGCTAAGTTGAAAATCGCGGGGACGTTGACCGAAAAATGGAAACTTCCAATTGTCAAGCTAATAACAACTGCAACCATCAAACCTCAAAAAAACCCAAAACACCCCACACCAAACAAAAACAAACAAAACAACTAACCAATTGACGGGGCGTTATCTTTTAAGTCGGTTTGAGTCCCTATCGCGTTTTCTTAGATCGAAACCTTGAGTTTTGCTGGTTTGCTTTTTGGAGTGGAACAAAATCAAATATTAAGTCGTTTGTGATCGATCTTTTTTTGATTGTTGCTTTGCGCCATAGATTG
>CAWHSP010000054.1:0-53595 GCA_963831865.1 Candidatus Bathyarchaeota archaeon | reverse complement strand
CATCTAAAACATCCTTGATTATGTTTAGCATGCAACTACACTAAAGGCAACAAAATTAGGAATATTCAACTAAGACCAAAAAGAGACGCAAAAAATAGTAGGTGTATTGATTCTTTTGGTTAGGCTTTTGTTTTGAGTTCGAGCCTGAGATTGTATACTACAACTGCTATTGAACCAAAGATTACAGCTATTGAAGCTACATCAAATATTCCCAACATATTTTCACCTTTTTTGCTTATACATAGCTATATGCTCAGTAAAATATAAAGCTGCTTATGAATTGTTCATAATTATTCATAAAATCTAAACACACGTCTAAATGCAACAAAAAATTTATATGTAAAGGAACATACACTTTCACAAGAAAAATAGAGAGAAAATAAGAGGTAAAAAAAAATGAAAGCCTACATACTCTTAAGCACTAAACCTGGCACATCATTGGACGTCGTTAAGAGATTCAAGGAAAAAGTCAAAGAGACCATCGTTGCGGATGCCATCTTCGGCCGATATGACGCAATCGTAATATTGGAAGCACCGTGTCTTGAAGACATAAACATGATAGTTTACAAAATAATCGAAAAAGACCCCAACGTAATCCGCACAGAAACATCCATCGTCCTGTCTCCAATGTAGTTGTTGGAAGAACCAGCAACAGCCCAAATTTTTTTGTCTTAACTTAACAAAGTTTGAAAACACAAAAACAACAAAAATTGAAATCCTTTAGTTTGGTGAAGAAGCCGGTAGATTGTTTTCTTTGATGCATTTTGGGCCTTCATAGGCTTTGAGCCCAACAGAGCTTACGGTACTCTTCACACCTTCATTTTCAGGATCCTGGTCTTGAGCACGTCTCGAAACTCCTCCATGTCAGTGGCTGAAACCAAAGTAACGATATCAAATTCTCCGGTAACCTCGAATAGCTCTTCAAGGTTTTCTAATTTGGTAAGTTAGGCTAAAACCTCCTCCAATTCTGAAGATTCCACAAAAAGAGGAAATATAGATCTTGGTAGCTTATTCTGAACTTAATCTTTTTATGCTGTATTTCATGTGCTTGTCTTCTCCTGCTTCTTTTCCTGGGAAGGGGAAAATTCCTGACTCTTTGCTTCGCGAGTTTAAGCCGAAGTATGCAAGTCCTATAGCCATCCATATCCCTGTTACAGCTATTGCAACGAAAGCAGCCCACTGTGTATCGCCCCCGCCTACCACGCCTAGCCATACGACTGCGCCCATCATAACCATGTTAGCGGCGAAGCCTGCGATTGGAATTATATATTTGGTAAGGATTGAGCGGCGTTCTCTGGATAGTGCAGCAACTGCTATTAAGCATGTTACTCCGTAGAGCAGGAATGTACCGAAGTTGGATAACAGCATGATAGCGGTTAAGTTTCTAAGGGAGAGCACTCCGAATGCACCTATGAGCGCCGAAACCAATGTTAATACCCACGTGCCAACTGCTGGTGTTCCGTATCTTGGATTTAACTTGCCAAGTGGCTGTGGAACTTCTGTGTCACGGCTGATGGCATACGTTACTCTTACTCCGGTGTTGAGACATGCGAGTGTTGTGCCGAGCACTGCCGCTGCTACTGCTCCAGCAACTATAATCATTATTGGGAAGCCGCCTCCGCCAAACAGCGCGTTAGTTGAGATGCGCACAATATCGCCCAATGGTCCGGCTGAAGCCGCAGCTGAAGCGAATGTGTATTTGGAGTTAATCCAAGCCTGTATTCCGTAGAAGCCAAGCAGGTAAGCGAATGCTCCCTGAATCGCTAATGATAGGATGACTGCACGAGGGACATCTTTGGGGTTCTTTGCTTCTGAAGTCAGCGCCGTTATAGATTCGAATCCTACAAGTACAAGTATAGCTAAGCTTGCTTGGAACAGCACGTGGCTGAAGTTGGAAGGTATAACGACGCTTGCAGGGTTGGAATAGTAGAAAGTAACGTGTTCAGGGTTAATGAAGCGGTAGGCAAGCGCTAAAACTGTTACGCCTACTAACATTGCAAGCTGTATTATGTTGATGATGAGGTTTGTTTTTGTTGATCCCTGAATACCCCTGTATGCTATGAAACCAACAATGACGGCGAAAACTACCACGATAGCAATTTGTTCAATTGTAGTTATGGGAAAACCTACCGTTTGCAGGATGTATGTCATGAAGAAGCCCATAAACGCCACCATTACTCCAGGGTAAACCCAATAGTACAAATGTGAAAGCCAGCCTACAATGAATTTGGCGTTTCGTGCTTTGCGATTGCTGCTACCTCTGTCTAAGAGGGCACGCTGAGCAAAGTAATATGAGCTGCCAGTGCCTGCATCAGGGTAACGACGTGCAAGCCAAGCATAAGACATTGCAGTCAAGAATGACAGAACCAATGCGATGAAGAGACCAAACCAAATGTCTGGTGCAGTTGAAACGCCTGAAGGATCAACCTGAGCTGCTTGTGCTTGGTAGTTAAGCCACAGAAAAGCCCCCGGTGCTATTAGCGCCATAGCGTTGATGGTTAAGCCTGCGAGGCTTAACGTTTTCTTCATCTGCGGCGCGGTTTGTTCGCTGGACATTTAGTCTTCTCCTTTGACCCTTTTTTGGAAAAGGCTGTGTTGTTGTCTTCGAGCGTCTAGTATAATTGCTTCTTCGATGTTTCTTGTAAATTCTTTTGTTGGTAAGGTTTTTGAAGCTTTTTTCAATTGTGACACCAATTTTAAGTAATTAACAATTGATGCGTTCAGTTAAATATAAATATAGTTAATAATTGTTCATAATTTTTATGAAAAGCTGAACCGTTTTTCAGTAATTACTCCTTTTAATAAACATTTAAGAAAATGAGTGGAACCGCAAAAAGTCTACCAAGCACCTAAAATTAGCCCTATAGAAAAGCTCAAAACCGGCGCAATTACCCAGCTTAGCACTATTGTCAGAAATGGCTTTAGTGAGACAAACTTGGATTTGTAAGAGAGGCTAGTTCCGAAAACCGCCGCCGAAAGGGCCTGAGTATTAGAAAGTGGGATATTCAAAATTGTCGCTGTCTCCACAAGGATAGTTGAAGCTAAAAGTGTGGACATAGCATTTGGATACCGCATAAGAAACAGCTCCTGGGAAACCCTGCGAATCTCACCAGCACTCAAAGAAGAAAGTTCCGATAAATATTGCAGCGATTGCTAACGCTACTGTGGTTATGTCGAAACCGCCTGTAGCGACTATAAGCCCAATTGTATTTGCCCCTAGAACATATGACGTAGAAAACGCTAAAACGATGAGCAAGACTTTGTATGTTTGCAGTCTTTGCCACAGGTTTTTTGGCCATCTTCTGTTTATGATTCTGATCAGGTAAAAAGCGAAAAATATGGCAACTATTGGTGCCACGATCCATAAGACAACTACTTCAGCAACGTAGATACCGTTTGTGAGTCCACCATTTGAAATCGATAAGCCTGTAAATAAACCGACAAGCGACATGCTAAGAGACATCGGTGCTCTAATTAAGTCAGCAACGACGAAAATTATTATCGCCGCCAACAAAGCTTCTGCCCGAAATTGCAGTAGCCATATTTGGCAATAGCAGATTCACGGTTTTTGTCATGCCTATACCCTGAATTACAAGTCCCAGCGAAAATCCTGCAGCGCCAAGCAACGCTCCAAATCGTTTACTTATTATTCTTGAGCCTACCGCTGGACCCACACATGCTGACAGGTTATTGCCTGAAACTAACATTACTGCAACAAAAGTTAAGACAAGAAGAGCGATTGAAAGCCACAGCATTTGGAAGGTCACTTAAGTATGGAGGTAACCACTGAAACGATCAAATCTGAAAAGTCCTCGCAAGAATCAAGCATATCGTCGCACTTGTGCAGAAGCTCCGAATAGTGATAGAATTGGAGGTAATGTAGTTTAGACGCTAGAGCATAAAGCCTGTCAAATCCTGAGTCCTTTACGTCATCACCCTGTTCCTCCAATGCTTCAATTTCTTTGCGCAACTCCAAAATCTCAGTCACGTTTGACGAGGAGAGAGCCTGTTTAAGCTTTAATTGGGATTTTTCTGCGAGGGCAAGAATGTTCTCATATACGGAGTCCCAATCGGCATGTTGTATATCAAAAGCCGCTGAGTAAGCTTTCGCCATTCGATTAGTTCCCTGCTCAATTAATAGTATAAGTCAACAATGCTATCGGCTACTTGGACACAGTCTAGAAGGCTATCTATTACGTTGGGGCTGATGGCGCCGCTTGTGACATCTTCGCTTATTCTGAAAGCAATTTCATCAGATTTTTTCTCAAGTGACTGCACTGAATGCATCACGCCAGTTAACTTTTTTTGGTCATAATCCATTTTGAACATACTTGCTACAAACGTGTTGGCTTCTGTTGCGATGGCGACGATTTGTGCTATTTCGCTGAAGACGTTTTTTTCCTCCGACAACAAAAATACCCTTAAGGTTCTTCAATTCAAACACCCATCCGTTGATTTCAGTGCAATAGATACTCGATAGACAATATTAACTATTTAGAATTCCGAAATTTGCTTGGCAAACGCCCTGACCCGATGACGTAAACACCGGAAGTTTTGAAAACATTAACAGAATCAAATTATCTTGCTATATTCCTTAACAGTGTTCATTGCAATCATCGTAGTTGTTCTTTTTATGAACCGCTCAGTTAACAGGTTTTTTAGAAAAGCATTAAGGCCAGCGTTATCTCGAAACTTTGCTAAGACTACTGTATCATATTCTCCCGTTATATCATACACAGATAGAACGTTTGTTTCCTTGGCAATTTCGTTTTCGACTTCAATTATGTGTCCGCCTTCAACTTGAATCATGATAATAGCGGTTAAAGCATAACCCATCTTTGCTGAATCAATGATAGGGGCGTAGCCACGAATAACGCCTTCGCCTTCTAAACTATTGAGACGGTTATGCAGAATATTTGGGGTTAATCCAACTCTGTGGGCTAATTTGCGCAAGCTTACACGTGAGTCATCTTCCAATGCGCGGATGATTTGCAGGTCAACAGAGTCCAATTTTTTCTTTGGGCTTTTTGATAGTTTTAAGCCCACACTTATCAGCTCCTAAATGGTATTTGACGTTTGTTTAGTAAATTAAGGTGCATATAAACATACCTGCATAAAAATACCACCATCTTAAACATTAGTAAGTATATTTGTCGCTAATATTGACATTCAGAATACAAAAAACAAAGCATGCTCAGTTTGACAGTTCTAAAACCACCCCTTCTAATTGGTCGCCTATCTTAAGAAAACAGATAATTTTATAATGCAAACTAACAATCTTCACACTATCAAAGATGAATAAACATCCCAGCAGTTGGCAATTTGTTAAACGTTTGCGTTAGACATAGTTCCGCGTAGAAATTGATGGAATCGATTCAGTGGGGTTTAGGGAAGTTGAGGGTATTTGCGTTAACATTGAAGTTCAGGATTTCAGGGAAGGAACAGATATTTCGTCGATTTCTAGAACAAGCCCCGGCGTAGTGTATTATGGTCCACTTGTTTTACGAAACGCTATGACAGGTAATGCAGGTAATTAGGATTTGTGGACATGGATAAAACTAGTCATCGAGGGAGATGACGATAACAAAAGAAATGTGTCCATTGTTGTCATGGATAGAAAAGGTAATGATAAATTTAGGTTCAATTTAACTAGTGCTTGGCCAAGCAGTTGGCCCTTGGGAAAACTAGAAAGTCACTCTGGAGCGCCGTTATTTGAGGAACTTGTCTTGCAGTATGAGACCCTAAATTTTCCCTAACAGTTCATTTTTCCAATACACTAAAAAGGAAGAATTAAAGCCGGAATTTTTTGCTCTTCAGAGCCATTACATATGTTAACCTTATTACTTCCAAAATAATTCAGTTAAGGTGAGGCAACACAATTGTCAAATACTTCCAGCGCAAAAAAAGATTGCTGCATAAGAATTACCAAAAATGGCCCCTACATAGTTTCTGGAGCAATCCCCCTTTTCAGTATGACAATACAATGCGATAACGGGGGAACCCCAGCTCAATGGATAAAAGGGGAAAACCTCAAAACTGCCGAAAACTATGCCTTATGCCGATGTGGGCAATCACATAACAAGCCATTTTGTGATGGAAGCCATGTAAAAGTTAGCTTTGATGGCACAGAAGTCAGCGATAACGAGCCTTTCGAAAAAATGGCAAAAATAATTGAGGGACCCAAATTAACGTTGAAAGACGCTGAGATTCTTTGTGCTTCAGCCCGCTTTTGCCATCGAGGCGGTGACATCTGGAATAATGTCCCTAACTCAGATGACCCAAAAGCTAAGAATAACTCAGTAGATGATGCTTGTGATTGTCCTTCAGGCAGGCTTGTAGTTTTAGATAAGAAGACTGGCATGACAATTGAGCCTTCTCTTGGAGAAGTCGATTGGTGCAGTTGAGGATCCAAGTATTGGTGTCGGTGGTCCGTTTTGGATTCGAGGTGGAATCCCAATCTTCTCCGCCGATGGAATAACTCTATGAAGTCCGGAATCGCGTGACTCTTTGTCGTTGTGGCAAGTCCACCAATAAACCGTTTTGCGATAGCAGTCACTACCCGGAAGAGGATAGAGAAAGGTGAAAAGCATGGATGAGAAAGATCTAACGGAAGAAGGCATTGAAGCTGCTTTATCGTCTAAAGAAAAAGCTTTTGTTCTTTTTTATGCTTCCTGGTGTCCTTTTTCCCAAAGGTTCTTACCTATTTTTAAAGAGTATGCACAGGTTAATCCGCTTGAATGCCTAAGTGTTGCAGTTGATGACAAGCCAGACTTATGTGATAAATACTCAATTGAATATTACCCCACGGTTATTCTTTTCAAGAAAGGCAAAATCTACAAAAGGCTTGATGCTGCGCCTGGGGCTGGATTAACCAAGAAGCAGCTAGCTGAGCTCACAAAGAAACCGTAAACTTTTGCTTATCGCCTGCCGTAATTGAAGGTTGCTTTTTTTATTTCACCTTTATTTGGTACTTTTTATGTCTGCAGAAAGTTTATTATTGATGATTGTTTTCAAAGCCTCAGTACTTCTGCAAGTTTCAGAAAGAAAATAGGTAGATTTACTTCCATTTCGTCAATATCTCTTCTCTTTGGAATGTCGCTTTGCTCAAGTAGAATAGCGCGATGTCGGCAATCGATAGTCCGAGTGATACGCCTACAGCCAGCCATATTGAGAGTTGAGCGCTAGTTGAGGCAAAAATTACAATGAAAACTAACGGTAACACCACTAAGCCGCCTAACTGTTGAGCCGCTCTAATGTCATTCACTTTTGAAGACACAATTATGTTGGCTTCAACGCTCATGATGCACGAAAGTGGGGCTATAACACCTATTACCAAAACCCAGTATAAGTTAGGAATTAAGAAAAGGCCTAGTCTTGTGTAGGACCAGTAATCAATGATTGGAGCTGAGACTACTGCGCCAAGAAAAGTTACCGCTATACATGGAATGAAAGCGGCTAGACTTTTGCCGAGTAACAGTTCACCGTCAGTTGTGGGCGTTGCCAACAAGGGTTCAAGACTCTTCTCGATTTTTTCTCCAACAAAACTATAAGAAGCAATAATAGACGGGAGAATTGAGGCGATAAGCACTAAGTACATTGTGGCAATGCTTACAATTTGGTTTGCCGCAGCTAAGGCCATGGAAGATGTTACAAGCGGGGACGAAATTTCCGCGTCCAAAGCAAAAATGAAAATCACTGGTAGCACGACACCCATTATCACTGGCATTGCAACCAAAGAGTAGAGCACATATTTGTTTTTCTTGAAAACACTAAGGTCTTTTTGGGTAACAATCCATGACTTCCATAATCTCATTGCACTGAAGCCTCCCTAATTAACTTCAAATATACATCCTCAAGCGTCGAACGCAACTCAGTGACGTACTGTATATTGCCGCCTGCTTCCACAATAGCTCTAACAACCTCAGGGTTGTCTTTTTCAGGGTTATCTATATCGAGAATCAACTTGCTATCGCTTGTTCGAACGTTCTTAACTGAGCTTAAGTTTCGAACAGCCGCCACAATCGAAGCTGTAACGCTGTCTAAATGAACAATAGTCTTGCGATTATACAGACTGTGCTCCAAATTCTTAGGAGAATCAACCGCAATAAGCTTGCCTTTCAAAATTGCGATGCGATCGCAAAGCCTTTCCGCCTCATCCAAATTATGTGTATTAAGAAAAATAGTTGTTTTCTCTTTCTTAAGGTCCAAAATAAAATCTCGCACGGTTTTAGCTGCTTCTGGATCAAGGTTTGCTGTAGGCTCATCTAAAAACAGAACCTGCGGCTCATGAATCAGAGCCCTAGCAATAGCTATTTTCTGCTTAGTTCCCTTACTAAATGTGCCTACTGCATCCTCCCGACGCTCCCAAATTCCCAAAAGCCTAAGAAGCCGTTCAATGTTTTCATGCCGCTTCTGGTCCGGAACCTCGTACAGTTTACCATAAAAATCCAGGTTTCTATAAGCACTTAAACTATCATATAAACCAACGTTTTCAGGTAGGAAACCAACGATTTTCCTAATTTTAAGGCAATCATTTTCATTTTCAACTGAATAGTCGCCAATGCGAGCTTGCCCGCTGGTCTTCCCAATTAGACAACAAAGCATACGTACCGTTGTTGTTTTTCCCGCTCCGTTGGGTCCAAGAAACCCAAAAACCTCACCCTCTTCAACATGTAACGTGACATTGTCAACGGCGGTTAGGTTGCCGAATTTTCTGGTTAGGTTTTCAGTATCAATCATGTGCTAGACCCGATGCCTTACGGATTATTGCCTTTCGTATTTAGAATCTTCGATCCGTTTTTGCTCTAATTCTTCCTCCGACAGCTTCGCCGGGGCAGACTTCATTTGTTGTTTTTCTTCAAGAGGCCAAGTTACTGGATCTTTAACTGATGAATAGACATTTAGCCAACTGCTTTTTTTGCAGGCTGGACATTTGATATAGTGCAAAGGACCTATGTGCGGCGCCAAAACTGTTCCGCCTAAGCCTTGTTCAAAAACATTTGAACATTTTTTACATTTTACCCTAGTCATCCTAATCAACAATAGGTCGATTATCAGATATTAGATTAAAAGTTTGCTTAACCGAAACTGTTTTTTATTGTCACATTGTAATAGCAGAACTAAGCAAGGTTTGAGTTTAAATGTTTGAACATCACCACGAAAACCTTTTGCCAAAACAAGCATTTCTTAAGCGGTTAGCTAAGTATGCGTTGATCTCGCTTAGTTTAGTGATTGCTTCATTGATTATTGGCATGGTTGGCTACTACTCGTTTGAAGGCTACTCATGGGTTGATTCGTTTCTAAATGCTGCTATGTTAATGGGTGGAATGGGACCAGCCGGCACTTTGCACACAGATGCAGGAAAAATATTTGCTGGAATTTATGCTCTATACTGCGGGTTAATTGAGCTGGTTGCGATTGGAATCTTCGCTGCTCCTCTTTTTCACAGGTTTATACATCATTTCCATTTAGAGAGCGAGCACAAACAAAAAGAAGACCAAGTCTAAAAGCTTGCCAGGTGAATTCTGAATATGACTCCTGCCATGTTATGGAAAAGGAATATACTTCCAAACGGTTTAAGAGTATTATCTTTCCCTCGGCAATCTGCAAATACCACCCAGCTGTCCATCGCTGTCGAGTTTGGTTCAAATCAAGAGCCGGAAGAAAACGCTGGAGTCGCCCATTTTCTTGAACATATGCTTGCTGGAGGTTCCACAAACCGCATACAGTTATCACGAAGCGTTGAAGATTCTGGCGGAAATCTAGATTTTTACACAGATCATGAGCACATGATGAGTACCATGGATATTCTGCCGGATAAATTAAGTGAAGCTGCCCTCGTTCTTTCAGAGTTGCTGTTTAACAACGGTTTTGAGGAAGAGAAATTTGGAAGAGAACAAAAGATAATTCTCAATGAACTCGCAGAAGCCTCAGATGACCCAACTGAAAAGACTGAAGAGTTATTGATGAAAAGTCTGTTTAAAAATCACCCGGTAAAGCGTCCAGTTGGAGGTTTTCCGAAAACCGTTAGACAATTAACTTTAGAGCAACTGAGTAAAGCGCATAGAGCAAATTATATTCCCCAAAATATGATATTAATTTTAGCGGGCAATTTATCCGAAAAAAATAGTGGCATTGTTCTTAAAAACTTCGAGGACAAAACCTTCGAGAAATTGCGCTCAAAAAAGATCCACCCTTTGGAAATAGGTAAGCCTGAACCGTTGGTTGTTAAGAAAAAGTCGGGCATAGCTCAATCCTACTTTAGCATAGGGGCAAGAACGGTTTGTTCAGGTCACAAAGATGCGCCTACGTTAGATTTGATAAGTGCTATACTTAGTGGAGGAACTAGTTCACGATTATTCGTAGAACTGCGAGAAAAGAACGCACTTACCTATGATGTCAATTCAGACAATAACAAAGGGTTAGATTTCGGGTTTTTCAATATTGACTGTGCAGTTAAGGATAGAAATTTAGGTAAAGCTAATGATTTGATTGGAAAAGAGTTAGCCAAGTTGAAGACACAAAAGCCACCAATTGAGGAAATTGAAAGAAACAAAAATTTGATTACTGCCGAAATTCTTAGGGGAATGGATAATCCACATGAAACATCAGAAATTCTTGCTTATATGGAAATACAATTTAGAAGTGAAAGATCGCTGGCTAGATTATGTTGGCAAAATTAAGGCGGTCTCAAGTGAGAACATAATAGAAGCTGCCAATACTTACCTTCAAGAAGATTGTCTTTCAACGGTTATCCTCAAACCTAAAGAGTAAAATCTTCAAACAAAAGCATAAAGATTTTTCGTTAAAGTTAGTATTTCAAGGTGCCGTTTGACAGACAACTCTAATTGCCTAAAAGGATGCCCAGAAATGCAGATTTGGGAGCCTAAGCCCCATAGTGCAGATCATGGACAGAGCCATATCATGGCAGTAGGTTTATCTGCCAAACGACTCGAAACGTTTGCTGATATTATCTACGGATTCTATAGAAGATAAAAATTTGTGGTAGTGCCAAGACAATCACAAACAATCAAAATACCAATCCTCGTTTGTTAAGAAAAAACATACTTCTATGTTAAAGTGGAAACATCTAGCAGACCATGTACGCACATAAACATAAACGTCAAAGAAAAAAAGAGCTAAATACACAGAGACTATAATTTGTAACCTTTGAAGGGGAAAATAACTTGCATTTAGAAGAAATGAAGAAAGAAATTGAAGCTCTCGTCATAGCCAAAGGATTCTACAATAAGCCTGAAGACATCCCTAAGAAACTGCTTTTTGCCTTCATAGAGCTTGGCGAAGCCAGCGATGCTTGGAAAAAAGGTTTGCCTGAAGAGAAAATAGCTGAAGAACTCATTGACGTATCTTTTACATTTTGGATGCAAGCCGCTTAGCATGTCCAAACATGAACATGGATGAAGTATTCAAAAAGAAACTTGAAAAAAACCTCAACCGCCCTTTCCAGTATGGCGAAGGCCACCGCAGTAAAGAACCTGAAAAAACCAGAAGTCAACAATGAAGTTTTTATGGCACTATATTTAAAATATAGACTGTTGAACAAAAAGTGAATTTCACCTATCCTGCCAACATACGATTTCGATTGTAATCAGATGCGGTTTATGCTGCGGTGACACACAAGAAAAAACAAGACATATTCTTCTCTTAGAAAAAGAAGCAAACAATATAGCTAACAAACTTCGCATGCAAATCGACTGATTTTTCATTTGGAAATCAATGATAAGCTTCCTTATGGTTATGAGATGAAAAAGACAAGTGAAGGCAAATGCGTCTTCCTAAAAGAAAACCAATGTACTATTTACTCGATTAAGACCGTTGATTTGCAGATTTTATCCTTTTGAACTGACATTTGACAAAGACAAAGAATTGCATGTTTTTGATTTTACGCTTGAATGTCCCGCAATAAATCAAGGCAAAGATTTGAGTCAAAAAGACTTTGAAAAATTATTTGAGTTGGCACAAGAAAACTTGACTTAAAGTTGCTTGAAGAACATCAGTCTGCTCCAAAGTTATGCCGCAGTAATGGCACTTTAACAATAATGGTTCTTCATTTTTAACGTAAAATTTTGAGGACACAGGTTCGTCGCTGTTGCTTATGCAGCATGGATTTACACATTTAATTATTCCTTCAATTGCTTTAGGCAGTTTAACCTCAAGTTTTTCGACAACCTTGTAGTTGCGAATAATGTTAATTGATGCGTGAGGAGCCACCAAGGCAATTCGGTTAACTTCCTGTGAGTTAAGCGCTCTTCCTTCAATCTTGACAATGTCTTTAACTCCGAAACGTTTGCTTGGAACATTAATTGCAATTGTCATAACGCGTTTTTCTTTGCCAGTTATCCCTAAAATCTTTATGACATCCAATGCGTATCCGCCTCTGATATGGTCAATAACTGTGCCATCTTTAATTTTTGAAACCCTAAGATCCAACTCGCTCATAGTAAATTCTCCAAAAGAAGACTATGCATAAGGAGCAAATAAGATTTTACATAAAACTAAAAATAGATAGACTTATTGACTAGATCGCAAGTCAATGACTGTTGTACCTGCAAACTTGTCAAAGTATCTCATGAAGGTTTTGTCTGGGATTCGCCACATTCCAATGAGCAAGTCAAAAGGAAGCAGAGGCAAAATTTTTCCAAAGTTCCTAATTGCTGCATGGTCATAGCTCATTTTTTTTCCGTCTGTTCTAACAACTTTAAGTCCCATAACACGTTTGCCTAAACTTTGACCATTAAATCCTTCCAGTAGAGTCGAGTAAAGCCAAAGTAGACCTATAGTAGTGAAAAGCACTACGCTAATTCCTCCGTTGAGAAATAGTCGACTGGACAAAGAAAGAACTTGCGGCACAAAAACAATTGTCATGGTAATTGCTAAAATTATTGCAAAATCGATTAAGAAAGCAGCAGCCCTCTTTTTGAAGGAAGAAAGCGGAAGATGGCTTTGCTTTTCTTTGCACATCTGCAACTTCAGCCCAGCCTTCGATATCATGAATAACTCTTATGGCGCTTTCTCCAGCCCTGCTTAGCTTGTATTTGCCAGTTGGAGTTTGCTCTATGAATGCTTCTAATGAGCGAAGGTGAAAACTTAACTTTCCAGTGTCAACCTTTAGCATGTTTAGCAGGTCAGTGAAAGATGACTCGCCTTTTTCGCTAAGGTTAATTAGTATTTCCCTTCGCAAAGGATGCGAAAGTATCGAAAGTATCTTTCGAAATGTTTTCTTGATCTACTAGCCATGTTTCAAAACCAAACTTTATAGTGTATAGTAATATGTGCGGTTTTGACTTATAGCTCCATAATCATCCATACTCCAATATAAGTCCAACCCAAAAAACTCCCTAAACACTCAAGAAACACAGTCTTTATAGTGAAAAGATGAATCTACCTATAGATATGTCAAGTGCTGAAGTAGCAGTTAAAGTATTTCGCGAATTAGAAAGCGAAGATTTCAGAATACTCAACATTATCGAGTCAGCAATGAGCAAACGTGAATTTGTACCAATAGAACAAATCCAAAAATATGCCAAACTCCCTATGGATCGAATTCAATTCACTTTGGGCAAACTAAACAAGCTAGGCTTAATCTACCGAACAAAAGGTGCCTACGTGGGATACACCTTAAACTATGCAGGCTACGATTGCCTAGCAATAAACACTCTTGTTAAAGCAGGAGTTATCGATTCTTTTGGGCAAATCTTAGGTGTAGGAAAAGAAGCAGATGTTTACGACGCATTAAGCTCTGAGGGCAAACGGATAGCCGTAAAATTTCATAGGCTTGGAAGAATAAGCTTTAGGCAAACAAGAAGAAAAAGAGGTTACGTCCGAGAACACTCCACATGGCTTTTCCAATCACATATGGCTGCAGAAAAAGAGTTCCAAGCAATGCAGCTTGTTTACAAAAACGGTGTTTCAGTTCCAGAGCCAATTAGCCACAACAGGCATGTAATAGCAATGGGCATGATTGAAGGCGCAGAACTATCAAATACAAAGAAATAGGTAAACCTGAAAAAATCCTAAAAGAAATTTTGCGCAACGTAAGGAAAACTTACTTGAAAGCTCATGTTATCCACTGCTGACCTCAGCGAATATAACATCATTCTGAAACCTGATGGGCATATCCTCATAATTGACTGGCCACAATACGTTATGGCTGATCATGCTAATGCAGAGGAGCTGCTTGAGCGAGACCTAAAAAACATTCTTACTTTTTTCAGTCGAAGATTTAACTTAAAAGTAGATGGTTGAGGAAGCCTGCGATTATGTAACTGGAAAAGTCAGAAGTTTGGCTATTTAATGCTTGTTTGCGTCGAGCACAATGTAGAGAATGTTGTTTCCGCGAAGCAGCACGTTGCCGTAGTTTGTCATTAATTGGTCGTCTTTTAATTCGTTTGCGCCTTCGAGAAGAATATTCATGTGTCCATCGCACTTGATCATTTTTCCTTTGTATTCGTAACCGTTTTTGAGAACAACTTCAATATTTCCGTGCAACTGTTTTATGAGAACGTTCAACGGTTTTTTACTTGGTTCCATCATCATATCTTATCGTATCCGCGTATAGTATATTGCTGTATTATCCATGAACCCTCACCAAATATAAAAGCTTATGAAAGACGTTGACGTGTAGCGTCAAAATGTAACCCCTTGTTACAGAATAAGAGTAAGGACTTCTTTACAGTAGCAAAACTAAAGAAGCACTTGTCGAATACTGAAAAAAGAGAATGATGTTTTTTGCAAGGTGTTTTATAGATTTTGGCTATTATTGATATGAGCGCAACTACGAAGAAAGGCAATACCTGTCCAGAAAAGGTCACCGCCTGTAAGAAATACACGATGGCGGCCACGATGATTGCGGGAATCAGAACTAAAAACAACTTTATCAGAACTATTATTATTAAGCCAATTATAACCAGAATGATGAGTAAAGGTATGTCCAGTCGAACCAAGACCCAAACTGCTTAGAATAGAATAGATTACTGACATACAACATTGCAGAATTCATGAGTTAACCTCAAGCAAACTGTGCAGACAACTAAGTAATATGTTTTTTCTATAAGAATTGTTAAGTCGCTTAGCTTATTTTTGATTTGATTCTGGGGATAACTTCTTTCTGCGTTTGAACAACACCCATAAGTCGTTATACGAAACTTTTCATCAGCAGTCTTCTGCACCAACCCATTCTTAGCTAGCTCGCCCAAGCGTGTACTAGTAATCTTGCCACTTTTCCCAAGCTTCATCTGCAACTCATCCTTTGATAGAGAGTCGCTGTCAACCATACCGAGTTTACTGCCAAGATAAGTTGGTGGTCAACCAAAGCGACAAAGCTTCATTATCAGTTAACTTGTTTTTAGGCACAAGCAAACTTGCACCGTCGCTTGAAAAAACCGCTATGTCCATCACATGTCTTTGGCGAGTTGCTGAAGATCAATGTTAGCCAAAGCTTCTGGGCAATCTCAAAAGAAGGAATAAAATCCTTGAAAAACTGTTTATCAGAAGCCAAGCTTCTTGTGGTTCACCAGAAAACTGCTTGTTCAACTTCTTTATATTTAAGATAAATCTGCATTTTTTCCGGTTTTTCGCTCAACTCATTTTTCCTCTAAGTTTGTGAAAGACTTCATCTTCAACCCATTTCTCGCCTTGAATTGTAAGCTTAAACTCCGGCTTGCTTGGGTCAGGTTTGAACACCTGTCCCCGTTTAGTCATTTCATTTAGTCGTGCAGGAACCATGCTTTTTATGCCGCTGATTCTCAAGAGTTTCTGAACTTGGGCGGCAGTATTTTTTCTTTCTTCTGAAGCGTAAAGAATCAAGCCTACTGCCTCGTAATGTGTTAAGTTTTTCGCGTGTAACTATTACTGGACCTTCGGTTGTGGGTTCAACGATACCCTTTAACTGTGCTCCTGACGGCGTTAGCTTATCTGGAGACAAAATCAGATAGTTTCTCAACAAAATTTTCAGGAATCACTCCAAGCATATCAAGAATTTCTTGGGGACTTTCGCCTTCAATAACGACTTCTCCGAAAGGAGTTTTTATATGTGCTTCAATGCGCTTCAATAAGTAAGCCTCTTTATCTATAAGCTACTTTAAGCCTTTTTAGGATTTGCGGCTTAGCATTGTTTTTTATGAAAAAGAGTGTTATTTTAGGCGTTCCCGCAAAAGTTTGGCAACCAATTCAGGATTAGCTTTTCCCCGAACTTCCTTCATGATAGCGCCCATAAGCATGCCATAAGCATTCTTACCTAGTTTATCAATTGTCTGCTTATTGGCTGCAACCACTCGGTCAATAATTGGAGCTAAATCTGCTTCCGTAAACATCTTCAAACCTAAAGCATTTACAGCATTCTGGACAGTTTTGCCTTCGTTTTTTGAAAGCCAACCGAAAACATCTGGCAATGCTTCTTTCGCGAGTTCTCCTGCTCCGACAACACCAAAGATGTTTTTAATCTGTTCTTCACTGACATTGTCGACCTGGATGCCTTCACGTTTCAACGCCTTCAAAGTTTCAGTTAAGAACACGGCCACTGTTGAAGCTTGAACGCCATTTTCCCTCACGATTTCTTCAAAGAGCATGTTGAATTCTGAGTCGGCAATTTGTTTGGCTAATTTTTCGTTTAAACCGTACTGTTTTATTAATCGTGAAACTCTATTTTTTGCGCTCTCAGGAAGGTTACTGCGAATCTTCTCCACTAACTCGTCAGTTATTGATTGAGGCGGAATATCGGTTTCAGGATACATTCTCGCTGCTCCCGGTCTTGGGCGCATGTACCTTGTTGTTCCATCATCTTTTGCGGTTCGAGTTTCAGCTGGCACACCTATCATAGCTTCTTGCGCACGCTCAACCACGGCTTTTAGGGCGTCCAAAACATTTTCTGACGTATCAGCAACAAAGACAACAGCATCCATTTCAGCTGCATTAACTACTTTGCGTACAGCTTCAACTTCCTCGGCTGTAATGTCGTAGTTTGGCATTTCGTCGGTGTGGAAGATTCCGCCGACTCTGCCCCAGAATTTTGCACGGTCGGAAAGTTCTGTTCCAACTCGGAAGTCAGGCATAAGCTCAAACTTCAATAGATTCGCAAACTTGGGCAGTTTAACAGCCATGACTTTTTGATATTTATCTACTGCTTTTCGGATAACCTTGCATTTTGTTTTCTTGAAAATGTTCGAGACGTCAACAAATTCTTGTTTGATGGCCTCGGGCTTAACGCCTCGATTTGCAAGCTCCTCTTTAATGCTGATTAAGCCCGAGTTGTCTTTGAACCTCATATTCTACTACTTTAGAGATTAACTCAAGCTCTTGAACACCTTTTATTTCAATTAACGCTCCTTTTGGCAGGGACACATTGAGATCTTGCCTTATTGTACCCAAACCCCTCATAACTTTACCTGTATCACGCAAAATACTGCCAATGGCGAACGCCACTTCCTGTGCTTCCATAGGCGTATAAATTACAGGCGCCGTTGCAACTTCAATCAGCGGTATTCCAAGGCGGTCTATTCGGTAACGGATAGTTTTGCCCTCATTCTGTGTACCCGTTTTACGTGCTGCATCCTCTTCAAGGCTAGCGGCTTGCATCGGAATAGTTTTTTCTCCAACCTTAATCCAGCCGTCCAACGCAATAATACACGTACGCTGAAAACCAGTGGTATTTGACCCGTCTATGACAGTCTTGCGCATAACGTGAACTTCATCAACCGGCTGCATATTCATCATTAACGAGGCTGTCAAAACTACTTCCACCGCTTCCATGTTTATGGGGTGCGGTGGCTCCTCATCCATCTCCACAAGACAGGAACTAATTTTGCTGGCTTCATAAAGGATTCTTACGCCTTTTTGGAATTCGAAATAAGCTGCTGGATCAATTTGCCCAAGTTCACTTTGAGTGGGTCGTAACCTTCGGAGGAAAGTAATTTCTGGCTCGTCTTTGAAAAGTTGAGGCGGGCAACTGCAGAAGAGTTTCGAGTTAACGTTTAGTTGCTGGTGTATTTCTAAGCCAACTTTTAAGCCCACCTTAGCATAGTCAATTGTCAACTTAGTTTCCTCCTTCAACAATGTTTTCTTGCGGAAGCGTTCTGGGCGATAATTCACCCGCAATGTTCGTTTTCAGCAACTTTGCGGCTTCATTGGGGCTATCAGTTTGTCCGATAGACCACATGAGTTTAACAAGGGCGGTTTCGGGGAACATGTCGTCCATTGGAATAACGCCGAAAGACAACAAATCTCTGCCCGTATCGTAAACGTTCATGTTTACCCTGCCCCAAATACACTGAGAAGCCAAAGCAACTACAACGCCTTTTGCCATGGCGTTTTTGATGCTGTCAAAGCAAAATTTGCTAACGTGACCTAGACCCGACCCCTCAAGCAAGATTCCCTTAATACCTCTGTCAACATACCAATCGATGACGGCTGGGTCAAGCCCGGGGTAAAATTTGATTAAGGCGACTCTTTCGCTAAAGGTTGGTTTAAGAATAAGTTTTTTTGATGAGTCTCGGTGTTCGTAATGATTAGTTAGCATTGTTACTTGTTGGTCTCTTACTCTGGCGATTGGGAAACCGTTGATTGATTTGAATGTGTCTCTCCGGCTTGTGTGGCACTTACGGACTTTAACACCTCTATGAATAACAGTAGCAATATCTGATACAGACTCATGCATGGCTAAGCCTACTTCAGCGAACGGTCCTTCCCCAGCTGCTTTTACTGCCCCAATAAGGTTTGTTGCTGCATCACTGCTCGGTCGATCACTGGAACGTTGAGCGCCGACAACTATAACTGGAACAGATAGATTTTGCAGTGCAAAGCTCAGAGCAGCTGAAGTGTAAGCCATCGTGTCTGTGCCATGAGCAATTACGACGCCGTCTACACCTGATTCAACACGTTTGGCAACGGTTTCAGCTAGCTCTCTCCAATGCTTCTGAGTGATATTTTCACTATATAAGCTAAAAACTATTTCAGTGTCAACTTTAGCAATGTCTGAAAGCTCAGGGACAACGCCGTATAAGTCACTTGCAGAGATTGCTGAGCGAACAGCTCCCGTACGGTAGTCAACTCGGCTTGCAATTGTTCCACCTGTACTCATTATTACAACATGGGGCAAAGCGGGATTTTGCTTTGGCAAGGGAGACGAAGCAAAAGCTGGTTTTGCTCCTTTCCCCGCCTTTTCGATTTTAACCTCTTCTGTTATTCGTATGCCAATGTTGTAGCCGCTTTTCATTTTTACAATGACAACAGTGCCTTCGCCTAGTTCTGAACGGGGAATAAGAATGCCCTCGTAGATTTTGCCTTTGCTATTAATTTGTATAATGTCGCCGACTTCGCATTCAGCTTTTCTTAAGGCTTCAAGTGCCGAGCCTTTATAACCTGAACTTTCAAGTTGACTCATTAAGTATTCTCCATTTTCTTAGAGACATAAACACCATCGCGCTCATACCCGAAACGCATGTAATACCTTCTTGTTCCTAACGCACTTATAACTAAAAGCTTTTTGACACCAAAATCTACGCGTGCTATGCGCTCGGCTTCCTTAAGCAAATCTGCGCCAAACCCCTTGTGTTGCCACGCTCCCGTAGAGTGCTTTCCCACGGGAACAAGTTGACCGTAAACATGAAGTTCGCGAACAATAGCGGATGGCATGGCGGTGATTTCTGGTCTGTGAGCCTTCTCTGAGGGAATGCGCAAGCGTAAATAACCAAGTAGGATATTGTTTTGCCTATCTTCGGCTGAAATGAATACTTCTTTGCCCTCTGAGGCTTCATAACAGAATGATTCAATTTTGACTTTTTTTAAATCAGGCTTCAAATGGTCAACAGCCATCCTGTGCCCAACCTCTCTACAACGGATACATTGGCATTTCCCGCCTTGTTCTTTTAGCACCTCGTTGGCAAGCTGGCGGAGATTACTCTTTTTCACTCCCGCTAATATGAGACCTGACGGAATGTCTCTTTGGACACGCATCACTCTTATCCATGGTGGAATGAAACTCTTAATTTCAGAGATAAGTGCTGCCGCTTCTTCTGTGGTGTAAGGTTTGTATGTGCCTTTTTGGTACCACTCATAGGTTTTTGTGCCAGCTATACATAGGCAAGGATATATTTTTATCATATCTGGCTTGAAGGCTGGATCCGTGAAAACACGTTTGAATGCTTCAATGTCATTTTGCGGGTTGGAACCTGGCATTCCAGGCATTAAATGATAAACAATTTTTAGTCCGGCATCTTTCGCTATCCTTGTTGCCTCTTGCACATCGAATACAGTGTGGGTTCTGCCCACTAAACGATAAATTTCGTCATCGGGGTTTTGAACGCCAAGTTCAATGCGTGTTACACCCATGCTTGAGCATGGCGTCGATGTGGGGTTGTTTTGCCCAGTCAGGTCGCGTTTCAACGGTTATTCCTACGTTGCGGATAATGCTATTTTCAGCATTTGCTTTTGCTTCCTCCAAGTTTTCGGAGGTTTTGCCCGTTATTGCGTCTAGGCAACGCTGAATAAACCATGTCTGGTACTCTAAAGGGGTAGCTGGAAAGGTTCCTCCCATAATGATAAGCTCAATTTTGTCAACTTTATGCCCGATTGCTGTAAGTTGCTCAATGCGGCTTCTAACTTGGAGGTAAGGGTCAAAATTGTTTTGGGCCCCACGCATGGCGGCTGGTTCATGCCCAGTGTAACTTTGGGGACTGCCTTGAGTTGGTCCGCCTGGACAATACGCGCATGGTTCAGGCTGCGGACAAGGGTAAGGTTTAGTCATGGTTGCGATTACAGTGACACCAGAAATGGCCCGAGTATTTTTCCTTCGGATAATAGGCAGAAGTCGCTTTGTTTCTTTTTTGGTTAAAAGGTTGATTAGATCAGCGTTTGATGGAACCTCTTGGAGTGAGTATTTTGCTGCAGTTTTGATTTTTAATCGATTCAGTCCTTCAGTGGTAGGATGCGGCGTTTCCATTAAGATGTTAATGATTTCTCTTAGCGCATTTTCATTAGTCAAGGTTGGAGGTACCAAAAGAAAGTTTAGCTAAACGATAAATAAAAACTAAACAAACTTTGAAAAGAATTTAAGCTTGAAAAAAAAGTTCTGCTCGTGGCTTACATCCAGTTTTGTCCAGGTTTCCTCTGCAGAATCACTCGTTTCTCATAGTTGCGTCTGCTTCGGTTTTTTGGGCTTGGCGCTGTTTTTGGCGTTCCCTGGATTTTGGGTGTTTGAGAGCGGACTTTTCCAGCTTTTGATAACGAACCGTGAGTTGGCATTTATTGCACCTTGCACATAAAGCATGATTGTTACACTTAAATCTTTACCCATCTAGGCCACGTTTAACACTTAGAAAGCTTAATCGAAAACTTGTTTCGTTTTGGTTCCTATCTAAAACGACTTTCGCATTTATTTTCCTTATTGCTCAATTCTGAGTAATTTCAGGGGGAACCCTCTGCAGAATAACCTTTAGATTCAACCGATTTTGGTCAGAGCTCTTTTTCTACGGCTTATTGATTTGAAGATCTCGTGGTATTTTTACGCATTTCTTGCGGTGAAGCATCAAATATTCGGTGGAGTGGAAAGACCGGGAAGTTTCACACCTTTGGGATGAGTCTATCTCTTGATCTTTTTCTCTAGATCAACTAATTTGATGATGTAGTAATCTAAAAAGACAATTCTGGCTGTTTGAAGTTGAAACAATCTATTTGACGAATTTTACGGCATGTCGCTTGAATCTTTTTTTGCAATGAAGACTGCAGAAATGATAGGTTTCTCCCTCATAAGTGATCTTGAATTTCGCAGTATTTTCATCAAGAACCATGCCGCAAACTGGATCTCTAAATGACATTATCTAATTTTAAGCCTCACGCATCATTCTACTTTCTGCCTTTTAATGTTAATGGTAGAACAAACCTAAAACAGCCGTATTTCTATCGATCGAGTCAAAATTGCACCATTAACCTGAGGCCGATTTCGCTCGGCCATATCTCAATGATTCTTTAGCTGTGATAAGCTGACGGTTAATCGTCTTCCCTGTCTTCTTTAGCTAATTCAACCGAAATTGAGTCATCATGGCTAACTGCATTTTTGCGTGTTTCTTTTTTGCTTGGAGGTTCCTGTTCTCTTCCTTCCATAAAGCCGGCCTCTGCAGCAGTGATTTCGTCTTCATCCACCATTGTTTCTCGCTCTTCAGTTTCATAGATGTCTTCTGTTTCCTCTTCTTTTTCGTCTTCACTTGGAGGTGGCCCATCGTAGAAGTATGGTGGCGCTTTCTTTGTTGCTTTTGCCAATTTTACTCATAATCAAACCTTCCCAATTTTAAACGTTAAAGCACTTTGTTCTTAGAACCAAATATCAAGTCAATTACTTCTATGATTTGTGACTGAGCCCTACAATCACAAACTGCTTCAGTTTTTCTTTGGAACTCTCAGATGTTTGTCGAATAATGCGTTTTGAAGTGAAAAGTACTGTCTTTGGTGAAAAATGGTTTTGTGGATGAATCCTTTTGCTTGAAATCAGGCTAAAGCTTTTTATACGCCAAAGCCCACCTTGTGGATGTCACATTAACTCATGTATAACAAAGAAGCTCCTAAAGCTTTTAGAAAAATCATGAAGAAATTCTGTGGCAGGAAACAAATAATATATGCAAATTCAATCATTTAAGGACTTTCCCTTAACTGGGGAAATCCTAAAAAGTATACAAGAACTCGGGTTTGAGAGTCTTTTTCCAATTCAAGCCCAAGCAATAGTGCCTTTGCTTGAAGGCAAAGACGTAATTGGACAAGCACAAACTGGAACAGGCAAAACAGCAGCTTTTGGCATCCCCATGGTTCAACGGTTAAACCGTGAAATCCGCGGTGTTCAAGGACTGATTTTAGTTCCAACAAGAGAGTTGGCTGTTCAAGTAGCACAACACATGACAAGTTTTGGCAAATATGCACGAACTAAAGTTTTGGCTGTCTACGGTGGAGAATCAATCAACAAGCAGATACATGCTTTGTCAAACGGTGTCCAAATTGTTGTTGGAACACCTGGCAGACTAATTGACCTAATCGAAAGGCGAGTGATAAATCTCGGATCCGTAAGAATGGTAGTGCTCGATGAAGCCGACAGAATGTTAGACATGGGCTTTGTTGAAGACATAGAATTTATTCTGTCAAAAATCCCCATAGACAGGCAAACAAGCCTTTTCTCAGCGACAATCGAGCAGTCAGTCATGAGAGTCTGCAACAAATACATGAAAAACCCAGAGAAAATCCTTGTCAGCAAAGACGAAATTGCATTAACACAAATGAAACAGTACTATACTATTGTTGACCAACATGGAAAGTTTGATACTCTATGCAAGATTATCCGTGAAGATAACGTGGATAAAGCCATAGTTTTCTGTAGAACACGAAGAGAAACAAGCAGACTCTCCGACCAACTATACCGCAAAGGTTACCGAGTAGAAGCATTGCACGCTGGCTTTACTCAAGCTCAAAGAGACAGAGCAATCAGCGATTTCAACTGCGGACAGACTAAACCTACTGATAGCTACAGACGTAGCAGCAAGAGGCTTAGACATTGAAGGAATAACACACATAATCAACTATGACGTTCCAAATGGATGCCCCAGTGTATTTCCACCGCATAGGAAGAACAGCACGCAAAGGAGACGAAGGAACAGCTATTACTTTAGTCAGCTATGGCGAAATGTCAAACTTTAACAACATAAAGCTAATGACAAAAACAAAGATCCACGAAATCAATGGGGCAACCCCACAAAGCGACTCACCCATTCAAGGCTTTTTCTAAGCCTTCATTTTTCTTTTTTAGAATCTAAAAATTTACAAGAGCTTTCTTGTTTTCCAGTTTCACATTAATTTTTCATTAACAAATTCTCTTAATACAATGTTCTCAAATTTGGTGCAGCAAATGTGAACGTTGAACAGATATTTGTGCTTTAAGTATCTGAAGAATTTTGAAGCTTTTACTCATTTCAATACTTCAATTAAACGGGATTTGTCTTTTGCAAGTTTCTGTTAATGTTGTTGGCTTTACCTAAAGCAGTTCATTGAATTGTGTTGTGAAAAAAACTTCAAAATCTAAATTTGTTTGGTCGATTAAAATTTAAAATTAAAAAAAAATAAAAAAAGGAAATGTTGTTGTTTTTTGGTTTTCTTAGTGTTTTCTTAGGATGAGTACTGTTGCGATTGCTATTGCAATTATAATAGCGATTATTGCGATGGAAATGAAGGTCATTAGGTCAGTTGCTGTTGCTACTCCTACATTGCTTGCTGTTGGTGCTGGTGTTGATGTTGCTGGTGCGCTAACTACGTTGGCGTATGTTTGTGCGTATGAGCTACCGTATGAGTCACTGCCCATAAAGGTTGCAGTAATCTTGTAGTCACCTGTAGTTGTTGGTGTCCATGTGTAGGCAAATGTTCCACTCATGTCACTTGTAACTGTTGCTAAGTGTTGTACGTTTCCGTTTGGATCAGTAGCGTCAATTGATACTGGAACTCCTGTAACGGTTATGTTGTTGTATATTCCGCCGATTGGCATTTGGAAGTGTAGGTAATCCATCCATGTATCCATTGATTCCTCAGAAATGGCAGGTGTATTTGGTTGTGCTGGTGACATGTCAAGAACTGAGCCTGAGATGATTAAGTTCTGTCCTGAAACTATGCCTGTTTGTGGGGCTGTTACTGTAGTTTTGCTTTGGCCTTTGCCCATTACAACCATTGTGCCGTCATAGCTGCTGCTTGCTACTAAGTAGCCTGCTTGTGCTGGACCTGCACCAAGGGCTGTTCCACTAATCTTGTATATGAGCTCCCCTGTTGTTGCGTTGAGTGCCATAAGACCCCAGCCTCTTAGTTGCTGGCTGCGATGGTGTGTGTTCACTATTTTGAACATAGACAATTGCGTCAGCACCTGAACCTAAGACACGGATGTTTTGAACGGAATATGTTGTACCATTACCTAATGTTTCAGATGTGTATGGTGTTTCAAATGGTACTGCTGGATCTGCATAGTGCCAAACTATTGCGCCATTGGTTTCATTAAAGGCAATCGTCCCAACATATCCAGTACCGTAGACCATGTCTTGGTATGCTGCTTCATCGTACATCCAGAATTCGCCCCACGGATAATCGTTGACATCTGTGCGCCATGCTACTTGACCAGTTGTTAAATATCGAGCTTCAATGTATCCACGTTCCATCTGAGCGATGTATAGGCCATGTCTGCACCAACCGTTTGTAGGTCTGTAAGCGCTTTCCATTGAATCTTTTGCTGTAGTTACATTCCATATTTGTTTGCCAGTAAGCATGTTTACCGCTACATAACTTGATCCATAAAATCCACCGTAGAGGAACCTGCTTTGAATAACAGATATGCCTGATTCTGGATCATATGCACCGAACGCTCCATAGCTTCCTGTTTGATAAGCAGTTCTATAGCTCGAGGGTATGGTAACTGTAATGTTGAACTCTGTAAGAATTCTTTTCTGGGCTGTAGTTAGTTAGTTGATGATCCTTGAACTGTCCAGTTAACTAAGTATCCTGTTGTTGAGTCAGTAACTGTAATGCCTGGAGCTGGAGTGCTAGTATTTGCGTATATTTGCTGGTAGCTTAAGATGTTTCCACTGTTGATGTACATTGTGCTAAGACCTGTCGGAAGCGAAATGTTATTTGCGGATGTAGCAACACCTGTGGATGGATTGATTTTGATAAGTCTGTTGCCTGTAATTGTGTATAGGTCAGATGTTATGGTTGCTGTAGCTGCTTCTCCTGGGACTGCTGATGGTGATGAGAGATAATATGCAATGTTTGTTGGTGTCAAACCACCTTGGGCTGTAGGTACATCGTAGTATATTTCGCCTGTTTGCAATTATAGCATTCAGCATATGATTGAGCTGGTTGTCCGTTGATTGATTTTGTGACAGTTTGATAAGCTCTGCCCATAAAGATAACGCTTGGAGTGCCTGGGTTTCCTGATTGACTATAGGTTCCTGTTTCTGCTCCAATCATGCCTGCCAATGCTGCTACTTTGTGCCAGACTATGTGTGGAGTGTGTACCGCCGGGATGAATGGACCGTAATACTCATCTTTCCAACTTAATGCACCTTGACCAACCATGGATTCTCCCCATGGATAGTTTCCAGCGTTTAATGCCCAATCTCTGTGGTTGGGTTCAATTGGATAACTCCAGTAATCAGTTGGTGATGACATTCCTGCATTTGCCATTAAACCGTCCCATGATGCTACTTCCTGCTGCTGCACATTTAAGACTGTAATTGGTGATTGTGCTGGTGAAACGTAGTCTGATGGATTAAAGATTGCGTTTGAAAATGATCCTGTACGTGTGGGTGAGTAGTGTCCGTCAGCGTAGTATCCTGCTGGATAGTATTCGCCTGCAAAGAAGAACTGGAATTGGTATGCACCGATTTGGGTTGGGATATATTGGAACCAGCTTGTGCCGTCTGCAACGTAAGATTGCTTGTTTACTGTCTCTGTAGTTCCATCCGGCTTGGTTATTATAACACTGTATCCGTTCATGAATTTGCCTTCACCTGATGGGAAGGTAATCCACATGTTAACCAAGGCCATTTGGCCGACACCGATTGGGTTGGGTGAAACGCTTAAGAAGCAGAGTGGGTTGATTGTGAAATCAGCGGTTTGGCCTGCGGGTATAGTTGTTGGACCTACGTAGCCTGTTTGAGTTGGAGCTCCGCCGTGAACACCTTCATCTTGTGCTTTAACGGGTGTGACAGCTACTAGCATAGAAGTGACGAAAAGTGCGATAACGATTGCTGATAATTTTGTTTTTGTTGTATTCATCGAATTTTTTAGCGAGTATATTGAGTTTAGATTGTTCAATTTTTTTTTCTCCTTCTATTTGTCGTGCCGAGAAGCAACAAGAGAACTCCTTACTCCTCAAGCACCCTTGCTAATCCAAAACCTACTAATAAGTTTTAAGAAGAAGGAAAGCATTGGGCAAAAATACTATGAATACTAAAGACATTTCAAAGCCTAAACATATAATGCACCATTTTTCAATTAACCGTTTGCCCAAATAACACTTCTCATAAAGAAAGATTTCCTTATAACACGAAATCAATCAAAGATTCCAACTATCTTCTTCAAACCCGATATTTCCTAACTGGATATAGAATTATAAGGCAAATAAAAAGAGTCATTGCAGTCACCAACGGAATTTCATAAATAGGATTAAGTGATATAATGCTTATCCGAACTCCAAAATATCCGCTCTGAAGTGATTCCAACACAACTACGTGAAGCAAATATATTGCCAATGAACACTGACCAATAAAATGAACGAATTTATTGCCCGAAGGCGACTTCTTACCTTTACATAATCCGACGGAATATTTCTAAAAAGCAAAAACAGAGCTGCGGAAACCAAAATCACATTGATGCTAAGGAACCCGTAGAAGAAATACTGGAGTTGTCCACCTACAAAATAAGTAATAAGATAAGTGCCGAGACTGTCCAAACAAACCCAATAAACCACAAAACATACAAAGATCTATTTTTCAGCCGCACCTGCAAAAGATACAGACCTAACAAAAAACATCCCACCAACCCGTCAATAAGAAAACATGGCTACTGAAACAGAACGGCATAAACAATGTACAGGAAAGGGACAACAGCTGTACCTACAAACCAAAGCACCAAAAAATACCTCCACCACTTTCCGACCCGCATGGGCGAACCAACACCCGAAGTAACGGAGTGACTAAATAAAGCCCCATAAGCATGTAAAGAAACCAAAACTGATAGTATGGTCCCGAGACTATGCCTTGACCAACCGAATTTAAGGTAGAGGGCTTCTTTTTTGGCGAAACCGCGCCATGCAAAATAAGTGCACCCCAAAAAATCAGAGGCAACCCAATTCAGCAACCCGTTTTCTAAAAAACCTTATGCTCCTCAACCTTAGATGGCTGAAGAAGCAAAGCTCCGCTCAACATAACAAAAAGCGGAACGCACACTCGAGATAGAGAATCATAAATATTCACGGACCACCACCGCAACACCACCGCTTGATTAACAACGCTATTAATTGGAAACGGCTCGATAGCAGCATGAAGCAAAATCACTAATACAATAGCGAATGTTCGTATGAGGTCCACTGGTATAGAGAGCCCCGAGTACTCGGGTACAAAATATGGCCCTTTACCTTGCTTTCTATAAATTGTGCTGTAATAAGAATAATAAGTCAAAATATGCATTGATGTAGTTCAAAAGTTGCACTGCAACTGTGCTGCAATGCAAACAGAAAGGGACATAAGCGGGAAAAAAAGTCACACATCAGACTTAAAGAGAAAGCAAAATCTAAGTTATCGCATTGTAGATTTGAGTTGCGATAATTTTTGCTCCTTCCCCTGTTCGGATGTACACCATCCCAAAAGTAAGTAGAATGATCAACCAATGGTGTGTATACGTCAATTGTGTGTAAGCCAAGTTCACTTGCAACTTCTTTGATCCTCGGGACCACATCCTCCACAAGAATTGTACTGTCGGGACCTAAATTGTCGTTAAAAATGGGTGGTGGCAATACACTGAAAATCTTAGGCTTTGTTGAAATGGCTTGGAATTCGTAAACTATCTTTCCGTAATCGCCAGTAAAATTGCCAGATTAACTTTGTCGGGATGGGAATGCATCATTGGTCCCAAGCATAATTATCACATAATTGGGCATGAACTTCTTAGCATTTTGTAACTCAGTCTGATTCAAATAGGGCACCTCAGACTGAAGAGAAATAGTGGCGCCACCAACACCAAAATTACCTACAGTATAGTTTGCTCCAAGCATCATCCATAAGTCAGCAGGGTATTCAGTGCCCTCAGTTATACTATCGCCAACGCAAGCAACTCGAATGGTGTCAGCTGGATTTTTTCTTCTCGATTTAGTCTCAAAATAGAAAGCGGCCAAACCAGCAATTAATATTACCGTCGCCAACCCAATTGCTAACCATTTTGTCCTGTTCTTCATTTCTTATTCTCCTATAAGCAAAAGTCACAGCAGGCAGAGCTATGAGAATTGCAAATGCCACGCAAGAGGCTAATAATTCAAAATCTCTGACCTGCCTTTCTATATTATTTGCCAATTGGATGGACTGTTCAGCATTTTGTGCACTAAAATCTCTGGTATTGTATTCTGAGATGTACCTTGAATGAGTTTCATCAGAAGGATAGCTTTCACTTGAGGGGTAGGGGTAACTAGTCATGCTATGAAACGGTAAGGCATCCACAGTGAATGGCACGTATGGCAATCCTTCTCCTTTGAACCAGGCGGAAGCAACCACAAAATAGTCGCGCACCATGCCATGGGAAACAGGGGTCTCATCTGTGAACTTCAATTGCACGCTATCTCCTTGCCGCCCCACAACGTACATATCATCCGCCTTTAGAACCAAGCCAGCTACGTCCCCATAGCTGGTGAAATTGCCCGAAGAAGTTGAATTGGTTTCAAAGGCTTGGTTAAAGGTTGCGGAGTAAAGTGAAGGCTCGTGGACACTCACGTTTTGCTGAGCCGTTGTATCAACTCCTAAATAATCAAAACGGTAGTCTTGATAGTAATGTATTCTAAGCGAATAGTCATTTGTAAGAAAAATACCCGTTAAGTTTACCACAAAATTGCTGGAATCCACGGGCGGTATTGGAAATTCTCTATCGTTGGATACTTTCACCCATTTGCCATTCGCATCTTTGACTTCCATGTATGGTGGGGGCGACGGCGTCACTCCTGGTTGACTTGAGAATTGCGAAGCCCAATTTCCCCCCGCCTCGTTTGTGGGCCAACTGGTTACTGCATTGACTACAAGTTTTATTTCCTTGGCACTTGCTAAGTTGCCTAGGTTTAGTTCTAACGTGTTCCAGGTCCATCTTGTGGCAGTTGTGTAGTTTGAATCTATTTTGGAGATTTGGGGCAGCACATTTTCTCCATTGTTGATAGCCGAAAGTGGCGTTGCCAGATTTTTGCTGACAGTGTAAATTGTGCCAGGTCCCGAAAGATTATACAAGTAAGTGCCGCGGGTTGAATAAACATCTACATTTGGGGAATGATCTACAGTAAGTAACTTTACTGAATCTAAATAGAAAATCTCGTTTGATTGCTCGGTAATAATCATGTCATAATAGCCGTTTACTGGCTGCAGAATGCTTGGGTTTAGCTTTATGTAAGACCATGGATCGCTATTCGCAAATACTATGGATCCGTCAGCGTTGTAGTAGTCAACAAAGCCTAGCCACCCTGGACCATCAGAAACCTCCGAAGCATGAACATACCCCGTCCCATTCCAAACAAATAACGAAGGACACGATGTCCAACTCCTCGAACCGCCGGAGATCCCAGAGCTAGTATCCGCCAGAACCTCCAGTTCCAGAGTTTCCGGAACCTATCGTTATGGTTGGTTGGGGAGTTGGTGCAGGTGTAGCCGCTATCGGTGCATCAATTTTTAAAGTACTGCTTAAATTTCCAATATAAATTCCGTATATTCCGGAGTTTGGCTCGATTAAAGTAAAGTCTACAGTAGAGTTTTGTCCGCCAGAAAGCGTTAGAGGTTTGCTTTCTCTTAAGGTTCCATTAATCCAGAGATCAGCAGAGTAGTTACCAGTTTGTTGACCCAAGTTTTCTACCTTAACTGTGACTACAGCAGGCTGGTTAATACTTGTCTCAGTAGGTGTAACGGTCAAATTGCTAACTATAAACGATGCCGGTCTTAATACCGGATTTGACGCGGCAACTGCTTTGGAGCTTACCTGAATATAATAATAAATTCCAGTCACCATAGCAACTGCCATTATGGCTATTAATAAAATCGATTTAAAAGTTGTGGATAATTCAAGTTTCATGATATCAATATCTTTGTCATTTGCATTTATAAACTTGGTACATTCGTTGATTGTCGAACGCTAAACAGTAGATTGAGCTATTTTGAATTCTTCAATGTTTCTAAAAAAAATATTTAAACCAAAAGAAGAGAAGAAAAGATTTGGGTTATTGACTTTTATGCTCGTTTTCTTAGTATGAGCAAACCTACAATTGCGACTGCGATGATTACAGCTATGCCTGTTCCAACGATGTACATTTCATACGGTGGGAACACCACAGCCCCTGTGTTGGCGTTGCTGTTGCGGTTGGTCCTTCGCTGACTATTTCGTGTGTTTCTGCCCATGAACTGCCATAGGAATTGTCGCCTGCAAAACTTGCGGTTATAGAGTATTGCCCTAAAATTGTTGGCGTCCACTTGTATGAGAATGTGCCGCTGGCGTCTATTGTAATGTCTCCAATGTGTAACCATTGCGAGTCAAAAAAGAAAAAATTTGTCGTAAAAAGAAGACAAGGCGAAGCGATTTCGTTGGTAAGTTAACTAACGTTTATGCTATTCGCCCAGAATCCGTCTGAATGCTGGAAACATTTCTGCTGCCCGCTCACGCATTAGTAGTTCGTAGTACTGGTAAATGATGCCTACTGACAGCAAGATGCCTGTGCCTGAACCGAAAGCGCCTAGGAAGTCGGAGAGTCCAGCGATTAGTCCAACCATGATTCCGCCGAGCACCGTAACCACAGGAATGTAGCGTTTGAGAACAGCCTCTATGGGTCTTCCCGATCTGCGGTAACCTGGAATTTGCATGCCTGAATCCATAAGTTGCTGTGCAACTTTTGCAGGTCCCAAACCGCCCACTTCAAGCCAAATTAGCGAGAAGACAGCGCAGAAAGCAACCACAATACCTAGGTAGCCGGCAGCTCTCAATGGGCCTAAGGCAACTTGTTGAATGTTCTGTGGTGCAGTAACAAAGTATGCTAGACCGCCGATAGGTTGAATGCTGCTGCTAGTAGCTCCACTTGCTGAAGTTGAGGTTGTTTGGTTGAAGTCACCTATTATTTGGAAAAGCAGATTGGTTCCAGGAAGAGGTCGTCCAAATTGGGTCCAGAGTAGTTGAGAGAAGAAGTAAACGTTTGCGAATAGTGCCGATGCGAATATTACTGGGAGGTTTGAGACGTATAGCAGTTTGATTGGGTATCTACTTCTGAATCCTTTGTACCCTGCATAACTCATTGGAAGTTCAATTCTAACTCCGTTCAAATAAATAACTACCATGAAGACTATTATGGTTGCAATGAAACCGAGTAAAGATGGGTAAATTCCGTTGTTTGCACCAAATACCCATGTAAACAGCGACTGCTGGCCGCCTAAGTAATTTGAAAGAGAACCAACAAACAAACCGGTTGTCGGCGAGAATGTGTCCCACAAAATAGTTTGGGCGACCCCCGCCATGATAAACAGGCTGATTCCGCTACCCAATCCCCAGCCTTTCTGTACAAGTTCATCCATTAACATAACAATTATGCCTGCGGCTATCAGTTGTAGGAAAATGACGATAATGACTGGTCCAGAAAGGTCTGGTCCATACATTCCGCTTATAATGTAAGCTGCAGCCTGAATACCAGTGAGCAGAACACTGAAAACTTTGCTTGCCGAAGTGAATAATCCTCGATCTTCAGAATTTGACATGTCACATTCAATTATGTTTGAACCTGCAAGCAACTGTAGAATTAAACCAGCCGTAACAATTGGTCCAATGCCTAGTTCCATTAGGGTTCCGCGGTTAGAAGCAAAAATAACGCGCAATGCGCTAAACTGGTCTGATGCGGATGCTGCAACCCCATAAAGGGGGATTTGAGTCATCACAAGGAAGATAACTAATACAAGGGCTGTCCAGAAGATTTTTTCGTTAAAGCTAACTTTTCGCTCGGGCTTCTTTATTTCGGGTAGAATTCTGCCTATAGGTTTAAAGAGTCCGAGGAATCTTCCGGGCATTTAGCAGCTTTACTCTCCGTTGGCTTTGGAGCTAATGATTTCTCCGCCCGCTTCTTGGATTTTTTCGGCTGCCGATTTAGAGTATGACGAGACCTGTATGGTTAGGGGTTTCGTCATTTTTCCTGTGCCTAGAAGTTTAGTATAACCTAATTCAGTCAGATTTATCTTTTGTTTTTCCTGACTGCCACTTTGTGTGATTTCTTCTAGCTTTTTGAGGTTTATTGTGTTTACTTTATTATGGAGACTCTGAGGTGAGGTAAAGCCATTTTTACCGAAGTAATGAGGTTCATGAGTTACAACCCAACTCCACAGGTGCTTATGCCTTCCAACTTTCCTGTGTCCTTTGGAGCCACTGTCTCGATGTTGACCTATTCTTCCGTAGCCTACAGTCCTGCTGCCTCTAAATTTTCGTATTTTTCTAAGTTTATGCGGCATTATAGTCAGCTTCTTTGTTTATTGCTGTTTCAGCTTTTTTTAGCTTAATTTCAAGTACACCATTCTTGAATTTGGTATACATGACGTCTGGAATCACTAACTTCGGCAGATTTAAACTTTTATAGTACCTACGATCTTTTGATTTTGCCGACAGTATAAGTTTCTGATCTTTCAAATGAATTTTGAAGGTTTCCTTATTAAATCCTGCGATGTCAGCTATTACTATGATGTAGCCGCTTTCTTGGAATATATCAATCAACGGTTTTTGTTCTCGAAAGTTCCGTTGTGCAAAGCTTTTGGGCGCGCGGAAGTTTGCAGGAACAGAGACAGATTTTGCACGACAAGTGTGTTCTGGTGAGCTGTTTACTCGTGGTTTCTTAGTTTTCGCTATCGTACTGTCAAAATCCAACCATTTTCGATTTTTTGTACTTCGACGCCATTTTGCGCTCGTATCTTTCCCCCTCCAATTACCTAACGAATTTCATCTTTCTAATTATAAAAGATATCGCACATAAAGGGTGAGAAAACGCCAGATTCTCTTAAAGCAATTTACATACTAAAATGTTGATTGCAGACCTAATTTCAGCTTTAGGCGGAAAGTCGAAACAAAGAATCCGCTTTTCACTCACTATTCTAACAACCATAGTATAATATGAAAAACCTACTTAAACAGCAAAAAGCTATGTTGATTAAAAATAATGGGAACAACGCTTGGCCTTTAGACCATGCGTTTTACTAAGGCGTTAATTGCTTCTCCACGGTAGCCTGCTTCGCCGCCTGCGTTAAAGCCCTTCTTGGTTTTGCCCTTGTAACCTTTGCTTGGCGGATGCATCTTAAATCGCGCTTCAATATCTGGGAGCTTCTTATATTGTACTTTGCAGCTTACGATTGCTTCTGCAAGGTCATCGACGGATTTGTAGCCTACTTTCTGGATATATTCATCGGTTAGTTTTTTGTCGCCCGCTAACCTAGCGCGTTTCTGCAGCATCAGAGCAACGGTTTCTTTTGTGGGCTCGCCATATGTGACATAGCTATTTACTCGTTGAAGCATACCTTTGTATGCTGCTCGACTGTCGATTATTACTGCATGGTTAGTTTGGGCTAAATGTAGGAAGTCAAGGGTTTCCCGTGTTTCTTTTTGGGCACGAACAGTTCCCCTAATCTTAACCACGACAAGGCACTTGCATTCTTCAGTTTTCTGCGCCATTTATTTCACCCAGTCCACTTGAGTAATCAAATTATATGTTTTCCGTAAACCGTCAAAGATCGCACATGCGTAGGATGGCACGGTTCTTGTTGAACCGTAACTTCTCATCCATAAGTCTTTGACCCCAGCTAGGCCTAAGATGACTTTTGCTACTTCACTTGAGACTAAGCCTAAGCCTCTAGGACCTGGAACAATAACTACTCGGACACCACCGCATTTTCCTTCAACTTGGAATGGAACTGAATGAGGTTTACCGCAACCGCACTCCCAACTGCCGCATCCGCGCTTTACTGGAATAATGTTTAGACGGGCATTTACAGCAGCCTTCTCAATTGCGTTTCGCACTTGGCTGGCTTTTCCAGAGCCTAAACCGATGTAGCCATCTCTGTTTCCAACGGCAACGATGGCTTTAAAGCGGGACTTTTCGCCAGCGTCAGTTTGTTTCTGCACCAGGTTAACGTTTATAACTTCTTCTTGAAGGTCAGGAATTAATGAGTCAACGATTTGGGATTCAGAAATCTTTATGCCACTTAGGAATACGTCTTCGATTGTTGTAATTTTGCCTTCTTGAATAAGCTTACCTAATCTAGTTTTTGGAATCCATGCTTCTAAGTTAGTTTCTCGTTCTCTTGGTCTTTGCGAAGATTGACGACGACTCATGCTTTCTTTCCACCTTTCTTACTTGCCTTTTCCTTTGGCGCTGCCTTTTCCTTTGGCGCTGCCTTTTCCTTTGGCGCTGCCTTTTCCTTTGGCGCTGCCTTTTCCTTTGGCGCTGCCTTTTCCTTTGGCGCTGCCTTTTCCTTTGGCGCTGCCTTTTCCTTTGGCGCTGCCTTTTCCTTTGGCGCTGCCTTTTCCTTTGGCGCTGCCTTTTCCTTTGGCGCTGCCTTTTCCTTTGGCGCTGCCTTTTCCTTTGGCGCTGCCTTTTCCTTTGATTCAACTAACTTCGGTTTCTTTGCTGCAGGCATGGCCTTTGCCGCTGCTTTTTTAGCAGAAGGCTTTTTCACTTCTATAGGAGTAAGTTTTTCTTCTTTTGCTGGAGCTTTTTCTTTTTTCGCTGGAATAACCTCTTCGACAGGTGTCTTTTTCTCTGGAACTACTTGTTTTCCAGTCTTAAAGGAATCCATGATTTCTGCCTTGACTTTGGTGAAGTATTCCGGCATTTTTTCAGGGGCAACTCCTTTGGCTGTATATTTTGAAAATTTGGCGTTATATTCTTCTGAACCCGCTCCGAGGCTTTTGGCGTACTGGGCTATGTGTTCGCCTTTTGTGCGCTCTTTAACGATTTTTTCTTCACTATGCGGGATCTCTATGCCAGCGTCTAAAACTCCATTTAATGCAGCGAATATTTTGGCGCCTTTAGTTGGGGCAACCAAGCCGATATCTAAAATGGCTTCTTTAATTCCGTTAGATTTCGCCTTTGAACCGCAAAGCAAACCTGTAAGGTAAGCTGCTGGGATGTTGCCAGTTGGAGCCTTCCAACTATAGTTCTTAACAAGTTCACGGCTGTTAGCTGCAGCTAAAACCTCGTCACCATGCGGCTTAGCGATCAATATTTGTATTGTAATGTTTCTGTTTGCTGGTCGAGTAACAAGCCTAGGCTTTCTCAAACTTACTAGTGCCTTGCGTGCCTGGTAATCTGTTTTCCCCTCGCGTCTACGTCTTAATTGTACGCGGTAATTGCTACTTCTTGCCATCTCAACGTTTCCTCCATAATTCATTAGATTTCAAATTTCGTTCAAGCTCTGCTATAGATTGGAACCTACCGCTTCCTGCCATCCTGTAATATTGGCTGTAGGTATCCTCGGTTATGGTTCGGCTTGCTTTTAACTCACGCAACTTGCGTCTTAAAGAGCGGATTTTTATCATCCAAACTTCTTTCTTTGTAACCTTTGCGTACCCTGCTCCTTTTAGGCTACCTGGTCCACTACGTCTGCCTTTTCGTTTTTTCTCTCGGATGACTTTTGCCCTTGATCTGCTTACGCCTTTCTCAGGCAATGAAACAATGACTTTTTCGTGAATGAGTTTTCTTACTTCTTCGCGTGTAATTGCGCTTTCAACATCGCTCATGTGCTCAGGATTAATCCAGACTCGGTTTTGCCCGATTTTTAAGATCTGTGATGCTAAGCGTCTTTGGCTCTTTAGATCGGTCATTCTTTTTCTTCTCCTTTCTTTGGTTTACTTTTTGCTTTCTTTGGTGCCTTTTCTTTCTTGGGCTTTTCTTGCTTTCTTTTCGACTTCTTTCGCTTCTTCCTTCTCTGTTTCTTCGATTTCGGTTACTTCTTCTGCTTCCTCTTCGGTTTCTTCGTCTTCTTTCTTTTCAGCTTCAGTTGCCTTTGAAATCTTGATGTTCAAGATTTTGATGTTGAGTTTTTTGGCTTCCGCAATTATTGTTGCACGCTTTCTTTTGCCGACTCTGTGGGCGATGCGTGCGGCTTGAGTATTGGAATCAATAGTTGAAAGTGCCTCTGCGTTGTAAACAATAACTTCTCGGTATCCAGACGGATGTAAACCTCTGGCGACTTTTGGTCCTTTGTAGCCAACGCTTGGACCTGGAGGCCAACCTTTGATTTTTCGCCTAATCTTATTGTCTAAGCCTTTGGGTTTTCTCCAGCTTAGGCTAAAGCGATCAAATTTCCAACTTTCAGCTCTTACGAATGCGGGCTTCTTGTTTTTTGCGCGTGCTCTAACTCTGAGCGCTTCGCGTGCTGGTGAAGGTTTCTTTTGGGTTTTTTCGGTAGTCATTATGCAACTCCCTCGTTTCTTTCAAACACGTATATGCCATCAAGGAAAACACGTGGGTCTTTTCGCCGTACTCTTGTGGATTGCTCGATGTTGGCAGCGGTTTGGCTAACATCTTCCAAGTTTGCGCCTTCAACAATGATGTCTTCGGGGTCAATTTTGACTTTAACATCGCCAATTATTTTCACTTTGCGTGCTCTTCGTTCGCCAGTAAAGTTTTCAATCATAACAAATTTGCCTTGAACCTTCACTGAAATTGGGAAGTGGGAGAACACAATTTTTAGCTTATATGAGTAGCCTTTTGTCACTCCGGTAATCATATTTTGAATGTGTGAAGCTATTGTTCCTACGAGAGCAGCTTCCTTTTTGCGAGGCCAATTTGCCCAAATGCGAATGTTTTTGCCTTCGCCTTCTATTGCGATAGAAGCAAATGAAAAGTCACGTGTTAAAGAGCCTTTTGTGCCTTTAACACTAATTTTTTTGCCGTCTAGTTTGACGTCTACGTTGTCTGGAACCTGAATGGTATTAGATATTTCTGGAAGCCGCATAAATTACACCTTTTAATATACGAAGGCTAACAACCTTCCTCCAACGTTCTTTTCTTGTGCATCCTTGTGAGCTATAACACCTTTTGAAGTGGAAACAACCATTATTCCTATGTCCCTGGATGGCAAAAATTTCTTTTCCCAATCTTCAAATTCGCCAACTTTAGCTGGATAGCGTGGTTTGATTGGCCCACACTTGTTTATTCTGCCGAGCAATTGGACTTTGAATTTTCCAGATCGACCATCATCGATAAACTCGAATTCTCCGATGTAGCCATTAAGTTGCATTATACGTAGTACTCTTCCCAAAAGTTTAGAGGCGGGGCTAATTATGCATTCGCGCTTGTTACGCATTTCATTATTTATGATAGTTATCAAACCATTTGTTAAAGTGTCCATCTGCTTTAGCTCCTACTCATATTTTTTGAACCCAAGTTTTGGGGCTGCCTCTCTGAAACAGTGCCTACATAAATATAAATCGTACCGTCGAATAACGGGCCCGTACGAGCCGCACCTAACACATGGACGAGAGCCTTTGCCGTATTTGCGTTCTTTCTTTACTTGCTGTTTTCCCATACATTTATCCTCAGTTTTAAATGATTTCTACTCCCAGAGTTTGCTTCACAAACAATATTGATTCTTCAGGTGTTAACATGTGCTTAGGACCTATCGATTGTTTTTGTTTTCTGCGGATTTTCACTCGTTGCCCAGGACGGTTAACTGAAACACAAATATCCATTCCGAAGATACCTATGTCAGGATCATATTTTACGCCGGGAATTTCAATGTGTTCTTTAAGACCGAAAGCAAAGTTACCGCGCACATCAAAGGAGCTCTTCGAAACTTTGTTGTCAACGACTGGCAGCACTTTCTTTAAGAAGTCAATTGCATTTTGCTTGCGCAACGTTACCACCACAGCGATTGACTCTCCTTCGCGTATACCAAAATCTCGAATGGTTTTTTTAGCCTTTTTCTTTACAGGCGTCTGATTTGTTATTTCTTTGAGCACTTTGTTAGCTTTTTCGAGAGGTTCACCTGATTTTCCAACATTCAGGTTTACTACAACTTTCTCAATTCGAGGCTTAAGCATTGGATGCTCTGCCCAATTCTTAATCATTGCTTCTTCCTCAGACAACTGCAGATGCCTCCGGTAAACCTATGAGCGATGTTGCTTCGCCTACAGTAAAGATGAAGTCTAAGATTGTCTGGTAACGCACACCTTGCGCGTCTTCAATAACCACAAGAGCTTGGCGACGTTTCTTGGCAACAGTTTTTTCTATTTCAACTATTCTGCCTTGTTTTCCAATGTTTTTTCCGCCAGTAATTACTGCCAAGTTTCCTTCTCTGGTTTTCAAGCGCTGTACAACTTGTTTTTCTGGAAAAGTCACTTTTAGGACATCGAAAGTCTCATAGTCTACTTCCACAGGTTTCTTAGGATCTACAACTTTAATGAGCATGTTTGAGCCGTCGTGGAGAGCAATTTGAACGCCTTTTCTAATGACTACTTTGTTCTCAACTCGCGCCAACTTGAAGTTTGCTTCTTCCTTGTTTATTGGACTTAAGACCAGCCCTTTGATGGACGGCATTAAACGGTAATATTTGCCTGAATCAGACATTGAGATAACGTCCATCAAACCGACTGGAAAGTCATCTTTTTTCATGACTTTATTGTTAACTTGTACTTTGCCTTGGGAAAGTATCATTTTGCTTTCTCTCCTTGTTTGTGCAACGCCCAGAATGTCTCTTAGTACCAGTGTTAATGGTAGGCAATTCTGGAGCGAGTGAGAACCAGGTGAGGGCTTTACTATCCAGGGCATTTCTTTTCTGTGAATCGGCCAGAACCTTGGTGCCGGCTTACGTTTCAGCCTTGCTGTTTTTCCTTTTTTACCCAAAATTATTGTCCTCCTCTATTTTCTTCTGAAGCTTTACTTTTAGCGCGTGACTTAGGCTGCGTTTCTTTGGCTGCCATTTCTTCAGCTGGTGCTTCTTTTTTTAATGAAGTTGATTTGCTTGCTGCCGTTTTTGGCTTTGCCACTTTTTTTGCGGTAGCTTTTTGTTTGGCAGGTGCCTTTTCCTCTTGAACTACCTCTTCTTCAGCAATAGGTTTCTTGGCGGCTGGTTTCTTGGCTAATACAGCTTTTGCAGGCGATTTTTCCACCTTTTTCTCAGTAACCTTTTCTGAGGGTGCCTCTTCTCTTGCAACTTCAGGTATTGTTTTTTGGATTGATCGTGCTTCTATTGGTTTTGCTTCTTTTGCCTCTTCAACTTTAGCTCTAAGTTTTTCTGGTGCCTTTGCAGCTTTCTTTGCTGGTTTAGCTTTTTGCTTTCCTATTTCCTTCTTTCGTCCAATAACGTTTTTGCGCCATTTGTCAGTCTAGATTAAGGTTTCTTATCTGAACTTTAGATGGGTGAACTGCGATGAAAATGTTAGTTCCGTCCACTTTCTCGCGTGTTAATCCCTCAAGGTAAATTCTGTATTCTTTGAGGTCAACTCTTGAAACTTTACCTTCGAACCCCTTGTTATCGCCACGTTGAACTCTAACTGTGTCGCCTTTCCTTACCGGAAGGGTCTTTGCGCCTCTTGATGCAGCAAGCTCATTTGATAAGGGAGCTGCCATAAGCTTATGACGCAGGTGAGCAGGAGCGTTAAAAAGTTTTTTTCGTTGTTTACCAGGATTCTTTACTCGTTTTGTATCTTGCATTATCTTGCACCTACACTATTATGCTTGAGGCACTTGCGATTCGTGGCCATCTTTCAGCTGCCTCTCTTGCTACTGGACCTCTGATTTCTGAACCTTTCATTTCTCCTTCAGGAGTGATAATTACTGCGGCGTTATCTTCAAATTGAACCCAAACGCCATCTACACGTCTGAAGGTTTTTCTCTGTCTAACTACTACAGCTTGAAAGATTTTTTTCCTCATGTCTGGCGAGCCTTGTCTGACCGAAACCGTTACTTTGTCGCCGACTGTAGCAGATGGGTAACGTCTCAGTCTGCCTTTGTAGCCCATTGCTTGAATGAGTCTGAGTACTCTTGCACCTGTGTTATCGGCGCATCTCATTTCAGATCCTGATTGAAGGCCACGGCTGATTTTGTTTCCGTGTGAAAGCATGCCTTTTGCAGTGAGGGCTCTCTGCTTTGCTTTTGCCGCCATTCTACTTTTCCTCTCCCAGTTTTTCTACAACAACGAAAGAAACGGTCTTGCTTATTGGTCTGCATTCTGCGATTCGAACGCGGTCTCCCTCTTTAACATCAATGCAGGGTGTATTGTGAGAAGCAATGTGACCATGTCTTCGTTCATATCTTTGAAATTTTGAGGAAAACTGCAAGAATTCTCTGTCAACTATGACGGTCTTATCCATTTTCGCGGTTTGAACTGTACCGTCAAGTACACGACCTCTAATTGCTAGGATTCCATGGAATGGGCAGTTTCTGTCCTCGCATGTTTTTTTAGGTTGCTTAAAAGTCATTGACATTACCATAACCTCTTAATGCTTTTCTTAAGTCGGTCTTCTGATCTTCCGACCAAAAGTTTACCGTCAATATCTACAGTGGTCCCGTCATCAAATGTAAAATTGAAAACGGAAAATTCCTTAATTATACTCTTAGTGTGACCTTCATTTAGAAGTGTGAAGGTGTTTCTTGTTTCACCTATAACTTTGCCAGCTAAACCTATATAGTCTTCATGAAGACTTTTGGCAATTTTAGCGTTTCTTCCAATAAACTCATGGCGGATAATTTCTGGAGTTACTTTCATTTGGAAGCGGTCTCCTTACTTTCTTTCTTAGCAGCGGGCTTTTTCGCTGGTGCTTTTTCTTTCTTTTTTGGTTTCTCCTCTGATTCTTGTGATGGCTGTCTTATGCCCAATTTTTTTTCGTTTTCTATTGTTAATATTTGAGCGATTGTTTTGCGCAGTTCCCGTCCTCTTGTAGGGTTTTCAACAGCTCCCCCAGCCTTAATCATTGTTTTTATACGAGACAGTTCAACGCGTAAATCAGCAAGTTTTTTTGCTCGATCCTCTGAAGACAGTGCTTGGATATCTTTGATTCGCATTATGGCCATCTATTGTTTTGCCTCCCCTTCTTTGGGTTGTTCGTCTGGCACTTCTGTCGCTTGTACTTCGGGCTTTGGTTCTGCCGCTTCTTCTGTTTGAGGTGGCGCTTGTGTGGCAGGTTTGGCTTCTGCTGGGATTGTTAATTTCTCTTCCAGTGGAGTAGCTGGGGAGATCTTGATTCTATCTGGGAAATATGCATCTGGCGGCATGATTTTTACTCTTACGCCGATAATGCCCGGTTTTAATTGGACATGCGCTTCAGCTTTCTTCATAGCGACAAGTGCTGGTTCTCCACATCTAGGGAAGTAGCCAGCTTTGAACTTTTCAAAACGTGCTCGTTCAGTAGTGAGTTTCCCACTGATAACTATTTCAGCGCCAAGTGCGCCTGCTTCCATAACTTGGTTTAGTGCCCAAAAACCTGCACGTCTAAAGTGAACACCTCGTTGAAGCGCTGAGGCAACTCGGGAGGCTACAACGTAAGCGTTGAATTCCGGGACTTCAATTTCTGAAACTGAAATTTGAGGATTAGAAACTTTGAAGTTTTGTTCTAACGCTGATGCAAGCTCTTTTATTGTTTCTCCGCCTCTGCCGATGACTAAGCCAGGACGCATAGCGTAAACAACAACATGAGTTCCAAGCGGGGTTTTTGAGATGTTTACTCCGCCGTATCCAGCTCGGTCAAGTTTTTTTTGTAAAAACTCATCAATTTCTGTTCTTTTGATAGATTCAGTTATAAAACGTTTAACTATACTCATTTATTGCTCTCCTTGGGTCGGTTTCTCATCGAGAACTATTTCAACATGTGTTGTTGTGTCGAATTTAGGTGAGGCTCTTCCATGTGCTCTTGGCGCAAAACGTTTAAGCTTAATACCTTGATAAGCGGCTGCGTGGACAATACGCAAACGGTCAACATCTAAACCTTTATTTTCAGCGTTTGACTGCGCTGAACGCAAAACGTCAAGGATTTCTTCGGATGCCTTAACTGGGTATCGTCCACAAAAAGAATTTACAAGTCCATGACGATGAGGGAGTTTCTTATTATATCTATTATAAGGAATAGCCTTCTTTTTGGCCATAACATCTCGCAAATACTCTTTTGCTTCGTTTAGCATCCTGCCTTTGATAGCTTTGCATATTTCTCTTGCAGCTTTATGGGATACTTTAAGTTCTCTTCCGCTTGCTTTCGCTGTTTTTTCTGGATTAAGCATTTCTTCAATTATCGAGTATCCCCATTTTGGCATTTTTATATCTCCAGTGCGCAATCAAACACGTAAAAGCAATTTATATGGCTTTCCGTATCACAACTAAGATTTTACTAAACTTAATAGTTAAGGTTCCTGCGAAGGAACAATTCGAACGCGTGAGGTGTACAGTTTTTGGATTGCGTTTAGGCTTTTATAGTTTTTCCAAAGAAATCCGACTAAGGCAAAATTTTTGTGAAATTCCATGGACTTAATTACTCTGGAAGGACAAGCAAAATCTATCATAGCTTCAGCAACAACCTCCAATATTGTCGCTGACCAAATCTGATTTTTTCGGTGTCTTCACCTGACGAAATAGGGCTCGTCTTAGCCAGCGGGCAAACAAATTCAGTAAATATCAACTTAGCGTCAAACCATGCAAATATCAGCCGGTTGAGATTAACTCGGTTTTTATTGCTGATAGCATCCAAAGCTAAACATCCGTTTTTGGTGCGATTTGTTTATTTTTCACTTCTTAAGTATGCTTAACATAGTTAATCAAGGAAGAGAATTCCATGTCAAACAAAAACGAGAAAATTACGATGCTTCATGGTGCGGGCGGCACTGTAATGCACAACTTGGTTAAGAACTACATAGTAAAATATTTCGGGGGTATAGGAAACGCCGCTGAAGTGCCCTTGGAAGCCATGGATGACGCAGCAGTCATTGGCGATATCAGTTTTCAAGAGCGATTCGCATGCGGTTAAGCCGATCTTTTTCCCAGGCGGCGACATCGGACGCTTATCCATTTCAGGCACAGTAAACGATATTTCAGCTATGGGTGCGATGCCTTATGCGTTAGCTTGCGGGTTTATTTTGGAAGAAGGCTTGCCCATCTCTGATTTGGAGCGGATTTTGAAAAGCATGCGCGAAACCTGCATTGAAGCAGGCGTAGGCATAGTAACAGGAGACACAAAAGTCGTTGAGAAGGGAAGTCTAGGTGGATTGGTCATGAATATTGCAGGCATAGGCAAAAGAACAGAAGCCTTAGAGCATGATCTTGCAGTGGCACGCAAATACAGAACAGTGGCTGCCCGCTGGACATTAGATTCCAACCTTGCCCTAGGAGACAAAATCATCCTAACAGGCACAATAGGCGACCACGGCTTAGCAGTACTTTCCGCTCAGCAGGGCTTGACGTTTGGGAGCGAAATAAAATCTGATGTAAGACCATTAAATCTCATGACACAGCGATTGTTTGCACAAATAGGGGGAGTTATTTCATTAAAAGATCCTACTCGTGGCGGCTTAGCGGATGCACTTAACGAGTGGACAGAAAAATCCAAAGTTGGAATATTAATTCAGGAGGAAAAAGTGCCGATTAGGCAAGATGTCCAGACTGCCTGTGACATGCTGGGAATAGACCCGTTGGAAGTTGGTAATGAGGGAAAATATATTATTGGAGTCGTTGCTGAGAAGGCACAGGACGTTTTAGAATTTCTAAAACAAACGCAAGAAGGTAAAAATGCGCAAATAATCGGAGAAGTTACCACACAGTTCAAAGGAGTTGCCATGCAGACGTTGGTTGGCGGCAAAAGAATAATTGCGAGGCCCATAGGCGACCCAGTTCCAAGAATCTGCTGACGAGCGTGGGAAATCCATCGCTTATTGGCAAATTTTATAAGAACAGAGTCATGAGATAGGTTTCAATTTGAACCGTTGTGGTGACTAAAGGCGTTTTGTAATTTAGACTCTCTTCGGCGAAGATTTACGTTTGATAAATGGCAGCTTCTGTTTTTGCTACTCATAGTCGTTTGCGGTTCAGTGTTGCTTTTTAATTTAGCGTATATGAACATCGTTTGGGATGAAACGCCCCATCTCCTCGGCGGATTATTCTTATCTCAAGGAAGGTTCGGTGACTATCTCGCCTTAACCCGCTATCCACCCTTGTTAGATGTAATTACGGCTGGATTCTTCAAAGTCTTCGGCGCAAGTGTATTCGCAGGGAGACTTGTTTCAGTTACTTTTGGGCTTCTTACCTTAGTTGTTTTGTTTAAACTTGCATCTCGAGCCTATGGGAGAAGAGTCGCATTTGTCTCTTGTCTAATTATGGCTACAATGTCTGGGTTTCTTTGGCTTTCCCGTGTGACGCTTTTGGAGATGGCGCTTGAGTTTTTCTTTGTCACTGCAATAATGCTGTTTGTGGATTGGTGGCATACTGGCAAGGATAGGACCATACTTCTCAGCGGCGTTGCATTAGGTTTAGTATTTTTAACTAAATATCAAGGGTTAGTAGCTGGTTTAGTCATTCTTGCCAGCCTGCCATTCATGCTCTATCGCAGTGAAAATAAGCCAAAGACTTCTCGGTTTTGGCTTTTAATTGCGGCTACAGCCTTCATTATTGTTCCAGTAATTGCCTTCACGTATTTTTCAGGATCTCTGGGTCAATGGCTACACTTTCTTTGGGGTAGCGATGCCTCAACAAATGTGTATAGTGCACGGTTTCCGCAGCCAATTTTCTATTTAATTGAAATAACTCAGCCCTTGGACTTTGTTCACCCCATTTCAATTCTAGTCCTTATTCTTGGTTTGCATGGACTTGCCTTTTTTGCATGGCGCAGAAAAACCATGGATAAGTTGTTTCTAGTTTGGTTCGTTTTAATTTACGTTTTTTTCACATTGATTGGGACAAAAAGTTGGCGGTACATTATGCCTTTGGCGCCTGTAATTGCCATTTCAGCGGCGAGCTTTGTCATGTTTCTTTATGGAAAACTAGAGATTTCATGGAAATCTGTTCGCTCAAGCATAGATAAGAAGCTGATGGCTAAAATCTGTGCTGGATTACTCATAACCTTTACCGCTGCTGCCCTTGTTTCCAGTACGGTAGATGCGTATAGCTGGATTGCCAAAGATACATCTTACACATTTCCGCTGCCTCAAGCAATCCATTACGTAGCAGCTGGATTAACTGACAATGAGTCAGTTATGGTTGTTTGCGCCAATAACGTTCTAAGTTTAGATATTGCCAACTTTTACTTGCAAGCGTATGAATCAAAAACCAATGCGGCATATCAGTACCCGATGCTGCCTGTTGATGCATCCACAACAAACTTCAACATCACCGAATTCGTCAATCTTTGCCTACAAAGAGACGTGAAATTCCTTCTTTTCTATGAGAACAGGGATATCCCTTATTTCAATTCGACACAGACAGTACAAACGGTTAAGGATATGATTACAGAAAGCGGCATGTTTAACGCACCAACGACCTTTGGAGCTGAACCGCGAAGACTGTGGGTGTTTGAAGTAAACGCAACTGCTTTGCAAACATAGGCAAATCTTTACGCTTCCGTAGTTACGTTTTTTGCCCAAACCCTGCAAGTGCCTTCACTGCTAACCATGCATGCGCCAACAGGCTTTTCAGGAGTACAAGCTTTCAAAAACATTGGGCATTCATTAGGCTTGATTTTTCCGATAATTACAAGGTGGCATTCACAACCAAGCAGAATGTCTTTGCCCAGCTCAACATGAACACCGAACTTCAATCTAGCGTCATAATCTGCAAGCGACTCACGCAACTGCAACGCTGAGTCTGGAAGCCTGCCGATACCACGCCAGTTACCGCCTGTAACGCTAAAAGCTTTATTCATCATCTCCAGCGCACGAGGGTTGCCTTCAGGCTTAACTACACGAGAATACTCATTCTCCAATAGAGCAGTGCCTTCGCTTTGCTGCTTCACAATCATGTAAATAGACATCAACACATCAATGGGTTCAAACCCAGCCACAACGGTTGGCATCCTATAAACCCGCGGAAACAACTCATAAGGCTTCAAGCCGATTATCGCGCTTACATGCCCAGGCGCTATGAAACCGTCAATCTGCAAGTCACCAACGCCGAGCAAAAGCTCCATTGCTGGAGGAATCAAACGGTGAGAAACAAGAAAACTGAGGTTTTTAGGTGGGTTAGCAAGTGCTTCAACCGCTGTTGAGGGGGCGGTGGTTTCGAAACCGACAGCGAAAAATGCAAACTGCTTGTCGGGTTCATGTTTAGCCATTTCAACCGCGTCAGATGTCGCATAAACGATTCGGACGTCAGCGCCAGCCGCCTTAGCTTCTAGAAGCGACATTTGGCTGCCTGGCACACGTAACACATCGCCGAAACATGTTACCACTATGCCTTTCTGTGCTAACTGAACCGCTTCATCAATTTCAGCTGCAGGTACAATGCATACGGGGCATCCTGGACCAGCTATAACTTCAACGTTTTCAGGTAAAAGACTACGCAATCCAAAATGCGTTATTGTCCACTCGTGTGTTCCGCAAACATGGCAGATTTTAGTTTTTCCAGCTTTAGGCGCTAAGTTCTTGATTTTTGAGGCAATGGTGTGTGCTAGCTGTGGGTCTCGGAATTTTAGGTTTTCAGCCATGCCAATCACCTTAACCGCTGTTTATTCTTGGCCTGCTGCAAGAATCTCGTTCCATAAGCTTATGGTTTCTTCGGCTTCTTTTTCTTCAATAATTTGAATAGCGTAGCCGGCGTGAACCAGAACGTATTCGCCGACTTTAGCTTCAACAAGCGAAACGTTAACTTCCCGAAGGACGCCTTCGCCAAAATCCACGTTGGCTTTTTCGCCGTTAATATTCATTATTTTGGCGGGAATTGCTAAACACATACTCTATCAGTTATTAAGCACGCATTAAACGGCGATAAAAAGAAATTGGTCTAAAACCGTGAAAAACCACCTACAACTGCCTGACCAAAAGAAATTCCTCCATCACCCGCGGGAACAGCCTCATGAACCAAAAACCTCAATCCAGCCTCCTCAACCGCCCTACGCATGACTTCTGCAAGAATCTGATTGCAGGCAGCTCCACCTGAAAACCCAATACTTTTCACGCCAAGCGCTGACGCTTTTTCAACTGCCAAAGAAGCCAGACCCTTTGCCAAGTAAGAATGAGCAGAATAAGCTAAATCAGCGATAGAGAACTTTTCTTTGTTTTCAAAAATTGACTTCAACAAGCATGTGGTATCCAACGTATCTCCATGGAAAATTGGCGTAAGATTCAAAGCATCCTTGCCGCTTAAAGCAGCTGACTCCAACTTCATAGCAGGTTCACCCTCATAACTACGCTCAAAACATACGCCTAAAACGGCTGCAACCGCATCTAAAACTCTACCGCAACTCGTCGTTTCAACCGTGCCCAACCCCTTTGCAAGCTGATTAACAATAAGCTGCACCTCTGTTTCTCCAAAAGGCAAATGTGAACTGTTCTGGATTAGCCAACCCTCAATGTCCGCGCCTGCTTTTTGCAGGATTCCAGCGGCAACGCGCAAAGGGTAACGACTTGCCAAGTCGCCTCCCAGCAAAAGCTGAGGTTCCAGATGCCCCAGACGCTTAAAATTCGCTGATTCCCGTGTGCAGAAGAGAATTTCTCCGCCCCATGCCTTGCCATCCACGCCGTAACCGTACCCGTCGCAAGCCACTGTAACAGCCTCCTCCAAGCCATGTTCAGCCATCAAAGCCGCCGCGTGTGCATGGTGATGTTGAACTTGTACAATTGGCAAACTTTCCGATTCAGCCATTTCCATTGCCAGCAAGGTTGTGGTGAATTTAGGATGCAAATCGCAAATGACGGTTTGTGCATGACAGCTTGTTAACTGTTGCAGGTGCTGAGCAGCGTTTTGCAGGAAAGCGCGTGTCTCCACGTTTTCCACATCGCCGATGTGCTGGCTAATGAAGGCTTTATCATCAAGCAACACGCAGGTTGTGTTGTTGAGCTCCCCGCCTAAAGCAACTACGCACCGTTTAGCTTTAACTTTGAGCCTGATTGGGGCTGGAGCGTAACCGCGGCTTCGCCTCAAAAACACCTGTCTACTTCCGTGGACCCGCATCACTGAGTCATCGCAGCGATGGGCGATTTTGCGGTTGTGAAACAGGAAGTAATCCACGGTGCCGCCGAGAATTTTGAGGGCTTGGTCGTTGTCTTTCACTATGGGCTGATTGGGGGGGTTGGCGCTAGTCATCACAAACGAGGAGTCATCAACACGGTCGAACAGCATGTAATGCAAGCCTGTGTAGGGCAACATGACACCAACGTTATGCAGGTTCGGCGCAACCAGATGACGAAAGATTGTACCCTTGGCTTTTATTTAGCAAGATTATTGGGCGTGCAGGTGAAGATAGCAGTTGCTGTTCCTTCGAATCTACTTCGGCGAAGCTTTTGATGGCGTCTATGCTTTTTGCCATGATCGCGAAAGGTTTTTCGCGTCGATGCTTCGTTTTTCGAAGCGCCAACAGAGGCTTTTCTCGCATTGTTGAGGCTGCAATATGGAAACCACCGTATCCTTTTATGGCAAGCACGTTGCCTTCTGAGAGCAGCTTTCCCGCTTCACGCACAGGGTCGGCAGTTGGCATTGCCTCGCCAGTTCGAGTTGTTAAGTATGCTTTTGGTCCGCACGGCGGGCAAGCTATGGTTTGTGCATGAAAACGCCTGTTTGCTGGGTTACTATATTCCTTTTGGCAGAAACCGCAGAGTGGAAACTCTCGCATAGTGGTATTTTCGCGGTCGTAGGGCAAGCGTTCGATGATTGTGAAGCGGGGCCCGCAGTTGGTACAGGTGATGAAGAAATATTCGTAACGTGGGTCCTTTGGGTCCCGAAGCTCTGTCAGGCATTCGTTGCAGATGGATATGTCGGGAGGTATTATTGAGCCCGACTGCTCCGCTTCATTTGAACTTTTGTAGATAGTGAATCTATCAAATTGGCTATCGCCTGTAAGCTCAACTGATTTAACAGCGTCAATCTGGGCAAGCGGAGGCTTTTTCTCGATCAGGTCATTCATGAAATTTCTTATCCTTTGCGCTTTTCCTTCCAGAAGAATTTCCACTCCTGCATCACCCCTATTGCGAACGTAACCTGTCAGCCTGTTCTTTACTGCGATACGGTAAATGAATGGGCGAAAACCGACACCTTGAACGATGCCTGTAACGTTTATTTTAACGCGCAAAGATAAGACCTTGCTAATTCAAGATCGAGAGTTTTCTCTTATATATTTCGAAACAGGCGTGAATCGCTGGCACATTTAGGATGACTCCTACTTAAGCAACCGCCTTAAAACTTTTCCTGCTGAGCTAATGGGCAACTCTTTTCTAATCTCGACCTCGCGAATTGCTTTGTAAGGTGCCACTTTATTGTTAACGAAAGACATTATTTCTTCTGCTGATGTAGCCACGCCTTCTTTCAGAACTAAGAAAGCTTTCGGAACCTCAATTGCAGCAGGGTCTGATTTGCCAACAACTGCACATAGTCTCACAGCTGGATGCTCATATAGAATGTCTTCCAGTTCACGTGGGTAGACGCTGTAATCTTTGTATTTTATTAGGTCTTTTTTGCGGTCAGTAATGTAGAAATATCCATCCTTGTCCATGTATGCGATGTCGCCTGTGAGAAGCCACAAATTACGCAATACCGCTGCGGTTTCGTTGGTCTTATTCCAATACCCCTTCATGACTTGCGGTCCCTTCACAGCCAACTCTCCCGTTTCGCCTTGCTTAAGCGATTTTTCGCCTGTTTCCAAATCAACTATCTTTGCATCGGTGTCTGGCAGTGGCAAACCGATTGAACCCACCTTCACCGTTCGCATCGTTCTATCAATGGGGCTACAGTGAGTCACTGGCGACGCCTCAGTTAACCCATAGCCTTCAGCCAACAATCCGCCCGTGACCTGCATGAATTGGTTTTGGATTTGAGGCGGCAACGATGAAGCCCCAGAAATGCAGACGCTAATTGAGGTTAAGTCATATTTGCTAAGTTCTGAGATAGCTAACAGCGCCTGATACATAGTTGGGACACCACAGAAAACTGTTACTTTATGGCGCTGGATGGCGTCTAAAGCTTTGGCGGGTTCGAACTTTGGCAGTAGAACCATTTTGGCCGCTAAACTGATGGGAACAGTCATGCTGGTTGTCATGCCGTAAATGTGAAACAGCGGCAATGCAGTTAGGAAGGTTTCTTTCGCTACAGTGCCTTTTATCCAGAAGGCGAAAGCCAAAGCGTTTGAAACCAAGTTGCTATGAGTCAACATGGCGCCTTTTGCCGTTCCAGTCGTGCCGCCTGTATATTGCAAGACGGCCAAATCTTCATGGGAATTAATTCTGATTTTAATGGGAGTTTCAGAGGCTTTTTTAATTAGTTGCCTCAAGCGCCAAACATTTGGTTTGCTTGGGATAGCGGTAACTGTTGTTTCATCTAAGCTTGTAACTATAACGTTTTTGAGTTTGGTTTTAGCCCAAACATTATCAACTATTGGAAAAAGTGAGTCCAATGCCACAATGGTCTCAGATTCTGAGTCGCACAGTTGGTATTCAACTTCGCGCTCTCGATAAAGCGGACTTATCGCCGTTACAATCGCGGCTGCCTTAAGAGTTCCAAAATAAGCGATTATAAACTGGGGAATGTTAGGCAAAAAGAGAGAGACTCTGTCACCCTTCTTAACTCCTAATTTAACAAGGGCGTTTGCGAACCGATCTGAGAGCAATTCCAATTGGTGATAAGTAACTTCATTTTCGCAATATGTGAGGGCAATCTTGTCGGGAAAGTTTTTGGCGCTTTTCTCAAGCAGTTTTTGGAGAGGAACCTGCGGGTACTCAATATGTTTTGGCACTTCGGCGGGCCATTGCTTGAACCAGGGCTTATCGTTTACCATCAATTCATTCTCTGACTAACCTTTAGGGAGATGAATAAGTAAAAACGTTTAGTCCAATAATCTTGTGGTTCCATTCCACAAAAGAGCAAATGAAGAATTGGTGGTGCCGGGAACGGGATTCGAGCCCGTGACTTCTGGTTGTAGGACGCTTGCCCCTTACAAACTCCAGATTATGAGTCTGGCGCCCTAGCCGGCTAGGCTACCCCGGCAATTTGACACTAATTTTTCTAGCCGTGTCTTTTTAGTCTGTTTTCCTTCATTTAAACCTTTAAATCTTTTTTTGCCATATCAACTGTCCAGGGAAGACTTCAGAGCCCACGTTTGAACTAATTGTTTTTTTTCCATAAGTCCATAACCCACTAGGCGATTGAGAAAAGTGAGCGATATTTGCTTTTAAGCCCCACTGTAGTCTAACGCTATATTGACATGCTTTGAAGAAAGCGAAAGACTACAGCAAGGCAAAACAAGTATATTTTAGCCCAGAAATAAAGCTGTGCCCACACTGCGGTCAACCAATCAAACTAAGCTACATAGCTTGGCAAAAGTACCTCTTCACGCTGAAAGGAACATTCCACGTAACCAGCTATGCGTATAAGTGCACAAACAAAGACTGTCCAAAACCAAAAGCGATCTACCGCTCAACAGAAGCAGAAATGCTCAGTCTCAAATTCTACCAATTCAGCATAGACGTCATAGCTCAAATAGGACAACTATACTTCAATGAACACAAAACAATCGATCAAATTACACAGACCCTCAACCAACTCTACATAAGCCGATCAGAAGTCAACCTACTCTACCAAGCATACCTAGCATTGACAACAGCAAACTGGCAACAAGACACCACCTACCTAGAGAAGATCCGAGCCAACGGCGGCATAATACTTGCCTTAGACGGCGTTCAACCAGAGAAAGGCAATGAAACGCTGTGGACCCTAAAAGACCACCAAACAGGACAAACGCTTCTTGCCAGAAACCTGCAGTCAGCTGACAGAGACAGCATCGCCACCTTACTAAGAGAAGTCAAAGCACTCGGCATCCCCGTAAAAGGAGTAATCAGTGATGGCCAAAGAAGCATCCGTTTAGCAGTCAAAGAAGTTTTCCCAGGCGTTCCCCATCAACTCTGCCACTTCCACTTCCTACGCAACATCGCTAGACCCATCTGTGAGATGGACCGAGCCCTAAAAGTTGATTTAAAGAAGAAAGTCAGAGGCATAAAACCAATCGAGCAAAATGCCTCTTGCAAAACTGACAGGCAGAGCCAACTGATTCTTCAGTACTGTGTAGCTATTAGGTTTGCTTTGCAGGAGAACGGATGCTACCCATTGGAGCCGGCCGGTTTGAAGCTTTACCGCAGGTTAAGAACGATTGAACAGTCACTGCAGCGTGACAATAAAGTCCATCCAAACCCAGAGCTTGAGAAGCTGCTAAGAAAGCTATCTATCGTTGATGAGCTTAAGCTACAGTATCGACGAATAAAGAGGCTTTATGCCCTTATCTTTGAAGCTAACCGCATACTCAAACAAGACGCATGTCAAGAAAAGGCTGAAGCGGATATGATGACATATTTTGATAAGCTAACGAGGCTGCGTTTTAGGAGGCGAGAGGAAAGGGATGCTGTCTGCAATATTCTTCGGTTTACGGCTAGCTATTGGGAAGGGCTGTTTTACCACTATGATTATGCAGAGATTCCTAGAACTAACAATGATTTGGAACGTTTTATTCGTAAGCTGAAGACTGCTCATCGGAAAACCACTGGAAGAGCCACTTGTCAAGGATACGTCATACGGTATGGTGCTTATGTGGCGTTGCTCAATGATTCTTTTTCTATGAATGAAGTGCTGTTTAGGCTGCGATTTGTTGGGAATGGCGCTTTTCGCCAATGCAGCAATACGTAATGTCTAGTAACAGGCACAT
>CAWHSP010000053.1:0-47670 GCA_963831865.1 Candidatus Bathyarchaeota archaeon | reverse complement strand
TCTTCTATTCTAAACTAGCATTGCATTCAAGCTAACGCTTAAATCTAGGATTAAGCGTAAACAACCACTTGGAATGAAAAATAATTGACGACCTCTGAAGTCATAGTCCAATATCTTCTTCAAGCAATGGAATAACTGGGCTTCGAACAAGTATTCGGTACAAAGCCGTGTGTGCTTTCAACACTGTTTTACTATTTTGCTGCAAAGCTCGCTTAGCTTTCGAAGGCTATACTGCCCAATCAATCTGCGAAGCAGCCAAAGAACAAAAACAAACGAGCCTTTTCTTCAATGGAGAAAAAAAGGCAAAACTTGTTACCGTGCTGCAAAAGAGCAAGAGGCAATCTGCGTGTTGTAGTATAGTATCAGTCACAAGAGTTTTTAAACAAAACAAATCATAACAAGCAAGTAAGCTATAAGGAGAATAAGTAGAAATGCGTAAAAAATCAACTATTTTTATTTCGAGCTTGTTTATTGCAATGCTGTTACTTTCAACGTCAGCTCTTGTTTTTTCAAACGTTCAAGCACAAGGCAACGCCACGGTCATAGTTTCAGATGTAACCGGGGGTGCAGCAACAGATAATCCAGGCACCAACACTTATGCCGATGGAACCTCTCTTTACAATAACCGCCACAGCTAATGACGGATATGCCTTTGTAGGTTGGATAGTGTCGACTGATTCAAGTTCAACCAACGACATTGACAATCCATTAATAATTACGTTAACGGGCGGAACGACCTACACAATAGAACCAGACTTCCAGATTTTACTCCCAGTTCCTGGCGGGTAATCTTCCAGCTCCGAATACTAATGCAGCTATCGTTGTAGTCTTAGCAGCAGCAGGAGGAACATCAACACCAGCGCCAGGGACCTACGCACTAGCGCTGACGCAACAAATATGAAGTTAACGGCAACAGCAAACAGCGGCTGGCAATTCTCGCACTGGACAATTTGCGGCTCAAGCATGAACCATGGCGGTGCTCCCCTGGACTATGCTCCATCAGAAAACCCCTACACAGTTGGCCACGGCTACGGATACACATACTACTATCAACCAGTATTCACTCCGGTTGGAAGTCCTCAGTCGTCATCATCGGCGTCACCCTCATCTTCACCTGCAGGCATGATTGGCGGATTATCAACTGAAACATGGATTATCGTCGCGTTAGTTATCGTACTCATTGTAATGGCAATTGGTTTTGCGGCTTATACGCTAAGAAGTAAAAAATAGACTTCCTCTCTTTTTTTCTTTTTAAAGGTCCACTTTGGAAAAGCAAAATAAGGAAAAATGAACTTTTGAAGAACTATCTCTATTCTCTGCTCAAAGATTTAGAAACTAAAGGAAAAATATCGTTATTAGTTGCTAATATGGCATAACTGCTAAGGAAAAATTGCTTGGTCCAGGCTTTATACGCGAAATCTTTGTATCTGACAACCTTTATGCAAACAATGGAGTAGGAAGTAATCGTAATTCTCCGTCTGAAGAGGCATCGGGATAGCCATTAGTTGAGCTATCATTGTTAAAGTATTGCGCTTTGACTGGATAAGCACTTATCAATAATGAAACAAACAAAATCAACTTAAATATGGATGTATAAACGAGTTTTCCTTGCATTTTAAACTTCCTTGTTTTTGAGGAGAGTTGAGAGAAAAAGTGGAACTATTCTTTAACCGTTTCATACGTACAACCGATTTTGTTTATAAAAATTTGCAACAAGTATTTAAGTTAATTTTTTTCGTTGCGTTTGCTTTTATTAACAATAAGAAAGCCTATGCCCAAAACTACAAAGATTATTGTCCACCAGTCAATTAGACTAATCCAACGCATATATTCTATGTTAAATAGTGCTATTAATGCAAAGATTGTTGCGTATAGTCCAGCCAGAATTAAAGCTGCGCCGAATGCTTTAGTGTTAAATGAAGTGCTCTTTCTCTTGTAAAGAGGCATAAGAACTACAATCATGATTATACCGGCTATCAGCAGGGTTAAGGCTGAATTAAGAAAGCCAATTATGAAGATGGGTTTGGAAAAGTTTAGGGGTAAAGCGTAGATTGCCAATAGGAAATGCTTTGCCCAAAGAGCAAAGATGAAACCCGTGACTGCTAGCGCGCCCCATTTTGCAACTTCTGTTATTTCAAGATTCTTGCTTTTTAGTTTAGAATAAAGAGTTAGAAATATTGGGGTTACGAAAAGAATTTGTGTTGAATAAGATATGGCGGCTCCATAATTTGCGAAAGCATATGGTTTCACAAATAGGTAGATAATAAAAGGTATATTGAATAGGTAGTAAATGCCTTCAAGAAGAACCGCTTTTCTTAAAAGCGACCAGGAAACATTCTTTTTCCATACAAGCATGACGACGAAAGCCATTAAGATGCATGCGCCAGAAAAACGAAGAATCACACCAACTTCACCGGTTAACTCTGAGCCGAGATGAAACAAAGGCATCAATGATCCACTGTTGTGATAAGATGCTGTATCTCTAAGGGCTATTCTGTAATCAGCTGAAAATGAATTTAAGAAAATATTGAGAAGGAATACGAAGAAGGTTGATGCTGTTGCAAGAATAAATGGCGATTTAGGTCTAGGCAGTCGGCTTATTGTTATCACTTGCAATACTATATGCGTTGCTTGTTTTAAAAACCTTTAACTTATTACAAAAATCAATTAAGGTCAGCAGCAACAATAGGACACGATTAACAAAACCAAAAAGCACATAAATAGCCCTATAGTCTAAACAACGACGACACGACAGCAAGACGATATACGCGGTAATAGTACAGCTTGGTTAGTACATAGGCTTGCCAAGTCTAGGACCCGGGTTCAAATCCCGGTTACCGCATTGTCATAATTCCCGCTGTTATTTCAATTCAAACTTTTTTAAGCATTTTAAGACTTCTGGAAATATATTCAACTCTCTAAGATCCACTTTAGTGGCTCACCAAAATTGATTAGCCAGTGGCTTTACGCTATCAAAAAGGAACCCTAAGCTGTAAACGCTGGTGGCAACTTGTAAGAGAAGGAACAAAATCACCGATATCTCTGTAAGATGCATGTCAGCTCAGCAGCAACAATATGACATAATCAAAAAGCAGGTTGTTTGGCTATTATTAAAAGAATTAAGGTGTTGGCAACTGTTTGATCAGTATTTCTTCTTTCACCCTTTACCTTGCGCTTTTCTTTGGATATCCTATAACTGGCTACATCGCAGGTGCAGTTGGATGGATGTCTGCAATTATATTGTGGATGATTCCATTTGTTCTGTCCAGTTTTGTATTGGGCTTTTTTGGTTCCGTTCAAATACGATTCAGCAACAGTGGCGCTCTAACAATTCAAGCAGACGAGCAAATTCTCCATCTGTTAGTTGTTGCAATCAAACAGTCACAATCTTAAAATAGATTCCAACGTAAACTAAGTATGAAAATCTTGATGCGCCCTACTCTGCTATCTGACTGCACAACGCGGTTTTGATGGCAATTTAATTCTTGGAAGAGGTTATTACTATATGTCAGAAAAAATTTCATTAAGGGAAATAATCGGTGCAATTCTAAGTGAGATAAAAGCCATACTCAAAGCATACGTGAATGAAGCGGAGGCAGCTGTTAAGAAACGCCTCAAAAGACTGCTCATCATAAGCATAGTTGGCAGTGTTTTGATGGCTCTCGGAATTTCATTCATCGGTTCAGCTTCCCTGTTCATACTCATCGGGTCATTCAAGTACCTTAGCACATCCATGCCAGCGTGGGAAGCCCTCTACATCATGGGCATCACCTCAGGCATCATAGCAGGTGTGCTCTTTTTTGCGCTTTTCATCATCATACGAAATCAATTGAGATCACCCAAAAAACCTGATGAGCACAAATAAGTCACGGAACGTTTTCGCTCGGAAAGAATGCAATCGGGACGTTGAGTTCGAACGAAAACGCAAATGTATAAGTAAAGTATACTAAAGAAGGGTACTATATCACAACAACCTTAGGGTCAAGTAATTTATTTAACTCATCTATATTCTCATGTATTTCTTTCCTAATTTTGACTTCTCTTTTGCTCTTTTTGTTGACACAAATCTCACCATTCACTATTAATTCGGTTTTCTGGATAAATAACTATTTATCCCACGACATTTTGCACTTTTGCAGTTTCTTATGCTTAGATCAGCTCTAGAAATCGCACCGTTTGTGCATCTTATTTGAAAAGTATATTGTAAATAGCTGAGAAATTAGTTCTTGGATGTTTAAGCTGTGAAAGGCATGAGTGTAGACTCAGAGTCATTCCAAAAAGTTCTCAACCACTCAATCCGCCGCAAAGTAATTTTGACGCTAAGGCAAAGCGGAAGCCTCTCCTATATGAATCTGATGGTTGCAGTTGCGGCATCAAACACTGGGAAATTCAACTATCACTTAAAGATATTAGCCGACTTAATCGAGAAGGACTCCGATGGCAAATACTTGTTGACTGAGAAGGGGAGCAACTGGCTACTCAATTCCTCTTAACCTTCAAAGAGAAGGGCATTGAACCATCCAGTTTGAGTATGGCAGACGGGCTGCTTATTGGATTTGCAGGTTTTTTGCTGACCCTTGCGAACCCAGCGTTCTGGACATTTTTCGTTGCTGTTGCCGTTGGTGTTAAATCGATTGCATTCTTTATGGCTCTGCACTTTTTGACTTTTGTTTGCAGTTTGATTTTGCCTGGAACGCTAATGTGGAAACTAACTGTTAGAAGATCTCGTTCACATAGCACATACGACCTATATAAGGCTCCAATTATGACTCTTGCAATGCTTGTGCCGCTTTTTATTGCAGGGTTGGTTTTTCACTTTACCATCTTTGCTAATGCAGCCATTCAGGTAGCTCATTCCAGTGGGGTGGGTTGGACAAGCACACACGCCGTTGTAATACCGATGAGTCTTACGCAAGTAGTCCTATACGGCTTGTTCGCTTCCTTCCTAGGAGTTGCCTTCTCAGAGTTCATCTACCGCTTTAGACGAAGGCGGGCTTTGAACTTATGATGTCTGAAGCGCTGGGACTCGAACCCCGCGGGGTGAATATGTACTATCAAATTTTTTCTTGTAGCTCCCTGACCTCTCATGCTTCTTATCTTTTCGGTTTCTTTCGATATTAGAGTCTTAAGCTTCTGACATTATTACAACCGCTAACTTCTATTGCCACTTTTTTAGAAAGATTTGTGCTTCCTCTCTCAGCGAAGCTCTTGAACTGTTAAGATGTTTTTGGGAAAAGGCAACTACTTGCTCCGTAGCTTCAATGCGGTCAAAAAAGGAGTCAAATGCTTTGATGGCGTGTTCTTCTATGACCAGTTTGCATTCCTCGGTTAAATGCGGTGTCACTTTTAGGTCTTGGACCTTCAACAACTGTTCAGTTATCCTTTGAGCAAGATAGGGTTTGGCTAACGCAATTTTTGCTGAATTGACCACAACATTAGCCACGGTAACCATGTACTCGTTGCTTAAGAAACTGTAGTACTTATCAAATATTGCATCAAACTTGCCTTCTTCGTCAACTCTGGTTAGATTTGCGATTATTGCTATCGCATTCCACGTTAAAATTCGGTGCTTACTGTTAAGGAGTTCAATAAAGCTGTCCATATAAGAATACAGTTTCTTCGGGTATTTCTCGCTTAAATCCATCAATACTTTTCCACAGCCATATCTAACCGTTGCATTAAAGGAAGAAGTACCCTCCAACAATTTAGGCAAGAAATCAAAATCCGATTCAACCTTCTGAAACAGTTGGGCTTTTGTGATTTCTCTGCTTCCAAGTTTCTTTAATAGGTCAGTTTCCACACTTATCCCTCAAACAATAAACAACTTCGGTTAAATGATGCTATTGTTTTTGGACCTTGTTAATTTATAATTCGTTGGGATTATACCATTTTCAAATCGTGTCCGTTATTTCCTCGGAATACCCAGAATTAGCGAGAACTCTCTTTAGCGAGCGTTCCGAAGGTGCATTCCACTTTTTGCTATCGTGCCGATGCTGCATAGCAATTTTGCGATTGGGTTAAAAATGAACGTTATGAGCTACTATTCCATCAGTAGATACGCACAACACAAGTTGCTTAAAAAATGAACTCTGCGGAGAAAAAGAAAGGATAGCCCTCTGACCACAAATGCCCTCCCCAGAGCTTTTCCTTGAGCACAACAACTCTCCGATCAGCAATTTGCCGAATTACACTTCAAAACACGAACCATTTCAGGCATACAAGCACTTGGCGGAGCAGAAACAAACACGTGTACATGATCGCCACCATGAACCTTAAGTCAACAGCTGAAACCCACTCTATTCCATCGACTTAATACTTTCCAACCTAACCTCAACTGTGCCTAAGAGTACCTTGCGCCGTATTTAGTGCCCAGATAAGGTGGCAGTTGGCTTGGTAAGCACACGATCTTGCTTTCTCCAGGTGTCTCACCTCCCTTATCCAGTGGTGACAGACCTATCGGCAAGGACACGCATAGAACTACGCATTCATCCTGCCGCTAACGCGGCAGATATTATGCTATTCACCAATCAATTTACATTTCACCTAAAAACTTAAGAAACAACACTTGATATAAACGCTTGTTGCAAACCAAACACAACCACAAACGCCTCAAGGTCTTCTCGAAGAGCAAGCTGTAATGGTAGCATTTTCTTAGTACGGTTTGGTCCTAGACAAAGTCGTTATCGAGGATTTATTTTGGGTCAAACGGTTTGGGGCTCCTTTGTCGCTATAACTTAGGAATACCTAGGTCGTTTGGAAACAACCAAAAAGCGATGACCCTTTTTTGCCGACTTATTGATCTTGAAAGGGTTTTCGGTTAAAGCTAAAAGCCTTCTAAAACAACGCTAAAATACAAGATTTATTTTTTAATGCTAAACATGATTTTTGATAATAAAAAGAGCACTGGCTTGCTATAAGGCAAAAAAGCTAATGTGGCCACTTTTCATAATATGGGCAATCTCAGTTACTAACGGAGCAATAATTCATATATTTGGCATGATGTAGCCTGTCGGCATTGCTGTCATTTTTTAGCTGTTGTTTATCGGTAGAATCTTTTTTATGCAGAAGCTTTGCTACTTGTCTCTTAATACATGCGAGAGGTTGTTTGTATCCAACGCAAGCAAAACAAGTGCTCAAAGCCTTAGAAAATGTTTCACCCGGAGATCAATACGAACTTTTACGTCACTACAATCCTTTGGTTTCCAGTTCTCGCTCAACAACCAAATTACCGAACTGCTCAATTCTTCAGTCGACTAAGCGAAGCAGACGGAGACTTCACCCACTTCACCACAAACACAAGCGTACCCCTAACCATCTGAATGGCGCCTAACCTACAGCTCGCATAGTCCCTATTTTCTTTCTCTTTGATTTTAGATGGTAAGTTTTAAAACGCAGTTGCCCTCTATCAACTGAGTAGAGGCTAACAAGCTGGTTAGGCTAAAGCAACTTTGGAAGAACGATTATTTCAAAACAATATTCGCCATTGTCTTGGTTATTGCCTTAGTTCTTGTTTTCTTCTTCGGCTTAAAATTAGCGTTTAATGTCTCCTATGGTCCAATAGTTGTAGTTGAAAGCGGTAGCATGTGCGTTCCCTACGGTTCAGGATGCGTCGGCTGGAACAGCATCACACACCCGTTTGACCACACCCTGCACAAAGGTGATATCGTAATTATTCAAGGGGTAAATCCTAAAGATTTGAAAACGGACTATCCCAACAGCGATGTAATCGTTTTTTACGACCCAAATGATCATACCGCCACGCCGATCATACATCGCATAATTTCGGTAACAGATGTCAACGGCACACTGTATTTTATAACTAAAGGGGATGGAAATGGCAGTCCTTCAGCAAAATGGCCGGCTCTAGTAACATCAATTGATGGCTTGGACCGATGGGATTACCTAAATAATCCACCCGGAGTTCCGCAAAACGATGTTGTTGGCAGGGTTGTTATGCGGATTCCATGGTTTGGATGGGTAGCATTGATTATGCAGCAGAGTTCCTGGGGGTTGCCATTAATAATAGGGTTAATAGTACTGCTGATAGTTGTGGAATTCATAATTCCGATACTTAGACGGAACAAGGAAAAGACCGAAAACAAAAAGCTTTCTTGACTAAGTTCCGTCAATTTTTCTTGACTTGAGATGTTCGGTGCGCTTTGAGATGAACAAAGAAAACAACGATAACAAATAAGGCTGCAGCCACTGTGCTTGCAAAGATTAGGATGATAGTGGCGGTAGTTGAATTAGAAGTTTTAGTTAAAGGAACTTGGTTAATGGTTGGTTGTGGCATAGAGTTGTTAGGTTCTTTAGGGATTGTCGCTTGAGGAATTGAATTTGATGTGTAATTTGCGTTTGTGGGCAATGGTTGTGTATCAGGCGTATTTTTTGGTTCTACTGTGAAATCAACAGTGTCTGTCCATATGGCTTGATAATCTAAGCTTCCTGGACTTACAGGTTTAAACGCTCCGTTTGGAGGGTTAGGACCGTTTTGATGTACGTCAACCTGAAGAGTTACTACTACCTGATGAGGACCTGCGGATAACTCGGGCATATTTACTGATCCTATCGCTTCGTAAACAACGTGTAACTCATTGTTTGGATTGTTAACTGTCCAAGGTATAGACCCTTCGTCGTTTCCATCTAGGGTATATGTTAGGGTGTACTTCAGGCCCCCTACGGGAAAAGTTACATTCAGCGTTAACAGATTTGAATCGTAGGTTTCGGATCTGGGAAAAGTAATTTGAACTACTTTATAGGGCTGTGCAGTAGAAGCGTGGGCGGGCACTATTGTTTGAGTCCAGAACGCTAACGACATAAGAAATAGTAAAGGGATTAAAAGAGCGCAGGGTATTTTTCTGTTCAATCTTCCTTGTACTTTTCCGTGCATTAACATCAACAAGTTGCTAAGGGTAAAGGTCCAATATTACTCTCCCCCGGGAACAGTCTGTTCCGCTAAAAGAACGCTTAGTTAGTAAGTTTCCTTGACGGATACCTATGATGTCTAATCAATATAACAACCGAGAAAATTATTAGAATAAAGGGCAGAATTACTAACCAAGATAATTCTGGAAGGGTAGGAGTTGGAGCTGTCAACGTTTGATTTGATGCTATTGGAGCGTTGCTGTCTGCATTGAAGTTTATTGTTTGCTCAAATGTTGGGACAGAAGGAGTATTTGCCTCGGATTTAACAGAAATAGTCAGTTTATGAGAACCCTCTGACAGCCCAGTTAGTGTAATGTTGCCATTGAAGGATTTCCAATCAGAACTTTCGGGTTCTCCAGCAGTATCCAAAGCATAATATGACCAAATGACCTTTGAATCGACGCTATAAGTTATTGGCACTTGATTAGTATTGTAGGTTACTTGGTTTGCTGGCGAGATAACAGTAAATACCCCCGATGTTTGAGCAATCTGCGATGGCATGTTGATTGGTTGACTAATTTTATCGCTTACAGAAAAACGAGTTTGAAAGTTAGACGTCATAATATTATCCCCGTAATCTGACCATAAAATCAAAAATACCAGCGTGTGATTTCCAGGCGACTGAGCAGGTATTGTTCCGGTCAAAATTATTGTTGGATAGTTAACTGTGAACACTGGAATAAAGGCGGGTGTGCTACCATTGATCACTATTGGTCCATTTGGACCTCCTCTAGCTGTGTCGCGGCCTGCAATGGCGGTTATGTTTGTGGTGTTATCTAGCACGTAGCTGACTAGAGTATATTTCGCCGTGAAGTAGGTTATTCCCAAACCAAGAGAATGGAATGCTTATGTTTATGAAGTAGGGGATAGGCTGTTTTTCTGGAAACACTTGTGTGTAAGTAGGAAATTCAACTTTTAGAAATGGAGCATTTGGATTGAGGGTGGTTGGTTTGCCAATAGCAAACTCGACTCTTGCGCTTCCTTCATTTACCCAGCTTCCATAGTCATATTTTACGTAAACCATTACTGTATGCCAGCCGTCCGGAAGATTTGGCAGGTTAGCTTCGCTAGTCACTGATGAAAACGAATAACCACCAGAGCTAGAGACACCTTGGTAGACTGGTGTCATACTGAGATTGCCTTTTCCATCTATGCTGTAGGTAATATATCGGTTTTCTGAGCCTTTGAGAGGATCTAAAAACATTGTTGCTGAAATGTTGAGCAAAACAGGATTTATATTATTACCATAACTCTTAGGTGAAACAATAGTAACTTGCAGAGGACCGGGTTCAAAATTAGCCCATACGCCAACTATATTGTAGGCTCCCAGAAACATTGAAGCGATAACTAATACGGCTAACATTTTTGCATTAATAGTTAACCACCACTATTTTGTCCAATGCTTTGTTGTGATTAAAAAGCTTATTCGTAAAATTTTCTTGACTGGTTTTAGTCAAAGTTTCTTGACCTTTAAGAACAGTCCTCGTTTTAGGATAAAGGGCTGTCTTTGTTAGAGTACGCTACGTTCCAATATCTATTTTGTTATAGTGATTATTTTTGAATCACTGCTTCCTGAGTAGATTGAATTCGGAAAATAGCCCGAACGTCCAGAATATATTACCTGTATTTGGTGGTTACCTGTTTGCGTAGACTTAAAGTTGATTGTTGTGGAACCATTTGAATCTGTCTTTCCACCACCTAGCAGCATTGTGCCAAGAGGCTGTTGCTCAACGTAGTATACGCTTACGCCGGAAATTGGCTGTTTATTTGAATCTGTCAATACTGAGGTTATTGTTACGATTTGACCTGCTTCCGTAGTTGCTGGAAGGCTAAAAGTGAGCTGGGTAGGTATAGGTGGGGAGAGCGTACTCTGAGAAGTGGGTGAATCTGGTGGATATGTTTTTGTTGGGATAGGAGTTGGAGTTTGCGTTGGAGTCAAAGATGTATTTGGTATACTGAAGTAGTAAGTAGCTACAGCCATAACCACTATAGTGCAAATGATTATTACACCTAAGGCAAACAGCAACCGATATTTCTTCAGACTTGCTTGTAATTCTTTCAAGGTTTTTTGACCTTCTGATATTTAAGCAATACAGCAACAGAGAATACGCTAAGAAGGAAAGGAACAATTACTATACATGTTAACTCCGGAACGGTGGGAGTTGGAGATGACGTTGGGGAATCAGTCTTTTGTTGACCAGAAGCTACCCAATCTTTGAAAGTTATTACCGAGAAGTATACAGTTTGAGGGGTTGCCCAATTTCCGGTTGTATCGTTGGAGTAAAGCGTGAAATAATGTCTTCCGAGGGGTAGTTTTGCTTGGCTATGATCATACATTGGTACTGTGGTGTTTGTACTGCCATCTATACTGTAGCCAACCCATGAAGGAAGCACATTTGATTGAAAACTCACACCTTCCTCGACATAGAGTTCGGTTCCGCCTGTCTTATAATCCGACCCAGTGAAAGGAGCCACATACGTTCGGTTTTCTGGTGAAACGAGCGTAAGCTTTGGATAAGGTGCTGGCGGAGGAGAGAATACAGGGGTTGATTTGCTTACACTGGTGTCAATTGTAAAGCTAACTGAAGTTGAGTTGATTAATTGAGGCTTGGAAATGTCACCGTAATACCTCTCAACTATTAAGTTGTATTTTCCATTTGGCAGGTTCCTTAAAACAGTATTGCCTAATGCTGTATAACGTGGATAGTTGTAAGCATAATTATGGTAGCCATCACCGTACCAACTGCTTATGGTTTCTGTAGAAGTTATCCAAACTGGCACGTCAATTGGCGTTTGTTCATTTAAGATATAACAGGTTGGCAATTGTCCGTTAATGTTGGTCTGAACTGTAAAGAAAAGCGGCATAGATTGCACATTGTAAGTTGCTCCATTTAATGGTGATTGAACATTGATGACAACATTGTCGTACAATTGGTTATAGGAAGCAGGATTGCCCATTACTAAAGGAATAAAAAATAGTCCAACAAGTAAGACAACGATTGCAATTTCTAAGATTGCTTTCATTTTATCAAATTCAAAGCTGTAAGTTTATCCCTAAAAGGTTTTCAGTAAAATAATCTTGACTGGTTTTAGTCAAACTTTCTTGACGGACTCTTCTATTGTCCAAACATTTCCTCGCAGTCTTTTTCTAACTATAATTAGAACAATTGGGATAAAGAGTAGTAAGGGTAGAATTGTCAACCAAGAAGACTCTGGAATTGTATGGGAAGATGGTAAAGTATAGTTATAGGGTTTAATCAGAGGATATCTGTCGATTACTTGTGGAGCAGCCTCACTAACATACGTAATATTGCCTGTACCTGAATTGCTTATCTCAACTGCTTGAGAATATCTTCTTAAATAGTCACTCCAGTAGTTGCCTTCAACTCCATTGTCCCAGGGTTTAGTATTAGCAGATTTTGGAAATAGTAGAGTTCCAAATGTGAGTACCTCAACGTTGAGGAAATTGTTGTGGTAAACTTGAAATTCGCTAATTTGTGTACTGATAAAGAAGGTTGTTAGTTTGCTAAATGTTATGTTATTAGATTCAATTTTTAGTGCTACACAATTGGTTATCCAAAAGCCAGTTGCATAATCACCTAGCGTTATTTGGTTTTGAGATATTGTATTGTTGTTTCCTACTATGCGTTCTGAGCCAATTTGATTTCCTATTATTTTGTAATTACTGGCGTATATTGCAATATCATAGGTATTATTGGAAAAATAGTTGGACTGAATTGTATTGTTATCAAAAGCTCCTATTACTCCTAAACTCCAGTTAAAGATGTGAAAATTGAAAATAGTGACATTGGTACAAGCCATGTATATGGCAGCCATATTGTAAATTTCCCTTCCTGGTCCTTGAAGGTTAAGACCAGACCCGTTTAAAATAATGTTGGTACGTTGTATTGTGATATTGTAGTTTTGAATGTTATCAATTAAGGTATAGATGCTTCCATTATGTTGAATAGGCGCTGTTGAAGGCTCTATGCTCCCATCTGACCTTATGTAAATGGGAGAAACATCAGAAGGATTCAAAGGATTAGCTCTAGATACATCTAACCTCAAAGCTGACAAAATTACAAAAAGAATCAGCAAAGAAGCTAACGCTTTCTTCATCTTATTCGATGCCTTCTATAGATAGTAAGAGCAACAACCCCAATGGAGGGGGCAGCTATAACTAAGGGTAATATTGTGAAGAATTCAGCGTTTTTAGGAAATAATTCACTGTCAAGCTTCTCTGTTATATTAGAATTTTGAGAAATTGTGAAATTAACTGAAGCTTTGTCTAAACTCTGAATGCTTCTTATCCGTGGGCTAAGACTGGCTGGCTTAACATCTACTCGTAAGAAATGAGTTCCTTCTGAAATATTATGCAGAGTTGTAGTGTAGTTCAGCCACGTGTTGCTATACCAGTATGGATTTACAAGAGAACAAAAAGCTTCATGTCCACCAACTGAAACAAAAGACATATTTTGCCACTCAGAACCATCTAAACTATAAATACGACGGATATTTTGGTAAGGAACATAACGCGTATTTGGCTCAGACTCAATTCCTCCTATATGCAAACCTGCGTTTACAACAATATCAGAATCTGTATAAGTGAAGCTTTCAATCGGTGAGGTTATGGCAATTTGACCAGAAAGCTCATCATAATTAAAAGGAATTGTAGCGTTTGGCGAATAGCAGGAACCAAAATTTAACGGTAGAACTGAAAAAATAAATCCGACAAGAAACAAAAATAATATTTTCTTATTCACAATCATCCATCAATATTATTCAAGTATTTTCTTAGTTATAACTCTCCTGAAAGAACAAGGTGTTCCGCTAAAAGAACGGTTAGTCAAAAGTCTCTTGACCTGACTATTTGGGCGTTTTTCGATGGCTTCCAAACAGCAGTAAAGCACCAATAACAATCGCAAAGATTCCAACGGCTACAATCGCTAAAACATACATTGCAGGAAAATCAACCCTATCGTTAATATTTGAATTACTTGGAGCCGAAGAAGATTGAGTCGGTTGAATTGTTGGAGATGGTTCCAATGTTGAAGGAACTGTGTTTACTGTAAAATTTATTTTATCAGAATAAGTATCAATGTAGTAATTCATTTCAATGTTCCAAGTTCGGCTGTCGTTTTTGTCATAATAACTGTTGTAGTAACTATCGGAGTGAATGCGTATTTGGAAGCTATGGTTTCCATCAGATAGACCATTTAAGTCTCCTTGATAGCTAAAGGGGTCTTTTCCATATTTTAAATAATCAGCGTAATTAGCAACTGCAACTTCATCGTTGTTGTCGAGTTTGTATAAGATTACCATTATTTGACCATGAACTGGGTCATAATCAAACCATGACGAAGGCTTCCTCACCGTTAAGGAATAATGGATTGTGCTGACATTGTAGGTCGTGTCATTAATCGGCTCATTGACTGTTATTGATGGCTCATTCTTATCTGGTGAAGTGGGTAGTGGAGCTGGCGGAACAGGATTTCCAACGGCCAACTCCACTATCGGCAAACTAACTATGGATAACATTAGAAAAACTAATGCAATAGCCAACGGTGTTCTTTTCACAAAGACAGCCAAGTTATTACTGAAAACGATTTAGTATTAAGGTTTTCAGTCAAACAATATTGACTGGAGTTAGTCAAACTTTTTTGACTAAAAAACGCTAAAAAGAAAATGTTAGTCAAATAATGTTGACGAAAACTCTTTTATCTATAAAACAAACCTTCATATTTTAAGAGACAAGCGACAATCTTGTTCGCCTCATTAAAGGTCGAGTATCTGTGTGGAAAAAGCTAATCTCCATGTTGCTCCTAATCAGCCTTTTGGTCTTGACGTTTAGTCAACTAAGCCGCTGCGAGGATCAGTCAGCCCCAACCTCGCTTGCAGGGTGGCAAGTTGAAGACAAAGGCGGCTACTATGCTGAATCAAACGGAATTCTGAGGTTATGGAGCAACGGCGGCAGTGTTAGTCCTGCAATATCTTTTTATAAAGAAATTAAACCTAGCAGTGATTTCACATTTTCTTTTCAAGTAAACGCTGAAACGCCCGAAAGCTGTGGAGTATTCATCAGAAGCAGCCTACCGATTGCAGGAAGCACTCTTGGATTTAACTTTGAATATGGATACTATGGTGAGAGCGTTTTTCAGTTAGCGAGGAATAGGAGCGACTGGATGGCAACCGAAGTTGCTTTCGGAGAACCGCACCTTTGGTACACAATGAAATTAAGAGTTGCATCATCTCCTTTTGCCATCACAACAACTGTACTTGACGAAAACGGCACATCAATAGGGTCACTTTCAACGTCCAAAATAGCCAATTTCACATTCGAAGACATTAAATACATAGGATTAGGCGTATGGGGCAATTCACCAGCTGACTATTCATTCCGAAACATCCAAGACCCTTTTAATAACCCTGCAATCCTTTCAATCTCAACCGAGTCTTTGTCAACAACCGCTGGTTCAGCAGTAAACATTTTCGGTACGTTATCGGACTCTAACAGGGTTCCACTGCAGAATAAAACAGTTGTCTTATCCTACACTTTTCCAGGAGCAAAAACTTGGATACCCATAAGTTCGGGACTAACAAACGACGAAGGCACGTACAATATCCAATGGATAAACAGTGCCTCAGGCACATTCACACTCAAGACAGAGTGGAGCGGAGACTCAACAAACACTTACGCAAGCAATACTACCACTTTAAACTTCTTGCCCATTGAAAACAAAAATACTTTCGTTATCGAATCAAACAGCACCGTTAACGCTTTAGCTTTCAACAATGAGACAGCCACTTTGAGTTTCAACGTAACAGGTCCATCTGGAACGACAGGTTTCGTTAAGGCTACAATAGCCAAGAGTTTACTTCCAAACGGTAACGGCTTACAAGCATACATTGACGGAAAACAGCTCAATTACACTGTAACTTCAACGGATGATTCTTGGGTATTCGCATTCAATTATTCGCACAGCACTCATCAAATTAGCATGCACATAGACGCAAATGCACCCGCAACAGAACTCAAAGGAGTCGAACAGCCAGGAAGCGAAATAATACTAATTGTAATAGTAGCCATATTTGGAGCTATACTAGTTGTTGCAGCAAAATACTCGCTTGGTTTAAACAAGAAACAAAAAGAAATAAGCTAAGTACAATTTTCGCTTTGGCACACGCTTAACATTTTGGTTCAGTGTTTCTTGACATAGACTGCTTTGGTTTTGTGTTTCTTTAAATAAGCAAATAAACAAGTCCCCACCAATCTGACAAGAGCGACAGAAACAGAGACTGCAGCAACAGTTATGATTGGGAAAGGCTCTTCCCTCCTGGCGGGTACATAATCAATTGAGAAGATCAATGTTTGTGAAAAGCCATTCCGGGCATAGAATTTGCGATTGCAATGGCCATTTGCCTATCCTTATTAGAGATTGCCCATATGGCTTTTCTGGGCAGTTGGAACAGGTAAGTTTTCGCAGCCATTCACAGGCCTAACAGGAATTATAATCGGACTATTTGTGAGGGAAAAAACTTGATTCTCAACGGTGGAACAGAATCATTAGCGGAAAAGCAGCTGCTCAAGAAGTCTGCAGCAGGACCGGAAGAGGTTAATGGCGAAGGGCAAACCTTGGACCGTTGAAGATGAAAGGCAACTTCGACAACTGTTAACAGAAAAAAAGTCCATACGATCTATTGCAAAGATTCTGGACAAAACCCTTACTTCTATACGGATGAAAACATCTCGCCTAGGCTTAGTAGATGTTGATCGGAGTGAAAAAAACAACCGATCATCTTCTACCTTTACTAAGTTAGTTTTGCCAATTGAGTCCTGCAGACGAAGGTCTACTTATTTTGTAAGAAATTACCTAACTTGCAATATTGCTTGAGTAAAGCAACGTGAATTAAAAGTGTTAATATGCGTATGTTATGCGCACGTTTTTACATAATATTCAGATATGGGAGAGCGACAGTGAATTCCAAGAAACGCGGCAAAAAGAACGCCATTAATAATTCTTCTAGGTCACAAAAGCACAAATACCTGTGGCTCTACGTTCAGCTTGCACACATTTAAATCGGCGACGCCCTAAAATACAGCAGCATTTTGGACAGAGACATGTACCCAGGTACACATTCATTAGAACTGATCCAAAAGACGGAGCAAGCCTATACCGAAAAACGCTCTATTCCGGAGCTCAACTGATTGGACACAATTAACATGACCGAAAACATTAAAACAATCACCCGAGACTATCACCACTGCAAAGTTGGCGTAAGCAATCTAAAGGCAATTTCAACATGGCCACAGTGTTGCTAGACCAACCAAAAGCATGGAAGAGCGGTCGTAGTCTAGTTTCGTCTAGGACATCAAAGTATTTTCCAACCGTAATACTGTGTAAGCCTGCCACGCTGACGACCCGGGTTCAAATCTCGGCGACCGCACCATATTCCTGGTTCAAACCCTCAGCCTTTGGTTGTAGGTGACGAAGAAAGATTCTACGTTCTAATACCTGAATTTAAGGCAGTAATTGCTAAATTATCCATTTTAATTTCCGGTCTTAAAAGTGATGTTTTTTGGATTGCTGACCTGAAAGAACTCTCACATGTAGCACCTCTCCTTTCAACTGAAATTGCCGAATCATTTCACAAAGGAGTAAAATTTCGGGAGATTGTTGAGGATTTCAGACCTGATGAATCCCAAATAAAACACGTACAACGCACTTTAAACGTCAAGTCTGCCTAGTATCAGGTTTCACCGTCAACTCCTAAACCGGTTCGCAGTTTTTTATGGCAGAGAGGCTATGGTTTCAACCAGTAGAAAAAACATGACTGAAGATACTTCAGCTTTGTAGACAACCGACGCCAACCTCATCGGCGTAGTAAGCGGATACTTTGATATGGGTTGGCGTGAATCCGAAAAGCTAAGCAAATCAACAAGCAACTAAATAACAAACTTTAGATACGCAAACAACAATTGAGCATTGCCGGGCATTGGTAAGTTACTGTATTTGTATCGTTTGATCAATTCGACTTCTTGCAAGGGTCACCAAAATCAACTTGTCGAAAAAAGTGATCGTACTAAGTTTTTCTTAGTTAATTAATCGGTTTCGGGATTCAGTTTCATTGTTTTTTAAAAACATGAATTCTAAATTCATAGTAAAATTCATAGCACTAATAAGCAAATTAAACCAATTCTTGTGGCAAGCGACGAACCCTGTTAAAACAATTCTGTTTGCCCAACTCCTTTCTCCCCAAACAGGGTTCGTCGCTTGAGGACAATCACATGGAAGAAGTTTCGAAAACTATTTCCGAAAAGCAGCAAAGAATAGCCTCTAAATTCAGAGCGGAGGAGAATAGAACTTGAATTGGTATCCGCTGTCTAACCAAGAGCCAGCGAATGTGAAATTTGAGAGCGAAAGTTCAGATGTTTGAAATTGAAAGTAAGGTATCCCCCGAACCTGTGCTCAGGGATCGAGATGCATTTCTCAGATTAGATGTATGTTTGCGTAGTTTTGGTCTAACTGAAAATGAATCCAAACTCTATCTGCTTTTGCTAAAGAAGAACATTTTGTCGATTTCCAAAATTTCCAAAGAAATGAATGTGAATCCTACCACCAAATATTCGGTATATCAGAATTTGATCAAGAAGGGTCTTGTCGAGCATTCATTTGAAAGACCTGCGCGACTTCGCCCTGTTCAATTGGATCATGCCTTGAATACCTTGATTTCTCAGCGTCAAGTCGAGTTATCAATTACTATTAGGAAAATTCAGGACATTAAATGGGAGGCAGTTGAACTGAGTCTCAATCTGCATCCAATAGAATTAGAAAAAAGCGCCGATCCTGAGAAATTTCAGGTTCTCAAAGGAGGTTTGGTAAACTCTAAATTACAAGAATTACTTCCATCGCCACCTTACCGACCTTGAATTGCGAAAGGTATGATGGCACTTTCTTATCGGTCATTTTCATTTGATTGACTATTTTCCTTTCTTGTTCAAAATAGTCGCATAAGTGCTGTCCGTATGTACATCCAACCCACAAACAACGGTGCTCAGAGTATGGCGTGAGCACCGCCTGCCCTTAACACTTCCCATACCATCAGTCTGGTTTAGGTCTGCATCTCGGCAAACCGCACCACTAACTCCTCCTTAATTTTCAGGTTCTGTTACCTTTTTTAGATGGCTTTCGGTTAAGAGACAGTAAGGTGTTGAAGTATGGCGTCTGAAGGAAAACTTGACCAATTGATTAAGCAAAAAAGGGCTTTCTTAAAAGCTTCCGTAAAAGATTACTCAGCCGGTGGGAATGACATGCTTGATGATGTTGAAGCTTTGCTTGAAGAGGCGAAGGCAGAAATTACCCATCGTCTGGAGCTCGCAAGTTGTTTAAAAGAAGATACAGGGGATGCGGCTTGGCGCAAAGAGTGCCTTTCAACCTTTGAAGAATGGCTTGAAAAATGGTTTGGAAAAGGCTATCTTTAAGTAGCCTCTTTTCTAAGACAAAGCCTGTTTAGTTCATTATGTTAAGAAAAAAATAAAAAGTAACTAGTTTACTTCGTTGCTATCAATCTTTCTAGCCATTTCAGAGACTATCTTCGTGAACGGATGATCAGGTTTGTCCTGAACAAAAATCAAGTTGCCTTCCGCCCTTAGAATTTCGCAGAAACAAGGTACAATACCCAACAAAGGCACCTGATAAACCGATTTAACTTTAGCACCTATTTCAGACTTCTTCGCTGTAGCTGATGGATCAATCACCTTGTTTAGAACTAAACCAGTTTTCTTCTCGAATAGGTTATATAGCTCTTTTAACATGCGTTTTGTTCCATCCACGTCTGAACGATCACTAGTTGTTGCTACAACCACAAAATCAGCTGCAACAATAGCGTTTATAGAAGAGTACTGTAACCCAGGGCTTGTATCAAAGAACAAGTAATCAAAACCCTCATCTACAAGCAAAGTTTCCCTAAGCGCAAGCAGTCTACCTAGAGCTCGCATTTCCCATTTTCTATCTTTGGATGACATATCCCTTATTGCTTCAGTTGCAGGGTTAGCTAAGCCAGCATAGAACTTGCCACCACCCGTGAGCCTACTACTTAAATCTATTAGGGATTCGGTTGCCTCACGTGTGTTGTTTAAGTAATCGTTAAACCAGACTTCACTATTTTCAGCTTTAAGAATAGCGAACAAACTTGGCGCACGAAAGTCAAGGTCAAAAATAGCCACTTTTTTGCCGCTTTTAGCGAAAGATGCTGCTAAATTTACTGATAGAAGAGTTTTCCCTGTACCACCTTTGTAGGAATGTACTGCGATTATTTTGCTCATACTTTCAACCTTGTGTTTCCTTTTCAATGAAGAAATATGCTTTTCTTCCTTTTCGTTCCTTCTTAAGGTAACCCATAATCACAAGCTGGTTAAGATATGCACTCTCCACCGCTCTTGCCCTCTTGGTCTGCCCTGCAATTTCCTCAGCTGTTGCTCTTTCCCATCGGCAAATCGTCATCGCTGTCTTACGCAAGTGATCCGGCATCGAAAGAAGCGTCATAACATCCAAGGATGCATCAGGCAATGCTAAACTGGATTTTTGATTATACCCACTGGTTTTCTGAATTTCCATCATAACTTCCATTTTCTGGTTGAGCTTCTCGAGGCTTTCTTCGATTTTCTCAAGAATAGTTGAAGACTTTTTTGGGTATATTTGATCTTTTATGATTAACGCTCCCCCCCGTGTTGTTTTACGTGTATACAGTCAGGAGTGATCCTTCTTTATTAAGTCTTATTATACAGAGATATTTATTTGAAATAAATAAACGCCGATCAAAAAAACAGAAAAGCAACGTTTCTCTTTCTATTATCAAATGCTACTTTTTGGCATAAATCACTTATATATTACAAATCAACACTTCACACCATTGTTGCAATTAAGTCAGAGCTCAACGATGTGAAAACTGCAAGGCAGTAAGCGATGTTTCAACAGTTAATTTTAGCAACCCTAAACTATTATTTTACGACTGCAAAGATTCTAAGTGTAAGCACAAGATTTTGCGTCTATATTTTGACGATGCTCCTATTCAAAATTCTATCCTCGAACAAAGAAATAACATAACATAGGACAAAATATGTTGAATCAGCCAGTGATCAGCGCTTACATTACGCCCAGAGCTTCAACATGCATACTACACCTTAGAATAATCTTTCTGTATTGATTTGGGGAGCTACGACTTTTCTATTCAAAATAGGGCCATCAAGAGCTCTCCGCACGTTTTTTAACTTGTTCCATATTTTAAGGGTGGAGACGTTACAGGTTTGGATAGATCTGCAATAATTCTAGTTGGTTTTACACCAAACAGGTTTGGGGAAGATAAAGGGCTCCTGAAACTGAACAAAAAAACTTTGTTTAATCACGTTGTTGACTCTGTCAAAGGTATTGTTGAAGAAATAATCATCGTAACAAATTCACAACAGCGCGCAGATATATACGCAAAAGTTGTTTCAACCAATGCCAAGTTTGCAGTTGACAACGATGAGTCAAAAGGACCTTTAGGCGGTGCTTTGACAGGTTTTGAGGCAGCCCAGGGGAAGTATTCGTTGCTTTTGCCGTTTGACGCCCCGTTTATTTGCCGAGAGATCATTTCTTTGCTTTTTGATTTATGCATTGGTAAAACGGCGGTGGTTCCAAGGTGGACAAATTGCGAGATTGAACCTTTGCATGCAGTTTATCAGACAGAGTGTGGGTTAGAGGCGGCTAAAAAAGCGTTGGCAAATAATGAGCTTGAATTGGCTGATATGGTGGGTAAAATGCGGGGAGTGCGCTATATTTCCACTTTAGTAATAGAACAGTTGGATCCAGAGTTGCGAACCTTCTTCAATGTAAACGCTCCGCTTGATCTAAAAAAAGCCCTAACTATGATGAAGCAAAGAAAAAAATAAAATTAAGCATCATGACACTAACAAAATTTCCGCTGCTTGCAATTGTTGAAGTACAACTATAGTCACAATTTCTTAAATATAAAACGTTGTATTATTCTGTAATTAGGGCGTTGGTTAAGTTGCATCCGACGCCGGAGTAGCAAATCAACGGTTAACTGAAGTGCAAGCGACCAAGTTATGTTACCACTTTCTTCCGACAGACTTTTTTTTGTTTGCGTTAAGTTAACAGGCGTTTGCTAACACTAACTGTTTTAGCAAAATAAAATTTTGAGTAATTGTATTAAATGCCAAGTCTATGAAACTCTGTATCATGTACGTTCGATTGATTTGAGGCTATCCTGACACAGCCACATTGGTTAATGCCAAAGCAAGAGAAACCAATTAAGTACTTTAGATTGACTTGCCGAAGAATGAGTCTAATGAAACCAAAAAATTACCATCACATAATCCTTAAAGATTTTCCTTTCTTTGATTTTTCTTATTCTTTGAAATGATTCTTCTTATGATCAACGTTTTTTGTTTGCATACTTGCTCTTGATCAGAATATTCTCCTGATTTCTGTTTCCGTTGCTAAAGCCGCCATTACCATAACTGAAAAAATAACTAGCATAAGTAAAGTTACCCCCGTATATAGTAAGCTTATCCTAATTGAAAGCACCTCGTACGCACCTACCAAGCCAAACAAAACAAAAATTCCTGCTGAAAGCCACCTAAAAGTTCGCTCAGGAATACGCTTACAAAGAACAACTCCAACAACTATTCCAACTCCATCAGCAACCAACATAGCAACCGTTGCTCCAACAAAAACGCTGAGCGCATTGTTGTATTGTGCTGTTAAACTGATAGTTGCAAGCTGGGTCTTGTCACCAAACTCCGCGATGAAAAAAGCTGTGGCTACGGTTCCGACTACGCCAAATCGGGAAGTCTTTTCATTCTTGATTTTAAATTTGTCTCCTCTTACGGTCCACAATCCAAAACCGATGAAGGAAATGGAAGCTGCCAGAGAAATAACGTCCAAAGGAATGAGTGTAGTTAGCAATTGACCAACTGTTACTGTGATTGCAAAGCTAGCCAGAATAGCCAGGAAGATCCCTATAGTAACCTTGTAAATATTGTGTCGCGCAGCAAAGGACATGGCTAAAAATTGGGTTTTATCGCCCATTTCGGCTAAAACAACTAGCACAAACGAAGCAGCAAAGGCAGCTAAGCTGAGTTCAGTCAAGATCTTTCATCTTTAGATTGGGGGTTTAGCTACCTTTTGGTTTTTTAATGTTTTCATCCATTCCTTAAACTCTAAGGATGGAGGATAGTCGCGATATAGTTTTTCGCGCTTAGATTCTAGGAAAAGGTTTTCGTTGCCTGAGTATTCTGCAGCTGTAGTAATACTGTGCCCTGATTTGGAAGCTTGTTGGTAAACTCCACTTATTCTTTGTTGCCAAGACTTGTCTCTCAGCGCATGATGGTCAAAGATGACCATTGGCACCGACTCAACAATCTTTTGCATATTCCTTAATCCTTGTTCCAATTGCCCCATATCAACTCGGCAACCTTCAAGATAAAATGGCGGTCCACCCAACATAATAGCGGTCGGCCGCTCCTTTAGAATCAAGCCAAGCGTGTGAGTTGACATTGGCCCTTGCACGTCAGGCGCAAACATAAACCGTTCACCCTCATACTCAAAAACTGCCATTATGACCCAGCCCAGCATCGAATCCTCCGAGCCATGAACAACAGCCTCCGAAAACCGCAACACAGTCTTGCCATAAGTAAACGTTTTGCCATCAGCAGTCTCAAGGCTCTTTCCGTGCTTGCCGCCAGTTTTTTGGAAAAGCCAGGCACGTTGCCTTTGGCTTGCGTTGATTTTTTCCCGCGGATTTTTCACTAACACGATTTTGTTTTGGTAAATTTGGCGAGCGGTTTCGTTTGCTTCTGTCCAATTTACTACCCAGTCCTCGTATGATGGGGTATGGTGGTCAAAATGGTAATGGCTAATCGTCACTACATCTGCTTTGATTGCTGCTGACGCAATAAGCTTGCGTATATTAGCGATTGTTTGGAACTCAATAGGATGAGGGGGCAAATTGAAGCGATACGGACAAAGCGATACTCCAGCATCCAAAAGCACTTTCACTTCAAGAGTCTCAACAAGTGTGCACATCGAGCGTACACCGAAGCTTTCTGCCGCCAAAGGAGTAATCTTAATTTTCCCTAATGAACTACTGGGGTTTTTTTCAATTCTTGTGGTCACGCGGAGAAACCTGTGCTATTGGGCTAATGAAACAGAAAGTAAAATGCATTGCGCTGTTTTGTGTAAATAAACAGTTTTGGTTCAATGTCGTAAAACCAAGCAACAGAAGAGACGCATAATTTGGTTGGGCAAAAAATGGTTTACCAACACATTTTAATATTCATGTGTCTCAAATTTTTCAGGTGAAAATATGGAGAAGGCTATTTTTTTTTGAGATACCTGAAAATGATGTTAATAGGGTTCATAAAGAAATTGCGGTCGAATTTCTAGGTTTAGTTGGCGTGGGAAAGCCAAAAGATGGACTGAACTTCTTTGCTCCCGACTGTAGGACACACACCCCGTATACAACCGGTGGCATGGAAGCATTAACCGATGCTATGATTGCAGTACAAAAACAAGCCGCGCAAGGAATATTAAGAGGATCGTCAGCGGAGTTTAAGCTCATCATACGACAGGTCCTTGTTGACGGCGACCTGATTGCAGTGCACACACAAGTTTCCAGCTCTAAACCAAGTGAAGGTGGGTTAAGACAAGTTCACCTTTTCCGTTTTAACGGAGACAAAATAGTTGAGTATTGGGAGATAACCCAAATTGTCCCCGAAAATGCGCCTAACGCTGCAGAAGTATTCTAATAAATTGGTGCCGTCTGCTAATCGGTTAACTTTTTTGGACTGATTGAGTCCATCCAATGTCATCGCCAAATGAAAAGGAATGGGACTCAATGATATCAGTCCGAACCCAAATAGAGATTCAAGGCGATTTAAGCCTTGCCAACATATCCCGAACTAGACGAAATAAACATCCCAAAGGAAATTTTGAAGTCAGCCATAGTTAAACTGCAAGGAGAGCTTGTCTTAGAGCTATGCGGGCCAAGATACCTCAGAGATCCAGACAGGCATTTTGAAAGAGCTGGAACAACCGATAGAACGCTTAGCACAAGACATGGTAGAATAGAGTTTAGGCTTGCTAAAATACGATCCTTGGAGAATAATTGCATTATGCGGCCTTTGTTGCTGTATGTTGGAGTTGAGCCTAAGAAAAGAATAGTTGACGATTTATCGTTAGAGTGTCGCGGAAATAGCGACTTACCTCACTTATCGTGATTCTAAGACTGCGATTGAGAATCTCACGAATGCTGAGGTTTCACGGTGTAGGATTCATGAGTGCGTTCAAAGAGTAGGCGAGTTCATGAATAAACAGCGTCGAGAGTCGCCTGCTGTTAATCAGGATTTGATTGAGGGTGATGGAACTAAATCACATGGTTTAAGTGGAGAGAAGAATGAAGTCAACGTTATTTTAGGAAAGAATAATGAAACTGGTGAGAAAGCCCTTTTAGGGCTTGGGGTAAACGAGGATTGGAAGAAGACTGCAGGGCAGTTTAATGGAAAAGCTAAGGTTGCGGTGTCTGATAATGAGCCTTCGCTTAGGAATGCTCTTTTAGAGAAGGCAGCGAACTATCAAGCGTGTGTTCGCCATTGTGTGGGTGATGTGCGTTTTTACTTGTGGAATGCAGATTTGCCAAAGGAGCAGAGAAAAGAAATTGCAGACAAGCTCATAGCTATTTTGGAGATACTTCATAAGTCCGTTAACAAGCATCTTGCGGACAAGGATTTTGAGAGGTTGAAGTGGAGAATTGAGTGGACGCTTTTGGAGCTTGATAAGCTAAGCAATGATTTGTTTTTGGACGGTTTGGAGGTGGTTGCACGCTTTATCAGGAATGCAGCGAATTATATGGTTACTTTTGCACGCTTGGCTATGAAGGGAATCAGCGTTCCCATTACGAATAATTTGGTTGAGCGTTTGATGGGTGAGATCGCTAAGCGTATTAAGCATAAGTGGATGCACTGGAGCACTAAGGGACTAGAGAACCTGCTGAACATTCTCTTAGCCAGGTACTGTAACAAACGTTTCTATGGTGAGATGAAAGAAAGATACTTAAGCCCAAACACTGCACAAATCAAGATTGCGATAACATAGGAAAGCTAGCCGATTAGAAGACACAACCAATAAATTGGCTTTTAGACTATAAGTTGTTGTACTATGACAGCCACAAACCGTTAAGTTCAAAGCTTCCATGCTTTAAATTGAGTAAGAGTAAAAGCTTTTGGAGGAGAAAAAGTTTGGATCAACAGACAAAAGATGACAAGAATCTTGAGGCTGCAACGCTAGCTGCCGGCTGCTTCTGGTGCACCGAAGCGGCGTTCAGTATCATAAAGGGAGTAGAGATAATCGAGCCTGGCTACACAGGCGGTAATGTGCCAAACCCGTCTTACGAGCAAGTTTCCACGGGCACAACTGGGCATGCAGAGGCAGCGCAGATTTTCTTTGATCCCAAAGTCATCAAATACAAAGAAATTTTGGAGGTTTATTTTGCCATGCATGATCCAACCTCGCTGAATCGTCAAGGCGCTGATGTGGGAACACAGTATAGGTCCGCCATTTTCTATCATAGCCCAGAGCAGAAAGCTAATGCAGAGCAACTAATTGATGAACTAAACCAAGAGGGCATATGGGATAAGCCAATCGTCACCTCAGTTGAACCCCTGAAAGTTTTCTACAAAGCTGAAACCTATCATAAAGACTATTACAAGAAACACCCAAAAGAGCCCTACTGCCAAGTAGTAATTGCACCTAAAATTGCAAAGTTGCAACAACGATTTCTTGATAAAATCAAGGCTCCTCTATGACAACCAAAACAACTGTAATAAGAGCTAACAAGGTTTTAAGACAGATTGAGGCAGCAGCAGAAAAAAAGTGCTTGCCAATCATCGGACCACATAAGGGGAAACTCCTGGCTGAAGAGATTCTGAAAGCCAAGCCGCAGCATGTTTTGGAAGTGGGTACTTTGATCGGTTACTCAGCAATCTTAATTGGCAAGGAACTTGACGAAAGAGCAGAGATAGTAACGATAGAAATTCATAGTGATGAGGCAGAAACCTCTGGAAGAAATATTCTTAAAGCCAATATTCCCCCAAAAGTTAAGATTATCAAGGGCAACGCATTGGAAGTTATTCCCACCTTGCAAGGTCCCTTTGACTTTGCATTTATTGATGCCGAAAAAACCGAGTATTTCCAATATCTTCGCCTTGCGGAGGATAAAATGCCTAAATTTGCGGTTATTTTTGCTGACAATGCAGGCATTTTCGCTGACCAAATGAGTGATTACTCGGATTACGTTAGAAATTCCGGGAATTATAGGAGCCATTATGTGCAGGTCGGCGATGACGGCGTAGAAATAAGCGTTAAACTCAAAGCATAGCGTTTAGTAGAAAACCTAATATTCCAAGTTAATTTAAAGGTAAACTGGCGAATTTTTCAAATGCTATCAAAAAACGTCAAACTAGAACTCTTAACCGACAGGAACAGTGCTTTAGTTTTGGTAGATTATCAGCCGTCAATGTTCCGCAGCATAGGTTCTGGCGATAAAACCATAATTAAGGCTGCAGCCATCGGTGCTGCCAAAGCCGCTAAAATACTGGGAATCCCGGTTGTTTTATCATCTATAAATCCTAAAAATAATGGAGAATTTATTCCAGAAATCGCTCAAATTTTCCCCAACCAAGAAGTTTATGCAAGAAAACTACCGAGCTTTGACGCATTTGAAGACCAAAACACTTGGGACGCATTTAAGCGGACAGGAAAAAACAAGGTAGTTCTTTCTGGGCTGTGGACAAGCATGTGTTTTGCGTTCACCGCCGTTCACGCCATAAAGGAAGAATACGAAGTCTACGGACTAATGGATGCAGCAGGAGACTCAACAGTAGATGCGCATAAGTATGGAGTTAAGAGGATGTTGCAGGTGGGAGTGGTGCCGCTTACACTTGAGGCATTGGTTTCAGAGTGGATGCATGACTGGAATAATCCTAAAGCTGGCGAGTTAGTTGCGGAAGTTTATTCCAAATACGGAGCAATGATAGGCCTGCACTGAATCGAGTGTACCTGAACGTTTTAATGACTGCGTGGTGTTTTCTGTTTCGGGTGGGCGATGACGACTCTGGCCCCGAAGACGTGAGGATGATGAGGATCTTGAGTGTGAGATGGTAAAAATAATAATTTTCGAGTTCGTTTTTGCCTTCTAAGAGCCCACCTTTCAGAGTTCTTTAGTTAATCGGTTAGTAGTAGCTAAATTTAATTAATTAAATAATAATACGTTAACCCAAAAAAAGCTAATTATTTTTCTTACGCGCTTTGGATTCATTTCTTCAATGAAAAAAGCGATTAATGAATAAAAAGTTCATTCTATGTGTGTATTTAGCTTTTTGACCAGGCGGAGGTTAGGCTGTCTGGCAGTTTATCATATGGGTTGAGTTCTTGCTGCTTCCATGTGGCTAAAAGCGTCATCATTGTCTCATATGATTCTTGGTGCCCTTATCGTTCCTGAAGGTTCCAATAATCTTCCGTTGAACAACAGGCTCCTTTAGCGCTCGCTCCAGCCCGATTATTCGTCGGCTCTTAAAAACCCGCCACCATAACAAACGTAAACCAGTGATCAAACCCATTCCGTACTTTCTTTATGAATCGTTTTGCCTCTTTACTTTCATACGGCTTACTAAGCCAGCAGACTCAGCCGACGCCTACCTCGCTCGCTCACAACCCCTTCTACGCACACACAGAACAGGAGACCATCACCAACAACTGCGGCAGTCAAATATACAAACAAACGCTGTAGCGCAGGATGCAACCCCTCTGCTTCATCACAATGCTGAGCTAGCCATTCTGCCTCACGAAGCAAATGAGCCCAACAACGCTCTAACTTGTCAGTGAAATTAGAATAAGACTTCCAGCCATCACAGCCCAAGTAACCGTCAAAATCCTCACCTAAAACCTGATCAAGGACTTTTTTTCCTCTGCTCTTATGGATAACAAACAAGGTTTCTTTTGAGGTAACAAAGGTCCATAGCCAATATCGTCTTCCATCAACTTTTATGCCTGTCTCATCAACATTAACAACCTTGGCTACCCTAACATTTGCCAAGATCTGGTCATACTGGGGTTTTAGATATTGGCTTACTCTTCTGGTAATGTCAAACGCTGACGCAGACGTCATAGGTAAGTTAAACTGGCTCTCCATCTGACTGGATATTTTCTCAAAAGGCAAGCGTTGATCAAACTTCATAAGCGTCACCTGCGAGAGAGCGTTTTTCCCAAACACGCCCTCTGGAGGACAATCTGGATGCCTGGCTGAGTTAGAGGCGTTGCAGCATGTGCACCTGTAGTTGAACTCTAAGTAATCGATGACTTGTCTCGGTTTTGGGCTGGGTATTTCCTCAATTATGTGGTGGGCAACGCGGATGGGTTCGCTGAGTGGTGCGCCACAGTGGTCGCATTTCTGTTTCTTTGGGGGTTCTTTGACTTGGTCTGGAATTTTGGGTTTATGTCTGGTGACGCCTTTGTGTCCTTTGGGTCTTCCTGGAAAACGTTTAGTGCTTTTGGTGTGATCGCTTGTCTTAGTTGGATACATTCGTCTGGATGTGGGTGTGTGTGGGTTTTCATGGCGCATTAGGGCTCGTTTTAGGATGTCGATTTCTTTTCTTAGGGCAAGGTTTTCTTGGTTTAACTGTTGGATTTTTTGGCAGCTTTGACAGTTTTGGTCTATGATGCATGTCATGCTTTGTCGCTTTGTGGGGGTTATTCTTTTAGGACTATGATGTAGACTTTGCGTCCGAGGTATTCTTTGGGACATCCTATTTTGGCGCCGTTGCCTATTGGTGTGACTTTGCCTTCGAAGAAGCCTGTTATGTTATTGACGGTTAGGCTTGTTTGTTCTGTTATCTTTTGTTTAGCAGTCATAAGCAAGTTTATACAAAATATATACTTTTAAGCTTTGCCTAATCTCAGTTTATTACGAATCCAAACGAGCTAAATACACACCATTCTATTTGCCTACTGCAAACGTCTGAACTGTTCAATTTGGTTTACAACTTCGGATTGGGAAAAATAGATGCAATGGATGCGCAGAAACAGTTTTTTAAGACTATGGGTGTTTTCAGCTTAGCATAGGTTATAAATCAATTTAGTAAATCCAAAAAATTCCCACCTAAATAAACGGAATCTTCATTTTGCTTCACTTAAATGCGTTACAGCGTCTTTTCGTTTTCTCCGAAGCACCCTATTTGGCCTAATTTTGATTTCCTCAAAAACCATTTTGAGCGAAGTAGACTCCTTAGGTCCTCATGGTGGGGATTTTTCTCCGTAGCATGCGCTAAACCCAAACCCAGACGTACGCGCACGCGCGTAAGGCGTTGGTTCGGGTTCTTCGGGTATTGGCATTGGTTCGGGTTCTTCGGGTTCTGGTTCAGGTTCTGGATTTGGCTCAGGTTCGGGTTCTTCGGGTTCTGGTTCAGGTTCTGGATTTGGCTCAGGTTCGGGTTCTTCGGGTTCTGGTTCAGGTTCTGGATTTGGCTCAGGTTCGGGTTCTTCGGGTTCTGGTTCAGGTTCTGGATTTGGCTCAGGTTCGGGTTCTTCGGGTTCTGGTTCAGGTTCTGGATTTGGCTCAGGTTCGGGTTCTTCGGGTTCTGGTTCAGGTTCTGGATTTGGCTCAGGTTCGGGTTCTTCGGGTTCTGGTTCAGGTTCTGGATTTGGCTCAGGTTCGGGTTCTTCGGGTTCTGGTTCAGGTTCTGGATTTGGCTCAGGTTCGGGTTCTTCGGGTTCTGGTTCAGATATCAATATCAAACTTGCCACATTTTTTGCCTCTGTCAACGTGCGCGTGGGTATATCTTATTGACGCGCTTAATTCGTCAGTTGTTATTTCGCTTCCAGTTAGTCTGAATTTTTTCATGAACCTTCTGATTATCCTTGAAACTCTGTCTGCTTCTTCTTTAAGGTCAACTTTTATGAAGATTTTATTATTTGGATAACCAAGTTGATAACCAGCATTATACCCTTTTTTCTGAAGAAGCCTTACGATAACCTGTGAAAGCCGTTCATTCTCTGGTTCAAACACTTCATAATCCATCGGCATAATTCATTCACGCCTCATTTGTCTATTCTACGCTAATCAGATTTAAGACTTATCATCCATGAAAATTTGGCAAAAAAATCTCTCCTAGATCCAAATCATCATGAGTGAAATGACTCTAAGTATTGACGTTTTAGTAAAACAATAGATCTATGATTTTTCTTAATCTATTTTTTACCTGTTCCCTATTGATATTTCATTTACCCGGAAGATTTGTTAAAAGTTATTTGGGTCAGAGCTGCAATAGCAAAAATAAAATGTAAATAAAAATGGAAATAATCGAAACCATTTAGGTCAATTAGTAGCAATTATTCTCGGCATTCTGAGATTTCTGGGTGTTTGGTTAATTCATCAAGAGACTTGTTTAACAATAAATTGTCTCCAACTTTAGCAACTAATGAGGTAGGCACGCATACAGTTGAGCTTCTGAATCTTTTGTTGAATCCAAGATCCTCGGACGCTGGCTTTGACAACTTCACATGCAAATGGGTAACTTGCCAGCTATCAGTGTTCAGTTCTACACCATTAAGCTCCCCGAGATCAAAACCGCCTGCACAAATAACAAACTTCCCAGAAAGTTTATCAAAACTCACCAAAATAAATCACCATTCTAGAATCACAAAAATCTGGAATATAATTCTTTCCCTAATTACAGGCTGAGCATGAAGTTTGGTTTATGATAACTTGAGTGTGAGATAGTGAAAATGATAACTTTCAGGTCAGCACTGTATAGTTTATTTGCCGTCGAAGAGCCAACCCAACTAACAAAGGTCTGGTTACCTGTAACACAAGTTAGGTCATTAAATATTTAACTTTAATAATTGGTTCTTTCAATGGTCATTTTTGTGATTTTGAAAATAACAAGCTGTCATTAATCCATTCTGTTGGTGCGGAAAATGCCAGTGCAAATGTTACAATACTGTCAATTATTAATTGAATTGATTCAGGAGGAACCTATCACGTATATGGCGAGTTTTAGAATAGTACTTATATAGAAATTCTTTGCTAAGCAAGATGATAGGAGAAGGAGAATATTGGGAGAAAGCATTAAACCAAACAAGGGTCTAACGAATGAAAACGGTAATGCTTCTGACTTGTATGAATCCGAGCCAGAAAGGGAAACAATAAACGTTCTTGAAGCTTTTTCTAAAGAAATAGAACTTGAAAACAAAGATTTAGACTGCAATCTAAAAAATTCTTGTTACATTGCCAAAAATAAAATGGGTCAATGCCCCTGTGAACTCTACAGACAAAAATAGCAACATAACTTTGTTATAATCAAAGGTGCATTAGTCTAAATTCTAAAAATGACACACCACAATTGAGTGTATCTTGTATTTGATTTTCAAGTGCAATCTTAAGAGCCTACCTGTACGATAACAACAATTCTTTAATTTAGCCCCAAATACCTCTGTACTTTTGCTTAACGCTTCAGCCATTTACTTAGTTTTTATAGCAATCAAAGCAATCAGCATTATTGTCGGTATCCAAGCTGGCGTGTAAAGCGGCATCGTCGTGAACCATTCTTGCAAAACCTTGCGCCACTTCAGGGTAAAGAAAATTGCGGCTAGGACAATCACATTATCTTTTACCTCAAACTGACTTAAGCGCTAATAGAAACAAAACTATATTGTGCTTTTCCAATGTAAAAAAAGAGGAGTTGAGGAATCATACACTGAATTCGTCAGATACACAAATGCGACTAACCTTCTGGAGAAATCATATAAACCTCATTTTTTGCTTCTTGGTTTTTCCCACAACTCAAACTTTTCCTTCTTAAGCTCAGTTCTCTTTTTCTGCAGATAATTATATACCGTATGATGTTGGCAGCCTTCAATAATCATTTGCACTGCGTTATGAGCGGTATCAACTTGCTCAAAACTGCCGATCAACCCAACTGTATGACCATAAACCACTACATCTGCCTCAGATAGCTCTTCTATTAGCTTTCTTGTTTTACCTTCTGCGCCAATTATTCTGCCTTTTATGCGTTTAATGTCTGATTCTGAACGACCAAAAATAACACGTAAATCGATCAGATCAAAGATTTCGTCTTCGTCTCGAATTAATCGGAAAGCAACTTCGGGGGTGAATCCTCTGCCAATAGCCGTAACAACATCTTTAGCTTTTAAAAGTAAAGATGGGTCCGTGGATTTTTCTGAAAGTGTAATGGTGATGCTGCCTTCAGTGTCAATATCAAGCTTAACCTGAAGCTTATCTTCAATATACTGCTTAACTTTACCTTCCTCACCAATTACAATGCCAACGCGCTCTTTTGGAATCTTTACAAACATGTCTAAACTGGGCATTCTTAACCAACAACCATTTTATGAAATTCTTCAACTGGATAAACCTTAACGTTTAGCCGACTAAAGAACCTATTCAAATTCGTCAAATCTCTATTCAACATGAAGTCAGCCATCGGATGCTCAATAGAAACTGACTGGGACACGTCAAAAATCACTATTTTTCCCTTCCACATCATAATATTATATTCGCTTAAATCTCCGTGGACAAGTTTGGCTTTTCGGTAGAGACGCTTAACATAAGTAACAAGTAAACGATAAGTCCGCTCTGGATTAGCAGGTGACCGCTCTTTCAGCGATGGAGCACTGACACCCTCTTTCCCGATAAACTCCATAACGACAACATTACTTTTGACGGCGATTGGTTTAGGAACAGGAACTTTTGCTTCTGAAGCTTCTCTTAGATTGCGAAATTCCTTCTGCGCCCAAATGGAAATAAGGGATCTTGTATCACGCTTTATATTTTTGAAACGTGGGTCTCCTTCAATGTATTTAACCATGCCCTTCTTGAACTCGGCAGACGATGTTAAGTAAATTTTGACAGCCAAATCCTTGCCTTCTCTGTCGGTACCCCAGTAAACCCGCGCTTCCTTGCCCGAACTCACAACCCCATTAAGCTCATAAAGTACACCCGTATTTAGCAAGTCAAATACAACCATACGGGTAGTTTGGTCAAAAACCTCTTCTACAGTGGCTCGCTCTTTTGTCATGTCATGTGTTAGCATTTTGTCTCTCCGTTCTCACAGCTAAAACTCTATTCTTTAAAAAGGTATACGCGTTTAATTATGAGGTCTTGGGCCATGAGTACAGTGCGCAAGATTAATAGTCCATTTTACAGGGCTTATATGTACATTTTCGAGTCCAAAATCATGGCTCACAAACTGAGAGATTCAGCTGAAAGCTGCGGCAACGACATTGGACGACTGGTTAATCTGACATTAAGTTTCTGAATACAAGCAAGTATTTCACAAATCTTGGGTTAGAAGGTTAAAGGCGTTACCAAATTCCGCTGAAATTACTGCGTTTTGCGAATTGTACAGAATCAAACCCTAAATTAATCGTTGAAACGCCGGACTAGGGTCGAGGAACGTTGTTTCTCTTTGCTCGCACTACTAATGCGAAACAATCATAAGTATCGATTTACCGAAGGACCTTTTGAGGCGGCTTTCCATTTTGGATGGTTCCATTTTTCAAGCTTTTGGGGGACGCAACCAATCCATCTGATTAGGGCAGATTCTCACCGTGAAGAGACTCTTGGAAAATTGAAAACCCAGCTTAAAGGTGGAGAAGTTGAATTCCTGTTCATAGACGGAGACCATACATATCATGGGGTTAAGCAGGATTTTCATATTGCTCCTTCGGTTAAAAAGGCGGTTTTGTGGCTTTCCATGATATTGTTGCGCATGACCAAAAGATGGTTGCGAAGTAGATAACTTCTGGAATAAAGTGAAAGTAGGTTACCGCAATGTGAGATTTTTGAGGGACAGAATCAAAAATGCGCTGGAATAGGTATGTTATATTTCGATTAGGTCAATGTTCATCCTGTCGAATGCGCACACTTTTGATATCCATAGCGATGTTTTGGGATTTAGATCTAAGAGATACACAAAACTCTATTTGAAGTCGGACAGTTTAGAGGTTTCTCTGCGAGAGGGATAATTAGCGCGAGCTAAGTTTGCTTAAAAGCGCGTTCATAAAGCTAACCGATTAATGAGATTCTGACCGTGTTGGACCGATTTCTTTTAAGCATTTAGAAAAGAATTTGCAAGTTCCAGAAAGCGGCAGTGAAATAAACGTCCCGGAAATTTTAATGTAAGTTTAAATGTTTACATCGAATAATAATTTCAATGGTGTAGCGCCCAAGTGTCCTATTACTTTAACATACCCTACCGAAACAACCCTAAACTCAAAGCAGTAATGGAGCGAATAAAAGAAGATAAGAAATTGAAAACCTATTGGAAATGCGCCAATGTCATGGCAATAGAGCGCATGGGCTACACAGATCATGGTCCAACACACGTTAAAATTGTATCTAACCTTGCTTTGAAGCTTCTTCGTATTCTTATAGAAAAAAAACTCATTACTCCAAGCATTGTCGAAAATTACTGCAATGCAAAATGACGACGCTGAAGTAGTTGTTGTTTTAAGCTCAATTTTTCATGATTTAGGCATGATTGTTCAAAGATACAATCACGAAGTTTTCAGTGGATTTTTAGCTTTAGAATTTCTTGAAAAATGCTTAAACCCAACTTACAACGAAGAAGAGCGAGCAATAATAACTTCAGAAGTTTTACATGCCATAGTATCCCACGAACAACCCGTAAGCATAGAAGCAACCCACAGGATATTAACCAAGGAAGCAGGCATAGTTGGCATCGCAGACGCCTTAGATATGGAAGCAGGAAGAGCAAGAATACCCTTTCAAGCAGGAAAAATTGACATACATGCAGTATCAGCACTTTCAATTGAAAAAGTCGAGATAGAAGTGTTGGAAGACGTTGAAGTTGGGAAAAAACCCATAAACATTAAAATTAAAATGTCAAATTCAGCAGGCGTTTTCCAAATTGACGAGCTTCTTAAACCAAGAATCGTTAACTCTGGGCTTGAACAATTCTTCCATGTAATCGCCGAAATCACGGGCGAAAAAGAAAACCGAATCATAGAAAAATTCGAAATCTAAATTTTTGAGGCAACCAAGGTTGATTCATAATTATGATGTAGTAATAGTTGGCGGCGGAATCGCAGGATTATACACGGCTTTGACGGCGGCTGAGCAGTGTCGAGTTGCCGTTGTCAGCAAAGTGCATGTTACACGATCTCACTCTGTTGCTGCGCAGGGCGGCATTGCGGCAAGTCTTGGCAACGAGGAAGAGGACCATTGGAAATGGCACATGTATGACACCGTTAAAGGCAGCGATTACCTTGCTGACCAAGATGCTGTGGAGGTTTTAACAAAAGAAGCGCCAAACCAGATAATTGCGCTGGAGCACATGGGCGTACCATTTACTCGCAATGCAGAAGGCAAGATTGAGCAACGCAGGTTCGGCGGTCATACAAGAAACTAATGGGCAATCGCCTGTTAAACGGGCTTGTTATGTTTCCGACCGTACAGGTAGGGCGATTATGGATACGCTCTTCGACAAGTGTCTGTCTAAGGGTGTGGATATGTATCATGAAGTTTTCGTCTTACAACTGCTTTTCTCGGGCAACCACTGCTGCGGAGTGGCTGGTTACGATATTGCTAACAGCAAGACCACATATTTTCCATTCAAAAGCAGTTGTGTTAGCCACAGGTGGATGCGGAAAAATCTTTAAAATTACATCCAACGGGTTTGCATCCACAGGCGACGGTTTCGCGTTAGCGTTAGATTCTCTTGTTCCACTTCGAGGATATGGAGTTTGTTCAGTTTCACCCTACAGGCATTTACGGGCTTGGCATCCTTATTAGCGAAGCCGCCCGAGCAGAAGGCGGAGTATTACGCAACGGTGTTGGTGAGCGGTTTATGGAGCGTTATGCGCCAACTTTGAAGGATCTGGCGCCACGCGACATTATTTCAAGGGCAATACTTAACCGAGATAAATGAAGGCAGAGGCGTCGAAGGAAAAGACTACGTATATCTTGGACCTTCGAGACATAGGCAAAGAACAATTAAGTCAAAAACTGCCTGAAATCTCATCCTTCATCAAAACATACTTAGGAACTGACCCAAGCGAGAAGCTTATTCCAGTGGCTCCAACATGCCACTACATAATGGGAGGCATCCCCACCGATAGTGAAGGACACGTTTTTGCTACAGAAGCAGATAGCATTCTGCCGGGACTTTTCGCGGTTGGAGAATGTGCATGTGTTAGCGTTCATGGAGCAAACCGTTTAGGATGCAACTCACTCATTGACCTTGTCGTTTTTGGACGCAGAACAGGACAAAGTGTTGTTGAACATGCGAAAGAAAAAGATTTGCCTCTTCTTCCCCAACAAGCCGAAAACATCGTACTTGATAAAATCAACAGTTTATTAGACTCTCGGGGCAGCGAGCACGTGCCAGCTTTGCGTAGTGAAATGCAGTGTTTGATGGCTGAGAAATGCAGCGTTTTCCGAAATAATGAAGGACTTCAAGAAACACTAAATGAAATTTGCCAGCTTCAAAAGCGATATTCAAACGTAGGTTTAGATAATAAAAGTAAAATTTTCAATTATGATCTGCAGGAAGCTTTTGAGCTTGACAATATGCTAAAAACGGCAGAAGCCATAGTTTTTTCAGCTCTTCAACGGAGGGAAAGCCGTGGTGCGCATTATCGGAGCGATTTTCCTAGAAGAAATGATGAAGAATGGTTGCGACATACCCTGGTTAGTGCGGTGCCTGAAGGGTTAGCCGTTACATACAAACCAATATCTATTACCCGATTTTCTCCCCAAGAAAGGAGATATTAAAATGAAGATTAAAATGAAAATTCACCGCTTCAACCCCGAAACCGACAAGGTACCACACTATGACGTTTTTGAGGTAGAAGCCCAAGCCAACGACCGCATTCTTGATTGCCTAAACAAAATCCGGTGGGAACAAGACAGCAGCTTATCTTACCGCATGTCTTGTGCTCATGGAGTCTGCGGCTCTGACGCTGTAAGCATAAACGGCATTCCTGCTTTAGCCTGCCAAAAACTCGTCAAAGATTACGATTTTTCAAAAGAGCTTGTTATTGAGCCCTTGAAGTATTTTCCAGTCATAAAAGACCTAATTGTTGACATGAGACTCTTTTTTAGAAGAATAAAGGCTATACAACCAACCATACCTCAGCAACCACCTGATGACCTTCCGGAGAAAGAGCGGCTGCAAACCGTTGATGAGCGAAGCAGAATTGATGATGCCGTCAAATGTATTTTATGCGGTTGCTGTGTCGCGGCTTGCCCAGTTATTTTGGAGCAGGAACCTCAATTTATAGGTCCAGCCGCTTTATTGAGGGAGCAGAAGTACATTTTTGATTCTCGGGCAACAGACATAATTGAGCGCATGCATGTTATGGAGAAGCCCTAATGGGATTTGGGGTTGCAAAAGCTACTTTATGTGCACGATTGTGTGTCCAAAGAACATTAAAGTGACTGAGGCGATAATTAAGACTAAGAAGAAAATAATTCGGGAACTTCACCCCGAAACTGTCTGAGAGAGGCAAACAGCAACATGGAAACAAGAAAAGAAGTAGATCCATTAGGCGAGAGACTAATCCCTAAAGACGTCTATTTTGGTATTCAAACGCTTCGGGCAACCGAGAATTTTCCCGTAAGCGGAATCAAAGAACCCAGCCAGTTCATCAAAGCTTACGTGATTATTAAAAAAGCAGCAGCAATCGCCAATTACCAAGTTGGCTGTTTTAGATGACAAAAAAGCAAAAGCCATCACAGCTGCATGTGATGAGGTGTTAGCTGGCAAACTCATGGACCAATTCGTGGTTGACGTCTTCCAGGCTGGTGCTGGCACTTCTTTTAATATGAATGTTAACGAGGTTTTAGCAAATAGGGCATTGGAAATACTTGGGAAGCAGAAGGGTGACTACAAAACCGTCAGCCCAAACGATCATGTAAACATGGGGCAGTCAACCAACGATACTTTTCCAACAGCGCTTCACGTTTCTGTTCTCATAGCTTTGCAGCCTTTGCTTAGTGCTTTAGATGGGCTATCAGAAGCCTTCAACGATTTGGGAAGAAAATATGCTGACATTTTGAAATCAGGCAGAACACATCTGCAAGACGCCGTCCCTGTTACCATCGGGCAAGAGTTCACGGCTTATGGTTCATCAATTGCAAATGCCTGCGCTGAACTGCGAAAGAGACAGGAAAATCTTTACCCGGTAGCTTTAGGCGGCACAGCAGTTGGAACAGGAGTAAATGCTCATCCAAAATATAAGAAGTTGGTAATAGCAGAACTATCGAAAATATCTGGTTTTCCGCTTAAACCTGCGGCAAACAATTTTGAGGCACTCCAAAGCCATCGAGCAGCACAGACGGTTTCAAGCGGACTCAAAGAATTAGCCCTTGAGCTGATACGCATAGCAAATGACCTGCGACTTCTGGCTTCGGGTCCCACAACGGGTCTTAATGAGATTGTGCTGCCGCCTGTGCAACCGGGCTCATCAATTATGCCGGGAAAAGTGAACCCGGTGATGGCTGAATGCCTAGATATGGTGGCTTATCAAGTAGTTGGCAACGATTTGGCGACTTCCTATTCGGTTCAAGCTGGACAACTGGAACTAAACGTCATGACGCCGACCATAGCGTACAATATGCTGCTCTCCATCAAAATCTTGGCCAATTACATTCCGATCTTTACTCAAAAATGCGTCAAAGGCATAACCGTCAACGAAAAGCAATGTAATCAGTACCTCGACAAGAACCCGTCGTTGGCAACACTTTTGGCACCGTACATCGGCTACATGGAAGCAGCTAAAATCGCCAAACAAGCTCAAATAGAAAACCGCTCAGTAAAAGAAATCGCGCTTGAAAAGAGATTGCTAAAGCCAGAGGAAATTGAGAAGATATTCAGCCGAAAAAACCTATCTAAACGAATAAAAATGGTTTAGCGTCTGATAAATCCAAGCAATCAGTATCGCATTCATCCTGCATTTAGCGGTAGAAAACCTTCAGAAATTCACTAAAATGAGTGTTGTGACTTAACCTGCTGTGCCATAGCCGCTAACGGTAACCATAGCGTTTGTTGAGTCTTGTTTGATTTTGCGTCAACCAAAACTGCCCAAATGATATTTTGTGAAGGATACAGCGTCATCATATCATCATCACTTAGCCAGACTGCTTGGTTGCTGCTAAAGGTTTTTTCGACGCCACCTGAAATCACGTTGTCAATGTATTCAAAGCGAACCCTAACTGTAATGACTTCGCTGCTTGCAAGGTTGCTGACTTCAATTTTGGGCTTGAAACTAAACATTTTCAGGGGGGACGTTTGGATGCTTATGCTATCGGTGTACTGGTTGTTTGTTCCTATGGGAACATTCTGGTTTGCTCTTTCAAAGGCGCCGCCGATGCCTGAAACCCACTTGCTAAAGGGGTTGTAAATCCTGGCGGTCCAGTTGCCAAGGAAACTCACACCGCCATCCACGATTGGCGATGGATTGCACGTTTCACCTAAATCAAGTGCATACATGCTGTTGGGCTGGTCAGCGAATGATTCGAACACAACGCCTTGCAGTAGGGTTTGATCCATTGAGCCATTGTTTAGGATACCTATTTGGTTTGTTTTGCCGTCTTGTCCTAGCCAGAAGCGAACATTTTGGAGTTGACTGTCCGAAAATTGAGCTAACGATTCAACTATGATGCCAATACTGTTGTCGCGGATGTTGAAGGAGCAGCGGTTGATTTCTGAGCTGGCGTATGAACCTGTAGCGTTGCCTACTGGAGTTCGGAAAGCTATGCCTTCTGTTGCGTTTATGAATTGGCAATTATCGATTTTATTGTATTCACTCCATGTATTGATGTTTGCGAATTCTATTCCTGTGGATGTATTCTCGAAGATCATGTTTGATATTGTAGTTGTAAAAGAATCTTCGATTCTGATGGTTGCGTTAATGAGTGTTAAGCCTGAGATGGTTGCGTATTTTGAGGCGGTATAGTTGTCGCCACGAATGATAATTTTGAAGCCGTTTCCAATGATTGTTGCTCCGTCGCTGACGATTTTAGCGTTTATTTTGTTTGATACCAAAACGTTTTGTGTTAGCGTGTAGGTGCCAGGGTTAATGTATACGGATTTTCCTTCAGACATCAAAATATTAATTGCGTAGGACAAGCTTGTCGCACAGTTGTTGTTGAACCAGTTAGCATGTTCTTTAGCAGGCAGCCGCTACCATCTTGAGAAACCACATAATCATAATTAACAGCGCTGGTATCTATTGGGCCACTGGTTCGTTCAAAAATCAAGAAAGTATTGATTGCTGACAGAGCAAACAACGCTACAAGAATGATAACAAGGAAACGTTTGGAGATAGTTACTTGTGAGTTAACTTTCATCTTGCTGGGGCTCAAGCAGGTTTTAAAGTACATCTAAAGTGTCAACGTTAATTAAATTTTGTCTATCAACCGTCGAAAACCTAAAATTGTCTAAATTTACCTTCCAAGTAAGGTGCTCCTAAGCAAAACAATCTTGCTTTATGGCAGCGTTTCTAAGAATAATTCACTAAGGCAGTTAAATAATTAATCAAAGCTTCACTATTTGTGCGTTTACAAGAAACTGGTTGCATCTGTCACCCGATAACAATCCCCTTTTTTTGTTTTTAACGGTTTTTTAGATAAACTAAACGAATTACAATCAAAGTTAAACTAAAAGGATAATAGAATCCGAAAGGACCCACTACTCCAGAAGACACTTTATACTGTTTCCTCTTTTTTTTAAAAGAGAGTTTATACTTCTAAACAGGATTGATAGGTTGTAGAATAGTTTGGTTTATGGCTCAGATGGCTTCTATAAGATTAAGTGGCAAAATCTTCCGTCAAATTCTCTTTTTTTAGGTAAATAACTATTGGTTTTAGGTCATGCCCCAAACTGTTATTTGGCTGTTCGAGCGTGTTCCATCATTGAATGCTCCGCCAGTGATTATCTCATTTGAAAAGTCGCCATTAACGTCTCCTATGGCTACCGAGTTGATTGTAGTGTTGCTTGTCCAGTACCACGATTGAATATTCTCAACTGCCAAGTTTGAGCCTGACCAAACTATCAACTGAGCGACATCCCTAGTGCCATCATTAAACCATCCCGCAGTCACGACCTCAGTTTGCCCATCACCATCAACGTCGCCCAACGCAACCGAATTAATCCGCGTATTACCCGTCCAGTACCAACATCTGAATCCTCTCAACTGCAAGATTAGAACCAGACCAAACAATAAGCTGCGCAACATCCCTAGTGCCATCATTGAAGTATCCGCCAGTAACAACCTCCACCTGGCCATCACCGTCAACATCGCCCAACGCCACCGAATTAATGACAGTGTTACCCGTCCAGTACCAACACTGAATCTTGTCAACCGCCAAAGTTGAACCCGTCCAAGCAATCATTTGAGCAACATTACGTGATCCATCAAAAAAGCTTCCGCCTGTCACAATTTCCACCTGACCATCACCATCAACGTCGCCTATCGCAACCGAATTGATAACAGTATTACCCGTCCAATACCAACACTGAATCCTCTCAACAGCAAGACTAGAACCTGACCAAACAATCAACTGAGCAACATTTCGAGAACCATCATTAAAGTATCCGCCAGTAACAACCTCAACTTGACCATCACCATCAACATCACCCAACGCTACAGAGTTGATAACCGTATTGCTGGTCCAATACCAACATTGAATACTCTCAACCGCCAAGTTGAACCTGACCAAACAATCAACTGAGCAACATTCCGTGTACCGTCAAAGAAAGACCCGCCAGTAACGATTTCTACTTGGCCATCACCATCAACATCGCCAACAGCCACAGAATTAATCACTGTATTTCCTGTCCAGTACCAAGTCGTTAGCCTATCAACTGAAAGGTCAGTTTGATTCCATTCAATTATTTGCGCTACATTTCGTTCTCCGTCGTTATAGCATCCAGCAGTAACAATTTCGATCTGACCATCACCATCTACATCTCCCGATGCCACCGAATTAACTTGTGTGTTATTTGTCCCGTACCAACTCGTAGCCTTCTGAAGGCAAAATCGGGGAAAAAGTTGAGTGGAGCTGTCGATATTGTATGTGAAGCCGCTGTTTCCTGAAAAGATTACCAATAGATAGTTATCATCCTTAGGTGCTACAAACATATTATTGTGATCAGGACCATTATATAGACCGTTAACTTGAGTGGTACCGTTAGAATAATATACATATGAATACCAGTAACTTGCGTTCGACTCTATGCCTAGTAATACTCTATCTCCCGCTTTTACGTTATTAATCCACCAGTAATCATAGCAGTTTTGATCAATGCGTTTGGTCAGCGAGTAATTGGTTGCAAAAACAGCACTATGCGAACTATCAAGCAGATAGTTGAACCCGGAATTACCAGACTGCATAACTAAAAGGTAGTTACCATCTCTTGGTGCAACAAACATATTGTTATGCGCACCTCCTACATTGTCAACATTTGCATAAGGACCGATTATCTTAGTCAAATTGGAGAAGAATACATCTGAATACCAGTAACCTGTGGTATTGCTGTCTAAACCAATCAGCACCACATCGCCTGCTTTTACGTTATTGAACCACCAGTAATCTAACTCATTTGGACCGATGTATTTTGACTGTAAATAGTGGGTAGCAACGGTTACATTGTGTGAGCTATCAAGATTGTAGGTAAATCCACTGCTTCCAGAAAAGATTACCAAGAGATAGTTGTCCTCTTTAAGCGCTACAAACATGTTGTTGTGGTCATGGTCATTGTAGAGACTGTTCACCGGGTTAAGGTTAGAATCATATACATATGAATACCAGTCGCTGGCGTTTGATTCTATACCTATTAGTACTCTGTCCCCTGCTTTTACATTGTTTATCCACCAGTAATCATAGCAGTTTTGATCAATACGTTTCGATTTAGTGTAATTAGTTCCAGCAACAGGTGTATGCGAAGAGTCAAACGTATAATTGAAGCCCGCATAGCCTGACCGCATAACCAAAAGATAATTATCATCCTTAGAAGCCTTGAACGTGTTGTCGTGAGTACCACCATCATAGACGCTTGCTGTCGGAACCTTGGTGGTTAAATTAGAGAAATAGACATCAGAATACCAGTAAGCAACAGAGTTTGAGCGCAAAATAATTTGCGCAGTCTGTCCTGCTTTAATGTCGCTAAACCACCAGTAGGCCAATTCGTTTGGACCTATATAATTAGAGTCCGAGGACAGAGCAGAGGTTTGCCATTTATCTGTCTCAATACTTGAAGCTACAGGTGCCAGTACAAACGAACTAAAGCAAGGTGAAAGGATAAAAAGTGTCGATAGTAAAACAATAGAATATTTCAAAATATTCCGAGGCATTCTTTCTACCCCTAACAAATAACCGCGTATAAGTTTAATAAATTTTTGCAAATCTTTGCTTGCCAGCGAAAGGAGATTGGTAGAATTTCGAGTTGTCTACCCTCTTGGTTAGGTTTGAGTGGTGCTATATCTGCACTTAGCATGGTGCAGTCAGCTTGAAACAGAAAGTGCGCTGCGAGCGAAAGTTTGTTCTGCTATCTATTGACATCAAAAATTTACTATTTGTTTTTTCGTTTATTTTGGATGAGCCCCTTAAAAGAGTCTTGCTGAAGCAGAGAATAACCAGAGAACACCATAAACGAATCTTGAAAGCAGGTCTTCTGGTGGAGGGTAATACATTATGTAGGGTTCATCGAACGGCTTGGAACCGTCATGGCCGAACCTGTTTTTGACATTACGATAGTACCAAATTTCAATAAGCTTCTGATTGAGCCTCTCCAACTTTGGCTCTAACTCTATTCTTTCTTCTCCTAGAAGCACTTCTTTACACCCGTAAAGGCGTGATAACAATTGACTACTATAACCGAAGGTCGCTTTTCCTCAAAGAAAAGTTGGCTTATTGGAATGTTTCTAATTTGAGTAACATTTTTCTGTCCAAAATCACCGCCCCACGGGAAAAACTTTTTCGGTGAAGTAGTGTACTCGACATCATAGACCGTTGCTTCAATAACATTAGTGTAAACTTCTATCCCGTGTCCAGCAAACTCGACGGGTCCAACCGAAGAAATAACAATTTGATCCCTCTTGCCAGTTCTTAAGTCAAGTTGAACCTGAATTTGTTCATAATCATGATCATGATCCTTGTTAAGCTCCTTCCAACTGCAATCTTGCCTTTTCCAATACACTTCATAAAGTGCGCAAAGCCTTTGTTTCTTGGAGTCAACTAGGAATTTGTATGCTATAATGTCTGGAGGGTAAGGATTACTGCCGTATGCTTTTATCAAAGAGCAGGCATGATTTTTTTTTTTTTTCCATATGTCCATAAATAACATACAAGCTGAAAACAAAGAGCTTCTCCTCAATTTTTTATGCCCAACTGTAGCCTTAGCTATTGATGAAGACAGCCAAAGACTACAGCGGGGCAAAATCACTATACTTCAAACCAGAATTAAAGCTGTGCCCAAACTGCAACAAGCCCCTCAAAAGAAGCCACATTGCATGGCGCAAATACATCATAACCCTCAACGGCACCTTTCACGTAACCAGCATAGCCTACAAATGCAGCAACACCCTATGCCCACAACCTCAAGCTGCCTACCACTCCAAAGAAGCAGAAATGCTTAGCATCAAACACTACCAATTCAGCATAGACGTAATCGCCAAGAGTAGGACACCTAAGATTCAAAGAACACCAAACAATCCGCCAGATCAAGCAAACCCTCAAGAAACGATTCAAGCTCCAGATCAGCCGATCAGAAGTAGACCTACTGCACCAAGCATACTTAGCGCTCACCACCGCAAACAGACGACAAGACACATCATTTATGCAGCAAATCTGGGCTAATGGCGGAATCATACTCGCCATAGACGGCGTTCAACCTGAGAAAGGCAATGAAACCCTCTGGATACTCAAAGACAATCAAACAGGCGAAACACTCCTAGCAAAAAACTTGGCGTCAGCCGACCAAAATAGCATCGCCCAGCTCCTAAAAGAAATCAAAGCCCTAAACATCCCAGTGAATGGAGTAATAAGCGATGGACAAAGAAGCATCCGACTTGCAGTCGCCCAGGAGTTCCCAGATGTTCCCCATCAACTATGCCACTTCCATTTCCTGCGCAACATAGCCAGGCCCATCTCAGAGATGGACCGGGCGTTGAAAGTTGACTTGAAGAAGAAAGTCAGACACATAAAGCCAATCGAGAGAAAAGCCGCCTTTGAAAGCAGCCGCAAATCAAACGTAATTCTTCAATATTGCCAAACCATCAGGTACGCGCTACAAGAAGACGACGACTATCCACTCAAGCCAGGAGGCTTGAAGCTTTATCGCAGACTCAGAAAGATTAGACAGTCAATACAGCGAAGCAACAAGGTTTGGCCAAACAGTGATCTTGAGAAGCTTTTTAATGTGCTGAGCATTCTGGAAGAAATGAAAACGCAGTATCGATGCACAAATCGCCTGTACAAGCTCATCTTCAGAGCCAACAGGATCCTTAGCCAAGATGAAACAGCTGATAAAGTTGAAGCAGACATGCTTGCGTATTTTGATGATTTAATAGATCTATTTGCGCGTTCTAAGATGAGAGTTGAAAGAGCAGCATTTGAGAACATACTAAGGTATGCGGCAGGTTACTGGGCAGGTTTATTTCATTATTATGACCGCAGAGATATTCCGAGGACAAACAACGAGTTAGAAGTGTACATTCGCTCTTTGAAGACATCTTATCGTAAGACGACTGGAAGATCAAGCTGCCAAGATTACATCATACGTTATGGTGCATATGTGTGTTTGTTAGATTCATTGGTTTCTCAGGAGCAGATACTGTTTGGTTTGCGGCGTGTGAGTTATAGATTGTTTCGTAGATGCTTTGCTGAGATCAGGCGCTTTAGGGGTAGGCTTAGCTTTAAGCGTGCTTTGTCGGAAGACTTGAACGGTTTCCTTTGTGAGCTTGAGCTTGATTGGGCTAAGATTATTGTTTGACCCCGCGAAGAGAAATCTAAATATTGTATGTTACTGGTAAAGCCCTTTCATGCTTTTGACGTTTTTTTCTGAAGATAGTTTTGACAGTTTGTTCAAAAAGCTTGAAGGATTTTCTTTGTGTAAATTCACTAGGAAAGAGTTTTTCTAAAACCTAATCTTTCAGTGCCAGGACAATGTATGCTGGTTATGGAGATATGGTTTTTTTTCCATGTGTCTATAGGTAACATACAAGTGTTTATTGCCTTTGAATTGTATTCTGTATCTTCTCGATTTGGCAAGGTTCTCCCATTCAGTCAAATACTTCTGTGTGGTTTTCTTACCCGGCAAGAAATCTTGCGCTAACTTGTATGTTGGTTATGGACATATGGTTTTTTTTAAAAATTATAGCACGATCATTTAGTTTATGAAGTCGAAATGTGAATCATCTGAAATCGTTCCAGCGCAATTTTTGTTGGATTCGGAGGCTCTGATGCAATCATGTAAATGAAAATATTTGGTCGTCTTTTGAGAAGTGTTTTGAAAAGGGTTTGTAAGTGACTCAGGTTTACTTTTTGTTAACTTTATGTTAAGTAATTTTCTTCCTTAATTGATAGTCATGAGCAATGTGATAGCAGTCAGAGTCCACACGAAAGCTTTAGTCAAGCAATACATTG
>CAWHSP010000052.1:0-46972 GCA_963831865.1 Candidatus Bathyarchaeota archaeon | reverse complement strand
ATCATTTAATTAGCTTGTATCTCACAGGATTATCAGGATTGAAAACCATCTGAAGAAGAGCTCAGACTCTTGTCCAAGAGACAATGAAAACTTGCCCTTGAAATCTTGTCAAAACCTTAATAATGTACTTTCAATGTATGAAAAGTTGGCCATCAATTTAAATGGTGAAAAGTTAAATCTATGTTTGAAAAATATCGTGGGCTATATCATTTACAAGTTTCCTTGACTGTGAATATACGAAAATGAGTAGTTTTATCTTATGAATACATTTAATTAGTCTTTTAGCGTATTTTGCGGTACGGGAATGAAAAGTGACTGCCACCCAAGAAGCTGATTCCAACCAGTTTACCTACAAATTATGCTCCGCTTGAACTAGAAAAAGAAATCCGTGAATTCTGGGTAAAAAACCAGATACGCGACAAACTGGAGCTTTTGAAAAGGATGCTAAAGGCATTTTAGGTTACGTTGAAGGTCCACCAACCCTAAACGGAATTCCACATATCGGTCATGCACGTGGACGAGTGATGAAAGATATTCGTTACCGATGGAAAACCATGGAAGGCTACTACATGCCGTTTTGGGCTGGATGGGACTGCCAAGGCTTACCCGTGGAGCTGGAAGTTGAGAAACTGCTCGGCGTCAGAAACAAGCGGGAATCCATCGAAAAGTGCGGCAATGGAACGATTCATTGAAGAATGCAAAAAAGCCATCATGCGCTATCACCAGATGTGGCTTGAAGCTGACAGCAACCTCGGCAGTATTCATCAACCAAGAGAAAGCTTACTGGACCTACAAAGACAGTTACATCGAGCGGGAATGGCAAATCCTCAAACGTGCCTGGGACCAAAACCTCCTCGAAGAAGGACATTACGTTGTGGCTTATTGTCCAGGTTGCCAAACCAGTCTTAGCAGCGCTGAAGTCGGTTATGAAGGCAGCTACAAAGAAGTTGAAGACCCATCGTTATACTTCAAATTCAAAGTCACAGGCAAAGAAAACGAGTTTTTCCTTGTCTGGACCACAATGCCGTTCACCATAATAACTGACACTATGCTAGCGGTTCAAGCCGACTGCCGAATACGTTAAGGTGAAGGTTGGCGAAGAAACCTGGATAATGGTAAAGCAACGCGTCGAACCGGTCATGCAGGAACTTGAAATAACAAAATATGAAATCACAGAATCCATATCCGGCAAAAGCTTGGAAGGAACAGGTACGATTACCCGCTAAAAGACATAATTCCCAAGCAGGCCGAAAATGAAACCAAACACCCGCTCGTTCACAAGGTCATAGGCGAGGACTTCGTGGACGTAAACACCGCCACAGGAGTCGTTCACCTTTCACCGGGAAACGGCGAAGACGATTTTTGGGCAGGCCCAACGCAGAGGCGTTCCAATCTTCGCTCCATTCGATGATGAAGTCAAATTCACAAAAGATGCAGGAATATTCATCGGTGTTTTCGCAAGAGACGCGGATTGCTTGGTAGTAGAAGAACTTCGCAACCGAAACGCGTTTGTCGAAGTTAAAAAAGTAAAACATGAATACCCAACCTGCTGGCGTTCTCACCACAAACTCGTTTGGCTAGCAAGAAAAGAGTACTTCCTAAGAACAGACAAAATAAACAGTAAAGTGCTTGAGGCAGCCGAAAAAGTCGAGTACTTCTTTGATGAACCAAAAAACCGTTTCTTGGGCTTCTCAGAGAAGGAAAACCATGGTGCATCAGCCGAGAACGCATCTGGGGCACACCGTTGCCAATGTGGACATGCGAAAAATGCGGGCAACAAACGCCTAGTTGCAAGCAAAAAAGAACTAATTGAAAATGCTCAGGAACCGATTCCGGAAAACTTTGAGTTGCACAAGCCATGGGTTGACCGCGTCACTCTTGAAATGCGAAAAATGCGGCGGAACCATGCATCGAGAAGACTTCGTGTTGGACACTTGGCATAACAGTGGCGCTTCACCATACGCGCGGTTCACCGATGAAGAAGTTGAAAAGTTTGTGCCAACTGACTTCCTAACAGAAGGCATTGACCAAACCCGAGGATGGGCAAACTCGCTGCTTGAATACGTTATACTAACAGGCAAACCAGAATCGCCGTACAAGGCATTTCGATTTCAAGGTTTAACGCAAGACTCAAAAGGCAGAAAAATGAGCAAAAGCCTCGGCAACGTCGTCGAAACCAACAAGCTGCTTGAGAAAAATCGCGCTGACTTGTGCCGCTTCTACATGATGCGCAAATGCTCACCGATTGACTTCATGAATTTTGACATGCAAGAACTAAACCGCCGATCATACCAAGTCCTCTCAACGCTTTACCATTTAAGCCGCTTTTTCCTGCAAAACGCGCTTTTGACGAGTTTAATCCTAAAAAATACACGTTGGATTGGGCATTTAAAGCGGTAAGCTTCAAGCAGCCGACAAATGGCTCCTATCCAAGCTGCAGGAAAAAATTGAAGATTACACCGGCAAGCTGGAGCGATGCGAATTTAACGCTGCCGTCGCCGTTTTGGACGATTTCGTAATTGAAACATTAAGCAGACTTTATGTGCCCATGATACGAAAAGAACTTTGGACCGATGACCCTGAAACCCTTGAACGACGCCAAACCATCTATGCCCTGCTGCATCATGCGCTGAAGACAGTTACGTTGCTCTTCAACCCAGTCACGCCATACCTTAGTGAAGCGCTATACCAGAAAGTCTACCGTCAACTTGAACCACAACTGCCCGAATCAGTCAACTTCGAATCCTGGCCAACTTCTCAACGAAAAAATCCGAAACAAAACCTTGAAGAAGAATTCGACATTCTGCTTAAAGTTGTTTCAATAGCTTACGCTGCAAGACAACAGGGCAAACTTAAACGACGATGGCCACTTAGCAAAGCAATCGTTGTTGCGCCAGAAAAAACACTGAACGCCCTGAAGCATCTAGAGGCTTTGTTCTTGGAGCTTACAAACGTTAAAGCCGCGGAATATGCTTTGTCGGTTCCAGAGTATGTCGGAGGCGAAAACTGGGTTTCCAGCCAAGAAGACGACATAACCGTCTTTGTAAGTGGGCAACGTGATGATACGCTGCTGGGCGAGGGCATAATGCGTGATTTGGCTCGTCGTGTCCAAGCGTTGCGTAAAGAGCTGGGTTTTATGCCAACGGACGTTTTAGAATCGGTGCATATTGCTGAACTGGACGCTGAAAGCATGGGGCTTCTTGAGCCTTACTTGGAGGAGATGGCTGGGCTGGTGCGAACGCGAAAAGTGTATTTGCATGGCAGCCGCGAGCGAAGTTGACGCAGAATGGCATGAATCCGAATTAGATGGCAAAAAGATTATACCTAAACATCCACTAAGATGAAATTGAATAAGTCGAAAGAGAGAGACAAATATGACGGAAGAAAATAACAACAATGTACTACAAGTGCCCACACTGCGCCTGCATATTTCTAACCCAAGCAGACCTGCAAAAACATGTTAATTGTTTTGGCAACCGCAAAGAAGACCATGCGTTTCAGTTACCGTAGAACTCATGGCAGAGTTGAACACGGGTACGGCGAAGAATAAGCTAAATCTAATCTCGTTCTTTTAGCAGAAGAATTTTTAACCGAAAGCTCTAAATGTACTTGTCAGGGTATTTTTTCAGAAATGCATCAACGGAGGGCCGGTAGATCAGCTCTGGTATGATCGCCGCGTTCGCAACGCGGAAGCCGCGGGTTCAAATCCCGCCCGGTCCATAAAGAGAACTGGACTAAAGTGGATTGATTTGCAAAGAATCTACTAGCAAAGGAAAGTTAAGAGTCATGCGACCCATTTTGGCATCAATTGTTTCTTTTTATTTATCTCTGCTGCCAATCCTTTTTTCCTTTATTTTTTGTTTGGTTTTCTTTTTTAGTTTCATTTTTCGCTTTGTTTTTTGCTTTGTTTTTTATTTTGATTGACTCTCCTACACTGACATGCTGTCCTTCGCCCTTATCCGTTTTGCCTTCCCGCCTCTATTAACTCTAAGCAGTCTTTGAACCCATTTCTGTTCAAATCCCGCCCGGTCCACTCACCACTGTAATTTGCGTTAGAAAACTAAGTCAAGATTTTGTAGGCTCGGTTTACGGCAATTTCCGCTATGTTGACGGCACACTCTGCGATCTTTTTGATATCATCACGTATGGAGCATAGGCCGCAAACCAGTTCAGCTGTTTTTTGTTCTCCAGTAAATGACTTTGAAGTTATTTCAATATCCAATTTCTCAATTCTCTCCTCGCGCTTCATTATTTCAACAGCAAACGCGGCATCTTTTGAAACAAACGCCGAAACTGATTTTGTATACAAGTCAATCGCTTCGTTCCCAGCCGTGACCATTAGCTCTAATACGTCATTTGGAATCGTCTGCCTTCTTCCATCCAGCATTATCATGTGTTTAGTTATGTCTGCCGCGTAGTCTGCAGCGCGTTCAATACTGCAAACTAGAGATTGATAGTCTAAGCAGTCCAATGGGTCTATGCGAAGCTCGTTTGCTAACACGGGGTCTTGGGCAGCGTTGCGAATTAAGCGAAGGATAAAGAACGAAAAATGGTCAACATCATCATCAAGGGAAAAAACAGTTTTTGCTAAAGTTAAATCGTGATTTTTTAAAGATTTGAAAGCATCAGAACACATAGATTGAGAAATTAAATGCATCCTCTGAACCGCTTGTTCAAGTGAAGCTTTAGACTCATCTGCAAGACTCTGAATGTAAACTCCCTTTGCGTCGGACTCCATCACTCTCATATAGAGACTTCCAGCTATGCTTCTAATCGCCTTTGACTGTTGAATAGAAAAAATCTTGTCGGAAACAATCGTTATGCCTGAATAACCATTCAAGAAAGCGCCAATAATTTTTTGAGTAATTAGGACTTCCTCTTCATTCTCGCCGATGTTAAGCGTTATCTCTTTGGGTATTGTTTTCTTTTTGTTGCTTGGATAAATAATTAGGGACCGGTCGCCTTGAATTGAAAAGGAGATTGCGTCGCCTTTCTTTAGATCGTTTAGTTGCATCCATTCCTTTGGGAGTGATATTACCAAAGATGATTTTCCCAATGACATTACTTTTCTTTCCATAGTTAACCCGCCGGATGTTTCACTCTTTTTATTAGTTTGAATAGGGCGTATATATGATATATACTTTTCAGCCAAAAATAAAGGTGCTCTTTGCAGGCTTTTCCATTAATTGATCAAGCTAGTATTTTTGGATTCTTTGTTTATCTTTGATTTTTAAGCCAAATTGGTTGAAGCAACGCAAACCTTAATAGTATATACTGTATATATTGTATATATGGAGTGAGGCTCAATGAGCACATACGAATTAATCAACCAAAACCTTCTCTGAAGAAACGGACACAAATCAAATACTCAGGACACACCAGTTATCCCCACAAGTCAAGAAGATAGAAGTCTATGCCCCCGAAATCGCTGCCAAAGCAAAAGCAGGTCAATTTGTTATTCTAAGAGTAGACGACGAAGGCGAAAGAATACCGCTCACTTTGGTCGATTGGGAAAACAAAACAGGCACAATCACGCTAATATTCCAAGAAGTCGGCCTCTCGACCAAAAAACTCGCCTGCCTACAAGAACAAGATAAAATAATGAACTTGGCAGGACCACTCGGCCATCCAAGCCTCATCAAAAACTACGGCACCGCAGCCATTGTTTGTGGAGGCGTTGGCACAGCAGCAGCTTACCCGATAGCGAAAGCGTTGAAGGAAGCTGGAAATACAGTAGTCTCAATTATAGGAGCCAGGAACGAAGGCTTACTCGTCTTAGAAGAGGAAATGAAACAGGTCTCAGACGAACTCTATATCTCCACCGACGACGGCTCAAAAGGACATAAGGGCTTTGTCAGCGAAGTACTAAAATGCTTAATCTCAAAAAAGTACCAGTTTGACATAGTATACGCCATTGGTCCACCCTTAATGATGAGAACCACATCAGAGGTTACCCGTCCATATGGAATCAAAACAGTAGCCAGCCTCAACCCCATAATGGTCGACGGCATGGGCATGTGCGGTGCCTGCCGAGTATCTGTTGGAGGCGCAACAAAATTTGCATGCATTGACGGACCAGAATTCGATGCTCACAGCACTAACTTTGATGAGCTGATAAGACGCCTGAAAATTTACCCACCTGAAGAGAGATTGGCACTAGATTACCACGAAAAAACACCGGGAGGAATATGCAAATGCAGGCAACACTAAAACCGCAATCTAGAAAGATAGCCGTGCCAATGGAGAAACTTGACCCAAAGAGCCGCGCCTCTAACTTCAACGAAGTGGCATTAGGGTACACTCAAGAACAAGCCCTGCTCGAAGCTCAAAGATGCCTAAACTGCTCCAAACCTCGATGCATTGAAGGTTGCCCAGTCGGAGTTGAAATTCCCGTTTTCATAAAACTGATAAAAGAAAGAAAATACGATGCCGCAATAAAGAAAGTGAAGGAAAAAAACAGTTTACCAGCTATATGTGGAAGAGTATGCCCGCAAGAAGAGCAATGCCAAAAAAACTGCACACTCGGAAAAATTGGTGACCCAGTATCAATCGGAAGGCTGGAACGATTCGTCGCAGATCTCGCAAGAGAAAAGGGGCTAACTCTTCCAACATTAACAAAACCGACAGGCAGAAGAGTAGCTGTAGTCGGAGCTGGACCATCAGGCCTAACGGCAGCATCTGACTTAGCGAAACTCGGCCACGACGTAACAGTGTTCGAGGCACTGCACTTAGCGGGCGGCGTTCTTGTCTATGGCATTCCAGAATTCAGACTACCTAAAAAAATAGTTCAAGCAGAAGTAGACTACGTGAAAAGACTCGGCGTTAAATTTCACTCAGACGCATTGATAGGTCGACTATTCACTATTGAAGAATTATTCCAGAAAGGGTTCGATGCAATCTTCATTGGGTCAGGCGCAGGACTACCACTGTTCCTTGGCGTTCCAGGTGAAAACCTCGGCGGTATATATTCAGCCAATGAATTCCTCATAAGAGTTAACATGATGAAATCCTACCGATTCCCTGAATCTGACACGCCTATCAAAGTCGGCAAAAAAGTGGCTGTTATAGGTGGAGGTAACGTTGCGATGGATTCAGCAAGATGCGCATTAAGGCTTGGAGCTGAGCATGTTTGTATAATCTACAGGCGATCAAGAGAAGAGTTACCTGCAAGAGCCGAAGAATTAGTAAATGCAGAAGAAGAAGGCATTACCTGCAAATTCCTTGCTACACCAACGCGTTTCCTTGGTGATGAACAGGGCAACGTGAAGCAAATAGAGCTTGTCTCCATGGAACTCGGTGAACCAGATGAATCAGGCAGGAGACGAGCGGTCCCAATTAAGGGATCAGAAACCCTGATAGATATTGACACAGTAATAGTCGCAATAGGCAGAACACCTAACCCAATAATTCAAAGCGTTACAGAGAATCTAAAAACAACAACAAGAGGCACCATAGTCGCCGACCAAACAACAGGAAAAACAAGCATAGATGGCGTCTACACAGGCGGAGACATCATGACAGGCGAAGCAACGGTCATCAGCGCCATGGGAACGGGCAAACGCGCTGCAAAAGCGATAGACGATTACTTAACAAAAAAGGGGAATCAAACCCTTTTCAATCAAGAATTGAGGTGCACACAATGAAAGTCTACATGGGTTTAAAATGCAAACCAGGTTCCTACAGTGAAGTTCTAAAAAAATTATTGTTCAGCCTTAACTTAGATCAACAAAATATATTTCTGCTGTTCGGCCCAGTTGACATACTAATCCAATTCCCAGACCTAAAAGATATACATGAATTCATTGAAAAATGGCTAAATCCAATACGAATGCTTGGCGAGGATGAAGATTGGATAGCTAAAACAGTAAGTTTCATCACAGTATCCGAAGGTCCTAAACTCAGTGAGAAGCCTTACGCCTTCGTCTTCCTCAACACCGAACCAAAGAGCTTAGAAACGGTACGAACGCAACTGCTAAAAATCCCTGAAGTGCTATCAGCTGACAGCGTCCTTGGACCATTTGATGTAATTTGTTCAGTAAAGGCGACTGATCCTCAAGAACTTGAAACGCTGACACTGTTGATACAGCGCATACCTGGAATCGTGGACTCATTCACATCTATAGTCTCTCCAATCAGAATCATGCCTGACTGGTAACTTGGCAGGCTCTTTTTCAACCTTTTTTCAAGGTGATTATTAATAAGACCTTTGCTAGTTTACCTAAGATTCGTCAAGTGGGAATATGAAAAATATCACATTATTAACCTGCACCGTATTAACAGCACTGCTGTTAGTTTCAGGGATGGTTCTTCCAGCGTTTGCTGTAACTGTTCCAACCTTCACCCTTTCATTCTCATCAACACAACTAAAATTCATGCTGCCCACTGGAACTATGTTTAACGGCTCAATCGTTACTACTGGCACTGTTCGCTTTTGGGTGAGCGCTCCCAACGGAGCCCAAATCGTTAACTTGGGTTTAATCGACAAAACTACCACATTCAGTTTCATCGCGCCGCAAAATGGAAACTACACATTGAATTTCGAGAACGACCTACCTAACCCAATCCAAGTCACTTTCTCTTACGTGACAAACCCCGACTTATCTGGTAACAACAATTCTACAGGAATCTCCCAAAGCTACCTGCTAATACCTGTTATTATTGCCATATTAGGGAGTATCCTGATAATTTTTTTCGTGAGTCGAAAGAACAAAAATCATAAGATGACATCTTCAACTTCATCTCCTAATTCCAGTTAAAATCCTGTCTACGCACATAGAAACTCTAACTCCTATTTACAGATGCTAAGTTCATAGACTGGCTTCTTGCTGCTAGATAGACAAAGAATATACTGTTGAGTTTATAGTAAAGCTAACAAGCAATCCATAGGCAAAAAAATAAATGATGATGGACAAGTTTGTCTACATCCAGGTGTCTTTCATCTCGATGATCCTTTTATTTCAGGTTCGCAGGTTTGTTTGTTTTTGCCATTTATTTGTATTCATTTGTGGGTTTTGGCCTAATAGTGCGGGTTCTTTCGAGGCGTCAACTCTGAGCAATATGCATTTTATTATTATTTTGCCTGATAACCCCTAAACTCCAGAAAAATCCAATAGAACAAGAAATAGTTAAATCAAACATCCCAGTCAATTGAATGTCAAACATCACTCGGTTCGTTTAACTTGTTGAGTAAATTGCAGTTACCTTTGCGTCTTTTAGAACGAGAAAACCAAAACCATTTCAACAATGCAAAGCACTTATTTGAACAAGTGAGAATAATCCAATAGGTGAAAGCGAATGACTGAGAACGGAGAATACATTATCCACAACGACTATGAAAAAATAAACAGAGCAATCAACGAACTCATGGAAATCGACGAAGAGACGGCTAAAAAACTCAAAGGGGTTGTCTTGAAAATCAAAGCCATCGACAATAGACTAACGCCAGCGATGAAAAAGCAAACGTTTAACCAAAATGAACAAGAGCTTTGGAAAACATATAAAAACCTCCAAGGAGAAAAACTGACAATCCTCGACTTAGCCCACGAATGGGATTACCTCGAAGAAGTCTCGCTTGGAGTTTCAAAAGAGGTCAAAGTATTAATTCGCGACGCAATTGAAGAACTTGAAGATCATGTTGCTGTAATTGTAGAAACCCAAAAAGCACACATTGACATACTTGAAATAAAAAACAGCCGTCAATTTGGTCTCTTGGCGCTGGTCATTTCTATAATAATATCGTACGTTGCAGTTTGGGAGTTCTTCGTGCGAGAAATAATAACTAACGTAAAGTTTCCTTTCGGGTTAAGTCCTGACCTTAATTTTGCAATAACAATCGTTGCGCTGATTCCAATTTTCATCGCTGTAGTCTGGGGATGGCGACATCGAATAGTGGAAGATTAGAATAAAATGCACCTAAAGGACCGAATTCCTTAACGTTGCTGACAAACTACACGGGAATAAACATTTGGATAGGGACCCGTAGTTTGTTTTTAGCTTGTGCAAAAGAAAATAATGATAAAAAAGTTACAACTTATTGACTTACTGGTTTTTAGTTTTTTCAATTTTTCCGAAAAACTTTCCAAGTTTTGACTTGTGAGGGTAGCAATTGGCTTAATCATGTTTCATGAGAAAAAGAGGGGTGAAGGAAAGAGTCTCTTTATTTATTGTTTGTTTCCCTCTTTATTGATGTAATTGATAGCAGAGTACTCAATGCTATTTGCGTAAATTTGAACGGTTGCCATTTAGCTTCGTTCTTACTTATTCATTTTCATTTTTGAAGCTTTTAGGTTTTCAGGATAGACTTTTGACTCTTTCCCTCAATTAATAATAAGTCTGCAAATTATTTAAAATTTTCGTCTTAAGAGTTAGCTATGCTCCTATTTCACCCCTTTATGAAGTAAATTGTTGCGGGCAGATTGAACGAAATCTTGCCTGCTTCATTGTGAGAAGCTCTCCTTTCTCCTCAGGAAAAGGGAAATCTCTAAGACTTAAAAGGTATATTTCAACGCCAAGCATATATCAGAAAGGCTACCATTAGTTGTCTTAGGCCTTTAAGTAATGGCAAAAGAACAATTGATGAAAATAGACTATAGTATTAAATGATATTTGGAAAAATGGAAAGTTTTATTATTAAAAGTTCAAATATATACCTAATTGCAGAGGTTTTATTATTTGGACAAAGAAGATGAAATAATTGTAGAGTTAAAGAAAATTAGTGCAGCTTTGGAGAAAGCTCCTCCGCCTAAACCGCCTAAGGGGGTATGGAACGAATTCAAAGACTTTCTTTCGCAGTACAAGGTCTTCGGCCTCGCTGTTGCATTCATCATAGGTCTTTATTTAGGCGGTGTGATTCAGAGCCTCGTTAAAGACTTGCTGCTTCCTGCAATAGGACTTGCAATTCCTGGACTTGGCAACCTGTCAACTATAAAGTATGCTGTTCCCTCGACTACGTTTGATGCTCAAGGGAATCCTCCGGCTGGCTATACTGGTCAAATATTTGCGCTTGGCGACTTCTTAATTGCGCTTATAACCTTCCTCATAGTTGCCCTCGTAATCTTCATCTTGGTAAAAGTTGTCAAGAAATGGGGTATTCAATAACCCTACACCTTTTTTCTTTTTTTTCTACTGCAATTAGGAACACAAGAGACTAGAAAAATTTGCAATATTACTTGGCGCAATACTCGGAACAAAGAGAGTGCTACTTTGAAACAGGTCTGACATTTACTACACATATACGCTGCTGCAGGAAAGGAAAAGTTTTCTATTTCCTTGTAAGGTTTTGAAAATGTTCTGAGTTAATTTTAACTTTGGGATTGAAAGCACCTATAATAATTGGGAGATATATTCATGCGTGCTATGAAGTCTTATTAGGCGTTTGTGCCAGTAGCAGTTTATACCAAGGCGAAATAGAGCTGCATCTTTCTTGGTAATGCCGGTGGCTGTCTTTCTCTGGTTTATTGGTGGGGGCTTTACTTTGTCGGATTCAAAAGAGAATCAGCAAAGCCAAAACTGAAATCGTCCGTTCAAAAAGAACTAATCACCTTTGTGCCGACTCCAGAACAGAAGTATACGACTTAACATAAACGGAGAAGCTGAAGGATTGAGGCATGATAGAAAGTTAGAGTTGAAAGCGTTGATATATTTCCTTTTTTTCAATATGTTTTTAAATAAGAGTTCATCATCAGGTATCGTAATTGAAGAGTGTTGAATATTTTGGCAAAAGGAGAAACACAGAGTATCCCTTCGACGCAGATCATAATAGCTGCGTTGAATGAGGAAGAAGGCATAGGGCTCACGATTGCTGAGCTTATGGATACTCTTGAGTATCCTCATGTTCTTGTAGTTGACGGAAGAAGCACTGATCGAACTGTAGAAGTAGCTAAGAATATGGGTGCTGAAATCTTTGTCCAAGACGGATTAGGTAAAGGTGACGCAGTAGCGAAAGCCATTGCACACATCGATCCAGAGGTTGATTATGTTGTGTTAACGGACGCAGATTACACATATCCAGCTGGCTATGTTCCTGAGATGATTCGGATTTTGGAGAAGGCTCCTAATGTAGGCATGGTTTGCGGTAACCGGTTTATTGGCTACGAAGAAAAATCAGCTTTAAGTAGCATTTTTTATGTCGGTAACCGGCTCATAGCTTTTACCCACAACTTGTTAAATGGCGTCTCATTAACTGATCCGCTGACTGGGTTACGGGTTGTGCGAGCGGAGATTCTTAGAAACTGGAAGGTGCAGTCCAAGGGGTTTGATGTTGAGGTTGAGCTTAATCATCATGTAGAACGTGAAGGCTTTGGTATCGTGGAGGTTCCCATTAATTATCGAGAAAGACTAGGTCAGAAAAAACTAGGCGTTAAAAATGGAGCAGAAATTTTTAAACGCATAATGTTAGAATTTATAAATGAAAACAGTAACAAGACTTTCCTAAGACAATTTTTTACCGCTTCCAACTGTTTTTTTGTCTTCTTTTATATGAAATATGAAATTCTAAAACGTAAATTGCTGGAAACAACACACCAATCCTGAAAGAAACCGGTTTAGTCTATAGTTTCTTTGCAAACTGGGTTCAAAAGTATTTTTCTGTTTTTCAACTTCTGAATTACTATAGTTTTATTTTGAATAAAAGTTATATGTAAGGAAAGTTGCTTTCTATCAACTGATGTTTAAGATAGATAACAAGCCTTGACTGTTGCAGAACAAGTTAATTTTGTTCTATAAAGTGTATGGGTTTGTCTGTCTTCAGTTTACATTACATTTGGCAGAATTCGAAAAGATGTAAGGAGAACTATGGTGCGCTTGGGTTAGGCGAGTCTTTATTCGTATCTGCTCCTGTCAGGGAGGGATTCGTTAGAGGTAAGTCTGATCAACGAGAATTTGATTTTGATAAAGGAAAATTCTAAAAAACTTTTTGAGGAATAGATTTGGGTAGTTATAGATGTAAACTGGACATTATAGCCGACATCCTTATGGTAGCTAATCGAAAACCTAAGAAGACTCAGATAATGTATCAGGCTAATTTGAGTTTTCGTGTGTTGCAGAAGTATTTGGCGGAGATGAGTGGCGCGTCGTTTGATTTGTTTCGAGGATGAAACCCAGCTGCTATGATTTAACGTCAAAGGGCAAAGAGTTTTTTGGACGCTTACAGGCAGTATTCAAAGACAAACAAGCACGCTGAGAAAATAATTGGCGAGGTTAACTCAAAGAAGCAAATTTTAGAGAATCTTTTCATCCAGTAACAACCGATTTTCCACAGCAAGCAAGTTAATTTGGAGGAGCAGGGTCTAGTTGAGGTTGATGTGGATGTCACTTGGACTGTATGTCTTTTAGCAGCTATATTTATCGCTGTTTTTAGCCGTGCCTGTCGGGTGCTAGTGCATTCGGAAATCGAAGAATTCTGAAAAACGGTAAACTAGCAAACTAACAAATGCCCTGGCTCCAAGAATTTGTAAGAAAATTCATTGGTTCTTACAATAAATACCGAATCCAAAGCCTTGATGACTCTGCCTGAAATCTCAAACCTACTCTAATGTAAAGCAACAATTGGCTTGGAGGTAATAACTAATAAATTACAGCTGCAAACTTCTTTTTGTCACATTATTCGGCTTCTTGGCGCTTAGCTCTTGCTTTTACGGTGTTCATCGTGTTCTTGCTCAAACTGACCAAACCGGGTCGAAACTTCAGGCAGCCAACACCGCTGTCGAGCAGGCTTTTAACGCTGTTTTGGACGCTGAAAAAGCAGGCGCAAACGTCACTGCATTGCTGGCTCAGCTAAATAATGCTGCAAACATCTTGGCTCAAGCAGAAAACTCAAACAGAACCGGAGATTCTAAAGCTGCCGCGGCCCAAGCAGACAGTGTACTCCCAATTGCACAAGAAGTCACAACCTCGGCTCAAGATGCTAAACAAACCGCTTTAGTTTCTGGTCAAAACACCGTTTGGTCCACCATAGCCTTTACAATAATTGCTGTTTTCGTATTTGTTTTGGTTTTATTTCTGGTTTGGCGACGGTTCAAACGAAATTACATTAATAGTTTATCTGAAGCAAAACCTGAGGTGAACAGTCCAATGAATTTTGAAGGTTACAAACTTGTATTTGTTGCCGTGGGCTTAATTGGTGTTTTACTCATTGCGAGTCCTGCTCTTGCGGATCTTATTCAAGCGCCTCCGGGGGAGCAGTTTTCTGAGCTATATCTTTTAGGTCCAGAAAAATCGGCTGCAAATTACCCCTTTAACATTGCAGTTTCCCAGAACTACTCAGTTTATGTCGGCGTTGGAAATCAACCTGGGTTCTTCAGGTTACTATGTTTTATATGTAAAGTTGGGTAATGAGACTGATCTTTCACCGACCCGTGAGAAGCCAAGTTCTCTTTCACCCTTGTATGAATATAGGGTTTCTATACAAGATAGCCTTAGATTGGGAAAGTCCCTGCGTTTTTTCAGTTTCTAGTGCTTCAATTTCAGGAAATAATTCACAAATCAAGACTCTAAAAATAAATAATGTTGCGTTTAATGTAGATAAACACTCCAAGTGGAATTCAAATAGCACGGCATTCAAATATCAACTATTCATTGAACTGTGGCTTTACAATAGCTCATCCAATTCGATTTCTTTTAATGGCCGTTTTGTAAATCTTCAATTAAATCTCACAAGAGCCGTGTGATAAATTTTCGCGTTTTAGATTTAATTAATAATTTTAGTTTGTGGAATATCAGTCTTGAATTAAAGGCGTTGTTGAAATATGGGAACAAGTGATAAAAAACTGAAAGTTGGCATAGTAGGATTAGGAAAAATGGGTTTGCTCCATACAGCCCTCCTTAGTGTTATGCCCAATGTTCAACTCGCTGCATTATGTGACAAGAGCTGGCTTATGCGGAAACTTGCAAAAAGCACTCTTAAAGGACCTTTTAGTTACCGATAAATTGGACGAAATGTCAAACCTAAATCTTGATGTGATATATGTTACTACACCTATTCCCTCTCATTATGGCATTGTGAAAGAGATTTATGCTAAAGAATATTGCTCGTAATGTGTTTGTTGAAAAGACTTTATCTTCAAAGTATACTCAGTCTGAAGAATTATGTCAGTCTGGCAGATAACTCAAAAGGACACACTATGGTGGGGTACATGAAACGTTTTTCGGTTACATTTCGTAAAGCAAAAGAATTATTGGATCAAGGAGTATTAGGTTCTGTGATTTCTTTTGATGCTTACGCTTATTCTTCTGATTTTTTTGGAGTACAGAGAGATTCAGTTTCTGGTGCCAGAGGTGGAGTTCTTGAAGATTTAGGTTCTCACGTATCTGATTTAGCCCTTTGGTTCTTCGGAGATTTACTTTCCTCAGTTAAGGTTTCATCATCAACTTGCTCACAAAATCCGATTCTGTGCACTTTGAAGTTGTTGCGTCGAATAATTTTAAAGGCAAATTTGATGTTTCTTGGGTTAAAGAGGGGTATCGTATGCCTGAATTTGGATTAATGATTCGTGGCACCAAAGGTACTATAAAAGTTGATGATGATGAATTGGTATTTGCTTTAGACAGCGCACAGCCTCCGGTACTTGGTACCGGCAAGACCTTGATGATCATGTCGCTTTCTTGTTGGGTGAGTCTGAATATTTTCAGGGAAAATGAACATTTTATCAAGTCAATAATTTTTAATGGCAAATCCGAACCGAATTTTCAAACAGCAACAAAAGTTGATTACTTACTTGAACAGGTAAGGTGCAAAGCTAATGAGTAAACGACAATTAGAATTATTAGTCGGTGACAACGCTTTCCATGGCATAAGTCACCTTTCTCAACAAAGAGCACGTGAACGATCAATAATAGATAATCCATCCAACGTACAGAATATGCCACCCAATTGGTAAAGCTTTCTCTTCAAAATGGTGCTAACGGTTTTATGTTTTCCGTCAGTGAAACAACTCTTTCAATTTTGAAGTGCACTAAATCTCGAAGAAAAACCTGAATTGTATGCAATTGTGCCTTACGCTTATGAGTACGTCCGATTAGCGACGAAATTGGAGGTATTTCTGGTTTAGCCAAAAAAGTCGCTCGACAGATTATTTTTTCCAAAAATTTATTGCTATTGCACCAATTTGATAGGTCTACTAAGAGCTAATCCATCAGCATTTCTGAAGATATATCTTATTTATGAGATTTCTCGAATAAAATCTGCTGCTGGAAAAGACGCAAACTTGAAGTCGGTTTTGCTTCATGAAGTGATAACCGACATGGCTTTAGCTCTCAATTTAGATTGGTTCTTCAAATATTACATTAAATTCTTCTCAAAGTCCAAAACTCGACCAGGATTTGAAACAAGAAATTTTCCATATCTTGTTCAAAAGTTTAAAGAATGGCACATTGACATGAACAAACTAATCATTACCAGTTCATTTAACAAAATAGGTTTTCAAATGAATCCCTCCCAAGCTGAATGTGAAAAAACTTTGAAAGAAATACCGCAAGCCGAAATAATTGCGATGAGCATCTTTAGCAGCGGGATATCTTAGACCTTCAGAAGCAATGCTATATTTGGCTGATCTTCCGGAGATAACTCATGTTGTCGTTGGTATTTCAAAAGAACAGCAAGCCTACGAGACATTTAAGATATTGGAACAGAAGCTCAAGAGCAATGTTCTAAAAACTGTATAAAAAAACAATTCGGGTGTTACTAATGAAAGTTTTGTTTTTAACGAGGGAATACCCTCCTTTTGTAGTGGGGGGCGTGGCAGTTCACACATTTAACTTGATCAAACACCTTTCGAAACTCGGTGTATCTTGCAAGGTTTTATCCTTTGGAGACGAAAAACTTTCAAATGACAGCATAATTTTTGTCAATCCGTCAAGTTCCATTATCGATAGATCTGACTCTTCAATTGCTTTAGATGCGAAGATTCCTATAGATATCATACGTTTTTCAAGAATAGCAAAAAGATTGATGAAGAAGGAAAAATTTGATGTCATTCACGTTGAGGAGCCTTACGTTGGAGCATTTATTCGACAAATGGGTTCGAAGGTGAAAGTAACTACATTTCATGATACTAGTTTTGGCGAGATTCGTGCTATTCTAGGTCGTTCTTTTAGTGCTTCCAGTTTAAAACGAACAATTTTCTATTCTTTGTTGGGCTTTTATTTGGAATTCATGAGTATATCTTCTAGTAGGTCATTAATTGTACCTACTCCGCAAGTTAAAGAAGAATTGTTAAAAATTTATAGAGCAAATGAAAGAAAGATTACAATTATTCGAAATGGTGTTGAACTTCCAGACCTCAAAAAATCTGCAGATAAGTTTAAGGCAAAGCAAATGCTAGGATTGGATCCAAAGCATTTTCTTATATTCAGCGTAGCTCGAATGGTCAGTAGAAAACGTCTCGACCTGTTGGTTAAAGCCATAAAAGTTTTGAATGATGTTGGACTGAACAATTACAATGTAGTCATCGCAGGCGATGGACCTGATCGACCAAATATACTTAACTTTACTCAAAAGTACGGCCTTAGTGACGTAATCAAACTTCCCGGTTGGATTTCGGAGGAGCAAAAGAATTTATATTATCAAGCAGCAGACATCTTCGTCCTAACATCTGATTATGAAGGTTTTCCTTTTACGTTGCTAGAAGCAATGTCCTACGAAGCCGCAGTTGTGAACTCTGAAATTCAGAGTTTAAACCCGGTGTCCAACGGAGTTAATGGTTTAATATTTCCTGCTGGCGATTACCGCACTTTGAGTGTATGTCTGAAAAAGCTTCTAGAAGATTCAGTTTTGCGAAAACAACTATCCCAGTCAGCTAGAATCTTTGCAGAGGGTTTTAGTTGGGATAAAGTGGCCGAAGAGACAAAAAGTTATTACCAACATCTCATTAATAGATCCAGATAGATTTACAACAGCCTATTTTTACCTGATTTTTCTATGTCTTGAAGTAATCAGCTAATAAGTAAATGTTCAAAAGCACATTGGATAACTTCATTGTTAATATTTATACAACTCCCAAGAATAATCCGATTTATTCCAGGTAATGTCATTTGAAGATTTGTCTTGTTACTAACATTTATCCTCCAACGTCAATTGGAGGACCTGGCGAGGTAGTTTATAACCTTCAGAAGTATTTTCTCGAACAAGGTTTGGAAGCTTTTGTTTTTACTTGCGGTGAAAACGATCAAAGATATCCTTTCACAATAAGAACACCCTATGGCAAACGGCTGTTTTTTCCATTAAGTCCTTTCTACTATTTTAAGCAAATTCAGAAGATGGACTTTGACATACTAAATCTCCATTTGGAGAGCGGGATGGGTTTTGCTCCTTTCTTATTTTTACGAACAAAACCCAAAATTGTTACGACTCTGCATTCTGAATACTTGAATGAGGCTAAAGCTACGCGTTCACTTGCTTTTGATGGTTTGTCAATCGCTAGACCAAGTTTGGACGAGTGGCTGGTCAAATATTGCCTCGTGCCCATCAAATTAGTAGGCACTTATTTGGACATAAACGTCTCGGATCGAGTTATAGCGGTTTCTAAAAAAACAAGGGAATACTATCTGAACCAACACCAAATCCCAAAGGGAAAAATATCAATAATCTATAATGGTGTCGACAGTGATAAATTTAGTCCTGAAATCTCGGGGGAGCAAATTAAGAAAAAATATACAATAGGCAACTCGCAGCTGATTCTAGTCCGTCGGCGGCGGCTTAGTCCTTAAGGGTATCGTGGTTGTTTTTCTTGCTCTGAAGGAAATAGTGAAAGTAGTGCCGAATGTAAAATTACTGGTTGTCGGAATAGAAGCAAAGTACAAAGAACAAATGATTTCAACAATTAAAAGTTTTAATATCCAGAAAAATGTTATTTTGGTTGGTCGCATACCAAACTACGAAATGCCACAATATTATGCATCATCAGACGTTGTGGTGCTTCCCTCGCTTCAGGAGAATTTTCCGATTGTCGCTTTAGAAGCAATGTCTAGTGGAAAACCCGTCGTGGCTTCCAAAGTGGGAGGGATACCGGAAGTTATTAAAAACAATGAGAACGGTATATTAGTTGCTCCAGCTAACATAGATCAATTGGTTTACGCGTTGTTATGCCTCCTCCAATCTCCTTCTGTGAGGAACGCTATGGGTAATAGGGGCAGGAAAATTGTCGAGGAGAAATATAACTGGACAGAAATAGGCCGGGAGTATTTAAGAGAATTTGAAAAGCTATTGTAGTCTACTCAGTATTAACTTGGCACGCGTCGAAAATTATCGACGAAGTTAACTCAAAGAAGCAAACTTTAGAGAATCTTTTCAAACCAGTAACAACCGAATTTCCACAGCAAGCAAATTAGTTTGAAGGAGCGGGGTCAGTTGAGGTTGATGCGGGTGCCACTCGGAGTTTTGCATTTAGCAGATATATTTATCTTTGTTTTTAGCCGTCCTATCGGGTGCTATTGCATTCGGACATCGCAGAATTCTTAAAAACGGTAAAATAGCAACCTAACTATGCGCACATCTCTTATTGAGTGAAACAACGAATTTTCAAGAACTTAGTTGGTCTTGGAACAGCAGTATTTTTGTATTAATAAATTGGCGGGTGCCTACTTGAACAAATCATCAGCGGTATTTTCAAAGTTGCCTTCTTTTGTGGCAATTATACTAGTTCTTCAAGTAGCGCTTTACCTATCTTTCTTTTTTGACATTGCAGTTGCTCGGCAAGTCATTGGTTTTCTCTATCTCACTTTCATACCCGGTTTCGTCATTGTGAAGCTGCTTAAACAGAATAATCTGGGACTGGCTGAGACAGTTCTTTTTTCGGTAGGGCTAAGTTTAGCTTTTGTAATGCTGGCGGGGTTAGTTGTAAATGAGTTAGGTTTGCTTGCCGGTATTAGGCAGCCACTAGAGCCTTCATTATTGGTTTTGGTTTTGAGTGGTTTTGTGCTTCTGGGGGCTTTGGCGTGCTATTTCAAGGATTCGCAGGATTTAAAACCGATTGGATTAAAAAAGGGCACTTTCTTGAAGCTTTTTGTGTTATGTTTGCTTCCAGTTTTGAGTGTCGTGGGCGCTTACTTCGCGAACATAACTGGAAACACTTCCATCTTGCTTTTGGCTCTATTGACGGTTTTAGCAGTATTTGTAGTAGCGGTTTTTTCTAAGCGGCTGATTACTCCGAAACTTTATTTGATAATAGTGTTCGTGATAGCGATTACCTTACTATTTCATTGCTCGCTCATATCAAATTATGTGCAAGGAACCGACATAAAAATTGAGTACTATGTTGCAACTTTAACCCAAAGCACTGGATTCTGGAATTCCACTGCTTCTTTCACTGATATGAGCTTCAGGTAGATTCTACAGTATGCTTAGCGTTACCATTCTTCCAACGATATATTCAAACATTTTGAACATGAATATCACTTGGGTTTTCAAGATAGTTTATCCTTTAATTTTTGCGTTTGTGCCTTTGGCGCTTTATTTGTTGTGGCGAGGGAAATTTGGAGTTGCAGTGGCTTTCCTTTCGGTTTTTCTCTTTATGAGCCAAACTACGTTCTATACAGATATGGTTGGTCTGGCAAGACAGATGATTGCCGAGGTTTTTTTTGTCCTGTTGTTTCTCATCCTTTTTTCTAAAAGTCTCAGCTCTAAAAATGTAAAAATACTTTTTGTGATTTTCGGTTTCTGCTTAATAGTCTCGCATTATTCAATTGCTCTTATATTTGCTTTCTACATTTCACTAATGTGGCTGCTCGAGTACTTTACCAAGAAACCAAGCAGACACCTCAGTTTGAGCATGGTTGTTTATTTTCTTGTTTTAATGTTTTCGTGGTTTGCTTTTACAGTTTCTTCTGCAACCCTCATCGAGTATTAGCCGCAAGTGTAAAGCATATCCTTGGTGGTTTTAGCGACTTTTTCAATCCTGCATCCAGAGAAACGAGCCGTAATGCAGGGGATAGGACTAGCGCCGGCTTCATCACCTTTAGTCAGCGTTAGCAGCGCAATTGCCTATGCAACCGAATTCTTCATCATAATTGGCTTTCTTGTATTATTACTCCAACGAAAGAAAAAAGATTTTGATTTTGAATACTTCATTCCCTGTTTAGCAAGCCTGCTATTACTAGTAATGTGTATTTTGCTGCCATTTTTTGCCAGCTCATTCGCTATCTCGAGATTCTATCACGTACTGCTGTTTTTCTTAGCACCTCTCTTTGCCATAGGGTGCATAGGGCTGTTTAGATTTGCTGCAAAGCTTTTGGGAGTTGCTGCCAAGAGAAAAACGGAAATCTATAGTCTGATCTTAATGACTTTGCTGCTTGGCTCTTATTTTCTGTTCCAAACTAATTTAATCTACGAGGTTACTGGTGAAGAAAGTTGGTCTATACCCTTGAGCAGATACAGGCTTGGTTCTAGGTTATATTCTGACTTTTATTATGTAACAGTCCCGCAAGTGAGTAGTGCAGAATGGTTATCTCAGAATACTAACAAGTCCAAATTTGGTGGTATATGCTGATACGAGCGTTGGTTTGAATTTAGTTGCCTATGGCGGAATCTGACATAGACCATATATATCTACTGGATAATACGACGTCACCACAGCATGGCCAATTTATATATCTTGCAGAGTTGTACACAGTTTACGATGAACTCGTATACAATTCTAAAGTATATAATGCCTCAAACACATTAGCTTCACAACCATTAAGTGTAATATACAACAACGGTTTCTGTGAGATACTTAGGTAAAGTTTTTTCCCTTTCAAGAAGGGGAGTAGGATTTTTGTTTAGCCAAGAGAGCGGAATATAAAGTGTGTACTGCTTTGAGCGTGACAGTTGTTCATTGCTTGGAGCATTGTTGCTGGAACTAACGTCAGATTATCTTGCTTCCCCAACTGGAATAATCAAATAAGATCAATGTTGTTAAATTTCTCAGCAGGATGGTTTGTATGTCATTCGGTTTACGAGATTCAAGAGTTTGCGTCTTGACTTTGTGAACTAAAAAGTGGGTTTCAGAAACGTTTTTTATTTCGATTGGAAATTAGAAAAGACTCGCGAAATAGAATATCGGTATATCTTTCCGCTTGGTTCCTCAATGCAAGAAACCTTAGAGAAATCTTGGCAAAAAGAAGAAACCGAACTGGGATGATTCTGCCAGCAACAGATAGTTTTATTATACGAAGATAAATTTTTATAGCGCCAAATACGGTTGGTATGTATTCATGCGGATACTTTTCGTGTCTCTCGAGAGCAAAAATTCAACTTCAAACGCCTACATTCAAAGGATATCCAATAATGAACGACATTGCAGGCAATTAGGTGCTGATACCAGTCTGCTCTTCTTAGGGGATCTCTCTATTCATTCTCCTATACTGCTTCACCCGCTTAATATTCCATTTATCCTTCGGTATCTAAGACAATTTGACGTAGTGATAGCTGAAGCAGCTGGTTCAGCTTACGTTCTTGCACTTGCAAAACCTCTACTTAGAACTGGTACTTTGTTGGTCTATGATGTGCATAATGATGCCTTGGCTGAATGTCGTCTAGTAAGGAAAGGACGATTTGACCTTGCAGGATATTTCATAGAGTTCGAGATGCGTTTGCTGGAATACGTGGGATTTAATGGCATCGACTATTTCTCAGCTGCGTCACCAGGGCTCAAGCAGCGTCTCCTGAGACGAAATCGCTGTATCAGAGATGAATACATTGAGGTTATTCTGAATGGCGTAAACTTGGAGTCATTTGGGTCACAAGAGGAGACTGTGAACAATACCCGCGAGAATTGCTTCACTGTAACTTATGCGGGTTCATATGTTAAATATCAAGGAATTGAAAACTTGGTAAAGGCGGCAGAAATTCTGCGTAGCAAAGATGTTTATTTCAAGTTTCTCGGTTTTCGTAAAGAAGACTTGGCCATAAAGAAAGAAATCCTAAACAGATTAAAAGAGAAAGCGACACTACTTGATTGGTTGCCGAAGGATGAGCTTCTCTCCGAATTGCGAAAATCGGATATCTTGATAATTCCATCCATGGCAGGTTGCAATCGTGCAATTTTTCCTTCGAAATTTGCGGAGTTTTTGGCGTTAGCCAAGCCGGTTATCGTAACAAGAATTGATGAGACGGCCAGCATAGTTGAAAGATTTGACTGCGGTTTTGTTTGCGAACCTACAGCTGAATCCATTGCTGAGACTATTTTGAAAGCAAAGGAGACGCCAAAGGAGGTTCTTCGCTTGAAAGGGCACAATGGAAGACGATTTGCTGAAACCGAACTTGACATCAACTTAATTTGCAAGAAATACCTCCAATTTTTAGGTAAGCTTTTGAATCAAAGAGAGTCTAAGCGTGTTCAGCCGCACACTAAGAGTAGGGATTAATTACATCATGTCCGATAATGCGGCTAGCCCGGCGATTAAGATCTAAGGGTTATAAGCGTTGCTAATGTGTCATGTCAACTTTCTAACGTTACACTCTTATTCTTAGTGCAGGCATAATTGTTTGTTTGGTGATATTGTGAGGTTATCTCCTGATATTAGGGGAGCCTTCAGAGTGCTTGCCAAGACAGATTTAACAGTCAGCCGCATCGCACAAATGTTTAACACCTCCAGGCAAGCCGTCTACAGATGGCTAAGAAGGGGTAAGCATCGTGGATTGGAAACCTTCAAAGACAAGCCCAGACAGCCTAAGAAAGCAAAGTTACATTCGAAGTTGAGCTTTCAATTTTGAAACTGAGAACCACTTTTAAATGGGGAACAGCCCGCATACAACAAGGCCTATGCAACCTACCTAGCTTCATTTTGGAATCTGTGAATTGTATTCAAGGTGTAGTGCTCTCCAGAGAAACCATAAACAGCGTCCTCGCAAGGAACAATCAAAACGGCTACCAGCATGAGTTTAAACGCTGGAAATTCTTCAGGGCTAGTGAACCTGACGAGCTTTGGCAGATAGACTTCAAAGGTCCATTTAGCGTACAAGGTAAGAAATACTGGTTTCTGGTTTGCATTGATGACTATAGTAGGTTCATTATTGCAGCAGAGCAGTTTGATCATGAGCTCACGACGGCTCAAACAGTGGCTGTTTTGGAGAGGTAGAAGGGGTTTCCGAAGGCTATTTTGTCTGATCATGGCAGCCAGTTTAAGGAGCAATGGAAGAACTGGTGTAGTCAGCATGGGGTGGAGGCTCAGTTTGCTCATCCTTCTTATCCTCAGGACAAGGGTAAGGTTGAGCGATGCATCCAAAACCTTAATCGAGAATTCATTAATCCACTGCGCAAGTTCCCTGGATGGATTAAAGGTCAAATATGCGAGTACAGAGACTGGTTTAACAATTTACGCTTTCATAGAGGGGTAAAAGCGTTTCCAGCAGACCTCTACAAGTGTAACGTTAGAAAGTTGACATGACATAATGGTATTAGATAGATTTGGATCATCAAATGTGGAACTGTTAGAATTAATCGCGCGGTAATTTGGTGTTAAATAGGTTCCATCGTCAATTGACTCGAAGAAAGTATGGAACAAAATGTTTTGGATGCCATCAGCTAATGCGACATTAAAAACTGCTTAAAGTAGGCTTCCCGTTCTGCGTTAGTGAAGGTAACGCCAGTAAGTCTTTGGTCAGAGCCTGTTCCAGTCCAAAGCCCGAATTCTCCAATTGTTACTTGACTTAAAGAATAACCATTTTGTATAGCTGGCTGAACTACTGCCGTTTCAAGGTAATTTTTGTAGAAGTTGAAGAATGAAATGTGGTCCATCACATTGGAATTATTATAGAATTCCGACAGCGGTTCTGTTAACTCTTCGGCGCTTAATGGTTTTTCTGTGAGGTCTGTTAACCAAAGGCGCTTTTTTAGTGTTTCGAATAAATTTATAAATCTAAGCGATAAATAGAGCGCTTCAAAGCGCGCTGGCTTGTCCCTTTATTGGTGTAAAGTGGATAATTCTTATTTTAGGATTTGGGGGCAGATTTGAGGCGTACGGTTCTTCTTTGTTTCTTTGCAGTAAGCGCCTTTCTCGAACCGGCAAACATGTCTGAGACGGCTGAAAGCGATGGCAACAAGCTCCATGTGCGGATCCTCGAGAGCGGCGTCGATCTGCTTTATGGCTCGGGATTGAACATGATTTGGGTCTTCCAAAACCATTTGCAGCCACTTTTTCTCTAACAACGAGACCCTTTAGCCGTTAACCTTTCGAGATGCTGCTGCAGAGTGTTGTGGCTAAAACCTACCTCAGTCAACAGAGCGGTGAAACCTCTGGGTTTGCCGTCCTTAAGCATGGTCAAAATCCCTTCATAAAAAAAGTCCATTACAGACTCCATCCGACATATTTGAAAAAGTGGAGGTTAGATAATTGAAGATTAAGACAAGATTTCGAATAGCTCTCATTTCTACACCTTATCTTAAAACTCCCCCAGAAACTTACGGCGGTTTGGAACAGGTAGTTGCTGACCTTGCATCAGTATTGGTTAAATTAGGGCATGATGTGACTGTTTTTGCCGCGGATGGATCAAGAATACCAGGTTGCCATCTTGTAGAATTAGGACCGCCTGCACTGGAAACAGGAATCCATGTAAATCAATTCGAAGAAGAAAGGCGGGCCTATCATTTTTATAAAGATATGCTGCATGACTTTGATCTTGTTCACGGTCATAACTGGTTCGGCTTTGAGTACTTGGCTAAAAGTAACAACAGAAAATTGAAAGTTTGTCACACACAGCATGGCGGGCTTAACTTTGGTAAGGCGCGCTTAATAGCGCACGACTTGCACGCTTTTCTTAGATCTGGGGATTACAAACCTTTCTTGAAGGACAATCTCATAAGAGATTTGCGCGCGCGCTCTAATCTTAACCTCATTACAGTATCAAAATGGATGACTCGAGTCCATGAAACGGAGGGCTACAAAAGCAAATGGGTCAACAACGGCGTGGACCTTGATAGGTACGAGTTCAAAGAGATAAAAAGTGATAGATTGCTTTTTGTTGGCGGAATTCATCCGGGGAAGCAACCACATCTAGCTATCCAAGTAGCGAAACGATTGAATATGAATTTGGATATTGTTGGGGCTACCAGTAAGTCTATTGTTTCAAATCAATCATATGTTGCCGGAATCAAGAAAATGTGTGATGGAAAACAGATTAGGCTTTATCCTGACGCATCTCAAGAATTAAAAATAGAGTTGATGCAAAACGCGAAATCCTTATTATTCACTTCAGCGTGGGGTGACCCTTGCCCTCTTGTTCCCCTTGAAGCGATGGCTTGCGGAACGCCTGTAGTTGCTTTAAACGACGGTGGTGTCGAAGAGTTTGTCCAAGGAGGCGGAATAGTTTGTGATGCTCTAAAGAAAGAAATAACTCCCAGAGCATTTCGCAACGCGCTCCTTACGATAACGGCAAAATGTGATTTAATAGATGCTTTAGCCTCTGCGGTCAAAAGTGTTGATTCAATTCCTCCTACCCGTTGTCTCGAAAATGCCAAAAACTTCAGTAAAGAGCGCATGGCTGAACGTTACAACGAATTATATAGTGGAATTCTTGCAGGTGAAAATTGGTGAGTACAATGGACATTAGGCATTAACTGAAATTCTTTCAATTTTAAAACGATTATCAAGAATTCGACAGAAAAACTAATTCAAAACTCTTGACTTATTCCTTTGTTTGGGTAGCGAGCTAATAATGGATCTGCGTGAAGGCAGACGTGAGAGAGAAGGGAAAAGTAAAAAATCAAGCTTCCCACAGGCGGTTACAAGTCCGTTTTTGCTTATCTGGAACCCGAAATGAGCTTCTTTGACGAACGCGTTTTAGCGGCGAGTTTCGTCTAAATTTGCATAATACTTCATGCTTCCATGCGCACGGGATTTTTTGGGGCGGGTCTTGAAGCTGCTGCTCTCGAAAACCAGCAGAAGCAATTTAATTTAGATTTGATGTTGGCTATACACGGCGGCTACGCTTCAAGAAATGAATGGATAATGAGCATCCTGAAGATATTACTGAAAACGAATAATGTGCCAACGCTAAAAAACGCAATTTATCCTTTGAAGACTTTAAGAAAGACATAAATTAGCAAAAGACTTTCTGTATTCTAAAGATGGAAATTATTCGTTAAAAAGCAAACCAAAAGAAAATAATGAAAAGTTTTAAATTAAAGATAAACGTAAGTGGAGAAAAGCGAATTGCGTGAAGGATTTTTAAAGAGATTATTCCCTTTATTTGAAGCTTTGGGCTTTCACATTACTCGTAATAGTTTTTACGAGCCGATTCCTGATTCGAGAACACTTAACAATAAGTTATGGCAAAATCCTTCTGAACTTATTGGAATTGATTTGAATGAACAAGGACAACTTAGGCTTCTTTCTGATTTTGCATCCAAATTTAAGAATGAATATGATCGTTTGCCACTTAATTGGGATCAAAACTTGAAACCCTATGAATATTACATAAATAATGGTTGCTTTGAATCGGGAGACGGAGAAATTCTTTATTGCATGATACGCTATTTTAAGCCAAAAAGAATTTTTGAAATTGGATCTGGAAATTCAACTTATTTGTCCGCACAAGCGATTCTAAAGAATAAAGAGGAAGAAAAAAACTATGAATGTGAGTTGGTGGTAATCGACCCATATCCCAATAATACTGTTCAAACTGGGTTTCCAGGCCTCTCCAAACTAATATCTAAAAAAGTTCAAGATATACCATGGCAGGAGTTCAAAAATTTAGAAGAGAATGACATTCTTTTTATTGACTCAAGTCACGTCTTGACAATAGGGAGTGATGTTCAGTATGAATATCTTGAAATATTGCCAAGAATCAACAAGGGAGTAATCGTCCACAGTCATGACATTTTTTCGCCAGCAGAATATCCTAAATATTGCGTTCTGAAACAACACATTTTCTGGACTGAACAATACTTGCTTCAAGCATTTCTAGCTTTTAATGACAGTTTTGAAGTATTATGGGCTGGAAATTATATGCACTCAGAACATCTCGACGACCTCAAAACATCTCTTAGTTCATATAGATTAGATAAGAGTTGGGCAGGACCAGGTAGTTTTTGGATAAGAAGAATTAAATGACACTTTTAAGAATACAAGAGTGCGTGCCAACAACTCTGTTCAAAATCTGAACCCAAAACTAGACACTAATTCACCACAAATAAAAATTTTGCTCGGCGTCAAAAAAGAATAAATAAACAACTGTTGAAGACTTTTTACTGTCGCCATATTCGTCTTTTTAGCGCTTGGCTCTTGCCTTTACAGCGGACATTATGTGTTTTGCCCAACTGTTAAACTGAATCAAAACTGCAGGCAGCCAGCCCTGCTTAAAATCCTCAAAATTTCGAACAAAGAAGATCGCTTTGCTTATTTTGAATTACTTTAATTCAATTCGGTGAAAGAAATGATATCTATAATTTCCATAATTAATAACGATGTCATCGCAAAAGAATTCTTATTAAGTGGGTTGTCCCGTCAGAATACTCGCTATGATTTGGTTTTGATTGACAACAAAGACTCCTATTACAGGTCGGCTGCTCAAGCTTATAATGAAGGAAGCGCTAAAGCCAAGGGTGACTATTTAATGTTTATTCATCAGGACGTTTTGCTGCCCTGCCATAATTGGTTGAAAGAAGTTGAGGATTCGCTTTCCACAGTCTCTAACCTCGGGATTGCTGGTGTTGCAGGCATGTTTCAACCGACGTTTATAAATGATTTTGAGGTATTAGCGAGATTCTACCTGCTTGAAAAACTAAACTTGATTAAAGTATGGTATAATCGATATGCCCGAGGAAATGTTTTTCAAGGGCGTGAAAAAAAACCTTGGTTGGATAAATGCACGTCTGAAGTTATTTCAACGAGAACGCTTGACGAGCTGCTCTTGATAATTCCTTCCAGAGTTTTTGCAAACTCAAAATTCGATGAAACTACTTGTGACAATTGGCATTTATATGGTGTAGATTACTCATTGTCAAAATCTCAAAAAGGTCGCAATGTCTGCGTCTTGCCACATTCCGTGATTCATTTAGCGCGCGCACGCAAATTGGACAAAGGCTACTTCAAAACGTTGGTGAAGTTAATAGAGAAGCATCAGACTGAAAAAATCATCAATACAACATTAGGACCGTGGTCTACCCGGCCAAAACTGATGGAGCTGCAGAGTCGCTATTTTCTTTCAGGAGGGGCGCGCGCCGCGCTCAAGCAAATATGATTATTCTTTTTCAATTCTTTTCAGTCTCGGTGTTCCCAAAGCCGTTAGCAGCATCGCGATTACGCAAATCAGAGCGGGTTATATTCTTAAGACCTTGGTTCTAGGGTAAATCGAGGCTCAACTGGCTTAATTAACCTCAATTTAGTTGCTCAAAGAGCTACTCTTTGTACAATAGATTCCGTTCAGAAGCAGGCAATGAGTCCTGCAATATCTGTCTACCTCAAAAGGCTTTTCAAACGCGGTGTCATTTCCTTGGCTATTGACCTAGGCGCATATATAAATTAATATGTTAGATAGGCCATCTTTTCAGAGCATGTTGTTTAGAGGCAAGTCTCCCATGCAGGCTGTTTGTCCTAAGATAGCGATTGTAATACTCAATTGGAATGGGTTGCTAGACACTTTAGAATGCTTAAGGTCTCTTCAAAAGATTGTATATCCGAACTATACGGTTGTGGTTATCGATAATGGCTCAAAGGGCAATGATGCGGAGATTATTAAGGAGAAAATTTGGAAATTTCGTTTGCGTAATCGAAGAAGAAAAAAACCTTGGTTTTGCAGGTGGTAGCAACGTGGGGATCCGTTGGGCTCTTCGCTCCGGTGCGAAGTATGTTCTCCTGTTGAATAATGATACAGTTGTTGATCCGAACTTCTTAATAGAATTGGTCAACGTATCTCAGAATGATGAGCAAATTGGAATAGTTGGTCCAAAGATTTACTATTATGAGCAGCCCAATAGAATTTACTCTGCTGGAGGCAAAGTGAATTTTTGGACCGGTAACGCACCTCTTATTGGTAGGGGAGAAAATGATGATGGAAAATTTGATAACGTTGAAGAGGTTGATTACGTCAGTGGTTGTGCCCTGCTGATAAAAGAAGAAACGATTAAGACGATAGGTCTTTTAAACGAAATATATTTTGCTTATTATGAAGAAACGGAATGGTGTTTGAAGGCAAGGAAAGCAGGTTTTAAAGTGGTTTATGTGCCAAAGGCGAGAATCTGGCATAAAGGTCCCGGTATAAAAACAAGTAAAACAAATGCACTGAGGATTTACTATATGACTCGAAACCGTTTTCTATTTGTGAAAAGGAACTCGAGTTGCCTTCAATTCGTTTTCAATCTTTTCTTTCTCATGACTGACTTATTGCGTCAAATGAAAAACAAGCTTTTCTTGAGACCAAAGTTGTTTATTGCGTATCTTAAAGGTATACGAGACGGTTTAGGTACGTACTCTTGTTGCCAATGAGAATGCAAAGGCATCGCTCAACAGTGGATCCAATAGCGTGTTTGTGCTCAGCTGGTTCATCCGCAAAGTCGGAGAAGACAACCTCGCCAGAATAATTGAAGAAAAAGTGGTTAAACCCTTGAAACCGAACGAGCTTCCGGCAAAACAACTATTCCAGAATAAAAAACTGTTTGAAAAAGCTGTTTCTAGAGCCCAAATAGCATTAAAAAACGATAAACTAAATTCGGCAATTGCTTGGGCACAGATCGGCGCTGATTTTGCTCTGTACAAGCATCCAGGTTTTTACACTAGTGTGACCTTGGAATCGTTACTTCTAGAGGTAGCGAATAGACTACATGAGCAACGGGAAGCGCGAGATATTGATCAAAAGATTCACATCAAGCATACCAACACAAACAAGAAACATGTTCTCCATGTAATGACCGAAGCCTTTGGGTATGGCGGTCATACCCGTCTTGTGTCTGCGTGGATCAAAAATACGTTTGATACTGCCGTTAATAGCGTCGTAACGACTGTCCAGCAGGACCCTTTACCAGACGACTTAGCTTCGTCAATAGCAGCATCCGGAGGCAAGTATCAGTCGTTGGCGGCATTTTCATCAAATCCTCTTACTCGTTCGTTTTTGCTACGTCAACTTAGCAGAAATTGGGCAGATGTAGTTGTTCTCCATGTTCACCCTTCTGACGCGATACCAATCGTGGCTTTTGGTGTCGCAGAAGGACCGCCTGTTATTTTTCTTAATCATGCTGATCACGCGTTTTGGCTAGGAGCGAGCGTGGCTGATGTTGTGGCGAATCTTCGTCCTTCAGGACAAAAAATAACTCTGGGTCGTCGTGGCATTAAGAATTCAAAAATCTTGCCCATTCCGACTCTTAAAAGCTAACCCTACGTTCTGATTACGAAGTTATTAGAAAACAATTGAGCATAAAAAAAGACAAAATTGTACTACTCACGGTTGGAGACCAATTTAAATATACGCCTTTTGGTGGTTATGACTTTGTTAGCGTTATGGAAAAACTTCTGAGACGAAACCCTAACGTAGTTCTATTTGCTATCGGCCCAAGACAAAATAGGAGATGGGCCGAAGCATCCGCTCGTGTAGGCGGCAGAATTAAGGCAATTGGAGTACTCGATTGGTCAGAATTGCATGCCTTTTATGCATGTGCTGACATCTACGTTGAAGGTTTTCCAGTAGGAGGTCTGACAGCTATGTTAGAAGCAGGAGTTCGAGGTATACCAATTATCGGTGTGCGCATCCCAGAAGCTCCAATTCTAAATGGATCAGATGACATCGCAATTGAAAAGTTTGATCTCCATGTTCCATCGCTTGAAGCGTTCACTACATCACTTGAACGAATGATTATCCAACCATCTCTCCGAAGTCAGAAGACCATAGCAGGTCAAGCAGAGCATAGAAAGAATTCATTTTCCGCCAGGATGGAATTATTTCTTGGATGACATGATGCAGTCCTTGCCGTCGGAACATAACCCGAAACTCAAAGATTCTTCAAACCTCTCGCAGGACAATACTGACCTTTTTTGGGCCGGTTTTGAAGCTGCTGCTCTTGAAAACCAGCAACAGCAATTTGATTTAGATTTGCTGTTGGTTCAACACGGCAGATATGCTTCAAGAAATGAATGGATAATGAGTATCCTGAAGATATTACTGAAAACGAATAATTTGCCAACGCTAAAAAACGCAATTTATCTTTTGAAAGAGGGCGCGCGGGCGAATTAAATAATTCTTTGGCCCGCTTGATTGGTTCTCTTTCAGAGACTCCCTTTTTCAAGCTGGAATGAGTTTACACAAAGCTGCCTCTAGACACACAGCGGAAATGTGGCAGAATTCGCAACTTAAAAAGCTTAAGCCAAACTTAATACGAATGGCTTACATCCAACATAGTTGAAGATTCAATTGTGGTTTTGTATGTGAACCTACAGCTGAATCCATTGCTGAGACGATCTTGAATGCAAAGGGGACGTCAAAGAAGGATCTCAAATTGAAAAGGTACAATGGACGACAATATGCTGAAACCGAACTTGACATGAAATTAATTTGTAGGAAATACCCCCTATTTCTGGATAGAATCATTAATAAAAAATGGGAAGCAAAGAGGTTTATATAAATGAAACATATTGATGAAGCAAAATAAGAGAACCTTCTCACAGGAAAATAGGTAGGCAAAATATTGATAATTAACACTGAAATATGCGATTCTTCGGCATGTACGCCCCATCACGAAGTTTCGTATTGCAATGTATCGCAAGGCTGGAATCCGCATAGGCAAGGTGCTTGAATTCGGTAGCAACATATGGTTGGGTATCAATTTCAAGAACCTAATAACTATCGAAGATAATGTTATTCTAGCAGGTTACATTCAAATCCTTTCACATTCATTTATATTTCGTACATCTGAAGAAGCGAAGAAGGGTTTATGTCCAGTAATAATCAAGAAAGGTGCAAGAATAGGTATCGACGTTCTTATTCTCCCTGGGGTAACAATAGGTGAAAACAGCATTATTGGGGCAGGTGCTGTTGTGACTAACAATATTCCTCCAAACTGTCTTGCTGTTGGTGTACCCGCAAAACCAGTTCAGATACTTCAAATGATTGTGCCTATATTTATTAAGAAATTACAGCCCAATTAATGCGCACTAATTTGAAATTAGATAACTTTTCCCACCCGTAGATGCTCTATAATTCTGTAGCTGCGGTATCGAATAAATGTGTTGAGAGAGATTGGATTATGCCTTCAAATCAACCGATGCTTTATGTAAAATGTAAGACGTGCAAGATTGAATTTTCGTCAGCGATACGATGTGATAAACAGATTTTTAGGACTTTAGATCTTCGAGACAATTGCCATCGTTGCCCAAATGGACACGAGAATCGTTACGACCAGAAAGACTACTATTATAAAGATTGACCACCATGTTGTTCCAGAATGGACAAGCGCGACTACTGTAAATAGCCTGATGAAATTGAAGTGGAGAGCAAGTCGCAAAACGCTATAATTAGAAGGGTAGTGACTATTGAATATGATACAATCGTGGGCGAGTATTCAGGAATCATGACTCATTCCCAGCTCATTGGCAACATGATAATTGAGGATCATGTTTTCTTCGGAGGGGCTGTTGCAAGTACAAATGACAAGTACATGACATCTGGAAAATGGAAAGGTCCAATAATCAAGTCTGGTGCCCGAATAGGCGCGAACGCCACTATTATAGGCGGTAACATTATTGGTAGAGAGGCTATGATCGGAGCAGGTGCTGTTGTAACTCGTGACATTCCAGATTACAAAGTTGCTCTGGGAATTCCTGCAAGAGTCGTTAAAGATGTGCCTTTAGATCAACGCCGAGATCTTGGAAAAGTACAGGGATAGTACGCCGCGCTAATCATAAAATAGGTGTTGTGGGTTTTTTGAGGGTTGATAGAAAGTATAAGAGACATGGACCAAAGGAGTTGAGGCGAGTGTTCAAGAAAAAGATAGTTATGGAGCGTGTTTTCAGCAGACTCAAGAACTTGGCCAGCCTCACGCAGCACAATCTGAGGAGATTAGCAAAAAGTCACGTTTCACTCTCAACTATGTATAATTATGCTTCTAACTTCTCAAGCAGCCCTCAATACGCATAATCAATGCAAAGCACTAAGCATCAGATACTTCGCAAACTAATTTGGGAGCAACCATGCGCGCTAAGGTGCTGTTGTAATAGTTCCTGTTCCATAGTTTAAATAGTTGGTTCTACAGCCACTATAAGTGTTTCCGTAAACAGTATTTCCTATTTGAGATTGCCCAAAATTGTCTGAACCGCCAATTTGTACTCCAACAAGACAATTATTTACAGTGTTATATTCAATGATGCTATATGAACTGTAAATTATAATTCCTTGATAACAATTAGATACTGTATTCCCTGAAACTAAGACATAGTCAATAATCCCATTAGCCTGAAAAAATAATTATTCCTTCTTCACCAGAACAATAATCTACAACATTTCCAGTGCAAAGTGCATATGTTCCGCTACCTGTACCTCCATTGTTACCGTAACCGCCATCTTCCCAAGCAATAGCCCAATAAGAATCCATACTTCCATGAGGCTGATAAATACCATTCAAAACTCCATTTGGGCATATATGATGAACATAGTTTCCAGTGAAAATGGTGTTTTGAGCCTGACTATCTAATCCAGCGTCGCTGCAACGGTAAATTTCACTGTTTATGCAAAAAGCCCTATCAACTACTATGTTGTTCCACGGTGAACTTAAGGCTGTAAAACCATTCCAACCAATATCGTGAATAACAACATTTTGGCAACCACTATAAGAGCCTTCAACATAAACACCCCACTCCCGACAATTATAAATCGTTGAATACTCAACTAAGTCGTATTGTCCATTAAGATATATTCCACCTATCCACCAATACGGACCCATATCGCCTGAATATTGATTATATTGATGCTGGTAACCATAGTCTGCGCCAGTAGCAGCTCCCTGATATTGATTATATGAATTACCATTAATTGTTACTCCCCTAATAACAACATTATTTGCGGTTACTCGCAAAACTTCTTGATTAAGATTATCTTTTGCTGTTAGTACTGCTCCAGGTGTCCCCGAGCCAACAAGATGACCCATCAAATTAGGCGTTGTAGGCAAGGTAGAGGCAAAAGTCACTGTAACACCATTAACATAAATGTACCATGTATTATCTACTAAGTAAGCGCCGTTTTCAACGTAGACTGTACTTCCGCTGCTAGCGGTTCTTCCTGAACCTAATAGCCAATTAAAGGTTGCACTGGAACTTGTGCTTGTGAAAATTACGGAGCGGGCAGAATTTAATATTCGGTAGTTTGAACCTGAAATATCCATGATGTAGGAATAGCGTCCTGTTGGTGTTGGTGTAATTGTGGGTGTTGGTGTGGGTGTTGGTGTAATTGTGGGTGTTGGTGTGGGTGATGGTGTAATTGTGGGTGTTGGTGTGGGTGATGGTGTAATGTTGTGGGTGTTGAAGTAGGCGAAGGAGAGGAGCTTGCGCTGGTGGTGTAGATTGCGTAGATGCTTGGGTTGTAGTTTGCCGCTGAGGTGCTTCTTGTGTATGGGTTGGGGAAGGTTCCGTATCCTGAGTTGGTGCTGCCTTGGTAGTAGTTTGCGCCGCCGTTGTTGTAGTACCAGAGTAAGTTGCCGCTGTCTGTTTCGCATGCTAGCCAGTATGGGGTGCCGGCTGTTATGGCAACGTTGAAGCCTGAGAAATCGTGCCAGCCATTCAAAGTTATCGTATCACTCGAGCTTTTAGCTAATAATGCACCAGGGACGTTTCCACTATCAGCATAAATCGCAGCTTGAGCATGTCCACCCGCCCCACTAATAGTCAAATACAACATAACATCTGTGACTGTTCCGGAGTTTGTGGGTGTGTACTGCGTTGCTCTTGGTATTCCGGTGTGGAGGGTTGTGCTTGAGGTGCCTATTGTGGTTGTTCCAAAAGTCGCCGTGGATGGTGAACTAGGAGTAGGAGTTGGAGTAGGGGAAACAGTTGGAGAAGGTGTTGGAGTTGGCGTGGGTGTTGAAGTAGGCGAAGGAGAGGAGCTTGCGCTGGTGGTGTAGATTGCGTAGATGCTGGTTTGGTAGTTTCCAGAGGAGCCTGCAAGGTTCCTCTAACGTATGGGTTGGGGAAGGTTCCGTATCCTGAGTTGGTGCTGCCTTGGTAGTAGTTTGCGCCGCCGTTGTTGTAGTACCAGAGTAAGTTGCCGTTGTCTGTTTCGCATGCTAGCCAGTATGGGGTGCCGGCTGTTATGGCTACGTTGAAGCCTGTGAAGTCGTGCCAGCCGTTTGATGTTATTGTGTCGCTTGAGCTTTTAGCTAATAGTGCGCCTGGGGTGTTTCCGTTGTCAGCGTATATTGCAGCTTGTGCGTGTCCGCCTGTTCCGCTGGTTGTGAGGTATAGCATGATGTCGGTTACTGTTCCGGAGTTTGTGGGTGTGTACTGCGTTGCTCTTGGTATTCCGGTGTGGAGGGTTGTGCTTGAGGTGCCTATTGTTGTTGTTCCAAAAGTCGCCGTCGATAGAGACGTTTGTGTAGACGCGTTACCTATGTTTGTATAGAACGCTGTCAAAATAATGATAACTGAAAGGGTGATTAAGATTTGTTTTTTCATTTGTGTTAAGATTTGTTTTTTCATTTGTGTTCACCTGTGAAGGTTATTTGGTGTTTGCTGGACACTTTATTGCCAATATCTTAAGATTTATGATATAGTAATCTCCAGACCGTGTGTAAGTGGCATAACTGAGCCGAAAATGTGGAAGATATACTGCATCTTAAGTCTTAAGTATTAATACTTGTTAAGTATTAATAAACCTTTGTGAGTAATGGAAAATACATCTACAAGAACAACACAAATACACTCCACACTGAATCTTGAAGGAGTGTCTCTTCTTTTTGTCACTGGACGAAGTTGGCTTTAGCAACAACACTCTTCAGCAACTGAAGGCCTCATTGCCAGGGAAAAAGCTGAATCAAACAGTTTCGGAAGACCCAAATTCGCCTATCATGTTCAATCCCGAGCCGCAAAGCAGATCAATGCCGCTCTCGAGGATCCGCACGTGGAGCTTGTCTCAATCGCTTTCAGTCGCCTCAGACATGTTTGCCGGTTCGAGAAAGGCGGTTACTGCAAAGAAACAAGAAAGGACTGCACGCCTCAAATCTGCCCCCAAATCCTAAAATAAGAATTATAACCACTTTACACCAAACAAGAAAGCGCCTTCGGCGCAAAATAAGCTAACGACTACCCCGTAAAATCATCTTCTTCATAACCGGGTCTGGTTACGCCCACAAGATCCATAACTTGACCACATATGGAGCATTTAATCACCTCCTTTTTGCGCTGAATCAAAGATTTTTCTCGGCTCAGAGGAGTGAGCACTTTCAGGAGCTTACCCTTCGTCCGCCTAGAGTACAACCCATAATAACGAATCAGCTTCAAATTCCGATCAGGAATCAAACGCACCAACCGGCCAATAAACTCCAAAGCCCCAAACGTAACAAACTTCCTCTCCCCAGACGCCTCATCCTTATACCAAAACATAACAGTATTTGTCAAACGGTTAAACTCAGAAATACGCGACTTAGCAACCGCAGGATGACGCACATACCTAGCAACATACCTAGCAATCCCCCTTGGCGAAGTCACCCTACGCTTAGCAAACACGTAAAAACCCTCCTTATGATCCCCAAACAGCCTATCAATGAGAACGCAGTTCTCAGGCGAATTCGGCAAACGCCGCTTAACCGCCTTCAACAAATGATACTGCCAAATACGCCGCAAAGAACCATACTCAAAGAAAGTTATAGGCACCCACTCACCCACACCATTCAATCCACCCTCCGTAACTAAAACATGCACATGAGGATTCAACTTCAAATCCTTCCCAAACGGATGCAACACACAAATCACACCTGGAACAGCGCCACGACGAGGCACAACCAGCTGCTTCAAAGTCAGACTCACAGCATCCATAACCACCTTGAAGAGACCATGATCAGCACCTAACACTTCCCTAAGCTCCTCAGGTATAGTAAACACCATATGCCTATGTGATACGGCGTAGAGCGAAGAGGCAAGTTCATCTGCCCACTCATCCGTATACTTCTTGCCACATCGAGCGCAGATACGACTCTTGCATGCAAGTGGAATAGTCTTGGTGGCACCGCATTCAGGACACTTGTAGGTCAAGAAGCCGCTTTCTGGATCTCGGCAGTGGAGCATCTTCTCCACTTCCTCGACCACATACAAGGGCAAGTTGGAGTTTTGAGCTTTGAATCGTTCCCAGTTACCGTTGGTTAGAAGGATGCTTTTGATGGTGATTTTGGGCGCCGTCGCCCTTTCCATCACTCAGCTGACCAATTATATAAAAGCGTTAACAACAAAAAATTTCAGAAATATTTTTCGAAAAAAGCATCTTAATAGGAAACAATCGGCCATCTACACATATAGTATTTCTCCGTTCGCAACTCAGTTTCATTAATCAAAAGAGCACACGTCCTAAGGTTTGGATATTCTTCAAACTAAAGCAAACTCAAAGTGGAAAAATGGAAAAAAATAAGTCTTTAAGGCACGCACAGTTCACCTTATCGTGCCTTAGTCACCGTGATTTAGAGCTTTCGGATTTTTGTATTCTGGCAGCTTTCATTAGGAGTAAGTGTTGGCGTCAGCTATAGGATGCATACTTCAAATCGCCACTCGTAGCGGTCAGTAGTAGCTTATGTGTGGGTTAGCTGAATCCAAAGCAAGAGAACAATACATACCAACGATTCCTGTAAATCCACAGTTTGTTTATTCCATGTTGAACCCGTCCAACTAGCATACTTCAAATCAGAATTCGTACAGTCATGGTAGCTTATGTGTGGGATGTTGCTAAAATCCAAAGCAAGAGAAGAATAACGCCAACGTTCCTGTTGAATCCACTGTTTGTTTGTTCCATGCTGAACCAGTCCAACTAGCATACTTCAAATCACCATTCGTAACGTCAAAGTAGCCTATGTGTGGGTTGCTAGGGGAATCCAAAGCAAGAGAAGTATAATGACCAACGTTTCCTGTTGAATCCACTGTTTGAGTACTCCATGCTGAACCAGTCCACTTAGCATACTTCAAATCACCATTTGTAGAGTCAAAGTAGCTTATGTGTGGGGTGTTGCTGGAATCCAAAGCAAGAGAAGAATACGCACCAACGTTTCCTGCTGAATCCACAGTTTGTATGTTCCATGTTGAACCAGTCCAACTAGCATACTTCAAATCACCATTCGTATAGTCATAGTAGCTTATGTGAGGCTGTTGAAGGAATCCAAAGCAAGAGAAGAATACAAGCCAACGTCTCCTACTGAATCCACAGTTTGTAGTACTCCATGCTGAACCAGTCCACTAGCATACTTCAAATCACCATTCGTATAGTCATAGTAACTTATGTGTGGGTTGTTGCTGGAATCCAAAGCAAGAGAAGAATACAAGCCAACGTCTCCTATTGAATCCACAGTTTGTATACTCCACCCTGAACCAGTCCAACTAGCATACTTCAAATCACCATTCGTAACGTCATAGTAACTTATGCGAGGGTTATTGCTGGAATCCAAAGCAAGAGAAGAATACAGGCCAACGTCTTCCCTGCTGGTGCATCCACAGTTTCAATGTTCCAAGTAGCCCAAACACACAACTGAGCAATATGCACGAGTACCATCATTGTAGGTGCCTCCTGTCACTATCTCGTTTTTGCCGTCACCATCCACATCCCCAACAGCAACAGAATTGATGAATGTGTCGCTTGTCCAGTACCAGGTTTTAACATTTTCGAGCGCCAGTGTTGCACCATCCCAAACACACAACTGAGCAACATGCACGAGTGCCATCATCTGTAGTAGCCTCCTGTTACTATTTCGTTTTTGCCGTCACCATCCACATCCCCAACAGCAACAGAATTGATGTATGTGTCGCTTGTCCAGTACCAGGTTTTAACATTTTCGAGTGCCAGTGTTGCACCATCCCAAACACACAACTGAGCAACAACTGCGAGTGCCATCACTGTAGTAGCCTCCTGTTACTATTTCGTTTTTGCCGTCAGCATCCACATCCCCAACAGCAACAGAATTGATGTTTGTGTCGCTTGTCCCAGTACCAGGTTTTAACGTTTTCCAGTGCCAGTGTTGCACCATCCCAAACACACAACTGAGCAACATAACGAGTACCATCATAGTAGTAGCCTCCTGTTACTATTTCGTTTTTGCCGTCACCATCAACATCCCCAACAGCAACAGAATTGATGTATGTGTCGCCTGTCCAGTACCAGGTTTTAACATTTTCGAGTGCCAGTGTTGCACCATCCCAAACACACAACTGAGCAACAGTCACGAGTGCCATCACTGATAGTTGCCTCCTGTCACTATCTCGTTTTTGCCGTCACCATCCACATCCCCAACAGCAACAGAATTGATGTTGTGTCGCTTGTCCAGTACCAGGTTTTAACGTTCTCAAGTGCCAGTGTTGCACCATCCCAAACGCATAACTGAGCAATATCACGAGTGCCATCATAGTAGTAGCCGCCTGTTACTATCTCCATTTTGCCGTCACCATCCACATCTCCAACAGCAACAGAATTGATGTATGTGTGTAGCTGTCCAGTACCAGGTTTTAACGTTTTTCAGCGCCAGTGTTGCGCCATCCCAAACACACAACTGAGCAACATGCGAGTACCATCATTGTAGTAGCCTCCTGTTACTATCTCGTTTTGCCATCACCATCCACATCTCCTCTGGCAACAGAATTGATTTGTGTGTTGCTTGTCCAGTACCAGGTTCTTGACGTTCTTGATTGTCAACGCATTGACCGTCTGCGCAGCCATAGCAACAACCAAAGTTAAAATTGCAAGCAAAACAACTATTCTTAGAAAATTCTTCCTCATAAACAAACCTTCTCCAAAATCATATTGTATCGAATTTGTTTATAAAATTTTGGCCAAAAACATGAAAAGAACGTTTCAATCAACACGTAAATCACTTGTGTTTACATAGTAAAATGGTACTCAATCGGTTCTACAGCACTTTTAAAAGATGTGCCAAGTGTTTTCATAACTATCGCAACAAAAGCATCAAACCCTTCAAAATTGTTGTTTCCCGACCATTTTATTCCAAAAACATTTTGTTCCATCAATAACTATTTGAACTTACATACAAAGGAAAAAGCTTGAAAGAACAATTATAATTAACTCTTAGAGGCGTCCACTTCAACCCTAAAACCACTGCTTAGAACCAAGAAATCTACTAACCCTAACAAAATAACGTTCTAAAATCACTTTCCCTATAAAGAATCAAAAAACATTCAGAAAACTCCCTCTTTTGTGTTAAGTTACCCTTAAACCGTTAAAAGAACAGCTAAAATTTAATTTAGCTCCTCGATTATCAAGACCTTGAAGAGACAATACTGAGTGCTCCATCAACCAGTCCTACGCCGCCTTGAAATCTTATAATGACGCCAACTTTTTTCCTTATTTCAAATGCTATACACTTTTTGATCGCAGAAATTCAAATTGTCAATAAAAAGCCCGTCCGCAAAAACTCGTTCTTATTTGTTCAACAGTGAAAAGTTGTGTTTTGTTACTAAATATTGTCTTTGGTTAACGCTAAGTAAATGACTACTCCACTGTGCTCTTATTATTGTGCCAAAAAATATATTTCGTTTAATCATCAATAATCTGATAAGAACACATATCTCATTTCAGATATTTCAAAAAAAGGAGAATGAGGTGATATTGTTTCGTTTTATTTGAATTTTTGGTCTTAGGTCATGCCCCAAACAGTTAGTTGACTGTTTAGGCGTGTTCCATCATAGAATGCACCGCCCGCAACAATTTCCTTTAACGAATCGCCAACAACGTCGCCTACAGTTACTGAATTGATTGTGGTGTTGCCAGTCCAATACCAAGTTTTGATGTTTTCAGCTGCTAAACTTGAACCAGACCAGACTATCAACTGAGCAACATTGCGTATGCCATCGTTGTAGTATCCGCCAGTAACAACTTCAGTTTGTCCATCACCATCAACATCGCCTATTGCAACTGAATTTATTGCCGTGTTGCCTGTCCAGTACCAACCCGTGAGTCTATCAACCGCTAAGTTGGATCCATTCCATTCGACCAGTTGAGCATTGTTGCGTGTACCATCATTGTAGTACCCACCAGTAACAATTTCGGTTTGCCCATCACCATCAACATCGCCTACTGCAACTGAATTGATCACTGTATTACCTGTCCAATACCAACTGGTAAGTCTGTCAACCGCCAAGTTGGCTCCATTCCACTCGATGAGCTGAGCTATATTACGTGTGCCATCAAAGTAGTATCCGCCAGTAACAACCTCAACTTGACCATCACCATCAACATCACCTAAAGCAACAGAATTGATTACTGTGTTGCTAGTCCAATACCAGGATGTAAGCCGATCAACTGTGAGGTTTGCGCCGTTCCATTCAATGAGCTGCGCAATGTTGCGTGTGCCATCATTGTAGTATCCGCCAGTAACAATTTCAACTTGACCATCACCATCAACATCACCCAATAGCAACAGAATTAATCACCGTATTACCAGTCCAGTACCAAGTCTGACATTTTCCAACGCCAAGCTGGAACCATTCCAAACACACAACTGAGCAATATTCCGCGAACCATCATTGTAATATCCGCCAGTAACAATCTCAACTTGACCATCACCATCAACATCACCCAAAACAACCGAATTAATCACAGTATTGCCAGTCCAGTACCAAGTCTTAACACTTTCCAACGCCAAGCTGGAACCATTCCAAACACACAACTGAGCAACATTCGCGTGTACCATCATAGTAGTATCCGCCCGTAACAATCTCGGTTTGGCCATCCCCATTAACGTCTCCCAGCGCTATTGAGTTGATTGTAGTGTTTCCGTTCCAGTACCAGGTTTGGACTTGTTCAAGTGCCAATGAAGAACCATTCCAGACGCATAGCTGGGCAACAAAACGAGTACCATCATAATAACCGCCGCCTGTAACTATCTCCGTCTTACTGTCCCCATCAACATCCGCTCTCGCAACAGAATTGATGCTTGTGTCGTCCGTCCAGTACCAAGTCTTGATGTTCTCAAGAGTCAATGCCAGCGCTAGCTGTAGTCAAAGAAGTGGCATTCAAGAAGTAGGCTCCTCCTTCGAGAGCGAAATACTGTATCATTCCGGAGATTTCTACAAAAGATCCATTCAACGGAACTGATAAAAATGAATTTCCTCTGTCAACCATAATCCTCTCCCCAGTTTGAGCCTGAAGCCAGAAATCCTCAAACATGAAAAAGCTATAGATGTCCCTTCTGACTATTCCTTTGGTTGTTACAGTGAGATTCTCAAAATCCGCAAGATGCCCAGCAAGGTACGCCAAGTCAACATAAACGCCTGCGGATACGTGATTCGCGTTCTGATTTGGCTGTTCTGCCCTAACCTTCACTACGTTTTCCACAATGCATAGCGTGAACAAAAGAAGAAGCAAGAAAACTACTATTTCCAGCTTTCGAAGCCTTCTGACAGAAGAAGGCAACATTTCAACTCCCTTACCTTATATGATGAGCGCCTTATTTATTGCTTATTTCCAAAAATCCACCACGCGTCTTTTTTCTTTTCGTCGGAAATAAGTTTGGGTTTAGCATTGAGAAACAAAGCTAAAGGATTGTCGAAATATAATCACTTGCTAATGCACACAAGTTTTTCATAAAAAGGAGGAATTTGGGTGATTGCTTGCCTTTTTTAGCCGCTTCTGGGCTTAGATCATGCCCCAGACGGTTATTTGTGCGATGTTGCGTGTGCCATCATTGAAGTATCCGCCCGTAACAACTTCCTTTTGGCTGTCGCCATCAACATCGCCTATCGCTACTGAATTAATCACCGTATTGCTAGTCCAATACCACTCGTGAGTTGTCAACTGCTAAGTTGGCCACCACTCAATAACTGAGCAATGTTGCGTAAGCCATCATTGAAGAATCCACCCGAAACAACCTCCACTTGACCATCACCATCAACATCACCCAACGCCACCGAGTTAATCACCGTATTACCAGTCCAATACCAAGACGAAAGCCGATCAACTGCCAAGTTAGCTCCATTCCACTCAATAAGCTGAGCAATATTACGTGAGCCATCATTGAAGAATCCACCCGTAACAACCTCCACTTGACCATCACCATCAACATCACCCAACGCCACCGAGTTAACCACCGTATTACCAGTCCAATACCAAGACGAAAGCCGATCAACTGCCAAGTTAGCTCCATTCCACTCAATAAGCTGAGCTACGTTACGAGTGCCATCATTAAAGTATCCGCCAGTAACAACCTCAACTTGACCATCGCTGTCAACGTCACGAAGCGCAACTGAATTAATGACTGTGTTGCTTGTCCAGTACCAGCTTGTTAGTCTGTCAACTGCTAAGGTTGCGCCGTTCCATTCAATGAGTTGAGCAATGTTGCGTGTTCCATCGTTGAAGTATCCGCCAGTAACAACTTCGATTTGGCCATCACTGTCAACGTCACCAAGGGCAACTGAGTTGATGACTGTGTTTCCAGTCCAGTACCACGAAGTGAGTCTCTTAACCGCAAGATTAGCTCCGTTCCAAACGACTAGTTGAGCTACGTTTCTTGCGCCATCATAAAAGGTTCCGCCTGTGACGATCTCGACTTGTCCATCGCCATCAACATCTCTTAACGCTACTGAGTTAATAGTAGTGTTACCCGTCCAATACCAACTTGTGAGCCGATCAACCGCTAGGTTAGCTCCGCTCCAAACAATTAGCTGTGCTATGGTACGTGCACCATCAAAGAAGTAACCACCAGCAACAGTTTCGTTGACTCCATCTTGGTCAACATCACCCGAAGCCACCGAATTTACAACAGTATTGCCAGTCCAGTAATATGATTTGAGCCCCCTGGTGCCAAACGTTGCAGTTAGGGTTATGTCGTCACTATATATTGCTATTAGACCTGCGTTATCTTTAATTTGGTAGTATACAGTCTTTAATCCGGCTCCAGAGGTTAGAGTCCACGCTTTAGTGGCTGACGGTGCTTCCCATGGTTCGGTATCCCAGACTCCATCATTGCTATATCTTACTTGATAGACGCCTGATGTAGTATCAGAGTAGGTCAGATACAACGTTACCGATGTAGTTGTAGTGGTAGGAGGGTTTCCACTGTTAATAACTACTGAGCCGAACGGGGGTGCAGTGTCCAGAATTATGCCATCATAAATTGTGCCAACTGTCGTAGGATTATCAACATTATCCTTGAATTGCACGTCAATCCGCTTAAAACCGTCATTTGACGAGGTTATAGTGTAAGGAAATGCTGGACTATAGGCGACCCAATCACTCCAATTCGAACCCATGTTTTCCGAAAAACGCATCTCAGATACGGTCAATATGTCTATGGCAGAAAGAGTCAGAGTTACTGACCTGGAAGTGGTTCTATCAGTTCCTCCATTGATTATCACAGACCCAGTAGGCGGAATAATATCACGATAAAGACATTCTATTGTGACATTGGAATAGTCAGGCACAAGCGAAATAACTCTGAACACAATAAAGTTGCCTTCTTCTCCTGCCTGCGCTAACGACACGTAAGTGTGACCAACAACCGCATTCGCACCAAACCGAGTATAACCACCAGAAGGAATTTCCACCGCACTAAGAGCCACGCTACCATCATTACCTAAATCCTGTAATCCGCTCTGCCCCACATTGTTAGCATAAAAACTGCCTACTCCACTAGCATCCGAATAGTAAAAATCTCCCCCTGCAAGTGTTCCACGAGTCTTAGTTGAAAAATCATAGCTGTCCATATCGTAAAGAACCAATTCTTTTGGACCGAGATAAGCCACAAATGTCTCCGCATCCCCGCCTAGAGTTGACATGAACGCCATTTTTGAGTCATCAACATCGCTTGCCAAGGTGTAACCGCTGTCATCAGTCTGGGCCACAGAATGGGCGTCGTAAATTCCTCTGTATGTTTTGTTATATTGTATTGCTCCATCAGATAGTGAGCCAGAAACAGGCGAAACAATCAATAAACCTTCAAAAACCGCCAACATTAAAATAGAAACAAAAAATAAACTAAAAGACTTTATTTCTCCTACTAAGCCTATCTAGCAGAACCAAAATATCATTCTCCTTTCCGTTTACCGAGTATATAATTCTTCGTTTAAAACTTCTTTTTAACAAAATATTGTATTTTCATAAGTCTGCAAAAGAATATAATTCAATATAAAATGACTTTCTTCACATGCTTTGCAGCATTGAAACTAAATATGAACATGGTTTACTAATTATCTGCAAAAACTGCAACTATCATAGTTAAGACTAACCAAGAAAAAGTTACATTCAATTGTTAGCGTTGCAAGCTCGTTCTGGGCGGCTTCTTAACAAAAAAATTATGAGTTTTTATAAAAACCGACACACCTTTACATAATGGTTAATTATTTTTGTCCTACATTTTAGGTAATGAGTCGCTGACTCAACTGGAAATCTATTGTGGAACAAAACCTACGGAGGAACAAGTAACGATTTTGGATATTCAGTTGTTCAAGCATTTGATGGAGGATATGCAATGGCTGGGTTTGTTGATTCTTTTGCGGTTGGCTATGGTGATATTTATTTGATTAAAACTGACTTTAACGGAAATTTGACTAGACTCGTTGACTCCAAAGCTTACATTCTAATTCTATTGCTTGAAGAGGTTTCAGAGATAACTAAACTACAATAGTCGTATAAACCGCCGACTTGAGCAATTTGATAGAAATTGAATTAAACAGTGATTTCTTTTGTGTTAGACCGCGAATTATGAGAAGAGTTGATTTAATGCGAATGAGGAAACACTATGCGCATTAGAACAGTGGTCTCATCAGAGGATCATCGATGAATAAGACTTCGAAGGGCACCCTCTTTAGTAGTCCTGAAGCAACAGTTCTGGTTTCACAGTAGCCTGTTTTAATCCAGCCCCCAGCTTGATTGCGGATGTATACAATG
>CAWHSP010000051.1:0-30199 GCA_963831865.1 Candidatus Bathyarchaeota archaeon | reverse complement strand
TAAACTGGAAACTCAAGCTTCATTGATTAAATATTGGCAGACACCGATAAAGCCAGGCATGGTTATGCATATTGGTCATTGGACACAATTCACAACTGCTAAAGTAGACGCCGTTTCTGAAACCGGTGACCCTAAAAAACCCACTTTAACTTTAGCGTTGGATAAACCACTTGTCTACCGTCCAAACGATAAAGCAGTACTAATGTACTTAGAAGGCGCGAAACTTAGGGTAGCCGGAACTTTGATGCTTTCGTAAAGAAGACAACGAAGGTAATCCTTTTTTGGCGTGAAGCAAATAATCATATGGTTCAGGCGTTACCTAAAGGAAGTAAGCCTTAAGATAGGCGTTTTTTTGTTTCCGCGTGTCTACAACCAACCTGGGAACAGTCGTGAGACCATCCGGAAACACTTTTACCAAAACTTTCCTGAAAAACCAAAATCAAGTATTTCTAAAGTAACTTTCAACAGTTGAGTAGCCCCAAGCTTGTAGTGCCATCGAACCACTTTTGGTACCTGAAAGCGATTCTGATTCTGCAACTGCACTTTAAATGAAACGCTTTGAGTTAACAGCAAAACTAACCTCCTTTTTTAACTTTTTCCATGCTTTTTTAACCGAAACTGTACGGAACTGCACGAATCTAGCCGAATCCATACGAATTCATACGCAACCTGCAAATAATTTAAGCTTAATTTCAAAAAAGTACCCCAAATACAAAGAAAGAAATTGCGCCGTTTACAGCACTAATAGCTAAATACCTACAAGCAAGAAATAAATCAAATATCTGAAAACATCGTCAGTGAGCTAACAATGTATAGAACTGGTTTTGCAAACCTGCCCCTTCACGGCGGCAAAGCACCCTCATGGCTTACTGTACGTATGCGTAAGTTAGCAAAAGAAATAGCAAACATCATGATTGAAGAGCAGGGCACAACCACATTTATTCAACGCTTATCTGACCCATACTGGTTTCAAGCATTCGGCTGCGTCTTAGCCTACGACTGGCACAGCAGCGGAGTAACAACAGTCGTCACGGGCATCCTCAAAGGCGCAATCTCACCAGAAGATCACGGCATCGCTGTATGCGGGGGGAAAGGCAAAACATCAAAGAAAACCCCAAGCGACATAGCTATGGCAGGAGAAAAATTCGGATTTTCAGAAGAAACCATAAAGACACTAACCTACAAAAGCAAAATGGCTGCCAAAGTTGACAACACAGCGATTCAAGCAGGATACCAACTTTACCATCACGCCTTCATAGTAACCAAGGATGAAAAATGGGCAGTAATCCAGCAAGGCATGAGCAGCGAAGATCGCACAGCAAGACGCTACCACTGGCTCTCCGAAAACGTGACGGACTTTGTTGTTGAACCTCACAACGCCATCGTCGGAAACATAAAACGTGAAACAGCCCTAAACATGGTTGCAAAAACCAGCGAAGGCGCAAGAAAAGCATCAGTAGACCTTGCAAAAGAACCCACACGCAAACTAATGAGCCTAATCCAATCCACAGCAAAACCACTCAACCAGAAATCCCTGCAAGATTGGCTCCCTAAAACCAATGACCTATTGCAGGCAAACCCAAAATACCCTCAACATGCCCCGTAATATAAACTGGGATACTCTAAGTCGAGTCTACGAATTCCAGCCCAACAACTACGAGGAACTCTTAAGTGTCAAAGGCGTCGGACCAGCCACTGTAAGGGGCTTAGCTCTTGTGGCGGAACTCGTTTATGGTGAAAAACCCAGTTGGGAAGACCCTGTAAAATTCAGTTTTGCATTTGGCGGTAAAGACGGCGTGCCCTATCCCGTTGACCGCAAAGCAATGGATCAATCCATCCAAATCCTTAGGCAATCGGTGCAGCAAGCTAAAATTGGGGAAAAAGAAAAACTACGTTCTCTGCAGAGTCTAAGGCGGTTTGTTCCAGACGACGCAAACTCTTAAAGCAAGTTACCTTGAAAAACGAATATATTTTTATGTTTGCAAATTCACTTATTTGCTTCAGCCCCGTGGGGTCGTAGTCTAGACAGGTATGACGACGGGCTCCAGAAGCAAGCAACGGGTTTGCTGACCTCGCCCAGAGGAATGACGAAGTTCTGGAGCGTGTCTAGAAGAAACCCGTAAAGAACTGCCTCGCGCGGTTCTTGGGTAAAGGTCGTCGGTTCAAATCCGGCCGGCCCCACCAAATTAATATAAAACAGTCTAATTGATATGGAGTGCATTAGCTTAAAGCAGGCTCAATTTAATTTATTTTGTCTATAAACAATTTTTCTGGACCAAGCATTCCCGAAGAGCGTTTAAAACTTACAACAAGATTCGAAATAGTTACACTATTATTAACAGGTTCCAGCCCCTTTGGGCGCAGAATCATAGAGACTTACACCGTTTGAGGCGTAGAACTACGACAGAACCAACTTCAATCCTTGATGGGCAATTTACTGTTTAGCTCTTATTTGGGCAAACATATTATGAAAGTTGTTCCTTTACCTTCTCGGCTTTCAAAAGTTACAGTACCACCTAAGGCTTCGGCAAATTAATGATGCTGTTCGCCTACGGGACGATTTGATAGTTTTCTTTTCCGTTCTTGTTTAGTTTTGGAATGGTTATTGCAAATTTTGCTCCTTTACCTGGTTCACCTTCTTCGATAATTGTCCAGCCGTAGACATCTATCATCTTCTTGGACAAGAAATAGCCCAAAGCCTGTGCTACCGCCAGTGCTAAAGCCTTCTTTGAAAAGACTCTGTTTATTCTCCAAAGGTATGCCTACACCATCATCCTCATAAATCAACTTTAAGCGATCTTGATCCGCTTTCTCGAAGTATACTCTTATTGTTGTAGTTTTCTTGCCGTACTTTCTTGTGTTATCAACAAAATTGAAGAATAGCTGTCTTAGAAATGAGTCTGCCAGCACAGTTAACCCTGGCATTCATTAATTATTGTTGGGAGTCGACCCTGAAAAAAGAGCCACTGCCTCATTTAATTTCTCGTCCACTTTAACATAAGCTCAATTCTTCCACGCCAAGTTGTTCATACATTTTGGCGAAGTCAAAAATTTTCACCGATTCTGCAACTGCCTGCTCCATTCTGCTAAGCCCATCTACAATGTCTGCCTGATCACCATGCTTCTTCTTGAGAATATACGCGTAACCAGTCACCGCCGAAAGCTTGTTTCGGACATCGTGCCTAGTCAAGCCTCCAACCACACGCAACTTCTCATTCATCATTTCGAGTTTGTCGCGGCTTTCTTTCAAGTTTACTTCTATCCTCTTGCGTTCAGTTATGTCTGCAACCAATGCAAGTGTTCCAATACTGTTGCCAGCGTCATCCTGGATGGATGAAGCTGCAATATTTGCATACATATGGGTACCATCTTTTTGAATGAACTCAAACTCGCATTGCCCCTGGTTGCCTAGTTTGCACTCTTCCAAATTGTGCACAGCAAGATCAGAGTCGGGATTATCCATGAAAGAAGCTAAATTCTTTCCAATCATTTCACTTTCACTGTATCCTAACATCTTTGCCATACGGGGATTAACAAAAACAGTGCGACTGTCGTTATCTAATGCCCAAACACCTTCTTGGGCAAGCTCAATTAACTGTCGATACTTCGCCTCGCTTTCCATCAAGGCAATCTCAATTTTCTTGGCTTCCGTTACGTCTCGATAAATGCTATGGACGAATTTTCTTCCAGACAATTCAATCGCCTGAGATGTAGCTACGACATCTCTAATCTCACCGTTTTTAGTTCGATGTTTGGTTTCAAATTCAGCTCTGCCTTTTAGCAATACCTTTTCTATCCTAGCTTTCGTTTCATCTTGGGTCTCAACTGCCTTAAAATCAAAGATGCGTAGTTTTGCGAATTCTTCTCTGGAATAGCCTAATTGTTGATGAGCTACCTCATTGAAATCTACTGGCACTGCAGTTTCAGGGTCAATAATCAAAATACCAACTGGTGCCTGATCAAACAATGCCCGATACCTCTTTTCAGCTTCACGAATCCTTGCTTCCATCTGTTTTCTTTCTGTAATGTCTCTGGCAACGTGAATTACGACTGTTTTTCCTTCGGGGTTTTTGACAAGACGCGCTGAAACTTCCACAATTCGTTCATTATTGTTTTCATCAAAGTGCTTATGTTCAACCGTTATGATTTCTTTGGTTTCTAGAACCCTCCGAATTGGGCAGTCATGTTCTGGAGATTGGCACGGTGTCAATAAGTGATGGGTTGTTTGATAGCAGGTTTTTCCAATTAATTCTTCTTTTCTGAGCTTTAATTGTTTCAATGCCACTTCATTGGTACTAATTATCTTATAGTCGTCGGGGTCGATTACTAATAGGGCATCGTCAAGTGAATCAATTATTCTTTCATCAAATTCTTTCAAATTTGCCAGTTTTTCTTCAGCTTCTTTGCGGTCAGTGATGTCGATACATGTTCCAACCCATTCACGTATTTCTCCATCTTCTTCAAATATCGGGGCGCCGCGAGCCATGAAATTGCGATAAACGCCGTCACATCTGCGCAGGCGATACTCAACTTCATACTTAGTTTTCGCTGCTACAGCTGCTTGCCATGCCCGCGTGGCCTGTTCCAAGTCGTCAGGGTGAACAGCTTTTGTCCAGCCCCAGCCCTTCACTTCGTCATAAGTCTGACCAGTAAAATTTCTAAAGGAAGGTATGTCTTCCACTACTTCGCCAGCGGCATTCGTAGTCCAGCCCAACTCACCCGTTACTTCGATGAAGGATTGATATCGCTTCAAACTTGCACTAACCGCTTGCTCAGCTTTCTTTTGTTCAGTAATGTCTTTTGCAATATGTACACATTGAATAAGTTCTCCTTTTGCGTCAAGAATTGGTGAAGTGGTAATCAGCAAAGGCAGTCCTATGTTGCGATCATTAATTTCTGCTGTGACGGTTTGTTTTGTTTCAAAAGTCTTTCCTGCGGGGCAATTCGGCCAAGGTTCATTGGTTCCATGCACAACTTCATAACAATGTTTGCCAATCAAGTCTTCTGGTTTTTTCTTTAAGGCATCACAAGTGCTCTTGTTAACTCTAGTAATGATTCTGTTTTTGTCCATGACAAATAGTAAATCTCCAATGCCATCCAAAATCTTATTGACTTCAGTGGACTCCCTGGTTTTTTCTTTCGTTATATTATTGCATTCGGTTACTTCTACAACTATTCCATTCTGGTTGAGAGTTTGTATTGGAAATGCCCCATAGGCAAACAGTTAATGAGTTAGTTATAAGTCAGTTATGAATTTAGAATACTAAACACAAACCCGCACTCTAAATAGAATAGATAAACCAGTGACTTTCCAAGATTCTATTTTCAAATGTAAAAATTGGACGAGCGCAATTTGAATCATTTGGTGTCAGAACTCACAATTGAGGCTTGCTCAATATTCTGGGTTCATAACTGCTTTATTATAAATTCAATTAGTAATTTGCTTGAGCTGCGTACTGACTAATGCAAACACCCAATCAGGAACACATTACTTTTAATGTCACAGATTTAGCTTCTAAAGATAGAACTGATGATGTTCGTGCTTTAAGGGTTGTTGCTGACACTTGCATACCGGAAATCTTCAAAGATATCGTGCGAGGTTTTGTTGAAGGAGAGAAACTGCAATGGATCCGTTAGAACAGACAATCTTTGAAATTGGCTTGATAGCCTCAGCTTTCATATTATCTTTCCTAAGTTTTAGACTGCGAAATAAGTTTTCAAAAGGAAGTCTTTTCGCGTCACCTTTTGTCGTGTTTGGAATTGCTGGTTTATTGCTAGGTTTGACTTACTCAGTTGACATGTCTTTAGACACGTTTCAATTGCAGGTAGGATCTTTGCCTTTCTTTCTGAATTTCGTTTTCATAGTTACCTTGACTTTTGGGGTTTTTAGGCTTTATAGTCGAGCCCGCGTTGGAGATTATGAATTGAATAAGACCAAAAAGGAGCTCTCAGACGCTCAGGCGAAACTTGTCAAATCTGAAAGGTTGACTGCGATTGGTGAACTTGCGGGTCAGATTGGGCATGATTTACGTAATCCTTTGGCAGGCATTAAAAACGGTGTGTACATCATCAGAAAGAAAAACGGGCAGCTTACAGAGGAAAAGAGGAATGAGATTTTAGGTTGGATTGATGACGCAATTGAAGATTCAGATAGAATCATTACGAGTCTTGTTGATTATTCAAGTGAGCTGAATTTAGAGCCGGAGCAGTGCACACCTAAATCGCTTGTACTGCATGCGCTGTCTAACATTAAGGTTCCAGATCACTTAAACATAATAAACAACGCAACAGATGACGTCAAGATGTTTCTTGATGTGCACAGCATGGAAAAAGTCTTCGCAAGCATAATAAAAAACGCTATAGACGCCTCACCAGAAAAAGGAAGTATAAAAATACAAAACATGTTGAAAGGACAAAATATAGAAATATCTTTCACCGACTCCGGAATAGGCATACCTGAAAGCATTTTACCCAAGCTCTTCGCGCCTCTTGTAACAACTAAAGCGAAAGGAATGGGCATGAGCCTGGCAATTTGCAAGCGGATTGTGGAGTCACATGAAGGAAAAATTGCTGTAGAAAGCACTGTTGGGAAAGGAACAACATTCACTATTAACCTGCCAATCAAACTCTCGAAAAGTGAATTCACGCAAGTCCAGATGTTTACTGGAATTGAAATGAAGCAGGCAGTGTTCGTTTAGTCACTGGTATAAGCTGTAACGGCTGTCAAGTCGGCTCAGTCTTGCGTCAAACAAACTTTGGCAAAATCACTTTCGTACGGTCTTATCCAAGTTTGTCTTTCAAGCTTGTGTTTTGAACCCGTTACGGTTCTGATCCAGCCCAGCTGCTTTTTACAAAAAAGTGACTATAGTGCCTTTTTTCTTGCGTTTCACCCTTGTCTGTCAATTTAAGGTTCCGAACCCATTTCGGGCTGTGTAAAAACTCAAATCGAGCCTAGAAAATTGCACTAAATTTGTATTGTATCGTCTCCTAAGTCAATACTATTTACATAAAACTAGCAATTTTCTGAAATTAAAATTAGTTTTTACACAATCTCATTTGGGTCTGTGACCCCGCTGATTCAATCCTACATTGTGTGAGTCCAAAAGTAGATTTTAAGAGATGTGAATAGTAATCTTTACTCATGCATAAACAATCAAATGAGATTCTGTTGTCAAATTCGACGAAAACTGTTAACATTTCAAGTCTGAAGCTATTTGTCATGGACAACTTTTCATTGACTCACCTCTTCCCACATTATTACTTGGAGAGGCTGACGTGTTAACTTCTGAGGCCTTTTTAACGAAGCTTCCAATTTGGGTTAAGTTAAGCAAGCTGTCGAGCAAATATTAGAAAGAATAGCAATTCAACGGGTCGATCTGACACATAGGTCACTCCTTCGCTTCATTTCTACCGGTTCATCCCTCAAGGACATGTTACGTTTTCAAATACCTCTTTTGTTAGGGCGTTAACAAGATCAGAGGTCAACGCATCAACCACATGGTAGATATCGCCGTTGACAATGGAATACATTCGTTTTGTTCCGTCTTTTCGGCATCTAACTATTCCTACATCCTTTAGAATTTTTAGGTGACGTGAAACAAGTGGCTGAATAAGGTTAAGATGAGGAACTATCTCACACACGCATTTTTCTCCGTCTTTCAAATAGGCTATTATTTCAAGTCTTATTGGGTCGGCAAGAGCGTGGAAGACTGTCGATTTAAATCGATTTCTATTTTCCGGATTATTAGACATGTTTGCTTTATAGTCAATAACAATATTTAAAAGTTGCTATGAATGTAATGGAATGAACCAATAGAAGAGATGAGAATGTCGGAAGAAACTTGGCATGGAATCCCCCGAAACAAAATACCTTGGTACCCGACAATAGACTACCAAAAATGCATCAGCTGTGGAAAATGCGTAGAATTACTGCAAGCTCGGTGCCTACGAACTGGAAGAACATGACGGCAAAAAGAGACCAGTTGTTAAGAACCCAAACAATTGTGTAGTACTATGCACAGGATGCGACGGAATATGTCCAGTCGGCGCCATTAAACATCCATCCAAGAAGGAAACTCGTGAAATAATTAAGGAACTAAGAAAGACCTATAGCGTAAAGAGCGAAAAAAGAGTTAAAATAGGTGGAAATCACATTGAAGAAAATTCTGTTTGTCTGTGTCGAGAATGCTGGCAGAAGTCAAATGGCAGAGGCTTTCGCCAACAAGTACGGAAAAGATAAGTTCGTCATACTTAGCGCTGGCAACAAGCCTGCGGAAACAGTCAACCCTGTTGTTGTTGAAGTCATGAAGGAAAAAGGCATTGATATTTCTGCAAATAAGCCGAAATTGCTTACTTTCCAGATGGCTCAAGATTCAGACTTAATAGTCACAATGGGCTGCAACGATCAAGGAATATGTCCTGGACCCTTCTTTAAACCAACAATCGATTGGAAACTTGAGGATCCAAAAGGAAAGCCAATAGAAAAAGTCCGAGAAATCAGAGATGAAATAGATCACAAAGTCCAAAGGTTAATTGAAGAAAATGAGTGAGGGTCATGTTAGAATTAGAGATTGGGAAGAATTCAAGCGTTTAGTTAGCGAAAAAAAGCCAAAGTCAATTGTGTTTATACTTGAACAAAATGCTCTTTCACCGAACAAAGAACTTACAACTTTAAGAATAATATTGATGCACGAGGCGCGTTACTATATCTTCCTTGACTTTCCTAAGGGTCAATTCCTCAGAGAAACAAGAATCCCTTTGCGCAAAGACAAAAACGGTCTATGGAACCTAGACGAGGATGAAGTCAAAGCTATCTTGAAAAAGCAATTTGAAAAAGACAACTTGGAAGTATTTTCTTTTTGGACAACCTAACAAAATTTAGCTAAGTGTCCCTTTTATCGCATCTGCCTTTAGCCTAAGAAAATCCATCGCGTCCTCAAAATCAAGACAAGCATCCCCAACCTTTTCTGGATTGGTAAGGGAACAGTACCCTTCCTTCCAGTCTATGCAATTTCTTTTGTCACAAGAAATTTTGCTCAAAGAGGTTCCCTCAAAAATAGGAAAGGGTTAGGAAATATTTGGGTGTTTTTGAACTCCTATGCCATACCAGAAGAAAACTTTGACCACAACAGCGGTCAGTACAGCAGCTAGAATACGTGTCAAGACGGTTAGTGCAAATCCAGTTATTCCTGTGACTACGTTGGCAGGAGACATTTGGAATATACTAAACAGTACTAAGCCGCCAATGGTAGAAGCGACAATGCCCGAAATCAATAATCTTTTGAAGTTCTCTGACCGCTTACTTAAAGCTCCAGCCATGTAGCCGATTAACATTGGGCTAAGTATGTACGCCAACAAGACTGTGCCGGAACCTGCTATCCCGTGAAAACTGGATGCCCAGTACAGTGCATAGAAGGTACCCATTAAGAAGCCTGAGGCTCCGCCTGCCCATTGATTCCATAGTAAACCAAGTGCTAAGGGAACACCGACTATAATGACAAGTTCTAATATTTCCATCGTTAGTCCAGTAACGATTCCAAAACCTCCACCAAACAGCGAGGGAAGTTTTGAGATTAATACGATGACAAAAACTGCTACTACGGGAAGAATTATTCCAAAGATCACGTCGTTCTTTTTCCATGTTTTCCAATCCAGACCCATAATCAAGCACCACTTGACAATCTATATAAACATAAATATATTTAAATTTTGTTATATTATGAAAATTTGAGTCGCGCTTTCAGAATCCTCGTTTCCCCCTTAGGTTCAGGGACGGGCAGCCCCACCAAGTTACTTGAGCCCGATTGACTTTCTAGCTGTGCTATTTTCTGCTTTTCAGAGCATCTCCATACCTAACCATGCCTGATAACGCGATTAATTTTTATGCGTAGATGTGGTAGTGGTTGGTTTAACTTTGGTGTCCCATTTGGCATTTAAGAGGATCTTGCTCGTCAAGCCTTCAGGAAGGAAAGGCTTGAGTTTTTCTTTCGACTCGATACCTACCGGTTTAGAGTATATTGCGGCTTACCTCAAAGACGCGGTGGATCAAGTTCACATAGTTGACATAGAACTGGATAACAGAAAATTCCAAGACATCATCAACTATCTACAACCCAGACCTCATTGGCATTACATTGTCTGCAACTGAGCATAACCAAGGTCTACATCTTGCAAAGATTGCTAAGAAGAACAATATACACACTGTTGTAGGGGGATATCATCCGACAAGTGTTCCTGACCTGATGCTTTCCCACCCCCAAATCGACGCGGTTATTCGCGGAGAAGGCGAGGTCACAATGAAAGAACTTGTGGAAACCGGCTCTTTTGAGAATGTTCTAGGAATCTCGTACAAGAAGAACGGAAAAATAATCCACAATGCACAAAGACCCCAAATTGAAAATCTCGATACCATTCCTTTTCCAGCTCGACATTTGAGGCAATACCCCTACAAAAGCCAAGACCGGGTGACAGATTGCGACGTTATAACAATGTCTAGGGGGTGCAATGGACTTTGCAGTTTCTGCTGCGAACCAAGCATGAGCCAGGGCTGCCTAAGAATTAGATCACCAGAGAACGTGCTAAACGAAATCCTAGAGATGGCGGAATATCACAAAAGAAAACCTGTAAACGTAATGTTTGCCGATCCAAACTTTATGGGTAACCCAAAACAAGTCGATCGTCTTTGCGACTTATTGATGGAATATGATCTAAACATGGAATTCTGTGCTCTAGTTAGAGCAGACGCCATGGCAACACGCCCACAACTTGTAAAGAAGATGTGCCAAGTAGGTATATGCAGGTTTGAAATGGGTATTGAAAGCCCAAACTCCAAAGACCTAAAGTCAACAAAGAAAGGGGTCACCAACCGGGTTCATGGTGAAGCAGTTAGGAACATACGTGAAAACGGCGGCAGAGCAGGAGGCACCTTTGTTATAGGACTGCCTGATCAAACAGAAGAGGAAATCAGAACCTTTCCAACCTACGCAAAAGAAATTGGCTTAACAGGCGCCGCCTTTGGCATCGCAACTCCATTTCCCGGCACAGACTTCTACAAAGAGATAGATAACCAAAACCTAATCTTCGAGACCAACTGGGACAACTTTGACGAAATGCACTCCGTATACACTACCAAGTATCTAACAAAAGAAAAAATCGAAGAAATGGCCACTTACTGCATGGCAAAATTCTGGAATATGGACACATTCATTGACCACGAAAAGATCTCTCAAACACGAACCAAACAAAAAAAGACAATAGTAGATTTTGTTAACGAAAGAATAACGAATCTCGGCTTCATGACCAATAACGGAGAAGAATTACAAAAAGACAACTTTGAAAAACACATAAAAATATTTCTTGAGGCTTACATAGATACGCGAGTAGAAGCATATACTCGAAAAGTAGGGGTTCATGAAGTCTTAGAGATGACTCGGTTCTTGAAAATGCTGGGGCCACAAAAAATTCAATGTACATTAAGCTTAGATGACACCCATGCCAGCTTCATATTCAAAACGACTAAAACAACTGTTGAGTACATACGTATCATAAGGGGGAGACAAGCTGACGCCACCATAACTTTTGATGTAGACCTAAAGTGGCTTAGTGAACCCGCCAATTCACATATTATTGAGCGAGTTGCTTGGGTGTTCTCACGTAATTTAACTGCCAAGAAACTATGGAACACGTTTAGGCTTTTTGCAGCAGTTGGAACAAGTGCTTTGGCATGGAATCTACAGAAGCTGAAATCTCGAAAATCCTAAAGATTACGGTTCAATAGAGAGCACAAAATTAAAAAGAAGGTAAATGTAAAGTTTCTTTATTCCTAGTTTATTAACAGTTATTTTTGATTGACTAGTTTAACAAAGTTGATTTGGGTGTGGAATCTACCGGTAGCTAGAGCGACTTTGAAAAAAAGATCTATGGGCATAACCAGAAAGCCAGCAGATAAGGGTCAAAAACAATCCTTTGTCATAGACAATTAGGTTGGTGGCAGTGACCGGGTCCCCATTAGGCCAGTTTCCGTTCAAGGTTCAGAATCTGCAGGCGCGAGGCTCGCTTTCCTTTTTCCCAATAATAAAGAAACAGGTCTTTCACCCAGTTGTGAAAAGTTAAGTCTGTTCCGAAAAAGCCAGCATAGTCTACCCTTCCTTCAAATTGGCGAAGGCATACCGCTGCCACTTTTTCAGTGAGAACAATTATTGTTGGGATATCAGAAAGAGCTCTCGCTTCAAGGTTCTTTGCTACTGATGCTGGGCTTACGTTTGCGGAAAGACGATTTTCTGGAATGAGAAACCTGAAATTTACCCCTTTTCGGATTCGTGCATCCACTGAGGCGAGAAGAGGCTCATCAATAAGAAGAAACTATGGTCAGGTTTACTGCTTTAGGATTATATCTACACTTGCTTCAATTTACCTACTCAACAAATACTATGTCGACCGAAAATAATCAAGGGCTATGGATGGGTTCAGTTTTAAGAATACTCCTTTCTTCAATAAAGCGAAAAGTCATAGGTTCCATGCAGGCAATTTCGCCCACTACTTTAGGGGAACTATTTTTTGCATCCATTTCCTCAAGTAGCATCCCCCATGCTTCAGCATGAACATCATAATAAATGGATAAAGTATAATGAATTTCAATGTCGGTGTTAAGCCAGAACTTGACTTCATTCATTTTCTTGCCGGTTAACCTTTTCGTGAACTCAACAGCTTCTTGAATTTCAACCGACATTCCTCTTAATTCTTTCTTAATCGATTGTCTATCGTTTTCCGATGAAGAATCTTTCGCCCAAACTACCTGGCACTTTTCTATTTGAAATGCACTCATTTGCAACCATATCATTGTAAATAATTTAGAATATATAAGCTTCAACCTTGTCGGTGGAAGGGCAGATTGCGCTGGGTTTGTCAGCAAAGATCCGATTTTCCTTAATTGGGTTGTTGATTTGTCTATCTATTAATGGGAAAAAGAAAATGAAGAAGTAATACTGTATTATTAGACTTGAACCTATTCCGGTCTGCAACTCGGCGACCGCGCCAATTTTCCTTCTGATCCTTTAAAGGAGCGTTTTTTTGGCTTAAAATATTTAGGATTAATATAAGTCTTTTCTGAAAAAACTTCTACTGTTTCATTAGGGTTTATACCATTTTTTTATACAGTGCTCAATTTTTGTTATAAAGGAGTCAGAACGGAAAGCGATTCCGCGCCAATAAGTTATGCGTTGATTATTTTCCCCATGAATACTCAAGAATCGGTGCTAAGTCGCTTATTTCGCTTACCTTCTCAGTAAGTTGCTAAGTTGTTATGCGGTTAAGTGATAAGAGGGGGATGGATGCTTTTTATGGGCAAGCCACCAATTTTCCGCATGCTGTTCCGTATACTCGGATTGTGCTCTGCCGACGCGCGGGCACTTTAGTGCTTATTGTTTACCGCGGGTTTTTCGTTTTCAATGCAGCTCCATAGCAGAGGTAAAACTTCTTTTTGTGAAGGAAGACTGTATCGTGCTTTACTTGGAGTTACTCCCACTTTGATTGAGTATGCTTCCTTGGGAATAGCTGCAAACAGGTCTTCGTCGGTGTTGTCATCTCCTATTGCAAGAATGAAGGTGTACTGTTGTTTTGAAAGCCAATTCTGTGCTGCTCGTCCTTTATTAATTATGGAGCTTTTGATCTCGATTACTTTGTTTCCATCCAGTACTTCTAGGTTAAGGTTTGAAATTGATGAAAGAAGATTATCTTTGAGTTCTTTAGAGCGTAGAGCGCCAAGGGTGGGTTCGGTCGCGCGGTAATGCCAAGCTAAAGAGAAATCTTTCTCTTCCACGAAGCTGCCGGGTGTTCGGTCAGCGTACGTTTCAAGAATTGGAAGAATTTCTTTTTTCCATGCGTCGGAAAGTTGTTCAAGAGCTTTCCAGTCTCCTGAACGTTCTTTAATCCATGCTCCATGCTCTGCGACTAATCCAACTTTTAGTAATCGGAACCACTCGTTAAATGTTTTTTTGTCCCTGCCGCTGATAAGTACAATTTCATTAGAAGATGATTTACTGAGTTTCCTTAGCATTTTGGTTACATCGTCTGTAGGTACTGCTTTTTGTGGTTTAGTAGCGAAAGGCACTAATGTGCCGTCATAATCAAGTAGAATTAGTCTTCTTTTGCTATTGCTGTAGCTTTCGACGAGTTCCGTTCGATTAGCTGGAGTCATGATTTGTTGAGAACTTTCTTGTTGTTTGACATAAGCGTCATTCAAGCGGTTGAGAAAATCGTCTGCCCACCGTTCAACATTATAACGTGACAATCGTTTTTGCATAATACGATTTCGTTTTATTTGTTCGTCTACAGGCATAGCAAGCGCTGTTTCCAACGCTTCAATTATGTCTTCTTGATCGTTGGGATTAACAATAATTGCCTCTCCAAGCTCTTGCGCCGCACCTGTCATTTCCGAAAGAATTAGTGCTCCTAAACCATTGACTTTAGTTGCTATGAACTCCTTGGCCATTAGGTTCATCCCATCACGTAATGGTGTCACTAAACCAACATCGGCAATTCCATATAAGGCTACTAATGTTTCAAAAGGAAGGAATCTTGAGAAATAACTAACTGGCGTCCAATCTGTAGTGCCGTATTTTCCATTTATTCGACCTACTAATTCATCAATTTGTTTCTTCAATATTTGGTATTGACTTACATTAATCCGTGAAGGAACTGCGACCAATATGAAGGAAACTTTTCCACGGTATTCTGGTTTTCTTTCAAGCAGGGCGTCGAAGGCTTCGAGTCGAAGTGGGATTCCTTTAGTATAGTCGAGGCGGTCAAAAGAAAGAATTATTTTTCGCTTTCCAATCTTTCGTAAAGTGTGTACCATCTCTTTTTGAACAAGCGGGTTGTTGCCTGCATCTGAAAACCGTTGATAATCTATACCCATTGGAAAGATGTCAACTTTTGTTTGCCTTGAGCCTATTTGAATTTCTCCAAGGTAATTTTCGTTTCCCAAAATACGACGGACACATGAAAGAAAGTGAAAAACATAATCGTAAGTGTGGAAACCAATTAAATTTGCGCCAAGTAAGCCTTCAAGTATTTCTTCTCGCCAAGGAAGAAGCCTAAAAATTTCATGCGATGGAAAAGGGATATGATGGAAATATCCTATCTTAGCATCAGGTAAATGTTCCCGTATCATTTGTGGAAGCAGCATCAGTTGATAATCATGAATCCAAATAGTATCATTAGGCTTAGAGACCTTAATTATTTCGTCACAAAATTTTTGGTTGACTTTTTGGTAAGTCTCCCAATTTTTGCGGTCATATGTTGCATAGAGGTTAAAATAATGAAATAAAGGCCATACAGTGTTATTGGAGAACCCTTCATAATAATATTTTATTTCATACGGTGTAAGAAAAACTGGATGATACTTTTCATTGCTTAATAAATCAACAATTTGTTTTCTCTCTTCCACCTGCTTTTGATTAAGGTAGATTCCGGGCCAACCAATCCAAAGGCTGTTACCTAATTTATGAATAGAATTAACACCTGTTGCCAATCCTCCTGTGGTAGGTTGAATTTGAAGTGTAGAATTCTTTTTAGATATTTGAATCGGTAACCTATTTGAAACAATTAAAATTCTATCCATAAAAAACTCGGCTCGGAATGATCATAATAGTAAATCCTCTTGAATAAGTTTTATGGCTGAATTCATAGAACGGCTAAAAAACAGAACTTTAACAAACATTATTATTTGGGAAGAGTGATATTAATTTTGTTGCGTTTTGTTAAGGCGCAGAAAGTCCAAGGTCTTCTTATGTCGCATATAGATTCTCTTCGAAAAATTCAGCTTGATGATTATGTTAACATCGTTGGGGTTGAGGAAATCAATTCGGTCCGAACTTTGGCCGAGAAATTGAAGGGTAAATCTGTAACTCACGTTAATTCTACATCATTTGGAGGAGGCGTTGCTGAGATGCTTCAGAACATTGTGCCACTAATGAAAGATGTAGGTTTGGATGTTCATTGGGAAGTAATTAAGGGGTCTCTCGATTTTTTTAATGTAACTAAGAAAATACACAATGCCCTTCAGGGAATGAGTTTAGATCTTTCAGAAGAAGACGTGAGAACATATTTGGAGTATAATAGGCTGAATAGTGAAACGACAATCTTAAGGTCGGATTTTGTGGTTGTTCACGATAATCAACCAGCCGCTATGATTCAATTTCTTCCAGAGAAGAATGACCAATGGATATGGCGCTGTCATATTGACCTTTCTACTCCCAACACTGCCGTTTGGAATTTTCTGTACAACTACATCAGTCGCTATGATGCCGCCGTTTTTACCTCTGAAAAATATGTTATTCCCGGTATCGAGATGCCGAAAGTATTCATAAGGCCACCGTCAATTGACCCATTAAGCGACAAAAACAGGGAAATCTCAGGATCCGCAATTTCTGATGTTTTGACAAGATACGGCGTTAATCCAGAAAAACCCATAATTGCTCAGGTTGGGCGATTCGACCCCTGGAAAGACCCTCTAGGAGTTATCGACGTTTACAAACTCGTGAAAAAAGAGATTCCGCAGGTTCAACTGCTTTTGATTGCAGGTATGGCGAATGATGATCCTGAAGGTTGGACCTATTTTGAGAAAACAGCTAGGCATGCAGGAGATGATGATGATATTCATCTTTTGACAGATTTAAAAGGTGTTAGAGATCTTGAGGTGAACGCTTTTCAAAGAGCTTCGCAAGTTATGCTTCAGATGTCTACTCGGGAAGGATTTGGATTAAGCGTGACCGAGGCTCTTTGGAAGGGTATTCCTGTGGTCGGTAGGAGCGTGGGTGGAATTCCTCTTCAAGTAATTAACGGGACGAATGGTTTTCTTGTGAATAACGTTACTGAGGCCGCCGAAAAAACTCTCTACCTTCTAAACCACAAAGAAGAAGCAAACCAGATGGGAAACAACGGCAAGGAGCACGTGAAGAAAAACTTTCTAATTGTTGATGATTTGAAGGGTTATTTGAAGATGTTCGCTGACTTACTCCATTTGTAATCTCAAAAAAAGATTGTGAAGCGCTGGGTATTTTGTCGGAATCTTGCTGAGCTTTCTTGGCGAAGTCAGAATTTCGTTTTCCAACGGCACTTTAGTTAGTGTAAAGTTGATAGCGTTAGAAAGGTAGAGCATGCTTCTCTGTGAGAGATTTTAATGTAAAGGAATCAATAGAGAGTTTCCAACATGATTCGTTCAAGGATTTCAAAGCCGTTCTTTAAGCCCAGTTTTTTTTCGCCTAATCTTTCTCTATACTGGATCGGGACTTCGACAATCCCGTAGCCTCTTCTCTCTACAAGGCGGTTTAGTTCTACTTCAATGTCAAAACCTTTGGATTTCACTTTCCAACTTCTAAGAATATCAGCACGGATCACTCTAAGCCCAGTTAAGGGATCTTTTAAGGGAATCCCGCTTAGGAGGTTGTATGTGAAGGCTATGAGCATATTGCCTATATGGAATACGCGGTGTAGAGCTTCTGGTTGTACGTTGCCGTTAAGTCGGTTTCCGCAAACCATGCCGACCGCTGGGTTTTTCTCTAAGAGCTTAATCATTTCTGGAACGCTCTCAGCGGGATATGTGTAGTCTGCGTCTGTGATTACAATGAACTTTGCTTCTGGATTTAAGTGCTCAAGACCTTTTGCGAGCGCATCACCCTTGCCCTTACCGTCCTGGAAAGCGATAGTTGCTCCAAGGTTCTTTGCTATCTCGATAGTTCTATCGGTACTGTTACCATCCACAACGAGCACTTGAGCGTTATCGAGTTCATCCATCATTTCTGTTATGGTTAAACCTATTCCTTCTTCCTCGTTTAGGGCTGCGATGATTATTTGAGTATTCAAATTGCTATGCCCTTGTACCTTCTCTGATTTTTGTTCTTCATTGTTGAATTGGTTTAGCAACATTGGTTTTACCACACAAATAGATTGGGTAACTTAAGATATAAGACGCTATGATAAATACCACATTATATCGAAAATGGGAATATTCGACGTACTATTGGGCAAGGGTGCAATATTTTTGCTTCCTGCTCTTTGAATATAACAGTGTTATTTTGCTTAATAATCTTTGCCGCTTAGTTCATGTGGGTTTGTTTGGTTTCATTGGATTAACAGAATTAGTGAATTCAGGCAAAGACAACGTTTGGAACATTGAACATGGTGTAAACTCAATTGAAATGAGTATTCCTTTTAAGGAGCTTTTCTGTTACGGTTGTCAAGATAACGATGCCATCAATAGAAGCAGTAAATTTAACAAAACAATATGGTTCATTCACAGCCCTATCAGACCTAAATCTAAAGATTGAAGGGGCAAAATGTGTCGGGTTCCTAGGGCCAAACGGTTCAGGAAAAACAACAACACTAAAAATGTTTACCGACCTCATTAGACCATCCAAAGGCCAAGCCCTCATCAACGGCATAAACGTACATATCGAAAAGAAAAAAGCCTTAGCTTCGGTAGGCACTCTTATTGAAACTCCTGAAATTTACTCATCACTTACCCCCAGAGAAGCGCTAACTATGATAGCTGAAATTCGAGGGGTACCTGCTGAGGAAAGAAGAAAACAAGTGGAAGTAGTCGTTGCGGAAGTGCATATGGAAGAATGGATTGACAAAAGAGTCGGGAAATTTTCTAAAGGCATGAAGCAGAGAATTTGCATTGCTTCCGCATTGCTTGGTAACCCATCAATTATCCTTTTAGATGAGCCCACGACGGGACTTGATCCCAGAGGCATGAGTGAGGTTAGAGACATAATTAAATCGCTTAAGGGCAAAAATAGGCTCATATTCATGAGTTCTCATATTCTAAGCGAGGTTTCCGATGTCTGCGATGAAGTGGCCATGATAGACCATGGCAAACTAATCGTTTATGACACTCTTTCAAATATTACAGCCAAGTTTTCAGGAGGAAACAATGTTGTAGAAGTTGGTTTAGCCCGTTCAGTCGACAACAACATGGTAACCCAGAACATTGCAGCTTTGCCATCCGTGGTTAAAACAGACAAAATAGATGACAAAAACCTCAGAATAATTTTCAACGGAGGCTTAGATGTGCAAGAACGCTTGCTCTACGACATTGTTAAAATGAATATTGGCGTTATAAGTTACAAAGCTGCCTCGTCAGAACTTGAAGATGTTTATCTTAGACTCATTAAGGCGACGTTGTGATAAACATGGCACAAACAAACTTTGAATCAAAAAATGCAGTCCCGAGAAGTATGACCCAGGTGAGCATAGTCACTAAGTACACTCTTCTTGACTATCTTCGGTCCCGAAGATTCTTCATAATGCTCATAATAACAGTTTTGATAAGCCTACTACTAACAGTTCTCGTAGGATACTACCGTCCAGCAAGTTTCCTTACCGATGAACTATCATTCTATAATAGTTGGTGGGGGAACTCTGTCACCTTCGTTGTCATACTATCAGCAATTTTCTTCGGTGGCGACGCAATTTCAGGAGAATTCCAAAATAAAACAGGCTACTTCGGTGTTCCAAACCCAATTAGGCGCTCATCAATATACATTGGAAAATGGATAGCCGCTTTCATTGCATCGCTTGTTATGTTAGGAATTTTCACAGTTATCACTGTAAGCAACGGAGTATACTATTTCTCGGGTGTGCCCTACCAATTCGTTGAGTCGCTGATATTTGCTTTGATTTATCTGGTTGCTGTTCTCGGATTCACCTTCTTCTTCAGCTCGCTGTTCAAAAGCAGCTCCATGTCAATACTCTTAACAGCGATTCTTTTCCTATTTGTGTTCTCGCTAGTTCAAACGCTCGTTTCAGCGCTTGTTCAAATTGAACCTTGGTTCATCCTAACCTACGGGTCCACAATCATCGGCAACGTGTTAACGACGCCTTACCCGCCACATATGCTCACCAACAGTTTAGGTCCAGGAGGACGCATAACCATTACCACATTTAACGCAACAATTCCTGAAGGGCTCGGAATCATGGCTATTTACTTCGTCGTCACAGTAATCTTAGGCCTGGTACTGTTCGAAAGAAAAGAATTCACCTAATTGTCCCACAAACCAGCATAAGGATCATCGGTTCAAATCCAATCGAACACCAAATTATTCTATTGGAAAAAAGTCGTGAAAAATGTTATATTGCAATCTATTGAATATCGTGACTGCAAACAAGGAGCTAATAACATGAGACAAAACTTAAGTCCACAGCGCCATGGCTATTTTTTTGAAGAAGGCTTGATTACAGCCTTATCTTTTGGAGGATTCTTAATTCTGCTTGGATCTGTATTTGCGTTAACTCCAGGCGCTTGGCAGAAAGTAACTGCCTTCTTTAATGACATAACAACGAGTCAGTACCCCATTGGCAGCTCAAGCTCAACGGTGTATTTGCCTGCACCAGCCTACCCGGAAGCTCACGTCGCCTTTTTTTCAGCCGTAATGATTTTTTGTTTGGGCATTGGGATACTGCAAATCATAATACTTGCTCTTAGATTATATGTGCATTCTTCAGATAGACGGACAGCTGAAGCGGTGGGTAACTTGGTATTCTGGTTTGGCGCCGCTATTTCTGCAAATATTTTCTTGTTGACTGGCACCCTTACTGGTTGGTTCCAGTTCTGGGCAGCATTATTGTTATTCGTAGGTGCATCATTGATTGCTAGGGGAATAGTCTATTTGTTAAGAAGGTAATGAAACTATACCACAACCTTACAAAACTCATTAGCCCTAAAACTTAATCATAGTTCACATTTTTTTAGAGGTACGTTCTAGTTTCTTAAAGAATCTTGGAAGATGTTGCAGTAAGGCTAATTCAATACCTGTTGCTACAGGAAGCTCTTGGATTGTTGGCGACGGATTTAGACTTGGCGTTGAGTCTGGGCTTTCCGATGAATTGGGTTTTGGGGCGGCAGTCTCTGTCGGAGTTACGGTTGTTGATTGAGATGGTGTCGGTACTGAGGTCGGTGTGGGTGTCGGCGAAGGGGTGGGCGTTGGGCTTGATGTTGGTGATACGGTTGGTGTTAGGGTGGACGTGATACAAGGAATAACCTAAAATACATTCAAGATGAAAATTACGGGTTAAGCGATTATCTTGGTGACACATGACAGCCTTCAACGAATTCGAAAAAGAGCTCCGCAACTGATTGTCGTAGCCATCGCCATCATAATTGTTGTTTATTTTCTGATCTCCATTTTAGAAGACACAGTTATTGAGGGCGGTCCGATAACAGGTGGGCCAGTGATTAGCGCAATAATTTCTATTATGATTAACGTCAAAAACACTGTGAAATCATGGGGGTACTTCGGCATCTTCATGTTGATGCTACTAGAAGCAAGCTCTGTGCCTATCCCGAGCGAGGTAATTCTTCCATTTGCAGGCTTCTTAGCTTCAACGAGTCAGCTAAACATTTGGATAACAGTTTTAGTTGCGACTGTTGCGGGGGTAACTGGTTCACTGGTTGATTACTATATCGGATTAAAAGGCGTTCAATCTCTTGTGAGACACCGCATTTTAGGACGAGCTCTCTTGTCCACAACCCAACTTGAAATTGCGGCAAACTGGTTTAGCAGACACGGAGCAATAATGGTGTTTTTTAGCCGACTCATACCTGGATTCAGGACCCTAGTATCATTCCCCGCAGGCGCAGTCCGAATGCCGCTGCCGAAGTTTATCGCTTACACCACTGCAGGCTGCCTATTATGGAACACAATCTTGATTTATCTAGGCTTTTTCTTAGGAAATCACTGGTCAGAAGTTGCTGGAATCTCACATTACCTAATCCTTTCCGCAATCGTTGCAGCAATCATCATAACATCTGTTTACTTAATTAGAAGATGGAAAAAATGCAGATAGCAAAGCAAATGCAACAGAACGCAAAATTAGCTTAATTTTTTTATTTCAGGGTTTAGTTCGCCTTTGATGCCTAAGCTTTTAGCTTCTTGAACCTGCAACATGCAATCAACATTTGATGCTTCATTAAGCAATTTATAGTCAATCATTTCCAGGAATGCCGCGTCAATTGAAACAGGTGAGTCGGAGGCAAAGATACCTACATCCTTCATAATTATGTCGCCTGGACTTGGCAAACAATCACAATATGAAGTTATGCTTCGGGCAAAGCTAACATAAGACACTTTGTTCGGCTTAAATGTGGACAATACACCGTACGCAGCTGAAGCAAGTGCCCTACAAATATTATCCTGATTGACAAAGCTTATGGCTTCCATAGGACAACCATGTTTGCACATTGGACACCGCATACAAAGCGATGAGATATTTCTTGCTTTTCCCTCAATAATTTCAGGCAGATGCATTTCGCATATTGCCGTACATTTGCCACAGCCTTTGCATTTAGATTGGTCTATTTCTATGCCAACTGTTCTGTGTTGGCGAAGCTTGCCGGTTCGGGGAGTACAGCCCATGCCTAGGTTTTTTATTGCTCCGCCGAATCCGCTTAGTTCATGACCCTTATCATGTGACACAACAATCATAACATCAGCCTCCGCTATAACGCCAGAAACTTCAATTTCTTTTAGTATGCCCTTGGTTGGCACTATCCGATAATTTTCGCTTTTAAGTCCATCTGCCACAATAAAGGGAGCCATGTTAAATCCATTCATTAACGCAGTAACCATATGGTCGTAGGCGTTGCTGCGTTGTGCGTGATATAGTGTGTTGGAGTCGGTTAGGACTGGTTTGCCGCCTGCTTCCTTAACTCTTCGAATGATGTCATGAACAAAAAATGGTTGCACATAGTACGGATTTCCTAATTCGCCAACATGCAGTTTTACTGCGACTAAATCATCTGTTTGTATGCAATCAAAAGTTCCAGCTTCGTCATAGAGGCGATTTGCCTCATCTAACAAGTTGCGTTTAGTATCCCATGGCACCAAATATACGCTCATTTCATTTGCCTCATAACTGAATATTTAGCATTAACATTTCAATATAAACATAATAATATTTAATGACCTTTACACTTTTAGTTGGTAATTCTTGATTAAGTAGTTTTGCTGGCGGTGCTCACAATAATTCTTAGTTGTCGCAATAAGAAAGACAAGACGGAAAGATGTTTAAAGTCTAATATTTTTTTCCTAAACTAAGCTTACCTTGAATTTCGGAAATCTCTGCTTCATTATCTGCTAATATTTTAAGCCATAGTTCGAATTCAGATTTTGAAATTTCCTTTTGAATAATGCCTTGTTGGTCTCCTGAAAAAAATCTTGCGGGTTCGGCCCGAAATAGTTTAACATAAAACATTCGGTCTGCAATTATGAGTCTTGACGAGCAACCTGCTTTTTCACCTGCAGGATAATCGATTTCGTAGACCATCGGATGGCAGACCTTCATTGAAAAGCGTTGTTTTCTATACTTAAGTTTTCTGCCTAAGAAATCTTTTTTTGCTTACCTTGTGCACAACAAATAGTCCGCTTGGACTTGTCTCAAGACCTTAATCCGTGATTTTACTTTCTTTATCGGATGTCGAGTCAGCATCTGTCGGTAACTCTTGTTTATTTTCTACTTTTTTGCGTTTCACAAACAGGTACCCTGCTGCCGCAACTATGATTATTATGGCTATGATTGCTGCCCATAACATAGTTGGAAAAGTCTGTATACTAAAGTACACAGTTTTTGAGTCTGCGTTCCCGATTTCATCAGTGGCGTAAATCGTTAAACGATGAGAACCGTTGGCTAGTGCCGGCAAACTTACATTTCCAATCATACTCACCTTTGCATTATTATCTAAAATATAAGCCAACTCTTTGGTTGGCTCATCTACTTTAAAAGTTAATTGGATATCAGTAGAACTATAGGATTGGTTTAGAGGAAGCATTATCACAATACTTGGAGCAATCGTGTCTATTGAAAAGAAAACTCTGTTCGAATGACCCATGTTGCCAATGCTGTCGTTAGCATAGATTACTCACGTTATGTGCACCCTGAGACGTGTTAAACAATTCGGTAGTTCCTTTTATGGTTAGGTTTGTTTGATCATCCAAACTGTAACCCATCCATTCTACCCCCTTGTTAACATCATAGGATAAAGTCACATCAGTATATGTTTCGTTTTCAGGAGACGTAATTTGAATTTCCGGTGGAATTGTTCCATAACCAATAGGCTTATACTGCTCCACAGTTTTTAGCCAATTTGTGCCGTCAAAGCCGCCGATTGCGTACAAAACATCGTTTACGACAGCAACGCCCAAGTAGGCTCGAGCGGTAGGCATAGAAACGTCAGTTGTCCAAGTGTCGTTAGTTGGGTCATAAACTTGAGTATTACCGCTATAAGTGTTCGAAGAAAATCCACCTACAAAATACAGACGTGGAGGCGCCATAAAGTTTTGGGTTACTGACGCAGCTCCATAGGAAACTAAGTTTGGTGCACTTGCAGCTACAGTCCAATTGTTAGTTTGAGGATCATACACTTGGTTAGAATTTACAAGAACCGTGCTTCCTAACGAAATTGGGTTTTTTGCTCCTCCTATGATTTGAATTTTTCCATCTATAACTGCGGACGCGTAACCATAAACTCCGTGCGAAATTGATTTGGCAGTTGCCCACGTATCAGTAACTGGATCATAAACCTCGTTAATGTCTGTTTCATTGAAATATGGACTGTTGCTTGAATATCTTTTGCCACCGATTAAATAGATTTTATCGTTCACCACATTAGCGGTAAAATCAGCCCTTGGAGTAGGCATAGACGCCTTTGTTTCCCAAGAATTAGTTAAAGGATTATAAACTTCGTTGTTGCCCACGTATCCGTTGCCGACCGTTCCCCCTATAACATAAATTTCGTTATTATAAGACGCTATGGCAAAACCGCTTCTTGCCGTTGGCAAAGGTGCTTTGCTTGTCCACTGGTTTGTAGCAGGATCATACTGTTCATTTGTATTAAATGGTAAGTCACCGTTCAACCCTCCAATTGCATAAATCTTTCCGTTTGCAACGGCCACGCCGAGTCCTCCTCGTGCTGTTGGCATGGGTGTCATGGTGGTCCAAGGCTGTTCTGCCGCTGCTTCAGTGCTGGGAACATTAAGGGCTGGAAAAACTATTGTTACAATAATAAGCATGAGCATTAGCGTTTGAATATGCTTATTTATTGGTGACCCCCCGTTTGCCTCTTTTAAGTATTGAATACTTTACCGTTATAATTTTTAAAGGAATCGGTGAAGAGCAACCTTATGCAAACAAGCCAAGAGGTTGCAGTGAATTGGTTTATTTATGGGTTGAGAAAAAGCTTAATGGTTAGATAAACGATTATTTTTTCGAGGAGCTTTAGTTTATGTTACTTAGGAACATATTAGTGGCGGTTGATGGTTCCGAAAATTCAGATAGGGCTTTGGATTTTGCATTAGGGTTAAGCGAAAAATTTGGTGCGGCTGTCACGATTTTGAATGTTTACGAGCCATTGCCTTTAAGTGCTAATCCTGCCGAATTGACTGTTTCTTCAAACGCTAGTCTGGCTTCAGTTGCGAATGATGTTGGCAAAATTCATGAAGAGGTCTTGCGTAAAGCGGTTGCCCGAGCGAAGGAAGTTAAGCCTGACTTGGCTGTTACTTCTATTCTTAGACAAGGAGATCCTGCTCTTGAAATTGTTAATACAGCAAAGGAAGGCAGCTTCGATGTTATTATAGTTGGGCATAAGGGGGCGGGGAGGATGCGGGAGTTTTTTATGGGTAGTATAAGTGAGAAAGTGTCGCATTTAGCGCTTTGTCCGGTTATTATTATAAAATAGGAATTACTGGAAAATATCAACCATCAAATCTTAAATTCGAACTCTTTTATTCATGTTTGTATATCGAGCAGATTATATCTAAGCTTCAAATCATAGTTTTGTATGATAACAGTTATTGGTGCCGGCAAAGTAGGAAGTGCTGCTGCCTTCGATATTCTTCGTTATAAAATAAGTGATGTGGTTCTAATTGATTCAAACGAGAACCAGGCAAAAGGAGAAGCCCTTGATATGATAATGGCGGCGCCTGCTATCGAATTTGACGGGAAAATAACTGAAGCAAATGCAGCATTGAAAGGCTAATTTAGAAACTAAAAAAAGGTTAGTTTTAATTAAAACGGTGTTGTTAGCCAAAGTTTTTGTTGACTCGAGAGCAGTAAAAGTTTCCGTTAAGCTTAACGAATGCTGGGCATTTTCCGCCATAGCAATGTTCCAACCATTGACAGGGAGATTGAACATCATAAATCCTGGGCATGTATCCATGAGAACTAAAAGTTTCTATGTTTTTTTCTCTTCTAGAAATTTTTTCCATAACTGCTTCCATCAAAACACCTTTTGAAATTTCGGACTTGAAATATTATTGCGAAATTCTCGCTATTAAAAGTGTGCTGCAGTCGCCTGACAACAACAAAAGCATATAAGCACTAACCTGAAAGGAAAAAATAGCCAGCTATAACATACAAAGTGTTATTTACAAGTTAACAACTTTCTTGTTTTTAGGTGCCAAAATGGTGTTTCAAGGAAGAGACATTATATCAATAGAAGACTTCTCCAGACAAGAAATCAACCATGTTCTTGATGTTAGCCAATCCATGGAACCCCTTGCATCAGAAGGCTCAGACATGCTTAAAGGAAAAATCCTTGCAACCCTATTTTTTGAGCCTAGCACTCGCACCCGTTTAAGCTTTGAGACAGCAATGCTAAAACTAGGCGGATCCAACATTGGCTTTGCTGACGCTGAAATTGCCTCTGTTAAGAAAGGCGAAAACTTGGCGGATACTGTGCGAACGGTTGAAAATTATGCAGATGTAATAGCGCTCAGGCATAGTTTGGAAGGTGCTGCGAAGTTGGCAGCGGAATTTTCTAAGGTTCCGATAATTAATGCAGGCACTGGTGCAGAGGAACATCCGACACAAGCGTTCATTGACTTGTACACAATGCGTAAGGAAAAGGGCAAGATAGATGGATTAAAAGTTGCTTTGGTCGGCGACTTAAGGTATGGACGCACGGTACATTCATTGGCATATGCATTAGCACTGTACAAAATAGAGTTATTCTTGGTTTCGCCTGAAATGCTTCGGATGAGAAAAGACGTGCTGCAAACAATAAAAAATAAAATCCCTGTGACCGAAGATGCAAACTTAGAAGCTATTATGCCACAAATCGATGTCTTATATGTTACTCGCATTCAGAAGGAGCGTTTTCCTGACGCGGCAGAATACGCCAAAGTTAAAGGTGCTTACAAAATAGATCTCAAAACACTAAAAGATTCTAAGAAAGACTTGATTATTTTGCATCCGCTTCCACGCGTGGATGAAATTGCCCCTGAAGTGGACAATACTCCTCAGGCGCGTTATTTCCAACAGGTCTGGAACGGCATAGTTGTTCGGATGGCGTTGTTGGCACTTGTGCTTGGCTCAGTCAAATAAGCTTTTAGTTAGATGCAAAGCGATCAAACGTTGCGAGTTTGCTCATGGACCCACAAGATGGGCATTTATGCAGCGTTCCATACCAACTGTTTTTGCAGTTATCACAGAAACTGATTATGCGGTTGTAAGTGAAGAATTCGAAGATTGGGTTCTCAATTAGGTGTCGGGTTAGCTCCATCAGAGATTCAGGCTTAAATTGGGCATCTCCCAAATCAAGGATACAGAAGCTGCCGCCGGCGTTTAACCCCTTCATTTTCTGTGCGCTCTCAACTATTTCAGGGGGGATGCTGAGGGGTTCGCCAGCCTTAACTTGGAATCTTTTAGCGGTTGAATAGTAAGGTTTTTCTCTTGTTCCAGAATACTTCACTTTTGCTATTCCAAACCTGTCAATATCCAACTGAGCAAGGCGCTCCGAAGCATCCGGGTTACTAAGCATAACGGCGTAGAGTCGCTTTCCATGTTTTCTGCCAATTTTTTGTTTGAATATCAAGATATTCTGGACGATTTCTTCGGCAAACTTGCGGCTTTCCTCAGAATCTATGCTTTTTTCTGTGAAAGCCTCAATCGCTTCTCGAAACCCAGCTAAATTAATTATGCGTGAACTATTTTCTAGCCTGAAATATACGTCTCCACTACCGTTTTTTAGTAGAAAGGGCAAGGAGTTTTTCCCGAATTGTTTTAACGCGTTGCTTTTTATTCCTAAAGCCCTCGCTGATAGTTCAAAGCGTTCTCTTACCAAATCAATAAATTTGTTCCTGTCTTTCTCGCTTTCCTGAGTGATTCTCGGCAGATTAATAGTTACACAACCAAGACAGCCAGTGCGTAGGGTGTCGGTTTCCCAGTCTCCAATTAAGTCAGGAGCAAGCTTAACTCCCGAAGCAGAAAAAACCGCATTTTCTGTGTCTTTATTTGCGGTGTTTGCGAAGTGTATTATTCCTTTTTCCTCAGCCAAGCCATGTGCTGTTAGGAGAGCGGCTTTAGCCTTTTCATCTGTAAACGAATCCTTGTTAATTCTTATAACCAATTTCGGGTTAAGCAGTGGCTTCTTGGCATTCTCTTCCGCGTAAACTTCGAGAATGACAGATGCTAAGAGTTGGATCTCTTGGGAAAAGTCACTGTATTTACCGATAATTTTTCCTTTTGGACCGGTTGCTTCTTGCTCCGCCATCAATTTCGGAATTGTAAGCTCAAGTCCTAATGTAGCTTCAGCTTGCTGGTTCAGGTTTAAAATGAACAAACGCATATTCTCTTTTATTCTTGAGGTCTCAACGTCCTTTGCAAATGGAGATAGAAAAACATTGAAGTAACTACATGTTTGCATTTTGTTTGTTTCTTTGTTGGTGTGCAGAAGAATGTTAAAGGCGATCGCTAAGGCTGATTCAAGGTTGTTGGGTGGCTCGATTGAAGTTTGTAAGGGATTGTCAAGTCTGAGTCCATTTCTGAAAAAGAATCGGAGATCGTGGCTAACTTCGTTCGGTTTTAGTATCCATGTCCCTAAATCATCAATGTGGATAGCGCCTGAGAGGTGCCCGTCAGCTATGTCTCTTGGGAAAATATTAAGCAACGTGTACTCGCCAAGGACGGATTGGCCTGCTTTTGCAATTAAAGCTGATGAATCAACAGTGACGTCTTTTGACTCTATTGAAGCAGTTACTTCATGAATGGGCATGCCGACACGTGTGAGTTTATTACGGTAATCTTCATAGCCCTTCTCAACCAAAATGCCATTCACAACTTCCCTGACTAACGAAGCCGTGAGATACTTTGTTTTTGATTTAACTAAACGTTTTTCTGCTTCTTTCGCTGCTTTCTGTGCTAACTCAGCTGGTACCTTTGCTTCTTTTATGAGTGAATTTGCTATTTTGTTTGCATCAAACTCTTCCAGTGTCAGATGAGATGTGCGAACAAGCATTCCTCTTGGTTTGACCGCTTTCTTCTCCACGCGGTCGGCAACATCAAGAACCATTTTGCCAAGGTCGGTTAAATAATATTTTTTTGCTTCAACGTCTGCCTCAATTAAATCTGCCTTTAATAGAAATTTGAGGTGGTAGGCAAATCTACCTGCGTCTCGACTTGGGTTCATTTTGAGTTGGTTCATTAATTCGGTGTAAGAGAGAGCGTTTTTGTCAAAGAGCAGGTTAAGGATTTGCAGCCTAAGCGGTGACGAGACGGCTTTGAGTACTTTTACGCCTCGTGCACGATGCGGTGGTTGATTTACCATAAACCCTATTCCCCTATGCTCCCAAATCGGTGCTCTACCTATAATTTAACGGCAGACTTTAAACTTACGCATGTCAAAGTCAAGTCAACCTTTGTGCAAGAATAGCAATCAAATTGCCCTTGAATGCTCTCACATTCAATTTCTTAACGTGAAAATAAGGTTTAACTGAGTAGGGCAACGAAACTGTTTATTAAGTTAAAAGGTTGACAATAGTTAGTTTATTGGGGCTCTAAAAATGAAAGCATTCATAATTCAGTTCCCTTTCGGCGTAGTAGCCTTCGACGACAAAAACAGGTCAGTTGAGAAGGTATTGTTTCCAAAAAAACCTCAGGCAGCAGCAAGAAGCTTGCTTAAGGCTGAAGCCGGAAAAATGTCCGATGATATTTTCTCATTAATTTCACTTTTAAAAAATGTGGGCTACGACGCTTTCCTTTTTGAAAATGCCCACTTGGCAGAAGAAATTCACCGAAAAATGGATGTGAACGTGGAGGTGGCGAAACCTGCCGAAGCCGAAGTTCTTCGCTCCCGCATGAATGAGGTTGCGCTTGAATCAGGCTTCGTTAATGATGAGCAGGAGCTTAGCCTGTGGAATCGTAATGT
>CAWHSP010000050.1:0-9900 GCA_963831865.1 Candidatus Bathyarchaeota archaeon | reverse complement strand
TTAAGGCAAGCTGAAAGAGGCTCCGATAGTCCATATTAAATTAATTATGGTGCCAAAGTATTAAAGTAACTTATTCTACTGAATTACTTGCGGTTATAAATGACAACGGCAATAAAAATTGAAGAAACGAAAAAAGCAAAAGTAGAACGGTTTCAGGCTTCTCTTCTGCTTGAAGAAAACATAAAGATAACCATGCAAGAAATCATAGGTCTAATGATCGATTATGCACTCGAAAACGAGGAAGAAATCATCAAGAAACTAAAAGAACTGCCAGTTCTTGAAGACGACCCAGCATGGAAAACATTGGATAACCCAAAACATTGGGGAGTCAAAGACTCTTCACAAAGGATAGATGAACTCAACTACGGTTGCTGAATGTCCATGGCGATTTTTGTTGACACAGGAATATTCGTAGCCTTGCACAACGCGGACGACGAATTTCACTCAAGAAGCAAAGAGCTCATGAAACAGGCTTTGAAGAGCAATTTCGGTCGGATATTTACTTCAGATTACATAATAGATGAAGCAATTACCACGGCACTGGTGAGAACCAAAAAACATGACTTAGCCCACGATTTGGGAGGGTTCATAATCGAATCACCCAGAATAACAAAACTATGGGTCGGAGAAGACGTTTTCAAGTTGGCATGGAAAAAATTTAGCGTTTTCAAGGATAAACCCCTGAGCTTCACAGACTGCACCTCCATAGCAATCACTGAGACAAAGGGGATCAGCAAATTATGAGCTTTGACCGCGGCTTTGACGGATTAGTTAATAGAATCTGCTAATTTGTACTTAGAAGTCACTTTAAGTTATTTGTGGTAACAGATACCTGTCTTCATCTCCGGATTGAAGTCCGCTTCAAATAATTGCCAAACCTGAAAGCAGACAAGGGCACAGTAGACTTCAAAACAACCCCATACCGTATACCGCCGACATCTCACATGTCCCCTCTCCTGCCTTCTCAAAATGCGAACCCAAATCCCGCAGAGCACGCACTTTATTCCCCACAAACAGATACGTAACCATCAAAACAGCCGCCAAAGAAAACCCCAAGGAACCTCAGACGACTATGCAATATAAGGAATTCTCATTTAGACAAAAACCGAATATATCAAACAAATATTAGCAAAATTAAAAACGGTTTTTCTGCAGCTAAACGGTTTAGCGGCTAGAAGATCTGGGAGCGCAAGAACGACCAAATACAGACCGCAACCATGTGCAATGGCGTTTGGCATAACCTCATCTGGCTAAAGGTTAACGATAGATTTATGTTCTAAAGCCGCAAACATGTATGTTTAGTTTCAGTCCATAGTGATGGATTTGTAGTTAAATGTTAAATTAGAAACTGGTAGTTGTTGTTACACCTAAAAATTTTTGCCTGTAACAACAACTTCCTGAGTTTATAATACCATATTGCACTGAATAGTGGAGTGAATTTGTGAAAAGGAGACATAAAGAGAACGACGCTTGAGTTGCAAAGAAAAGAGTTTTGTCCGAAATATCAAAAAAGATGCTCACATCAGGAAAAGAACAGATTCTAAAGGATGCTTATGTTTTAGCTACTGCAAGAAGGCTTAAGGTCAAAATTTTGACAGGGGATGCACACTTCAAACCCCCTGAAGGAAGCAATAAGGATATAATGAATCTTGTTGGCTCCGCCGAGTTATTAAGAGAGCACATTTAGAAATGGGAAATATGTTTTTGCTAACTTGTGGTTTTGCCGATTCCAAGTTTAAATACTTCGTTTAGTCACCCAAATCTGAAGGCTCTCAAAGGAGGGGCAACTTGAATTTTAAGCGCGTACCTCAATGCATCTACTGCGTGGTCGCGCTCTTTAACTTCCACCTTGTACTCCAAAAGCTCAGATATCAGGTTTATGCAACGAGGAGAAATGAAGACTCGGGGTAACCCATCACCCGCCTTTGCGAATCTAGCACCAAGCTCTCTCAAGCCGTCTTCACGCTTAAACTCGTAAGCCTTCGCACGCAACCCCGCCATCTGCAAATTCGCAATCGACTGAGGCTCAGAGCGGTCACACAAAAACTCCCCGTTCCCATACTGAACAACAAACTCTTTGCTGACACGTATTAACTCTGTGACGCCAACCTGCGACTTATAGAATTCATCCAGCACCCAAACCCTCCCGTCACCATCATAGGCTACAACAAGCAAAGCAGTCGGGTTACTCCACCCAAAATCAACCCCAAACCGAACCTCCCGAATTACCCCTTTATCAGGCAACTCCCGTACATGCACAGAAGAATCAAACGGAAAACTCCCCCCGCCAACCGTCGCAAACCGCCCATAAACAAAACGCTCAGCAAGACCTCCAGTATGCGTCCGCAAAATCTCCGCAATATACTCCTTGCTCAAAGTCAAATTATCAAAAATGCTCCAGCGATAAACTTGCATCTCCGAAGAAGCAGACTTAGGGTTCTCAGTAATATTAAAAAGATCACTTCCAGGATTATCCGTAGTTGTCGTCAGCCAAATACTTGGCTTAATCGGAACAGAACAACGCCCACTGCCACGCAGACGCCTAACTGAAGTTAACCAAGCAGTATCCAAATGCCGAACCAAACGCGCCTCATCAACGTGAATATAATCCACGTTAGGCCCCTCAGCCCGCTCCGGATCATCCAAAGACACAAACCACCACTGCGACCCATTCCAAAACGTAAGGCGCATATCTCCACGATTAAACTCCGCAACATACGGATTCTGCTCAAAAGGAAACGCACAACCAAACAAATCCTTACTCTCCAACGTTGGAAACAAAATCCTCCTAATCATCGGAAACGATGGCTCAAAAATGTACCCTACACTCCCAGGATACGAAAGCGCCCACGCTAAATCCTCATAGCACCCAACCTTAGTCTTCCCACTTCCAGTACCACAAAGGCAAGCCCGCTGCGTAAAACTCTCACGGCCAGCAATAAACGGCAGCTGAGCCGGATGTGGACAAAACCGCAGAAAATCAACGCCTTGGCGCATCAGAACCTTTTGCTGCATCGCGCTCCACCTTTTCAATTTTCTGCTTCGCCACCGAAGCCAGTAAAGCCTCCTTAAGCATTGGATCAGCTTCAAACGGAGTTACAGCAGACAACTTTTCACTTATCTCTAAGCGTTTACACTTTTCCAGTCTCAACTCCTGAGTCAACCGAACCTGCTCCACCATACCCTTCAAAGCCGACTTCAAAGCACAAATCTTGGCAATTTTGTCTTTGGTGTTCAGCTTCTGTTCTCCATCATTCTCCATCCTCAACGCCAAAGCCTCATCATTAATTTGATTCAAACGAGCCCGCAAAATACTAGTTAACTGCTTATCAGGCTCCACAACGTGAACCCAAACATGCATGCTAGAGTAATCATGATAAATCGTCTCAGGCAAACAATTGTATTCTTTACTCAAAGTTTCAACTATGACTTTAAGCGAATAACCCATCGCCAACATCCGAAGCATCCGTGAACGCTGACGAAAAAGAATCTCATTCAATCGGGTATCCCCAATTTTTCAAACAAATCTTTGACCTACCTCCACTTATCCTCTTGGGCTTATACTCAAAACCTCTAATGTAGGCGTCTGGAAAAAGCTGTTTAGCTATGCTAGTTTTACCTGACCCGCTACGCCCAATGATAGCGCCAACTTGCCAATCTATGCCCTCAATCGGCAACGAACCTCTAAAGTGCTTCTCCAACTTCACGTCACAAAGGGTGAAACTACCCACCACACTCTGAGCTCTAAAACTGTCTGCCCTCTCCCAACTCTTTACAGCGTCAAAATCCGTAGTTTGTAACCCTCCGATTTTAGTTTCTCAAAGATGCTTTTCTGGTTAGCTTCATCTTTGCACTCAACAATTATTTCGTAGGTCTCAGGAATAGTGAGCGATACCTCGCGTTCATCTAAATCCTCAGGGAACCTCTCACCCACAGATTCAAGAAGCGCCTTCAAATCCTCTTTCTCGCCCAGCTGAAGAATCCGAATATACTCGGCGCTGTCAAGTTTCTTGTTATGTTTACCCTTAAGCTTGTTAAGAATCTGACGAAGCATCCTTCGATCAACATCACTAACGGATAAACGCAAAACAGGAACCCAAAATTCGCCGTGCTGCATGCACACATCCGCCCGCTGTTCCCCATCAAGACAAACTCCCTCCTTATTGGCAACAATCGGATAAGCCCAACCATACTTTTGTAGGCTTTTCCAAATCTGCGCTTGCTGCTTAATCGTGGTACAATTTGGGTTTTGATGATCCGACTCAAGAAGGCGAATATCCTCCAGCAACGGCAAATATGCATCCGGAACACTAATTGTTGTTTTCTTCTCGATCACACAAGCCAAATTCTTCTTTTTCCTCCACGTATTCTTCCAAATCTTTAGAATCATTCAAATCGCATAACTCATCATCGTTAGAGCCTCTTGGAACTCGGAAAAGAACCTCTCCGTTTTTCTTTAAATGCAAAAGAAAATCCTCTCTGTCTTTCTCAGACCAACTACAGACCTGAGCCAAACACTCAGTTAGATCAGCTTCAAAATTGGAAAAATGCAATCTAAAAAAATACTCAACAACTTCATCGGCGCCGTCACCTCCCAACACCCCCGGAACAGCGCAACAAAATAGTTCCCTAACACGCCTAAGAAAAACTTCCAGACTCTTAGAAATCAAATCCACATCTTCAGCCAGAAGCTCCAAAGATCCAGTTTGGCGATATTTTTCTTCTATCTTATCGACTCTGCGAAAAAGAATCTTTTCTGGCTCAGAGAAAGAATCGAAATCAAGATGCACCAAACTGCCAACCGTTGGGTCTTTAAGCTTCTCAATCAAACCCTCAACTCTCCTATTCAAACCCAGCACTTTCACGGCAAAAATACACCTCTCTTAGCTTTTTCTTCCAAAGCCTTCAACTTAGCCAGGATCTCAGGCAAAACAACTGACTCATAGATTAAACAATTAACCTTAAGCATCAAATTCAAAGCACTAAGCTGCACTAACGGATTAGTTGAAGAGAGAAGGCGTAGGCTTGCCTGACGATAAATGAAGTCATTTCGATTAACAACCTTAAGCAAAACATCCTCTGGCTTAATTGTGCTGCACAGAATTGGCTGCCACTCTGATCGAGTCTTAAGATCATTGTACACTATACGTTTTGAACACGTGTATTTCTGGCTTACCTGCTTTGAAATCTGGGCTTTGGTTAGTCCTAATGCTTCAAAGTTTAGCTCATCTAAACGTCTTTTATCTTCATCCAAACGTCTTACCTCCAACGGCAACAACTTGTCGCAAGCCTTCCAACCCAACCTGCAGAATCGCATTTTGGGCGGATGTTTCGCGTATTTTGCTTAAATTTTTCATTGATGTCTGATATCGTGCTAAACCCTTAAAAGGCTTATTGCATAAACAAAGAACAAGCGTGAGCTTATCATTGTATAAAGAAAAAAAGAGAGATACTCCTCTTTTTTCGGGCACTTCAAATCAGCAACATTCACCTAAAATATTTCACAACTCAAAACCCAAAAAAGCCCAAAAACCCAAGCTTTAACAAATCTAAACCCAAAACGGGCACATCCAACTCAACCAACCCCCCCAAAATTGCAACTTTCTTTCAAATCCAAAAAATAAAATATTCTAATCCACAACTTTTCCACTTCCCCCATTTCTCTACAGACAAATCCAAAAATGACGCGAATGCACAAATTTATTGAGCATTTATCCTACTCTTAGCCATTTTGCGTCATAAGCCGTTAACTGCGCAGGAACTAAACTGAACTCCACAACATTTGTGGCTGCAGCGTTGGGAACTACCAGGTGAAACTGCAATCCAAAAACCCCGTTGGCTAAGGAATTATCGGATCTTCCCAACTTTGAGGTTGTTGGAACCCAAATCATCAAGTTCCTTTTCACAAAAACACTTTTCTTAATGCTCATTTGAAGACTTAAATATAAAGTACATCTTTGGTCGATAGAGGCCAATATGCCGTATCAATATAAATGCCCAAACTGTGGAAAAACCTATCTTCCAAATGAAATCGGCAAAAGTATGTTTTGTCCAAATCCAAAATGCGGAGCATACGGAATTAAAGGTGTGGCAAATCAAATTGCTTATTATCCGCCAGACCAAAAACCCAATGCTCGCCAAATTAGCTCTTGTGAGCATACTTTTGATGAGTACAAGCCTATGCTAAGTAAGGCACACAAAATATGTTCCAACATTATCAAGAAGGCTGGTTTCACTCCAGAACCCCTTAAAACTGCACTAACCAGTGAATCTTACAGATGGTTCTGGAAACCAAAGAAAGTCAGATTTTTGGTTGTCGGGGAATCACATGTTTACACTAATCGCAAAGAAAACAAGGCAAAAATGCTGTTAGAACGGTTGCCGGAGAAATACCCGCGGGATTCACCGTTAGATTTCGTAAAGTTGGTTTATTGTTTAGGATATGGAGAACCTTATGTTATAGACAAACCGCAGAACATTGAAAACAATGCAGGCACTAAACAATACTTTGATTTGTTTAGAAGTTGGGTGAGGCCATTTCTGAAGCAGAATGGCAATTCTTCATTGGAATTGAAACTGGAAATCCTAAAAACAATTCAAGCTAAAGGGATATGGCTTCTCGATGCTTCATGTCATGCTTGTGCTATGGGAAAAAATGAACGCTTACCTTCAAGAATAGTTGACAGAATAATTCCAATTTCATGGAGTGATTACGTTAAGCCCATTATTGATGACCTTTCTATTGATCCTAAAAATGTCTGGATAATTGGCAAAGGATTACACGATATTTTAAGCGGTGAATATGTTGGGGCATCTAACTGGATTTATCAGCCAAACGTGCGCTTTTCAGATTCCAAAAGTACACAGAGAAAAATCAAAGAGAAGAAATTTTGATTAAGGAAATAAAGAAAGTATGCAAAGCCACAGGCTAAATGCGTCATCACCCAGTTTCCTACCAAGTTATGATGAACATGTCAATGAATCTTCTCAACGTGAATTTGTTAGGAACCTAAAACCTCATTTCACGTTTATTTTCACGGAGTTATCTAGAGGGTAACAGACCTCAGAGAAGCGAAAAGTGCAATAAACCCTCACACACGCGAAAGACCACAATAGATTTTTTGCGAAAATGTTTTCAGGAATTCAAAGAACAATCACAGAGTCTCTAGTTTGTCTGTACCCATTTTGCATCGTAGGCTGTCAGTTGGGCTGGCGCTAAGCTGGTTTCAACGATGTACGTGCCTGGGGTTTTGGGGGACTGTCCAGGTGAAGCTGTATTCGCCGATTCCGTTTGCTGCTACGTTTATTGTTTGAAAATCAAAATAGCCATAATCGCCAAAACCCGAGACTGTTAGCGTCAAAATGCCCTCCAATGCTGGGTTATCCTGATTAAGCACAATAACCGAAAGCGTTAACGATTGTCCTTTTGCATAAACGCCTTGGTTTGGCTGAACACACAAGAGAAGGTGCGTATTGCCCCACAACGGATGATCATTTAGCCAATTAAAAATTTGCATCTCCCTACCCTTAATCAGAGTTGGAGCGTCGTGGACAACACCCGCAACTTCAACATACTTCACCACATAGCCGCGTGCACTCAAACTCTGGTTCAGAAAACGTGACTGACTCACGCTTACCACGGCATCAGCTGATCCATGCAGTATCATCACGGGCGTGTGAATGAACCGCACCTCATTTCCCAATGCACTCTCATTTGCATAAACGCTTGGCACCTGCACCGGAGTCCCTCCATACGTCGCCACGAGCGACGTCCTGTAACCTGAATTCTCATTGTAAAACTGGGTGAAATTCGCAATCCCGTGAATATCCACCAACCTCGCGACAACTTGGTTGTTAAACATCGCATACTTGAGGGCTCCGCCTCCGCCCATGCTGTTCCCCATCACATGCACATGACTAGCGTCAACGCAGTAGCTGCCTTTCAGCTGAGTTCAGAATGTCCGTGATGTCCTGCCTTGACGGTTCAGCATACCAATTTTGTAACCGCCGCTTACGGTGCGGCAGTCAACGGCAGCAACAAGCCAAGTGTGGTTTTGGAAAACTTTCGCATCTCCGGAGCGTATGTCGTGCTCCGAATACCTGTATCGACTTGCCTCCATAACCATGCAAAAAGAAGACAAGCGGCGTCGGAGCAGAAACGTCAAAATCATCAGGCATGTCAAGCCAATAAGTTCTTGTCGTGCCATCCCAAGTTGAAGTAAAAGTTTTGTCTCCTCTGAAAACGTCTAATTGTTATTATTCTTTTATCGCTAATCGCGCTATGCGCCGTCGGTGCAATTTATCCACCACCACCAATTACCGTTTGGAATAGGTAAAGCTGGGCGTCACCGTTGTGAGAGACCCATTCACCGCGTTATTCTTGGTGGCATAAACTGCTTGGTGGGACGCATTTTGCAGCCACAGAGAACAACTAAATGTCAACTGACTCGGATGCGTAATTGTGAATCTAAAATCAGGCATGTTATCAACCGTTGTTATGCCTTCCTCAGGAGACTGCAGGTTAACCAAAAACCCGTCCACCAATGAGCCTGTCATATCGTAATCCAGCGTGAACTGGCTGTCTGCGTCAGTTTCGTAGATGTTGAGGTATGGCGAAAACGTCTTCACGTAGATCTTGTCTTGGGATGGGCTAGAATTTTAGAATTCGTAAGAAACCGTTTCCACCGTTAGCTCTTTCTTGGTAATCCGCCAGCAACTGATGCACAACGTGTCCCCTTACCGTGTCCGTTTCTCCTCACCTCCGCGACTGTGGGGGAATGATTATGGCCGCAAAGAACCAGAAAAACCTGATTGGCATGCCAGCTGAACAAACCTGCTCCAAATGTTGCCCCCAACTGTTGAACGGCTTCCGTCCATTGTCAGATAGTCATGGGTGGTAACGATCACTCTTCTATTCGGATAAGCCGCTATCGTTTGATTTGCCCATGCCAGCACAGAATCGCTTGGATCATACTGAAAATGAAAAATCAAGTAGTCGTCTCCTCCACCCGAGAACAACTCATAATTGTTCGCGTTGCTGCTTGAATAGTGACCACCATACCAAATCTTGCCTGTGAATCGGCTGTACCCAAAAAACGTGTTGTAGTTTGTCAAGTTATCATGGTTTCCAGGCAAAACACCCCAAGCCACTTGACCATCTAACTTGCTCATGCTCCGATTCGCGTTCTGCCACTGAGCCAACACTTTTGATTCACAATGTCTCCTTCATGCGTGACGAACACCACATTCAAGTTTTTTTGCTCATTAACAATCCACTGAGTCTGATTGTCAAATATCCCTGTGTAACTCTCACTGTAAAACTGGGTATCCGGCAAGACCACAACCGTGAAATTCTCAGCAGCACCCGCTCCCAAAGCCTGCAATTCAAATTCAGCTTGGGCTACACCCGCTCGGTACCCTGAAAATCCCGAAAAGGGCCGCTGAACAAGACGTAACAATCAACAAGCAAACTGCAAACCCCCACAAAAACAGCTCCCAGCGCCGACCCACCTATATGGCTCCCACAGAAGTAATCCAAAAAATAAAATTTAAAGATTCACAATGGCAACACCAGAAAACCCCACTTGCCGTAGAAAAACTTACTTGTGAGCCACTTGAGCCCTTTGCGAGATGGCAAATGCCACAGACCTTCTCCCAATCAAACCCACGAACAAGACACTGCAACTAATTCTCTTCTGCAGACGACAATATGAACCATATTTCAAACTCAACAATACTCCTTCAAGAAGATTCAATTTAGATCAACCCAAACAGCATCATTAGCCCTAAACACCACAAGTTACCTGAACCATGACGGTTAAAGTCAGAGTTGAAAAGAAAATCAGGTTCAACCGATTCATCACAGTCACCGAAAAGTCAACGCCTGCCCAAGCACGCTCT
>CAWHSP010000049.1:0-6879 GCA_963831865.1 Candidatus Bathyarchaeota archaeon | reverse complement strand
TTGTAATGCACGATAGTTAAATTAAAATCCCACTCTCAAAAAATAATTTAAATATAAACTAAGTAACATTTTATGTAACAGTGATATTACTTGACGGGGTGTTTAGCAAAAACAAGGAAAGTCGGTGGCTCATTGGTAGTCACCCTGCCAAAAGAGCTAGTTGAAACCCAAAAAATCAAGGAAGGCGAAATCATCGAAATCAGCGTCAAAAAACTACGCAAAGACGGCTTTGGAATCCTCAAAGGTGTAGGTCCTTTTACCGCCCAAGATGAGTTGACAACACATGACTAAGTCATGTCATAGATGCTTATGCATGGATAGAATACTTGGATGGAACTGATGCCGGAAGAAAAGTCAGTGCAATTCTTGAAAACAACGATGACATATACACCTGTGCAGTAACTCTTGCAGAAGTTGTTAGCAAAGTTGCACGTATGGGCAAAGATCCAAAGATCGCATACGATGTTCTTCTGAGCAATTCCCAAATAATCAGCGTCGATGAAGAACTTTCACTGCAAGCAGGACTACTACATTGTGAAATGCGCAAAAACACCAAAGATTTTGGTCTGGCGGATGCTTATGTTTTAGCTACTGCAAGAAGGCTTAAAGCCAAAATTTTGGCAGGGGATGCACACTTCAAACTCATAAAGGAAGCAATAATAATATAATTAATCTTGTTGGCTCCGCCGAATTATTAAGAGAGCACTAAGAAATGGAAAATACGTTTTTGCTCATCTGTTTGTTTTTGCCAACTCTAAGTTTAAACAATTCGTTTTAGTCACCCTAATCTGAAAGCGTTCAAAGGAGGGACCTTTTGAAGTTTAAGTGTGTACCTCAATGCATCTACTGCGTGGTCTCTCTCTTTCACTTCAACTTTATGCTCCAACAATTCACTTATCAAATTAACACAATGTCTTGCTATGAAAATACGCGGCAAGCCATCACCAGCCTTAAGAAAACGTGCTCCAAGTTCTCTTATTCCATCTTCACGTTTATGCGAGTACGCCAAAGCTCGAACAGACAATAGTTTGCGCTCTGGAAATCCAAAGTCACATTTTATTAGTTAGCAGTGCTTTTCTATCATGTTTGAAGGATATACAGATGAAAACTGAAGATGAGTTCCTAGAACGAATTATTGTAAACCCTAAGGTTATGGGCGGGAAGCCTATCGTGAAGGGCACGCGAATTACCGTGGAGCAAGTGTTAAAGCTGCTGGCTCAGGGCTTATCTTCTAGAGAAATTCTTAAGGATTTTCCTCATCTGACGGAAGAAGATATTTCTGCAGTCTTGCTTTATGCTGCTAAAGTTGCCGGTGAAGAAGATGTCTATCCTGTAACCATGACGTGAGTCTGGTTCTGTGAAGTTTTTAGTCGATGAATGCACCGGTATTTGGGTTTCTAAGCGGCTAAGGCAGATGGGTTTTGACTCAATCTCCGTTATCGAATGCATGAGGGGCGCTGATGACGAGGATATTATGCAAAGAGCTATTGAAGAGAATCGCGTGATAATTACCAATGATAAGTACTTGGGCAGGCTTGCAGAGTTCTACAAGTTGCCTGGCATTATCTTTTGAGATTAAAAGATGAAAGCGTTGAAAACAAAGTGAAGCTGGTTTCTTTTGCCGTAGCATCTCATGGTGAAGATGTTCTTGGACATGTTATGGTTGTGTCTGAGAAAAAAATAAGAGTTCGGCGAATTAGAAGAGCTAAACTGGTTTAGCGTTCAAAAAAGGTAGGTAGATAGCTATCGAAATAGTAGATGAAGACCCAAAAGAAGCATCAGGTGACTACACCAATATAGCTTCTTTATTAAGGCAAGCTGAAAGAGGCTCCGATAGTCCATATTAAATTAATTATGGTACCAAAGTATTAAAGTAACTTATTCTACTGAATTACTTGTGGTTATAAATGACAACGGCAATAAAAATTGAAGAAACGAAAAAAGCAAAAGTAGAACGGTTTCAGGCTTCTCTTCTGCTTGAAGAAAACATAAAGATAACCATGCAAGAAATCATAGGTCTAATGATCGATTATGCACTCGAAAACGAGGAAGAAATCATCAAGAAACTAAAAGAACTACCAGTTCTTGAAGACGACCCAGCATGGAAAACATTGGATAACCCAAAACATTGGGGAGTCAAAGACTCTTCACAAAGGATAGATGAATTCATCTACGGATGTTGAATGTCCATGGCGATTTTTGTTGACACAGGAATATTCGTAGCCTTGCACAACGCGGACGACGAATTTCACTCAAGAAGCAAAGAGCTCATGAAACAGGCTTTGAAGAGTAATTTCGGTCGGATATTTACTTCAGATTACATAATAGATGAAGCAATTACCACGGCACTGGTGAGAACCAAAAAACATGACTTAGCCCACGATTTGGGAGGGTTCATAATCGAATCACCCAGAATAACAAAACTATGGGTCGGAGAAGACGTTTTCAAGTTGGCGTGGAAAAAATTTAGCGTTTTCAAGGACAAACCCCTGAGCTTCACAGACTGCACCTCCATAGCAATCACTGAGACAAAGGGGATCAAGCAAATTATGAGCTTTGACCGCGGCTTTGACGGATTAGTTAATAGAATCTGCTAATTTGTACTTAGAAGTCACTTTAAGTTATTTGTGGTAACAGATACCTGTCTTCATCTCCTGGATTGAAGTCCGCTTTAAATAATTGGCCAAACCTGAAAGCAGACAAGGACGCAGTAGACTTCAAAACAACCCCATACCGTATACCGCCGACATCTCACATGTCCCCTCTCCTGCCTTCTCAAAATGCGAACCCAAATCCCGCAGAGCACGCACTTTATTCCCCATAAAAACAGATACGTAACCATCAAAACAGCCGCCAAAGAAAACCCCAAGGAACCTCAGACGACTATGCAATATAAGGAATTCTCATTTAGACAAAAACCGAATATATCAAACAAATATTAGCAAAATTAAAAACGGTTTTTCTGCAGCTAAACGGTTTAGCGGCTCAACATTTGTGCCTGCAGTGTTGGGAACTACCAGGTGAAACTGTAATCCAAAAACCCCGTTGGCTAAGGAATTATTGGATCTTCCCAACTTTGAGGTTGTTGGAACCCAAATCATCAAGGTTCCTTTTCACAAAAACACTTTTCTTAATGCTCATTTGAAGACTTAAATATAAAGTACATCTTTGGTCGATAGAGGCCAATATGCCGTATCAATATAAATGCCCAAACTGTGGAAAAACGTATCTTCCAAATGAAATTGGCAAAAGTATGTTTTGTCCAAATCCAAAATGCGGAGCATACGGAATTAAAGGTGTGGCAAATCAAATTGCTTATTATCCGCCAGACCAAAAACCCAATGCTCGCCAAATTAGCTCTTGTGAGCATACTTTTGATGAGTACAAGCCTATGCTAAGTAAGGCACACAAAATATGTTCCAACATTATCAAGAAGGCTGGTTTCACTCCAGAACCCCTTAAAACTGCACTAACCAGTGAATCTTACAGATGGTTCTGGAAACCAAAGAAAGTTAGATTTTTAGTTGTCGGGGAATCACATGTTTACACTAATCGCAAAGAAAACAAGGCAAAAATGTTGTTAGATAGGTTGCCGGAGAAATACCCGCGGGATTCACCGTTAGATTTCGTAAAGTTGGTTTATTGTTTAGGATATGGAGAACCTTATGTTATAGACAAACCGCAGAACATTGAAAACAATGCAGGTACCAAACAATACTTTGATTTGTTTAGAAGTTGGGTGAGCCCATTTCTGAAGCAGAATGGCAATTCTTCATTGGAATTGAAACTAGAAATCCTAAAAACAATTCAAGCTAAAGGGATATGGCTTCTAGATGCTTCATGTCATGCTTGTGCTATGGGAAAAAATGAACGCTTGCCTTCAAGAATAGTTGACAGAATAATTCCAATTTCATGGAGTGATTACGTTAAGCCCATTATTGATGACCTTTCTATTGATCCTAAAAATGTCTGGATAATTGGCAAAGGATTACACGATATTTTAAGCGGTGAATATGTTAGGGCATCTAACTGGATTTATCAACCAAACGTGCGCTTTTCAGATCCCCAAAAGTACACAGAGAAAAATCAAAGAGAAGAAACTTTGATTAAGGAAATAAGGAAAGTATGCAAAGCCACAGGCTAAATGCGTCATCACCCAGTTTCGTGCCCAGTTGTGATGAACGTGTCAATGAATCTTCTCAACGTGAGTTTGTTAGGAACCTAAAACCTCATTTTACGTCTATTTCAGAGTTATTTAGAGGGCAACAGACTACGGAGAAGAGAAAGGTGCAATAAACCCTCGCACGCGCGAAAGACCACATTAGATTTTTGCGAAAATGTTTTCAAGAATTCAAAGAACAATATACAGAGTCTCTAGTTTGTCTGTACCCATTTTGCATCGTAGGCTGTCAGTTGGACTGGCGCTAAGCTGGTTTCAACGATGTACGTGCCTGGGGCTTCGGGGACTGTCCAGGTGAAGCTGTATTCGCCGATTCCGTTTGCTGCTACGTTTATTGTTTGAAAATCAAAATAGCCATAATCGCCAAAACCCGAGACTGTTAACGTCAAAATGCCCTCCAATGCCGGGTTATCCTGATTAAGCACAATAATCGAAAGCGTTAACGATTGTCCTTTTGCATAAATGTCTTGGTTTGGCTGAACACACAGGAGAAGGTGAGTATTACCCCATAAGGGATGGTCGTTTAGCCAGTTGAAAATTTGCATCTCCCTGCCACTAATCAGAATTGGAGCGTCGTGACCAACACCCGCAACTTCAATGTACTTCACCGTGTAACCGCGTGCACTCAAACTCTGGTTCAGAATAACGCGACTGACTAACGCTCACTACGGTATCAGCTGTTCCATGCAGTATCATCACGGGCGTGTGAATGAACCGCACCTCATTTCCCAACGCACTCTCGTTTGCATAAACACTGGGTACCTGCGCCGGAGTTCCTCCATACGTCGCCACAAGCGACGCCCTGTAACCTGAATTCTCATTGTAAAACTGGGTGAAATTCGCAATCCCGTGAATATCCACCAAACTCGCGACAACCCGGTTGTTGAACATGCCATACTTGAGCGCTCCGCCTCCGCCCATGCTGTTCCCCATCACATGCACATGACTAGCGTCAACGCAGTAGCTGCCTCTCAACTGAGTTCAGAATATCCGTAATGTCCCGCCTTGAAGGCTCAACATACCAATTGTGATAACTGCCTACGGTGCGGCATTCAACAGCAGCAACAATCCAAGTGTGATTCTGGAATACTTTACGCATCTCCGGAGCGTATGTCGGATCCGAATACCTGTATCGACTTCATCCATAACCATGCAAAAAGAAGACAAGCGGCGTCGGAGCAGAAACATCAAAATCATCAGGCATGTCCAGCCAATAAGTTCTCGTGGTGCCATCCCAGGTCGAGGTGAAAGTCTTGTCCCCCCTGAAAACGCTAACCGTTAACGATTCTCTTTTCGCTAACACCCCAACTCGCGCCATCAGTGCAATTTATCCACCACCACCAAACCCCATTTGGCACAACAACCGATGGCGTCAAGGTTCCAACAGACCCGCTAGCCACATCATTCCCAACCGCAATGACACTTGACCAAGTAGCGTTCTGCAGCCACAAAGAACAATCAACAGGCAAATGACCAGGGCGACTCAGCGACAAAACTGAAATCAGGCATATTGTCCAAAGTGGTTGTCGCATTATCAGGCGACTCCAAACCTACCGTGATTGCCTGTTGGCTGGTCATATCATAGTCAAGCGTGAACTGGCTAGCAGCATCAGTCTGGTACTGATTCAAGTAAGGCGAAAACGTCTTAACGTAGATCTTATCTTCCACAGGACGAAAATCAAGTATTCTCAGATACCCATTTCCACCGTTAGCTATCTGCTTGGAAATCCGCCAAAAGCTGGTTAACCACATGGCCATTCACGGTGTCCGAGCGTCTTGCTTCGCCATGATTGTGACCACAGAGAACCAGAAAAATCTGGTCAGCATGAGCCGCCACGAAATTGTTCCATATTCGGTTCCCCGTAGTGGTTCTGAGTCATCCAGTGGTTTCCAAGTAGTCATGAGTGGTGACGATTACCCTTCTGTTCGGGTAATTGGCAATTGTGCTGTTTGCCCACTGCAAAACTGAACTGTTCACGCCATATTGGAAGTGAAAGATGAGGTAGTCGTCAGCTCCACCCGAAAATAGTTCGTAACTGTTTGAGTTCAAGTTGTTGTAGGCGCCACCGTACCAGGATCGCCCACTGAACCTGCTCTTGGGAAAATAAGTATAATAATTGGCGAGGTTTTCACCCGTGCCCCCAACATTTAAGCCATCATGGTTTCCAGGAAGAACAGCCCAAGGAACGTAACCATCCAGCTTACTCATGCTACTGTTCGCTCTGCTCCACTGAGTAGTCGAGCTGTAAGTGTTCACTATATCGCCCTCTTGCGTCACAAAAACCACATTCAAGCTCAACGCATTGTTGACTATCCACTGCGTCTGGTTGTCAAAGATAGTCGGGTAAGTCTGAGAATAAAACTGGGTATCCGGCAAAGCTATTATAGTAAAGTTCCATGGCGACTGCAAGAGCTCAGTGGTTCCCGTGGCAACTGGATCTCCAACTGGAGCACCAGAAGCAACCACCAGAATCAGCGCTGAAGATAGAAGAAAAACCAGTAACAAGGAACTTCGAGGGCTAATTGATTCTCCTCCCAAGAAACAAGTCAATATCCAAGCTTTTATGCCTTATTTCCAACTCGTAACGCCAGAAACCTGCCAAGTCAAAAACTTGAATCAAACAGAATCGTACAAAGTCAAACACGCAGGAACCCAACCAAACTCAACTACACGCACATTTCAAACATTACGCACGCTT
>CAWHSP010000048.1:0-299792 GCA_963831865.1 Candidatus Bathyarchaeota archaeon | reverse complement strand
GCAATTCGGATATTATGGCGATCAATCAGGAGACAATCAGGCGACGATAACAAGAGAAGCCCAACAAAGCCAAACGTTAAACGCCACAGTAGAATTGTTGCAGAAACCGAAGTAGCTTCAAGGGCAGGAATTCATCTAAACATGCTTTGTTGACATGCCTAATTTTGAAGGCGAAAGTTCTACTTCTACTGCTACTTCGTTTATGCGCATAAACCAAGGGGTAAAAGGTCCGTTATATCGCATCGTAAACACTTGACCAACAGTCTCAATTTCTGCTTTCGTGAGCTCTTCCAGCATTTCTTTAGATTTCTTTTTGAATATTGAATTGGACCAGCGACCTGAAAACCGCAGGGCAGCAACATCTCTTTCAGGTATTTCAACGATTTTAACGCGTTCATCAAGTGGCTGAGGCGTGGTTTCAAGCGTTAACTCTTCAGGCATCACAAAAGCCAATGATTCAGATTCTGACAAGACAGGTGCGGTCATGGCTATTTGTTCCGAAACAACAGGTGCTGTCATCGCAATTCTTGACTTTTGCTGGTTATAACCTGTGATGAAATTAAAGAGAAAGTTAAAGCCGCCATCGCCGTAACCATCAACCCTGGCGATCACCAAACTTGGGTAACGTCTGATCTCAACTTTGTTGATGTCTCTTAGAACTTCATATTTTGCCTGCTCGACCATAATCCTATACTAGAAGCCATCCAAATATATTGATTCTCTCGAACACATCAGCGTGGCATCCTCTATTTAATTCATAAATGGATTCTCCATCATAAAATTATTCGCCTCTAAGGAAAGCAGAAGAGCTCGGAAGTTCTAGTCTCGCGCCATCCTAATGATGAAACAGCTCCATAAATCAAAAAAGACGCAAAAAAGTGTTAGTGTGAGTCTACAAATTAACAAATCCTTAACTAGTGGTATAGCCTATATATATAGTAAGAGATGAATTTTTATGGCAGATATAGTTGATACCGCAGTAGCGGCAGGCACATTCAAAACTCTTGTAGCGGCTGTAACAGCAGCAAATTTAGTTGACACATTAAAAGGCAAAGGTCCATTCACAGTTTTTGCTCCAAATGACGAGGCTTTTGCTAAATTGCCCAAAGGCACAGTTGATGGTCTTCTAAAAGACATTCCAAAGTTGACGGCTGTTCTAACATACCATGTTGTTGCTGGAAATGTTCCGGCTAGCGATGTAGTACAACATCCAAAGCTAACAACGCTACAAGGTCAAGATCTAAAAGTTGACTCTTCTAAATGGCATATGCATAAGTACGTGAAGATAAACGACGCCCATATAGTCAAAGCAGACATTGGCACAGACAACGGCGTCATACACGTTATCGACAAAGTGCTGATGCCAAAGTAAAAGAAACAGAGGCACCACAAAACCTCATATTTTTTTCTCAGTAAATCTGCTTAATCGGAACACGCTGAATTATCCATTAATTAGTCCAAAGTTGCAATAATTCTTATTCTTTGATTTGGAGACAAATTTGATGCGTAAAGTCCTTCATTGCTATGTAAAATAGATGATAGTCTGATTTTTCTCAATTGAGCTAAAAAAAAGAAAAGGGGTTAGAGTTTTTCTGGGGCGCATAGGTTTTCTGCTTTGGCGGCTGTTCGCATGCAGCCTATGCAGATGTATTTCGCATCTTTCACAAGCGGCTTTATCTTTTCTATTGGTACTTTGTCCTCTACCATTTTGCAGAGGTGATGTTCATGACCTGGATGAGGTTGAGCTTTCGACAAAACTTACACCAGAATCAAAAGAAAACAATGTCGAATATAAAATTATGCGTTTGGAACCGCCTCAGGCTCAGATGCAACAGTTAATCTAATTAATCCAAGATACCGATAGAAACGAGTAGAAAGGAGGAATAATTATAAATTACAAAGAAAGACAGGAAATAATTGCTAAATCGCCTATATCTCTTGGATACCTGAAAAAGTTTAACATAGGCGCAGGCACCCTACAGCTGATAAACGGCATTATCATTCTGGCACTGACATTTCTATTAACTTGGCCCAAAGGCACAGACATATACACATTCTACCTCACGTTCGCCCATGTTAGTACAACAAATCCCGCAATTTTCGCAGCACCAAACCCGCAAGTGCTCTTCACCGTCACTCATTTAGGATTGCTGCTCGCCGCTTTCCCGCTAATCTCCGCATTTGCACATTTCACGGTAGCTTTTCCAAAGAACAAATCATACAATGAAAACCTCAAAAAAGGCATGAACCCCTATCGATGGTTCGAATACGCTTTTTCAAGTTCGATAATGATCTGGATAATTGCAACTTTCGTTGGGATCTGGGATTTCTGGTCGCTATCAATGATATTTGTTTTGAACGCTATGATGATAATGTTTGGATATCTCATGGAGTTGGTAAATCAGAAAACGGAGAAAACAAACTGGTCATCGTTTATTTTAGGATGCATATCCGGCGGTTTTCCCTGGGTTGTCCTGTTTGCCTACTTCGGAGGCGCTGTAGCCTCAAGTGAAGGCAGTGTTCCAAACTTCGTGTATGTGATATTCGTCGTATATTTGGCGCTTTTCATGAGCTTTGCAGTCAATCAAGTTCTGCAGTACAAGGCTGTTGGACGATGGAGAGACTATCTTTATGGCGAAAGAACCTATATTGTCCTTAGTTTCGTGGCGAAAACTTTTCTAGTTTGGTTAGTGTTTGTAGGGCTATTCAGACCCTTCTAACCCCTATTTTATTTTTCATACAATCATAATTACCGACTTAGGAAGATGCACTATCGAGCGATTGTTTTTGCCATTTCAATAACCCTCTGTATCTTGCAGAACAACGCATACATCTTTTCTGGTCGGCTGGAATTTTTCTTAATTGCTGGCTATCAAAGCCTACTCAGCCCCCTTTACGTAATTATGAGAGTTGAGAGTAATGAAAAAGAGAGATAGTGGTTGTTTTGGCTTCCAAGTTTTATGGTCGTTTTCTAAGTATAAATATAGTTGCTAAGGCGACTGCGATTACCACTGCGACAATTATGGAGATTACTCCTGCAATGATTGTCATCGTATAGTCTGGTGCAGCTTCGATTGGTACTGTCGTTACGCTCGCTGTTGATGTAGGGCCGACTGACATGGTGGTAGCTGCTGCAGAACTGCCATATGAGTCATCTCCGGCAAAGGAAGCAATGATCTTGTAGTCTCCTTCGATGGGCGGTGTCCAGGTCTTGCTGAATGTACCGTAGTAGCCATCACTTGTTACTGTTCCTATGATCTCATGGTTGCCATTTGAATCAAGTGCTGTCAAAGTAACTGGAACCCCAGTCATTGTTTCGTTATGCCAGAGACCATCGATCGGCATTTGCCTATGCAAGTACTCCATCTGCAAACTCATCGATTCTTTGCTAACACATGGCGTATTTGGCTGCGCAGAAGACAGATCAAATACTGTACCTTTTATTACAATGCCAGTTCCTTTCGATAGGACTGTATCTGGTGCTGTTACTGTGGTTGCGCTTTTACCCTTGCCATAAACGTACATAACGCCGTCAGTGCCCGAGACTGTCAGGTAGCCATCCGCGACCGCGCCTGTAGCTCCAACCATTTTTGTCTTCCAAATAAGCTCCCCAGTAGTCACGTTAATGCAGTGTATTCCCCATCCTCTTGTAATAGGTTGGCTTGGTGTGTGTTCAGTGTTATAGGCGTAGAGTTTTCCATCTGCAATCCAACCGCCTGCATTCCATGAGTAGACTGTTGTTCCATTCTCATCGATGTATGGGCTTTCGTATTCGCTAAAAGCTGGAGCAGCATATTTCCAGACAATTTTACCGGTATCCCAGTCGAAAGCATAGATGCCTCCATATCCAAAGCGGAAAAGCATGCCGTAGGCTGATGCAATAGAGTAAGCTCCGAAACCAGGTAAGTCCCAAGGATAATCCATCTGCTCACTCTTCCATAACAACTGTCCTGTTGACTGATCAAAGCACATATAGTATCCACCACCTGTTGCTTTTCCAGCATCATGTGCGAGTATAGCTACCTTTCCATTGTAAGCTATTGATGCAGCTGGATGATAAATGGACTCATCAAAACTCTTATCCCATATCTCTTTGCCTGTTATGAAGCTTATAGCTTTAATGCGTGTTCCATATCGGAATCCTGTCGCGTTATCATAAGGAATGTATGCGTAGGGAAATCCTGTAACTGGAGTGTCAAACCAACTCACTTCTGCTGTTCTGAAACCTATGCCTGTGCCGTAGTCTGCAAAGTCTCCTAGATAAGCCGCTGGATAGGTGATATTGCTAATGATTCTTGTTGTAAAGTTGCTGCTGCTTCCTATCGTAGTCCAGTTAATTAACCGGTAAATGCCTGCTGTGGGAGTGCCATATGCCCCAGGTCCACCAGTAGCGCTGATTTGCTGCACGCTCAAGACGTAACCGTTAGTGTAATAAACGCTAGTTGCGAATCCTTGTATTGATGCCCAAGTTGGAATGGAAACGTTTACGCTCACAGCGCCTGTTGCCGGATTATATTTTATGAGTCTGTCCCCACTCATCGCTATCAGGGTTGGTGTAATGCCGACTGATGCTGTAGCGCCAGGTACTGAAGGCAACCCTTCACTGTATTCAATAGCTGTGGGACCAGGAACGCCTGGTTGTTCCCAGAAGATTTCACCAGTTCGTATGTCGTAGCATTGCAAAACGCTTTGTGCCAGTCCATTGAATGGTTTTGTAACAGTTTGGTATGCCATTCCCTGGTAGATTACGCTCGGAGCGCCGCTTGCACCTGTGATGCTGTAGGTACCAGAATCACCTCCTAGGATGCCGGATAATTGTATTTTGCGTTTCCAAGCTATATGTGCACTGTTAGGTGCTTGAACCCACGGGGTAAAACGTTGGTTGTCTCCCGGGAAGAAGCCTGTGTTTGAGGTATAGTACCCGTATGTTTTAGGATAGAGTTTGTCCCATGTGGAACCTCCTGATGGGCCGCGCCATGGGAAGTCTCCACTTATCGTTGACCATTCTCTGTGTTCTGGGGGAATTGGACGTGTCCAATAGTCAGTTGGCAATGGCGATTCAGGCCAAGGTAGAACTACTTTATCCTGTACAATGAGTGTTTGCTCTGCGGTCGAAGTAGGCTTGTAATAGAGGGATCTTGTATAACTCTCTGTAAAGCCGGCGTTTGATGTCCCTGGTGGCATTGAATAGTTACCCGCGGGGAAGTATTGTCCTGGAAATTCAAACTTGACTTTCCAAGTACCTACTTGGTCAGGTATGTATTCAAACCATGCGGTTGAGTCTGCCCTGTAGGAATTTAATGTAATCGCTTCAGTAGTTTTATCAGGCTTTGTGAATGTCACCTTGAAGTCGGTGAAGTAACGGGTAAAAGATGGCCCTTGCACAGTCCACAAATTGACTAGAATTTGTTGTCCGACGCCTACAGGATTAGGTCTAAAGCTTAGATAAGGGTCGACTTTCCATTCCATATCAGGTGTAACGCCGCTAGGTAGTCTTATGCCGCCACCTTCTTGCAGGTTTTTAGCATTTTGACCCCACCAGCCCATACTATATTGGTTGTTATCAATGTACCATTGAGCCTCGGCAGGTATTGCCATTAATGCACTAGATGTCATCAATAAAACGATGCCAAGTATACAAGCAGTTTTTCTTTTGTCGAAATTAATCATTTTCTTCTTCCTTCAATTTCGTAAGAAAGAGCTTATGCGAAGAAAGCGCTTGCACCTTCTACGATATGCACTTTCCTGAACTGTCTTATTACCGCTTAGTCTTAATATAACTGAGTGGAAAGTGACTACTGACGACAAAGCGCTAAATTCATAATGATGTTGAAAGAAAAAAAGAGACTGTATGCTTTTAGATTTTGCGTAATGTTAGCAGAAGCTTAAGGTTCAAATTCGCTCCTTCATTCATATATAAAACTGTGATTTTGACTAGCTAGACCTCATAACTACTTAGTCTACAACGATTAACCTACCACGAGACAGCACATAACTTTGAAAGGAATCACAACAACAATTCTCGGGACTATGTAAGTAACAGATTTCCAAACCATAACGATAAAGAAAAAGACCTTTTTACCTACAGGTTCTTAATCCCTACGAAAACAAAATCCCCCAATTAAGAGGCAATATCTGATGGCTTAATCGCTTAACACAGCATACAAGATACGATGCTAAAAGTGCAGCATCATTCTCAAAATCACCGTAGATGGTTCGTTCAGAACATGCTGCCTTCTAGCTCTTTTTCTTCACCACCTCAACCTGAGAGAAGCCCAAATCTTCGAGCTTTAGCAATTTCAAGCGCCTACCAGCCAAATCCAAACTCGGACGTTGCCTCCAAATTGTTGTTTTCCTTCAATCTTTAGCCTCTTGCCTGAAACTAAGACAACACACCGACAGCAATTTTAGAGAGTGAGCTGCCTAAGATACCACGAAACAAGACAACGATTGCTATATCGTAACATTCAACAAATAAAACTTGTGCATTTAATAGTAAGATGCTTTAATTTTCGGTTTGGTTTTAAGGAGGCTCTGAACTAACCTAAGGAGAAAAGATTCGGGAACTCAAATAAATCTAAATCAGTCCGGAGCCTATTCAGCTGCCTTAATGACCGTTTATCAAAGAAAAAGAAAGAAGGAAAGTAATTTCATGCTTATAGTTGCAGCTTTATGTTTTCTTTCTGAGCAGTACAACTGTTGCTATGGCAACTGCTATTATTATGGCGATTACACCTACGGCAATGTAGGTGGCAAGCGGGGTTAGTATGTCACTCGTTTTTACGTTAGCTGTAGCTGCTGGCGATGTTGTTGGAGTTTCACTTACGCTTAGGTACGTTGTTGCAAACGAACTGCCGTATGAGCCGTCACCTATGAAAGTAGCAGTAACTGTGTATTGACCAGCAATCTGTGGCTGCCATCTATAACCAAAGGTACCGCTGTAGCCCTCTGTGGTGACATCTCCAATGTGGATTGGGTTGTGATTAGGGTCAACTGCGTCCAGAGAAACTTTAACACCAGCTATTGTCTCGTTATGCCAGATTCCGTCGATTGGTTGTTGTTTATGCAAGTATTCCATTTCTGTAGTCATCGATGCCACGGAGACGCACGGGGAGCCTGTTTGCGCAGGAGACTGGTCTAACACTGTACCCGCGATCATTACGCCCGTTCCCAACGCTACTTCAGTTTGCGGGGCTGAAACCGTAGTTGAGCTTTTGCCTTTGCCGAATATGTATTGTACGCCATCTGTGCACGAGACTGAAATGTAGCCATCTGATACAGCACCGATTGCTCCAGGAGTAGTAATGTTCCATATGCCTTTGCCTGTAGTAGCGTTTATGCAATGAAGCCCCCAACCTCTAGTGATTGGTGCGGTTGGTGTGTGCTCTGTATTGTATAGGTAGATTTTGCCGTCTGCAACGACTCCGCCGGAGTTCCATGAGTAAACGTTTGTTCCGTTAGAGTTTGTGTAAGGAGTTTCAAATGGAACAGCTGGTGCTTCGTATTTCCAAGCTATTTTGCCTGTACTCCAATCAACGGCATATACGCCTGAATAGGCTTCACGATAAATGTAGCCATAAGCTGATTGTATCGCGTAAGCGCCAAAGCCAGGAGCATCCCACGGATAGTCGAGTTTAGGCGACGTCCAAGCAAGTTTTCCTGTATGTTCATCCCAAGCCATAATTCCATATGGTCCATCTCTCATGAAAATAGCGACTTTTCCATGATCAGCAACACTAGCTGAACTGCTGTAAATCGAATTGTCAGGCACTGACACATCCCATATTTCTTTGCCTGCAACTAAGTCATATGCTTTAATTCGTGTTCCATATCGAATCCCAGTTGCATTATCAAAGTTTAAATCAACATATGGAAAGCCCATGTTTGCCAAATCGAAGAAATCGATCTCATTAGCTACAAAAGATATGCCCGTTTGCCAATCAATGAAACTGCCTATACTATTGCGAGGCCATGTAATGTTACTAATTATTCTATTGTTGAAGTTTGTGTTGGTTCCGATTGTAGTCCAGTTGATAAGACGGTATTGACCTGCAGTGGGGGTTCCAACTGCACCAGGTCCTCCTGTGGTGTTAATTGTTTGTACGCTTAAGACATATCCGTTCATGTAGTATGTGCTTGTTGTAAACGTTGGAATGGTAATGTTGGCACTAACTGCGCCTGTGGTTGGATTATATTTTATCAAGTATCCGGTGGGCAGTGACACAAAAGCTACGGCCGCACCTGCTCTTGCTTCAGCACCTGGTGTTTCTGATGTGCCTGTGTCGTATTCAATGACTGCGGGTAAAGTTTCGCCGGAATAAACTGGTCTTTGCCAATAGACTTGTCCAGTTCTTAAATCGTAGCATTGCCAGAAGTTTTGACTCCCTGTACCGCTTGTGCTAACTCCTGCAATCGATTGGTAGCATCTTCCTTGGAATACTATGTTTGGGCTGCCGCCTGCGCTTGTGAGGGCTTCATAGCTAAGACCTTCGCCTATGAGGCCTGATATGGCACCTACTCTTTTCCATACTATGTGTGCTGAGTTTGGCGCTTGAACGTAAGGCGTAAGACTATAGCTGTTGCTCCAGTAGGGGTTTGTGTTAGCTGGCCAGTTGGCACCCCCGCCAGGACCGCGCCAAGGAAAGTCTCCTAAAATTGCAACCCATTCTCTGTTCTCAAAGACTGCGGGTCGTGTCCAGTATCCAGTTGGGAGTGCTGCGGGAGGCCAGGAAGCCACCATATCATTTTGTACTATGAGGGTTTGTTCAGAGGTTGAAGCTGGCTTGTAGTAGCATGATTTAGTGAAGGTTTCTGTGTAAGGCAGTGGATATAGCGGTGAGAGGGTATCAACTACAGTGTAGTTTCCTTTTGGGAAATAGCCGCCTGGGAAGTCAAATTTTAGTTTCCAAGTGCCAGCCTGATCTACATTGTATTCGAACCATGATGTCCCGTCTGCATAGTAAGTGTTTGTGTTAACTTTGTCTTGAGTTCCATCAGGTTTCGTGATTGTTACAGTTAATCCTGTAAGATAACGTGTAACAGAAGTTGGAGGGGTAAGCCACATGTTAACTAGAAGAATTTGGCCGACTCCTATGGGGTTAGGTTGGAAGCTAAGATATGCGGTAGGTGTAACTATAACGTCTGCAGTGACTCCAGAAGGCAACGCTATCGAGCCATTTGAAGAACTACCTCCTACTCCACCATGAATGTTATCTTCTTGTGCTTGAACTTGATTTTGTGATAGCGCAAAAGATGCAAGCATCAGAACAATTGTAACTATAGAAAGCATTTTTGTTTTATTCAGATTATTCGTTTTTTTATTCTCCTTTTAACTTTTGCAGAAAAGAGCCAATCAAAGAAAGCATTTATTTCAAAGACAAGCCCTTCCCTTAATTAGCTTATTATCGCTAAATGTTTATAACACCAAGTGGAAAGTGGCAACTGACGACAACGTGGTTAGGCGTAAAAACGCTAACTTCTTTAGTCTCTTAAGAAGAGGAAAATTAAGTAAGATGCTACCAACTGACAGATGTTTCACTAAACAGTTAGCAAGATTAAGATAATCTAAAATTCGCAACAAAGTCGACCTTATTGTACTATCTACGTTTTGAAAATAGCTCTAAACTACTTTAATATCTAAATTAAAAAAGGAAGAATTTTGATTGTTTTTTGTTATTACCGTTTTCTGAGTATCAGTACAATGGCTACGCCCACGATTAGGACAGCAATTATTATGGCGATTGCTGCCGCAATTATAGTCATCGTATAGTCTGGTGCTGCTTGAACTGGCGCTGGTGTCGTACTTGATATTGGGGTTGTACCAACTGACATGTCGGTTCCTGCTGATGAGCTGCCGTAGGAATCATCACCTGAGAAGGAGGCGGTGATTGTATACTTACCTTCATTTGCTGGTATCCATTCATAGCTGAATGTGCCGTAGTATGCGTTGGTTGTAGTTGAGCCTATAGCGATTACGTTGCCGTTTGGATCAATTGCGGTCAATGTTACGGGAACTCCAGTCAATGTTACGTTGTGATCAAGTCCGTCGATTGGGTGTTGCATGTGTAGGTATTCCATTTGGGTAGCCATTGATTGCTTTGAAACGCATGGCGTTCCTGGCTGAGCGGGTGATTGATCCAAAACAGTCCCTTTAATTACTATGCTTGTTCCTTTCGGTATGGCAACGTCAGGTGATGTAACCGTCGTCGTACTAATTCCCTTGCCGAAAACGTACATATACCCGTCATACGCGTTGGAAGCCGTAAGGTACCCGTCAGCGACTGCGCCTTGAGCCATAGGTCCCGTTATGTTCCAGATGCCTTCTCCTGTGGTGGCATTTATGCAATGTAGTTTCCAGCCTCTGTTGTAGGGCTGGCTGGGCGTGTGTTCAGTGTTATATGTGTAGATTAAGCCATCAGCTATGATGACTCCTGCTCTGAACGGCATGTTGTCTTGGTAGGGAGTTTCCTAAGGGTAGGGTGTTTGGTCTTGGTAGCGCCATTCTATGTTTCCGTTTGTCCAGTTATAGGCGACGACACCGTCATATTGTGGGAGATTATGAGTCCGTAGGCTGAAGAAATGGCGTAGGGTCCCCATATTCCCCAGGGCCAGCTTGAAAGTCCGCTTTTCCACAGTTCTTTTCCTGTGTTAAGGTCCCAGCAGTGGCAATATCCGTCATTCATGCGTACAGCGTATTTTCCATGGTCAGCTACTGCGGTGCTTCCGCTGAAAAATCCTTGCAAGCCTGTAGTAGCATCAGTTGTTATGTTCCAAAGTACTTGTCCCGTTGTCATGCTCTCACCCATTATTCTTTGGCTATAGGCTGCTCCCACAGATGAAGTAGTTACTCCTGCTGTGTTGACGGCTATACCAGCTTCGTAATCGACCGTACCTAAGCTACTGAACTGCCATGTTATGTTGTTGGCAACAGAAACAGTGGGAGGAAAAGAATACGATGTGTCCGCGGATCCAGATGGCGCAATATAATCATAGTATGAACGTTGTATAGTCCAGTTGATCAAACGATACCTGTTAGCGCCTGATGCTGCACCAAGGTCCTGCACCGACAAGAAGTAAGGATCAGAAAAGAACGTACCCGTGGTCAATGGAGCAATAGAAATGTTATAGTTTACTCTTCCAACCCATGGGTCATATGATATTAGTCGACCGCCCCCGCAGTATAGAAGCTCTATGGTTTTTCCTCCCTGCCTTGCTGACTCGAAATCTATCGTAGCTACTGGACGCACTGCCTGGCTAATCACAGTGGGAGCTTGGATTCCCGTCTGTTCCCAGTATATTTCTCCAGTGCGCAAGTCATAGCATTGCCATACGCTTGTTGGCATATCGTAGTAGGTTCCGTTCACTAAGGTTTTCGCTACTTTCGTCACGGTCTGGTAACATCTCCCAGCATAGACTAAAGTTGGAGTTCCCCCTCCAGTTTGGTAAGAATATTGTCCTGAAGGTCCTCCAACTAGTCCTCCTAAGGCACCTTGTCTTTTCCATACTATGTGAGCACTTTGCGGTGCTTGGACATAAGGAACGAAGGCGTAGTTACTGCTATATCGGTTCGTGTCAGCTGGCCAATTAGACACCGCCGCCTACAACTCCAGTTGAAGGGTAATACCCCAGTATAGGCCACCATTCTCTATTTTCTGGAGATACTGGTCTTGTCCAATAGTCCGTGGGTAAGGGAGATGCGGGCCAAGAAGCTACTGGGTCGGCTTGCACTGTGAAATTGTATGGTCCATCGGAACTCGGCTTATAGTAGACGCCTAATGGAGCATTGAGGGTTTCTCCGAGCGTGAAGGTAAGTTTCGAGGTGTAGTTACCTGGCGGATAGTAGCCTCCCGGGAAGTCAAACTTTATTCTCCATGTGCCAATTTGATCAGGGCTAAATTCGAACCATGCTGTTGCGTCTCCGTAGTAAGTATTTATTGGTCCTACCACCTCAGTTGTTCCGTCTGGCTTAGTGAAGGTTACTTTGTATCCTGTGAGGTATCGACCTTCGAAAATTGGCGGTTGAATCCACAGGTTAACGAGCAGAGGTTGACCAAGTCCTACCGGATTAGGTCTAAAGCTCATATAAGCGATTGTTTCATATGTTGCACCTGGAGTGACACCTGCGGGTAGAGGCACTGAACCTCCTTTCTTGGACATTCGTGTATTTTTGGGCTTTGGCTGGCATGGGCATTAGCATAAAAGAACTAAACATCAGTATCAAAATGATTGCGACTGCTAACATCTTAGTATTCAAATGAAAATTAGTCTTTTCTTTTAGTTCTAATATAATTTTCATTTTTGTATTCTCCTTAATTCTAAGGGTGTCACAATTTATGCGAGGCATGCCAATTTAAGACTTTGCGAAATATGGCTTTAACTTAAAGAGGATATATCAAATATAAAGGATGATTCTCCTTAACAATAAATAGAAGAAAGGAGAGAGCGGCGCGAACGAAATCGTCACTGCCCTCCTCTTAGGAAGGTATCAAGAGATTGGAAAAAAAGGAATATGCGAGAGTTTTTGCCACTTTAATCTTATGGAAGCCATAAAAGACTAACGTTTCTTTCAACATCCTAATTTATAAAAAGGTAAAAGTTGCGGAGAAACTGATTTGTTGGCGATATCGTCGCTTTCTCTGGTGTCCGAATCCCTTCCCTGGCGCCAATTCCCTTTGTTATTTTGGGCGAGCCAACTGTCAATCTCAGATAAATTAAACATAATACTATTTGGCGAAAAATACAAAACTATTTAATGGCAGTTCTTAACACAAATTAACTTGTCAATCGGCAACAAAGGTTTGGAGAAAAAGCCACTATTGGAAATTAAATGGAAAAACTTTCATTTTCAGGAAAAGGACTGGTTAATCAGTTTTCCCAATGTAGGGAATGAAGGGAGAAAATACCTCTATTATTCGGTCAAGTTTACTAACCGAAAAAATGGGGAAAATCTGCAAATCTGTTTGACTGAAATTGTAGATAGCCCTGAATTTGAAGAAAATTTTCCTCACACAATTGGTTTCTTCAAAGGAGCAATTGATGAAAAAATTGATTTAAAATCTGCTTACTTGGAAATTAGAATTGTCAGGTCAATTGAGGAATTGTGGAAATTCCTAAATGACTTAAATATTTAGAGAATCGATACTTCCCTTTTATTAACTATTTTCTTGATTTAACGTTAAATTCAGTTGCATGTTGACAGTGGACTCATCTACTGGTTTCGCTTCAAAACCCATTTTGCAACTAAGATTAACCATTTTATAATTGGCACGACTAACACAACTATAAATGGATTCTAATTTAAGGTCCTTTGCGATTTCAATAATGTAATCCATAAGTTTTGAGCCCAACCCCAAGCCATGCCACGCATCGCCAACCATGATGGCAAATTCACCTTTTTTTCGTTCTGAATCAAAAATTAATCTTACCACTCCGACAATTCCACCGTCGTTTTGAAGCTCGGCAACTATTGCTATTTCACGGTCATAATCAAGATTGCAGTACCTAGACAAGGTATCATGTGACATTTCCTTTATTATTTCAAAAAACCTGAATCGCACGCTTTCTTCAGACAAGGACTTAAAGAGCTCATCGAATCGAGGTTCGTCTTCAGGTTTTATCGGACGAAAAGTCACCTGTAAACCATTTTTTAGTGTCCGTTGGGTTATGTACTTTTTGGGGTAAGGAGCAATTATTAAATGTTCATAATGATCAGCTGGCTCCCGCATTACCCTGTTCATATCGATAGTTACACTTGCATTGACCCCAGTTGCGTCAGCATCGTTAATGACCATGAAGTTTATGTTCATTTCTTTGATTTCTGGAAAATCTATTACAAGCTGAGAAAACCTGACAATTATTTTCTCAACAACTCCCGGTTTCATAAGATACCTGCGCTTTTATTCGCATTTGGAAAACTCGTTTTTTCCATTAATTGTTTAGCCAAGACCTGATCGAGAGGGGGAAAACCTAATGCAATGTCGTTAATTATTTCTGATGATTCAGAGACTCTTCCAAGATGCTATTATGGAACCAAATTTATCGTCTTTTCTTAATCCTAAAAATAGTTCAAGTCCATTATTTTGCATCTTCGGTTGAATTGCAACTCCTTGGAATTCAGCATAATTACTTGAGTTAATTTTTTCGACTATTCGATTGAATTCATTAGCTACTTCGGAAGACGAGCAAATGTCGGTCGTAAGCTTCGGTCATTATTATTGCTTGATGATTTTTCATCAAGTCGCCTTCATCGTAACTGGGTAGCCCAACTTCAGAAGCTACTTGACGAAGCCTCTTGAGCAGTCTTGGCAACATACGTTTTTACCGTGGGGATTTTGTATGCTTCTAAGAAATAAAGACGTTTCAGCCAGGTTGAGAACTTGCCGTCCTTCGCTAAATGCACGCCTAATTACTCCTTTTATGTGCAACGGATTATCTAAATTAAGTTCTATCTCTTCAGGGGTTTGATAAAGCAATTCCAGGTTGCGAGTGTAAGAATACATGTTCATGAATGCTGAAGACAGCTTCTTCAGGGGTTCTAAATGCTGGAATACCATTAAGATGCAGGATTCTTCTAGCTTCTTGGCACTGCATGATCTTCACCCATCAAGGAAACTAAGGAATGTTTTTCTTGTTTTTTTCGATAGTTCGACTGCTATATTTGCTATGCTGGAGGGTTTGGTTACGCCTTGAGGAGAATAAATTACAAAACACTTTCGCTGGCTGGGTCATTTAGGCATATTTGCAAAACGTCTCTGAATCGTTCAGGTGTTGCTTCCTCGAGAAGATCAATAGGGTTAGATAAACTGCAGTAATAAGGCAGAATACTTTTCAAAGCAGAGGCAGAAGTGTCACTTACTGGATGAAAGCCTGACCACCTCTTAGGGTAAGTTGATCAGCACGCTACAAGCCCAGGTCCATCTGCATTGGTAATTATTGTTAAGTAAGGGTTATTAGGATTTGGCTGCATCGATAACGCCTTTGGCGCAGTCGAAAAGTTCGTTAACTGTTTCGACTCGAACAATGCCGATTCGTCCTAAAAATAGCATCATAAATATCATCCTCCGTAATGTGAGTGCCTTGGGAGAGAGCAATGTCGCGGTTTTTGTTAAATCGGCCCGCCTTAACAATAACGATAGGTTTAGTTCTTGCGAACCCTCTTGCTGCGCTAAGAAAACCTCGAACGTTCTTTATGGATTCAACGTAGAGCATGATAGCTCTTGTTTGGGAGTCAGCACCAAAATACTCAATTAAATCGCTTAAGTCAACATCAATCATTGAACCAAGCGAAACCACTGCGCTAAGTCCAATTTTAGTTTCTTGAGACCAATCTAAAACTGTTCCGCAGAGTGCAGCGCTTTGGGATATGAAAGCAATTTTTCCAGGCACTGCTTTTTTGTCTCCGAACGTGGCGTAAAAGTTGTTTTTTGGTCGTATGACGCCTAAACTGTTTGGTCCCAGTATTCGCATTCCGTAGTCTTCGGCTTCGCTCCAGAATTTGCTGGGTAAGATTTTGACCGTCTAAGTCACATTCGTTAAAACCTGCAGAAACGATAATTACGCCTTGCACTCCTGCTTTTCCGCATTCTTCAACAATTTGAGGTATTGTATGTGCTGGGGTTGCGATAATTGCCAGGTCTATTTTCGATGGAATTTTGCTTATGCTTGGGTAAGCTTTTATTCCCTGAACCGTTTGCCTAAATTCGTTTACGGGAAAAACTAAGCCTTGGTACTTTCCAATAAGGTTGTGAAGTATTAGCCCACCGAGTGAGGCTTTTCGTTCACTGGCCCCTATCACGGCTATTGTTTTGGGGTTAAAGAAGCAGTTAAGTTTTCAATTCCCAACTTAGATTCCTTGAAAATGTGTTTTCTCGTCAGGTTACTAAACAAGCGCAAGTTAACTGATACTCATATTAGGGCTAAGGGGCTTTTAGAGTTTTATTTGCAAATTTAACTCAAGGAGTTTAAAATGGAGTTTAGCAGATTTTTGTCACATGTGTGGAGCAGGAAATGCATGGGTCGTAAGCGCGCACCAGCATTTCTAGCGTTAGCTCGATTTCTTTTTGCGATTTATCGACGATTTGCGGCACAAGAGCATTCATATCTTGCTGGATGTTGCCATGGTTTTGGTTGGTTGGAATTATACAGTTGGCTTTAGTGCATACTCCTTTGTCGTTGTAGGTGTAATCGTGGAATAGGATGCCTCTGGGCACCTCCACTGCGCCAACACCTGTGCCTGCTTTCACTTTAATTTCTGGGTTGTTGTAGTCTGGTTGACTTTGCAGACCTGCTAGCTTCAAGTTCATTTATTAATCGAATTGAATCTTCTACGCTGTGGACTACTTCGACTAGTTGGGCGATGCTGTTCATGAAGGGATTATAGCACATTGGTAGGAGATTAAACACCTCAGCGGTCTTATGAGCCATCGGAGACAAGCGTTTATAATTAATGTTAAACCTAGCTAAAGCACCCACCATGTATGATGCACGAACATGCTTTGCCCATTTAGCTGTAGATTGCGGAACAACATACTCATTGGTAAATGCAAGATATTCCTTTGCTGGTGCTGCACCTGTATCTGATGAAGCGATTTTTCCATCGTAAAGCGCATACTCGCTGGGATCCGTTAAGGCAATAAATTCGGTTTCTCTTTTGAAAGTCAGGTAATTTATCAGCTACACTCTTGAATAATTCTGCCACTGCTTGAATGCTTGGAATGGAATCCTGCAGTTTCTTCCGAAGCGCGATCAATTCTTTCATCGAGGGAATTTTTGAGAATCCGCCAGGTATTAGTCTTTGAGGATGAGTTGTTCTGCCGCAAATTAAGTTTGACATTTCATTTGCAGTTCTATGAAGGCGCAGAACAGTTTTGACCTCATCTGGGTTTGATGAAGCAAGAGGAACGACTGAGCCTACGCCTAACAAGTCAGGCAAAACAAGAAAGCCTAAATGTAGGATGTGGCTCTGCAAGTTTTCTGCGTGTAACGCAAGTTTTCTAAGTTTCAAGTCTTGCTCACTTATGGTTATGGCCATTGCTGATTCAGTCGCCTTCAACGAAGCAAGCGTATGTCCTATTGAGCATATACCGCAAATGCGAGAGGTGATGTGGTGAAGTTCTTTCTAGGATCTTCCCACAACCATGGCTTCGAAAAACCGTGGTGCTTCGGGAATGCTCCATTCACATTTTTCTATGGCGCCATCTTTGATGTTTACGTAAATGTTTCCGTGTCCTTCAACTCTTGTAATGTGATGGACGTTTACCTCAACGTTTGATTGTTTCATCGTTTTGACTCCTGCCAACCGAAATATAATCTAAACTTACTAATTGCATCATCAACAGTGAGACCATTCTTTATCAAAACTTCCTTGTGGGAATTCTCGTTTGGATTGTCGACTAATCCACGGCACCCCCAACAGATTGTTCCCTCATTAACACAACATGAGTTGCATCCAGCTCTTGTTACTGTTCCAACACAGAATTGTCCTCGTTCAAAAGCGCAGACGTTCTCGTTTTTCTTACATTCAACACAAACAGGATAAGTGGGTGTATCAGGCTTCTTGCCCAGCAATAATGATTTTACGACATGCAAGAAATCTTCTCTGTCAATAGGGCAACCGTAAACATAAGCATCCACTGGGATTACTGCATCGATAGGTCTTGCAGCGTAAGAATCAAAGAGCTTAGCGTTTTCGCCATAAACCGTTTTTTTGACTGCATCTAAATCCTTGTAGTTCTTAAGTGAGTTTATTCCACCAATCGCGGCGCAGGATCCAATAGCAACAACAATTTTAGCGTTTTTCCTAATTTGCTTAAGCCTATCTTCGTCTTGTAATCTTGTGCATGAGCCTTCCACAAATGCTATATCATAATTATCACTATGTTCTTTCATTACTTCTCTAAAGCTTACAACTTCAACTTGACCAAGAAGCGCTAAGAGGTCTTCTTCAAGATTAGCTACTTGAAGTTGGTCGCCTTCGCAGCCCGCAAAATCAAAGAATGCAACTTTTGGTTTCATTATAATGCCTCCGGAACTCCTTTAATTCTTGTATAATTAAACACTGGGCCATCTTTGCAGACGTAGATTTGATTGATTTGGCAATGTCCACATTTTCCAACACCGCATTTCATTCTTCGTTCCAGTGACATGATTATGTGGTCATCGGGCATGTTGTGTTCTTTTAGGTCTGCAATAACGAATTTGTACATTACTGGTGGACCGCAAAGCACTGCAACAGTTTTCTCCGGGTCAAAAGATACTTGAGGAATAAGCGTTGTGATAACACCAATGTTGCCGTTCCAAACTTCATTTTCAGGACACCAGTTTACAGTCGATCTAAATTCGACATCTTTTCTTGAAGCCAATGCAACCATCTCATCGGCAAATAGCAGTTCTTTAGGTTCTTTGCATCCGTAAAGCAGCATGACTTGCCCGTAATCTTTCCTATTATCTAAAACATAATTGAAAAGAGATCGAAGAGGCGCGATTCCTAGCCCACCTGCGATGAAGAGGAGGTCTTTTCCTTTTAGCGGCGCAACGTCAAAACCATTTCCAAATGGACCTCTAATTCCCACTTTATCGCCTACGGAAAGCTTGTGAAGCTTTGATGTAACGTTTCCTAATTTGCGGACGCAAAGTTCGAAAGTTTCTTTCTTAGTGGGTGGTGATGAAAGTGATATTGGCGCTTCACCTATTCCGAAAACGGATACTTCTACGAATTGTCCTGGTTTGTGATTAAGTGCTGTGCCGTCATCTAATCGGATTTCAAATAATGTTTCGTTAGCTGTCATTGGTACTTTTTTGATAATAGTGGCAAGTCTTGGAACATAATCTATGTTACTTTCAGTGTGAATATTAACATCAGGTTGAACAGATGCTGCAATATCAGCCCCATTGTTTCGGCTTTCATGGTACATGTCGTTGAAGAGGCTAATTGGATTGGCGATATCGGGGAGACAGTTTGAGGAGCATCTTCCGCAGCCAACGCAAGATATGAAACCAAATCGGTCATACAGGTATTTTCCTTTTTTGAAATATCTGTGTCGATATCTTGTTGGTCGGGTGGCTCGAAAGTTTTCCCCTGAAGCGATTTTTGCAAAGTCTTCAAGCAAACATCCGTCCCACGTTCTAATTCTTTCTCCGCGCTCCAAAGAAAGATCTGTGTTATCTTTGACATCAAAACAATAGCAGGTAGGGCATACTAGAACGCAAGAACCACATGCAAGACATTTTTCAGAGTGTTTTTCCCAAAAGCCGCTCTTCGAGTAACTATCCTTTAGCAATTCAGGGATCAGTTCAGGTGGAAAGTCTAATTTTTGCGAGGACATATTCATCACTTCTCTTTTTTTCTGTCCCGCAGCTTGAATGTCTCTGGCTAAAGCAAGCGTAACATTCTTTGCGTATTTTGATAAAAGTTCTTCTCCTTTTTGAGAGCCCACGTTTATAGCATATCTATTGCCAAGATCGGTAAGCATAAGATCATAACCATAGTCTATCGCTGCACTGCCCATGAAGGAAGAAAAATTCCATTTCGACATTTTTTGCATGTTAATGCCAATAATTATTGATGCCTCTCTTTTTTTGAAATAATAAGGATCAGATTTGGTTTCTCTAAATATTTCATCCATGTGCAGCAAAGCTACAATGTCGTAGGGGTGAACCCCAATAATCACCATTGGAACAGATTCCTCTGGATTTTTAGCGGAAAACCCACCTGCCAAATCATAAGTGAACAATGTTTCTCTTTGAGGAAAGAAGTATTTTTTCGGAGGCAACAAGGTAACATCATAATCAAGACGCAATTCCTCAGCTGTTTCTAATGGTCGCAAAAGCAAACTTGTTTCCTCTTGATTTAACTCCAACTACGATCCAAGAATTATCTTTGATTAATGCATTTACAAAATCTTGGAAATCTTCTTTTGATATGATTTTCATATTTTCTGGAACTTCCTGATAGAAGATTTTAAAGTAAATAACACTATAGTCCATTTAACGTTTTTGGAATATCCTCTAGAAGTTGGATTTCTTTTTTTCTTTCTGAAAAGGCTAAAGCTTTGAACTTAATTCAAATACTTTCAATATGAAGTTTTAAGCCAAACTTTTTAATTGTCCTTAGTAATTTAATTAATTGGGATGTTTGAATGCCACAAGCTTATGTTCTGTTTAATGTAGAGTCAGGCTCAGAAGATATCGTGTTAAAAAAACTTAGGAGTCTCAGCAATGTCCAAGAATCTTATGTTTCCTATGGAGTATACGATTTAATCGTGCGGATAAAAGCAGACACCATGGAAGAGTTAAAAGACTCAGTCACTCACAAAATTCGAACCATCAATCAAGTTCGGTCGACCTTAACTTTGATAATGATGGAAGAATAACAAAAAGGACTCATGAAATTCGATTAATACTATCTCTAAACCTTTGGTCTTCCTGTCCACATTCTTTCCTAGGTGTTAAAATTCAAGCATCGCCCATTCGAAGGGTAATTAGGTTAATTTTATATTTGCTTCATAGAATACTTTGTTGATAAGCGGATGTAGTAAAATGGAAAAGATTGCTGAAGACATTAGTGACTTTGGTGATTTTACAGCTATTTTGTTTAAATCCTCTGATGGCCGTCATTTTGTTCGGTTCATGCCCTTGAACAGTATAGAAAAACCACATGTCGAGTGGCTTTCCGGCGATGATCATTTAGAATGGCTCAAACGTTGGGGTCATGAGCCAACGATTGAATAATAAAAAACGACTTTTAATTGAAAAAATGAAAATTGTTTAAACCTCCGCCAACTAGCCGAATGTCGGGAGGCTATGTAAAAGCGCTATCACTCACCGAACGCGGATCCATGTCGCGCTTATTACGTCATGTATGTAATATCGTCCCAGGGATGTCTGTAGAGACCTTGTTTGAGTCGCTTCTGGTCCAGAACATGGGCCGTCATGCCGATTGTTCTGCCAACAACGAACAATCCATTTAGTGCGCCTATCTGAATACATTCATCTGCCTCATTCTTCGGTATCTCGCTTCTCAACATATCGACAAAGCAAATTCCGATGCAACCGTCAACGTTTAGGATAAGGTTGTCTTTCTTGGCCGTTGTGAGTTTCTCCACCTCAAGGGCATAATCCAGAAGGGGGGTGACCTTGAAGTGTTTCCTAGCGATATTCCTTCAAAATTGTCACTCGCATATCAGGATTGTGGATACTTTTAACTAAGTGCCCTATTCCTTGGATGTTCTCACCTTTCCCTTTCATTTCCTCGACAAACTGTCCGGGGGTTAATCCCCTATCATAAGCATTAGAGAACATCTGTGCTGCACCGTCGATGGCACCTCCGAATCTAGGACCTATAGTGAGCATTCCACTCGCGACCGACGAGATCAAGTCTCTACCTGCCCTAGCCGCGACTATAGCATTGTGTGCACCCGAAACTGCAGGTCCGTGATCAGCCGTCACCATTATGGCCATTTCTATGAATTTCGTTGCATATTCCGGAAATTGGCGCTTGAACCAGAGGATACTGAGTACGCCACCGATTCCTATGTCTTTCTTGAATACCTCGGAAATCGGCATTTTCCCATAAAGCAGTTCTTCACCCCGGTCATCCGAGATTGTGCATATGAAATTGGCTGGTTTCCTGATTAAGCCTTCCTTCACAGCCTTGGCGTAGTCCATCGGGACCCTTGGCACACAGGGTTCGGGCTTTGGTTTGATGATGCCCTTCGCAACAAGAAGCTCATAAGTCTCTCTTATCTTTTGGTCGTAGTCATCATATGAGTTGGGAACTATAGCCCCAGCTTTCCTAAGTGCCGCGTTCTTTGCATCCGCAGTTTCCGCCTCATTTCCTGCTTTCGCTCCAGCATGCCCAAACTGAACTTCAGTTTTGAATGCCTTCGAACAGGTTCCAGTAACCCAAATCACCAGCGGTTTTGTTATCTTCTTGTTTTTAAGCGCTTCGGCAATCTCGTACTCGCCGCTGCCACCTACTTCACCCAAGCATACCAGCATCTTAATTTCAGGAATACTCTCAAACCTGAGAAGATGATCTAGTAGAGTTGAACCAGGATATGTATCTCCTCCGATTGCTATACCCTCATAAAGACCATCAGTATTTCTGGCGAGAATGTTATATGCTTCGTTGCTTAGCCCTCCCGACTTAGAGACGAATCCCACGGAACCAGGTCTGTGAAGTTTGGAATCTATAATGTTTTCAATCGTGCCGCCAGCGTTGCCAATTTTGAAGCAACCGGCCTTTATTCCTCCCACAGTTGCAGGGCCAATTATTACTTTTCCAAGAGCTTTGGCCTTCGCTGTGAGCAGCTTCATCCGTCTCTCAGGCACTCCCTCGGCAATTATCACGATAGTCCTTATCTGCGGTATGGACAGCGTTTCCTCGGTTGAAGGTGCTGCCGACCTGAATGATGCGAAGTTTATCAGCACATCAACGTTAGGATGCATCTTGGTGGCTTTCTCTATGGTTTTGTAAATGGGTATTAGGATTTCGCGTTTGCCGAAGAAGAACTTTGCAAAGCTATCAGCTCCAGTTGGGTTGATTATTGCGGCCACTGAAGGTGTCTCGCGACCTGAAGCATAGTCGAAGTCTAGCATTCTCTGTGTTGCGGCAACTTGGTTATTGTAGATGAATGATTGAGTGTTTCTGTCGAACAGTTCATTGGGGTTCTTTTTGGCGTAATCTGCATTTGCCATGTTACTTTGCTCCGTTTAATGCCATGGAAACAATTCTCGTCATGTGAGTTTCTGGTCCGTACACTTCAATCGGCACGCCCAATTTCTCGCCTAGAGCTCTCATTTGACACAAACCTTCCTGATAGTTCGGGCCGCCTCTTCGAACATATATCTTTACCCTGTGTTCCTGAAGATTCTTTTGATATTCTTTAAGCGCTTTGATTATTCCCTTGAAGGTGCTGGCGACGTCAGTAAAATTTGCTATCCCGCCGCCAATAAGAAGGAATTTGCCTTTAGGGTTCATCTTCCTCGTCATTAGGTTAAGTATTGTTTTGGCATAAAGATACGTGAACTCTTCACTTGGATCCCCGGAATATTCTCCATAGTTTGCCAGCTCACTCATGTATCCAAGGTCAGTTATGGTGTCCGCATAAATGACTGACGCTCCACCCCCTGCCACCATTGTCCAGACTCTTCCTTCTGGATTAAGCACAGTTAGCTTAAGAGAAGCCCCAGTTTTTGAGTCTAAATCTTCAATGAAAGCTTCTTCTTTGGTTGGCATTCGACCGAATGGTGTTGGGAACTCTATGTTGCCCCATTTCCTACCGCTCTCGAATTCGGCTGTGCTGTCCAGTTTAGCTGCGAGGTCAAGAGGAATAACTGAATCATTCGTTATTACAATCGGGTTTATCTCTAAATACGTAAAGTTTAGGTCTGCGTAGAATTTGAACAAAGCTTCTATGAAGCCTGAAAGGAGCTTTTTGCGTTCACTTGTGATTTTGCATAGTAGTTTTTTTTCGATTTCTTCCGAAGTCGGGGATGTTCCGATGGGTACTTCTAAGCGCTCCGCTTTGGTATCAACGTTCCCGACGTTTACTCCGCCTATGTTGTAGAACATGATTGTGTCGCCGTCTTTAGTCGACATCATGGCAAGGTAGCATTCGTCGGAATCCTTGTGGGGTATCATTGGCTCGATGATGAAGTGTGTCAGTTGTCCAACCGTTCCTTTGTCCGCAGGTTTTCCGTTGGCATCAAATTTGCCGTAGATAGTTATCGGGCTCTTCGATTTTTCTTCTATCCATTTCTTAACTTGGTTGTAATCCGCGTCAACAAGTATGAGTTTGTTCTTTCCCCTACGCTTTATAACCTGATCAGGTTTGACAACCAACTTCTCAGTAGTAAGCCACTTATACTGATTTGGCAACTTAGCAAAGTCGGTATCTGGCCCGACAGAAATAATCTTATCTTGAATATCGTATTTTCCTTCCGAGTATTCTTTGAAAAGACGGGCGAGCATACGCTTGCCGTCAGCTTCTCTGATTGCTTTATGCGCCATTCATACTTCTCCTCTACTCAATCTTCTTTCTGAGCCTTTTTGCCACTTCCGCAATGAATTCTTCAGTATAAGCCTTCTTGTTTTTTGGGTCCGGTGAGACAACAGCCATCAAGTCACCCGTCATAATCCCGCTTTCTACAGTCTCAAGAGCTGCATCTTCCAGCTTTTTCGCAAAGTCCACGACTTCTGATGTTTTATCCAGTTCGCCCCTTTTTCTTAAGCAGCCAGTCCAAGCAAATATCAAAGCCATCGAGTTGCTTGAAGTCTTTTCTCCCTTCAAGTATTTGTAATAATGCTTCTGAACTGTTCCATGAGAAGCTTCAAACTCATAGTAGCCTTGCGGGCTAACAAGTACGGAAGTCATCATTGCCAAGCTGCCATAAGCTGATCCCAGCATATCGCTCATAACGTCGCCATCATAGTTCTTGCATGCCCAGAGCAAACCGCCTTCTGTCTTCATGATTCTAGCTATGGCGTCATCGATAAGTGTAAAAAAGTAATCAAGTCCCGCGTCTTTGAATTTTGATTTCCAGTTTTTCTCATATTCCTCTTCAAATATCTTGCGGAACTGTGCATCGTACGTCTTAGATATGGTATCCTTGGCACCAAACCACAAATGAATCTTCTGATCATACGCATAAGTAAAACACGCCTTCGCAAAACTCTCTATGGATTTATCGGTATTATGGATACCTTGAATAATGCCTGACCCTTTGAAGTCCTGAATGGTTTCGCGCCAAAGCTCCTTGCCAGAGCTGTTTGTAAAAACCATCTCGGCTTTTCCAGCTTCCGGAACCCTGTACTCACAGTTTTTATAAACGTCACCGTAAGCATGCCGGCCGATATGGATTGGTTTTTTCCAAGATTTGACGGCTGGCGAAATGTTGTTAACCAAAATCGGTGCCCTAAACACGGTACCGTCAAGCGCCGCTCTGATGGTCGCGTTGGGACTGCTCCATTCTTTTTTAAGGTTGTATTCTTTCACTCGGTCTTTGTTCGGAGTAATTGTGGCACATTTTACACCAACACCGAATTTCTTTATTGCTTCCGCTGCTTCAAGGGTTATTTTATCATCTGTCTCGTCCCTTTTCTTTAGCTGCAGGTCGTAGTAGGCAAGGTTCATATCTAGGTAAGGTAAAAGCAGCTGCTCCTTAACCATTTGCCACATCACTCGAGTCATTTCGTCGCCGTCTATTTCGACGATTGTTGTCTTTACTTTTATTTTACTCAATAAGATTCCTCTTTTTTACTATTTGACTGTATACGGGAGAAGACCGCCAGCTAAGAGAATGTCTTTCTGTCTCTGGGAAAGATTGTATCCAAGATCGATTTCCAGATTTTTGGTCTTGTTGACTAAGATGATAGGTTCATTGCTCTGCATCTTTTTCTTTAGATTTGGAATTTCAATCTCATCGCCTTGCTCTATCTTGTCATAGTCAGCCATGTTCTTGAATGATAAGGAGATTATGCCAAAGTTTACAAGGTTGGCTGCATGAATTCTCTCCACTGATTTGGCTATGATTGCTTTGACTCCAAGGTACATCGGACATAGTGCAGCGTGTTCTCTGGAGCTTCCTTGGCCATACGACTCTCCTGCAACTATAACCGTGGCTAGACCTTTATTCTTGGCTTCCAGAGCTCTGTTTGGGAATGCTTTGTCAATCGGTTCGAAAACATATTTTGAGTATTCTGGCACATTGGAGCGGTACTTAAGTCTGGCTCCAGCCGGCATTATGTGATCAGTTGTAATTTTATCGCCGACTTTTATACCGACAACACCTTTAATTTCGTCAGGCATTTTATCGTTGACTGGCGGCGTTCCGATGTTAGGTCCTCTAACAATTTCAGTATTTCTGTCAGTATCCTTTGGGAAGATAAACATGGAGTCATCTATGAGGAATTTGGTTGGCGTGCTGATATTCGGGTACTTGATGCCTGTTTTTCTGGGGTCTGTGAATTTTCCTGTGATTGCTGATACAGCAGCAACTTCTGGGCTTACGAGGTAAACCTGAGCATCCGATGTGCCGCTTCTTCCTTCGAAGTTTCTGTTGCTTGTTCTAAGGGATACGGCGTTGGTTTTTGGGCTTTGGCTGTTGCCTATGCAAAATCCGCATGTTGCTTCGAGCAGTCTAGCGCCTGAATCTAGCAAATCAGAAAGGTAACCATCTTTTGCTACCATTTGCAGAACTTGTCTTGAGCCTGGAGCAACGCCGAATGATACGTCAGGATGAACTTTCTTGCCCTTCATTATTTGGGCTACCGTGGCTATTTCTTTGTAAGAAGAATTGGTGCATGAGCCAATCATTACTTGATCAACCTTCAGGTCCTTCATATCACTGACTTTGACTGTGTTTCCTGGGCTATGTGGCGCTGCCGCAAGAGGTTCCAATGCGCTTAGATCAATGTCCTCAACCCTGTCGTACTCTGCATCGTCGTCAGCCTTCAGTTCAATCCAATCTGCCTCTCTGTCCTGTGCCTTGAGAAACTTTCTTGTTTCTTCGTCTGAGGGAAATATGGAGGTTGTGACACCCATCTCTGCACCCATGTTGGTGATTGTGGCTCTCTCTGGAACTGTGAGATTCTTTATGCCAGGTCCCGCGTATTCAATTATGACGCCGACATTGCCCTTAACTGTAAACAGCTCAAGCATCTTTAAAACAACATCTTTGGCGCTTACCCAAGGCTGAAGTCTGCCCTGCAGATTTATCTTGTAAACTTTTGGGCATGTTAAATAGAATTCACCGCCTCCCATGGCAACTGCAACATCTAATCCTCCGGCGCCTATGGCTATCATGCCTATGCCGCCTCCAGTCGTTGTATGGCTGTCGGAGCCTAAGAGCGTCTTTCCAGGTTTGCCGAACCTTTCCAAATGGACTTGATGACATATTCCATTTCCTGCCTTAGAGTAAACTATACCGTATTTTGCGGCTACTGACTGCAGGTATTTGTGATCGTCGGCGTTCTCGAAACCCACCTGGATGGTATTGTGATCTACATAACTAACAGAAAGCTCAGTTTTTACTTGTTTTAGGCCCATTGCCTCGAACTGCAGGTATGCCATCGTTCCAGTGGCATCCTGAGTTAGGGTTTGATCAATCTTTATACCTATCTCAGTACCTAGAACGTATTCACCGATTACCAAATGTTTTTCTAATATCTTTCGTGTAAGAGACTTGCCCATAATGGTCCCGTCCTTTGGAAAGATTTCTCTTTCTTTTGTACATATAAAGGTTGTCAATTTATAGAACCAAGGGCATGCACCTATTTACTTAAAAAAAATATTAATTTCAAATTCTTAATCAAAAAAGTGAAAAAAAAGAAATGAAACTGTCTGCATGATTATTAATGTCAAGTCATTAATTCTGACTGATACGATTTTGCAATCGCATTAGACGAAAAAAGATACCTATAATTGCCAACAACCCTTCTCCAGACATTCTGACAGTAATCATGAGGTTTCAATTGTCATTTCAAGGAAGTAAGCTTTAAGATCAGTTGTTTTTTGTTGTAGCGCAAATATAACTAACCAGGGAACAGTTATGCGACCGTCCGGAAGCATAATGGCCAAAAAACTTTCCTGAAAAGATAAATTAAGTATTTTCAAATTAATCTTCAACAGTTGAGAAGCCTCAAGTTTGTAGTGCCAACGAACCACTTTTGGCACCTGAAAGCGATTTTGATTCTGCAATTGCACCCTAAATGTGACGCTTCGAGTTAATGGAAAAACTAACCTCCTTTTTCAACCTTTTCCATACTTTTTTAGCCGAAACTGTACGGAATTGTACAAATCTAGCCGAATCCAAATGAATTAATACGCAACCTCAAATAACCTTAAGCTTTGCTGCAAAAGAGCAAACCAAAACACAAAGAAAAAATTGCGCCACGCGCACCAGAAACACCTAAGTATCAACTTTAACTTTTATACAGCTGCCTAAAGATTTGCTAAGGCTTATCATTTTGCCTCTTATTCTTGAAGTAAAGTACGGCTGAAACAAAGACTAAAACTAGAACAGTTGTCAAGGTAACGTTTGTTTCAAACCAGTTGTTATCATCCTTTGTTTTTTCATTGCTGCTTGGTATTTCAATTGCGTTGCTGAGAGTTTGAATTCTCAAGTTTTTCATAACTACTGCGTTATTCACGTTATTTGCTACCAAAATTAGTATTTTATTGTTGGCTAGATTACAAGGAGTTGCCATGTTTTCTATTAGGGTACCATTTCTATTGTTTATTTCAGTTATTACTTGATTCTCGGAGATACTTTCTGTAATAGTGTACCAATTGTTAGCTTCGATGCTTTCCGAAGCATTCAAGAAAGCCGGATTGACTGCGTTTCCTTCTGTTATATTAGAAATGTCATAGCCATTTAGCGCTCTCATATCTAATGAGCAATTATTGGGACCGTTGTCCTGAAGGAGAAAACAAAATTGATTGTTTATAGTTTGATTAAAATCATCAGGTAAGGTTAGTGGTTCCATGTTCGGGGGCACCTCTGTCGGCACTGTCAATGTTTCTTCAGGAATTTTGATTGTTTGTATTGGCCTGTTTCTTCCGATTCGTATTGTCTCCTGGCGAGCCGGAATTGTTATTGTTTGTGACGAAATGTTAGACGCGGTGTGACCCGTTTGTATTATGATAAAATCGTAGCTGAAAGAAATATTTGTACTCAAAGGAATACTGAGAAAATTATCAACTCCTTGCAATGGACGAAGAATATGCGGTAAAATACTTGCGGATCCAAATAGGTAGTAAGCAAAGTTAGTTTGTGCCAGAATATAATTGTACTCAGGCGTTTGGAACTGAACAAATGATTCAGGCCCAACAAAAACCGTTAGTGGGTCGCTGTCATCACCCGCGTAGTTGTAGGCGCCACTCCAACTTGTTGTAATATAATATGTTCCCGCCGACGCGAAGTTCCAAGGCAAAGCATAATTGCCATCGATATCTGTAACTGTTTCGAAGTAGCTGCAACAGGAACTATTTTTGCAGTATACTGTGACCTTCTGCCCGGCCAATGCAGGCGAAATTGATCCTGAAATGATAAACCCCCGCGATGTATTTTGGGTGCTTGTTGGTTTTTGGGATAAATCTCCTGTAATAGAGGAAGAGAGAAGTTGACTACCTAAGCTCGCTGAAATCTCTCCGGGTGTTGAATTCTCGCTACTTTCAAGTTGAGTAATGACTGATTTGGTGTTTACAAGCATTTGGGACTGATCACCTACCTTCCAGTCTGTTTCGGGAGTAGCTTCCGCAGTCCAGTAGGTTTTATTATTGTATTCAAAACCAGTCGGTGGAGTCAGGATATTATGATAAACGGGTGTATGTGGAAGGTATACTCCCACATTGATGTGTCCTGGATTTATCCCTGCGTAGCTAATCAAGACAACTTCTAAACCTCCGGCTTTCATGATGGAAGCCGCTAGAAGAGATAGGCCAACGCAATCTCCAGAATTATCTACAAGGGTTTCAACTGGATATTTTACACCAGTAACAACGTATGGGATTTGATGAACCAATGTTAGCACAGCATCGGCGAACCGTTCCTCGCTGTAAGGAAGCGTGTTAGTAACTTCTTGAATGCGTTCTGCGATAGGTTCCAAGGCTAGAGGTGTTACAAATCGTGCATAATCAGTTTCGCAATTGATTGTATGACTGAGGTTATTGTAATAGTTGTATAAGGAAGGTTGTATTGAGACATACATTTTTTGGCTAAGCAACCCATATTGGAATTGAAAACTGTAGTTTTTTTCATAGTTAGTTGCAGATGATATAGGTATCATGAAGGCAAGTGGCAACATACAAAATATGAGAAGACTGGCTTTATGATACTTGAAGTGCATAATGACACTGTAGTATTGTTCTTAACTCTTAAAGAGCTTGAATATTATCGTTATTATTGGTTATATTTCTTTGCTTACCAGCAATTGTAGCTCACGAGTAATGTCTGCTAAAACAGCACGGTTCTCCAAAATATTTTTAGCTTGGAAGGACTAAAGCAGGAATGTTCCTTTTAGACTCTTGCCAAGCTAAAAATAGAATATGTAGGCAGAAGTTTGAGGTGAACACCTGACTAAATTGCTTCATTAAATTGAAAATTGCTCAGCGTTTAACCCATTATTGTTGGGTTCGCATCTTCTTCATTTATGTGATGCATAACGTGGATCGCTAGACCTGTCGCGGCTCCTGCAGAGAGACCCAACAGCAAATTATTAAGCCAATTAAATTGGCCAACCAACCCTAAGACTACCAACGCGTCAAAAACCAATGCGACCATCAAGTAACCTACACACCACATTTTAACACTCATGCCTCTCGGCTTGTTTATGCCAATTCCGCCGAGTACTCCAAGCATTACTAAAAAGCCTATTAACGCATAAATCCAATCTAAAGTCAAATTACATTTCACCTATTTAGTGTGGCTATGTTCATATAGTGCTTAATTAGTTTATCGAAAACACGTCTGCTTTATAGATACATTATTGTTCTTCAACGGATCTACCGTTAACTTTTTGTACTTTCGGCTAAGAGTCTTACCTACCTCAAGGACGTGGATGCATTAACAAAGTTCGACCAAAGACACTGCCATAAATGGGCACAACTCTTGCTTGCAAGACAACAAAGACTCAATCAAGCTTTAACGGCCATTGCAGAAGAAGACTTTGATTTGGCAATACAACTGGTTTCTCAAATTTTTGCTGGAAACAATAAGCAAGGTGACCCTGGATTCGCTGGTTCACTTCTATACCATATGGCCATGGTAACGAAAATGGAATCTGAAACTCGAATGTTGGTTGACGAGTTGCATGTCCCCATACCAGATGTAGCTTTAAAACTTAACTCAATTTATGATGTTTTCCAATTAGACTCAAAAGAGATAGCTAAAGAAATTACGCTTTCTTCATTAAGTTCAACCGAAATAGCAGCAGCCAAATATCCTGGAACGGTTGAGAAAATCAAACTTTTCAAGAAATTAAGCGAAGAAGAGAAAGAAGTCGAAAATCTCATAAACAGAAAGGAGCCCTAAGTCGGGAGACAAGTTAAGGGAAGTTTTCTGTAACTGGGCAAATCAGATTGTGAAAATGCGTTTAATTCAAGAGTTTGAAACAATAAAGGGATTACTAGTCTTGTCTGAATTGTCTAAAAGTATTGACTTACCAGTGCTTGAGAAAGCGATTGACAGGATACAGAACAAATTCGGGGAAGAAACAGTTAACATAGCTCTTGATGTGACTCTTAAAGTTGGGATGCGAAGAGAAAAACTTCAATCAATCATGTTAAGTGACCATTTCATAAACTACACAATGAGTGCGGACACCTTAGATGGTCACATGGAGTTTCTTAATTGCCCAATTTTTGGATGCCACAAATACGCCCAAGAAAAATATGGCATATCCCCTGAAGTGTCTTCGCTTTTTTGCACCCATTTCTGTTTTGCTCATGCTAAAGCGATGCTTGATACAGTTCTTCCTTTTCCATTTACACTTTGGCAACCCAAAAGAATAGCGACGCATGGAATCTGCGAATTTTACTTAAAATTGGCTTACTCACCGGTGGCAAAGTCGTCTGAACAGTTTGTTCCACTAGTTATGTCATGGAACGTCACACGAGAATGCAACATGAAATGCTCCCATTGCTACATTAACGCTTCAGACAAAAAACTCGACAACGAATTAACAACTCAAGAAGCCAAAAACTTAATGGATCAAATCTACCAAGTCAGCAGACCGCTACTCATACTTAGCGGTGGAGAACCGCTCTTGCGTCCAGACATTTTTGAACTCATCAGCTATGGCTCAAGGATAGGTTTGAAGATGGGTTTAGGAAGCAACGGAAGCCTAATTGATGAGACGACAGCAAAAAAACTCAAAGATGTAGGCATAACTACAGTTTCAATCAGCTTAGATTCTAATATTCCTGAGCAGCACGATGAGTTCAGAGGAGTAGCCGGCGCATGGGAAAAAGCTGTCCAAGCCTGCAAAGCATTGAGAAAAAACAACGTTCTGGTTCAAGTCAACACAACACTAACTCAGCAGAACTACAATCAAATAGACGATATAATGTCTTTAGCTGAAAACATTGGTGTTGAGAACTTTCACCTATTCTTCCTTGTTCCAACAGGCCGCGGAACCAAGCTGACAGATATTTCCCCAGAAAAATATGAAGAAATGATAACAAAAACCTTCGCAAAAACAGCAAACCACAAACTAAACGTGCGACCCTCCTGTGCGCCACAGTTTATGCGAATCGCCAAAGGTATGGGCTTAGACATGAGACAGTGGATTCGCGGCTGCATTGCAGGATTATACTATTGTCGCATTTACCCCAACGGTGACGTAACACCATGCCCCTACTTGCCAATAAAGCTGGGCAACGTTAGAGAAAAAAACTTCAGAGAGATATGGGTTGAATCAAATGTCTTCAAAACTCTAAGAAACCCCAATCTATTGAAAGGCAAATGCGGCGCTTGTGAATATCGCGTTTTGTGCGGTGGCTGCCGAGCACGGGCTTATGGTCTTTCTAATGACTTCATAGATTATTGTGGAGATCTTCATGAACCCGGGGAAATAAAAAGTGACTACTTGACAGAAGACCCATGGTGTGTTTATCAACCAAAAAAATTCTCCCACTGAAAGATGAATAGAGACGTTATGTCCAGTTAGAAAACGTTTTGCGCAAAAAACTCTTTGACAGAAACTATTTAAGACATGGGTGTCTTTCAAAAACTTTAGCAGGCAGTTAAAATGGCTTTGGCAGCCCGCAAACAGGCACTCGGTAACTGTGGACAGCCAAACAAGAATTGAGGCGGGAAAAAATGAGAAGGGTCCACAATAAAGCAAATGCAAAAAACGGGCAAACACCAACCGTTTTGTTGAATGTAACAGGAAAACACATTAATTTCAATCCGGCGTTAACCATTAAACTTGCAAGAATAACTCTAAAGAAATATTTCTTGTTTTTTGAATGTTAAGGAGGCAACCAGAATTTCGAATGGCCCCTCTAAAAATTTCTTTGGAATGTTCAGACAAACAGCGATAGCTTATTTTTTTGACATATTCGGATTGCTGGCCGGCTTCCTAATTGCGTACCAACTTGACGTTTTTACGCGTACCCCTTGGGCCTTAGCTCTTTATCCGACACTCATAACCATAAGAGTTATTAGCGGTTTACTTAGCGGACGATTAAGCACTGCCTTGCATCTGGGCACAATTTACCCGCGGTTTTTTGGAAACACAAAAAGCTTCTATAAATTAATTGATTCAATAATAGTATTAACATTAGTAACAAGCTTAACAGTTAGCATAATTTCCCTTCTCTTCGGTTACCTGCTATGGGGCATAACCATAGCTGATTTCTCAGCCATACTATCGGTAATGGTTTCAACTTTAGCAATCGGCCTGCTTTTCTCTATAGTAACCATCAAGATTGCTTTTGTCTCGTTCAAAAAAGGCCTGGACCCCGACATCGTTGTCTATCCAATAATATCTACAGCCGCCAGCATTTTCATAACCTTATGCTACATTGCTGTTTTGGACTTGTTTTTCTTTTCAACTTACTTTGGAAGATTGATAATTCTTGCCATAGGATTAACACATGTATTTTTGGTTTTATACTTACTAATTAGAAACAAGCAAGAACCGGAATTTATTAAAACAATACGAGAATCGTTGATGATGTTGATGGTTGTAGCTATTCTATTAACCTTAACGGGAACTATTTTCAAAGGAATCAGCAACTTCGCACAAAACCGAAAAGAAATTTACACAATTTATCCAGCCTTAATTAACATGGTAAGCAACGTAGGGTCAGTTGTAGGCTCCACTGCCAATACTAAACTTGCTTTAGGTTTGCTTGCACCTAATTTTTCCTCAATAAAAGAACACACTAAGAACATTACAAGTGCATGGGTGGCCTCACTTTTGATTTTCACCATTTTAGCACTCATATCTCTAATAGTAAATCGTGTGTTTGCGCTTTCACCCGTACTTAATTTCTTGGGAGTAATCTGGATTTCTAACGTAATTGCAGTCAGTGGTATAGTACTTCTTTCTTACGGAATCGCAGTACTAACCTTCAAAAGAGGCTTAAACCCGGAAAACTTTGTAATTCCAGTCGAAACATCCTTGGCAACAATTGTAACCTCGACAGCACTACTATTGGCATTACTTTTGATCGTGTAGTTAAAAGAGCACAATTAAAATAATTCAAATCGTTATTTACCTTTGGAGAGCGACCTCAACGATATGCCTAAATTTGAAAAGATAGAATACAAACCCATTCCAGTGAGAGAACTCTTGCTTGAAATGAAAAACTTATCTGAACTAATGATTGATTTGGCTTATTCCTCGGCTTTGTATAACGATAATGACCTCGCTGAAGATGTTCTTGCACTTGAAAGTCGAGTAGATACCCTGGCATACCTTTTAGAGATGGAAATAATGGTTGCCTCAAGAGATCCCAAAGACGCAGAAGCATTAGTTGGCATTTCGAGAGTAGCATCCTCTACAAATAAAATTTCAGATGCCGCTGCAGACATAGCAGCCATAGTAACACGGAAAATTGGAATTCATCCCATAGTTAGACAAATATTTGAACAAGTAGAAGAACGCCTAATCAAAGTGACGGTTAAAGCTAACTCAGCGATTGTCAAGAAAGAGATACGCGAACTCGATTTAGCAGCAAAAATGGGCGTTGATATTATAGCTATTCGTCGAAACAACGATTGGATACTTAACCCTGAGAAAACGGAAAAGGTCTTACAAGGAGATACGTTGATTACTCGTGGAGCGCAATCGGGCATTGAAGAATTCAAAGATTTAGCTGAAGGAGTGCTTGCAAAACTAAATGTGGAAGAACGAGCTAAATTTGAGGAGATAGTCTCAAGGTTCGTTGAACTCAAAGACACATCTGAATTGATGTTAGATTTAGCTTACTCGTCTCTTCTATTAAACAGCAAAGAACTAGCTGAAGAAGTGGAACGACTTGAAGAGCGCATGGACAAACTTCACACTGACTTTGAATTGCTTGCTTTAACTAGTGACTTCAAAAAAGAAGAAGCTTCAGGTTTTCTAGGTCTAATTCGATTAGGTGTGGCAACAGAAAAAATTGCTGACGCTGCTGCCGATATGGCGGAGGTTGTTCTAAGAGGAATAGAACCGCACCCAGTTTTGAAGTTGACAATTAAAGAAGCCGAAGAAACAGTAACCCAAGCTTGTGTCACTAAAGATTCCCCACTCTTAAATCAAGACATTAAAGGAAGCACGGATTCATGAAGAAACGGGTATGTGGGTTTTAGTTATTAAAAGAGCAGACAAATGTCTACGTCCTAAATCAGACTCAAAAATTGAAGCAGGTGATGTGCTAATTGCGTCAGGATACGCTGAGGGTGCTGATGACCTAAAGAAGCTTGCTTCGCCTGCGCAAGTGTGCAGCATTGATTAGTCAACATCCTTATTTCAGATTCATTAACACTATAAACCAGTAGTTCTTATTCTTAATAGCAGCAATCGTTGGTTAGAAGAGAACGAGGGATAAGAAGACGCACACCTGTCCAAATATCGCGTGTAAGAGAGATTTTGAAACACCCCTTAAAACCTTAAATCTACAGCAGGAGTCAGCGGAACCATATGATGCCTGCCCATTCTGTTTGACTGAAATAACGACAGCTCAATTGGAAAAGGATAGCAAGCTGGAAAAGACAACTTCAGTTCCTTCTAAAGAAAAGTCAAGCAAAAATAAAGAAAAAAGCTACGCTTGCCAATATCACTTGGGTTATTTAAGTGAAAGAGAGCAAAAGCAGCAAATTCCCGACGAATGCATCGTTTGCAAAGATATTGTTGAATGCATGCTCAAGAAAATTAGAACGCAATAGAATTTGCAGTTTAGATGAATATAATTAAAAAAATTAAGAATTGAAAGATAGGACAAATTAAAGTTTTTTATTTCTTTTTCTTAGCTTTTTCTTCGGTGGCAGAAGCTTCAGCAGTTTTAACTGGCGCTGGCTCTTCTACTTTTGGCTCTTCCTTTTTCTCTTCGATTTCAGTTGTGATTTCTTCGATTGGTTTTGGAGGCGGTGTTGTTGCCATTGTCCAGCCAATCCACGCGCCGATTGCTAGAATAGCGATAAATGCTATTGAAACAAGAATTAATACTGCGTCAAGCCTGATGTTATTGCCAGTGTTGTCTGTGACAGTACCGACGAGTCCATAGACTTGGGCTGGGAAGATTATTAATAACGCGAATACCAAAGCTACGATAACGCATACTGCGAGTATTGCTCCACCTATTGCTTGATCTTTGCTAACCATTTAAGTCACCACTTTATAGCCATGTATAATCTCAATCAATTTAAAGTTTGTCATGGTTTTAAGCATGCTCTTGTTTATGTTGTTCCCATTTCCCAAGTCGACAGGTACTTTTTCTGTTCAGCAGTTAGTTCGTCAATGTTTATGCCCATTGCTTTCAGCTTCAGCTCAGCAACCTTTTCGTCTATCTCTTTAGGCACACAGTATACTTTGGCTTGGAGCTTTGCAGATTTAGCTATAAACTCAGAGCTAAGGGCTTGGTTTGCAAAGGACATATCCATGACTTCCGAGGGGTGTCCTTCCGCCGCAGCTAAATTTACCAGCCTGCCCTCAGCAAGTAAGTATAGTTTTCTGCCATCCTTTAGTGAATATTCCTCCATGTTTGGACGAATCGTGCGTTTGCCTGTGGAAAGAGATTCTAAGTCAGGTATGCTGATTTCTACATTGAAGTGACCGCTGTTGCAAATAATAGCACCGTCCTTCATCTTCTCCATGTGTTCCTTGCGGATAACGTTAAGGTCGCCGGTCGCGGTTACAAAGATATCGCCAATAGCTGCTGCTTCAGACATCGGCATAACGCGAAGACCATTCATTGCTGCTTCTAATGCGCGGGTAGGTTGGACTTCGGTGACTATGACGTTTGCACCCATACCTTGTGCCCGCATTGCTATGCCTCTACTGCACCATCCGTATCCTCCGACCACAAAGTTTTTGCCTGCAATCAAAACTGAAGTTGCCCTCAGGATACCATCCATGGTGCTTTGACCTGTTCCATAGCGATTATCGAAGAGGTATTTTGTGTAAGCATCGTTAACTGCTACAATAGGATACTTAAGGCTACCATCTTGTTCCATAGCTCTCAAGCGGATAACACCCGTAGTCGTTTCTTCGGTTCCGCCTTTGAGGTCTTTTATCTGGTTTTGGCGTTTGCTGTGCAAAGTTCCGACTAAATCTGCTCCATCATCGAGAGTTATATTTGGCTTGAAGTCGAGAACTCTGTCGATGCAATGATAGTATTCTTCGGTGTTTTGACCTCTCCAAGCGAAAACGTGCACTCCGCTTTCTGCTAATGCAGCAGCGACATCGTCTTGGGTAGAAAGAGGGTTAGAACCACAGAGTGCGATATCTGCGCCTCCAGCGATTAATACTTTTATTAGAACTGCCGTTTCCTTTGTTACGTGGAGACAAGCCGCCAAGGTTTGGCCTTTAAGCGGTTTTTCTTTCTCAAAGCGTTTTTTGATTATGTTTAGAACGGGCATGTGTTTAGCTGCCCATTCAATTTGTAAGTGACCTTGCGTTGAAAGACTTTTATCTTTAACTTGGAATTCTTCCATGAATATTCCTTCTTTTTATGAAGAATGTGCAGTCTACCTATTTAGAATTTGCTTCATTTTTGGGGAGTAATTAATATCATCGCTCGCAAGCAAAATTTTGATTGTGGAAAAAGTTTTATTACACAACATCCAAAGCTAACTGCAAGAGAGAGTGATTGAATGAAGGAACCTTTTGCCGAATATATTAAAGCCAACCTTGGATCAAAAACCTTGCTTATCACATGCGGATTACCTGGAACCTGGAAAACAGAAACTGCTGAAGAAGTATCAAAAATTAAAGGATACCCAATTCTTCGAAGCGATTTAATCCGCTTAGAGGTTCTGAAAAATGAAGATGTTTTTGACCCTAAAGTCGCTGGAAACATGAGCAAACGCATGTCTGTTTATGATGAAGTTTTCCGCCGGGCAGATGATCTTGCAGACAAAAATGACACAGGGATTATTTTGGATGCTACTTTCGTAACTCAGGAATTGCGCAGGAGAGCGGCTGAGGTTGCGGCAAGACACAATATGACTTTTGTTGTTATGCAAACAAGTTGCCCACAGGAAGTGTCTGTTGGAAGGATTGAGAGACGAACCAAAGAGAAATATGAGTCAAACGCTTTGACTGTAGACGCTTATTTAGCTAATAAGAAAAAGTTTGAACCAGTCGACATCAACGACCTAAAAAGAAACAATAAGAAACTAAAGATTCTCCATTTAACGGTCGACACTTGCCACGATAACGCCGAAGAGTGGTACGTTATAGGAATGGAAAAAAGTTAACGGGACACCGCTCGATAATGACACTCGACTTGCACATTCACTCAAGAGCTTCAGATGGAAAACTCACTATTCAAGAAATTTTCAAAGAAGCAAAAAAACGACAAATCAACTTCATTTCAATCACAGATCATGACTCGATTAGTAATCAAATTCAAGCTATCGCAACAGCCAAACAAGAGTGCGTCCGATTCGTCACCGGCGTTGAATTAAACGTTACTTTTTCGTACCCAAAGTACCGTGAAGGCAAAGCAATATCGCTGGATTTCTTAGGCTATCAATTCGACGCCAACAATAACACATTGAAGAAGAAACTTGAAACAATGGCAAAGTACCGAGAAGAAAGGGCAGCAAAAATTCTCATTAACCTTAACATTGAATTTAAGAAAGAAAACATTCCAGCTTTAACAACTGACGACTTTAGACATATTGAAGATTCTGTAGATGGAGTGTTGGGCAGACCCCACATTGCAGATTATTTAGTCAAGAAGAAGATAGTTCAATCACGGCAGGAAGCATTTGACAAGTACCTTGTAAAGTGCGATGTGCCAAAATACCCACTGTTCTTAGATGAAGCATCTAAGCTTATCAGAGAAGCTGGGGGAAAACTGGTTTTGGCTCATCCAAATGACTTTCATGGGACTTCGTTAATAACATTAACTAAATCGTTAATTGAGCAAACGAAAATTATCGAGGAAAAAATGTTACCTTACATCAACGGCGTTGAATGTTGGCACTCAAGAAACACGACTGAAACAACACAACACTATGTAGCGTTTGCTAAAGAGCACGGATTAATGATGACAGGCGGAAGCGATTGTCACCAAAAACCAATTATCATGGGGTCAGTTCAAATTCCTGATTGGGTGGCTGACCAATTTGAACAAGTTTGTTTATAGGTTTTTCGCATAATTCTCAGCTAGTTTGAAGTACGCTTGTGACTCTTTGGCTGCATCATCCTTCTCTATGCTGTTTACATTGGGGTCGTCAAGTTTGAAGCTGATTACTTTACCGCGTACATATGCGCGGTAGCACTTATAAAATGCGAGAAGTGAGGTTAACTCCTTGTCTTTCGAGTATGCTACGTATCTCTTGATAAAATACCTTGACAAGTCAGGTTTCTGTCGAAACTCCAAGTCCATAGCTAAAAAGGCTATGTCTGATGCTACATCGGAATATCTAAAGCGGTCGTTGAATTCTATGGCGTCAAAAATACAAATTTTGTCTGTGAGAAAAATGTTTCCTGAATGCATATCACCATGGCAATCTCTAATCTTGTTGTTTTTTATTCGGTTTGAAAAAAGCACCTTTTTGTTTTCCATGAAGGCGACAACTTTGCCTTGAAGATATTGGAATTGTGCCTTTGAGATTGTTCGGCTAATGTACTCTTGAGTTTGAGCGAAATTCTCGTCCCAATTAGTCTTGATGATTTTAACCGAACCAAACTCATTTATTTCAGCACTTGTGTGCGCTTTAGAATGAAATTTTGAAATTATTTCTGCTAATTCATCAATAGTTTTACTATCCACTAGATTCTTTCTCAAAAGTACAGTCATGATTTTTTCTTGGGGCAACCGTTTCATTTTTAAAGCATATTCAACTGTTTCGCCGCTGCCTTTTATCTGGATAGAATTGGATTTGTTGATAGGTACAACTTCAAGGTACACATCGGAACAAAGTCTCCGGTTAAGCTCTAATTCTTTTTCGCAGAAGAATCGTCTCTTATCAAGAGTGGAAAAGTCAAGAAATCCAAAGTTTACTGCTTTCTTCATTTTATAAACAAATTCTTTGGTTAGGAAAACAAACGATATGTGTGTTTGTATCAGCTCGATTTTTCCGGATTTTTCAGGGTATGCTTGCGAAGTAAGTAGAGCTTCAACCACTTGTTTTTGGCTGTTCATTGGTGTACGCCTTCCTTCGAGATATATACTCAAGTGAGGGTGGTCCAAATAAATGTAAGGTCTCTTCCTGCAACATTACTGCAATACTTGATTAATTTCATATTCAACAAGATAAAACTATTTTGAAGATAAACATGAACTCTGACGAGAAAGTAGAGCAGAAGAATTCCCTCGTAAAAGAGCGCTAATGTAATCTCTCAGAAAAAATTATCGAGTGGTGTTCTTCACCGTCTTGAAATTCTTTACAAACTCTAAAACTTCATCGATTTGTCCCTTTGAAATATGTTTGTTCTGATATAGCGAATTAGCGAGGTCACTAACTTTGGCTAAAGCGTGCACTTTGAACCCAAGTTTCTCAAGGTTCTCTTTTCCGCCTTGTTCTCGGTTTACAACAACCAGCAAATGCCTAACATTGCCACCTAGCTCATGCAAAGGTTTGATGCCTTCAATTTTTGATAACCCATCGCTTATTACGTCATCGAAGAAGAGGATATTGTCACCTTTTGTGACTTCGGCGCCTGCGATTCGTCCTGTGACACCATAGGCTTTAACCTCCTTCCTAACTACTATACATGGTAAATTAACCTTGCAGGCAATACTGGGCACTATCAACGCGCCCTTTAGCTCAATAGAGGCCAGTTTATCTATCTTGTTAGAAACCATTATCTGCTTAACAGCTTCAGCAGCCACTTCGGCAACAGTACACAGCGCGTTTGGTGTAGCAAGCAATCGGGCAAGATCAATATAGTATGGGCTGATCGCTCCAGACTTAATTTTGAAACTTCCAAACTTCAGGCAGCCTGAAGAGTAAAGAGCATTAGCCACCTTATCAGTAACTGATGACATGTGAATTATCCCAAATGTGAATGCAAGCTACGAAATTTAACTCTTTACTACTGCAAAAAAAGAAGGATCTTAAACAACCAAGTCTGCCATGTCTACGCTGCGTTCATAAATCTGTCTGAGAAAAGATACAGCTGCCAAAAGCTGAGGCATCAAATCCACAGAAGATTCTTTCGCAACGCGTTCAATATTTGCGTAGGTAAAATCCAATTTTTCTCTCAGATTACGCACATTCTCAGCTAACTCGATGTCTTTTGTTACAAATGATTTTAATGCTTGCTCATGAGCTTCACAGCAGATATTTTGTAAATCAACCAACGACTTTTGAAGCTCACTCGACAACTTTACCCCATTGAGCGCAATGGTTTTAGCAGCCACCTGAACACATGCATCGCCAATTCCTTCAATTAAACTTGCTGCCAAACGGTAATCCAAACATTCTATCGGTGTAATCCCAAGCTTTTCGCTTAAACGTGGATTTTGAATTATTGTCCGCAAAATTCTTACCAACAAAAAATACAATCTGTTACTTTCATCATCTCGGGCAATTACGCTCTTTGCCAGCTGCAGATCTCCATTTATGAACGAGTTAGCGACGTCACGAGACATCCCTGCAACAATAGCGTGGTTGCGTCGCAAAATCTTCTCAGGCACAAAACCAGACGGCTCCAGCAAACACTGCAAAACCATAGTTGAAGATGTCTCCTCAACAATCTCTAAACCAATCAGCGAGCTTACAGTTGACTTAACCACATTTCTAACGTCGTAAGCTATTCGATCTTTTGCTTCAATGCGAATCGTGTCAAAACCGAGAAGATAACGACCAACAATTTCGCGACCCAAGTAGGGACCAACATTTAAAGAGGCAGTTTTTGGCTGCTGTTCAACATTGTATTCAGAATCAACAATAAGCTTGCCATCAATAGCAACATCCAAATTCACCAAAGTACCTTTCTTTAACCCGTTTTGATTAGCCCACGCTTTGGGTAAGCAAACAAAAAAAGTTCCCGTCGGTGTTTGTTGAACCTTGCGCAATTCACCCATGATAATACCCCAAGCAAGATATTACAAATTTAAACTATTTATCGATTATATAAACTAAGATGATTTTGAATAATTAATAGTTAATACATAAAAAATCAGCTAAACCAGTAAACTTTAAAATTTATCCTGCAAACAAGAAACAGTAAATAACTTAAAAGCATAAGAACCTAAGGACAAAGTATACCTCCACCAATTGTTTAAGAGAATAAGGTGAAATGAACAGCCAAGAAAATCTTCAGAAAGCAATCGAGGCTACACTCGCAGCCGGATACCAACTAAACAGCGAAGCCTTTGAATTTTTAAGCCAAAACTCAGACACAACAAATCCACAGGACATTATGAATTTAGCACTTGAAAAGATACAGGACTTGGAGGAAAAACCATTCTTCATAGACAAAGTTTTCTTAGAACCCTTAATGCAACAGCTAACAGTAACTCAAATAAATGCACCATTAGAGATGCAACAAAACACAGTACAGCAACCAGCTTTGAGGCAAACAAATGAAATTGAAAGCGTTTTTTATCCGTACGCAAGAGATATTAAAACAAATCTTAGCATTCTAGATGATGCCACTGGCAAGCTTAGCTCCAACGGTACACTTGAAGAGTACTTAGAATATTTCCAAGACAGATTCAAACGAATAGAACATTTGCTTAGGCAAAGAATGGACGTTAAAGCTGCAACTTCCATAATAGAAGCACTCAAATCACCTGCTAAAACAAAACTCAAAATTATTTGCATGGTGACAGAGAAAAGAGAATCAAAACACCAAATGATACTATCAGTTGAAGACCTACAGGGAAGTGCAACTGTTCTGGTACCTCAAAAAGCGCAAGAAGAAGTCAAGAAGAAAGCGCTCTTGCTTTTGCCCGATCAAGTAATTTGCTTGGCAGTTATAAAAACAAGAACCACCCTTTTCCTAGTAGAAGATATTATTTTCCCAGAAATAGGTAGAAAAACCCAACAAAGAGCCCAAGAACCAGTTTACGCAGTCTTAACATCAGACCTTCATATTGGCAGCAATAAATTTGAAAAGGAAGCATTCAAACGCTTCATACTCTGGCTCAGGGGAAAATATGGAAACGATGAAATGAAGCAAATAGCAGGTAGAGTAAAGTACCTGCTAATCGCCGGCGACATCGTTGACGGAGTTGGAGTTTACCCTAACCAGGCAAAAGAATTGTCCATAAAAGACGTCCACAAACAATACAACTTTGCCGCAAAATATATGGAAAAAATTCCAGATTACATCGAAATAATAATTTCGCCGGGCAACCATGATGCCGCACGCAAAGCCCTGCCTCAACCGGCAATACCGGAAGGTTACTTGACTGGGATTCAAGGTAGAAAGAATATTCACTCGGTTGGAAGTCCTTGCCTATTGAGCTTGCACGGCGTAGAAGTTTTAATGTATCATGGACGAAGCTTAGATGACATAATCTCTGTTATACCGGGAATGGATCATGATCACCCAGAAAAAGCAATGAAGCTGCTCATGCAATGCCGTCACTTAGCACCTGTTTACGGCGGGAAAACAATGTTATCTCCCGAAAACCGTGATTACCTAGTTATAGATAGAGTGCCAGATATCTTCCACGCGGGTCATATTCATGTTTTAGGCTACCTCAATTATCGTGGAGTACTAGTTGTAAACTCAGGCGGTTGGCAGAAACAAACGGATTACATGGAAAAACTAGGTTTAGTTCCTACCCCAGGAAAAGTTCCAGTAGTAAATCTACAAACACTAGAGACTACTGTGCTTTCTTTTCTATAAGGCGTGTTTCCATGTTTGAGCCGCCAATCAGTTAGTATCAATTGAGTTTTTGTGGGTAGCTTGCTTAGAATAGTCAATTAAGCGGCTGAAACGATTGTCATCGGTAAACACATCTCTGATGAGGCTTCGTGAAATTTCAACCTGATTTTCTTAGTTCTGCCATACCGTACCCATGCTTACTACTTTAGCGTTAACAAGACCCATCGAATCAAGCTCGTTAATCAGAGTGCCTAAACGGCGTTGTGTCAGAAGCCCAGAGCCCATTTCTCCGCAAAGTTCATTGTAAACATCGTATATTTCGCCTGTAGTTGCACTTGGTTTATTTAAGTGGTAAACGCTGAGGAGTACTAATTTTGAGTGTAGAGTTAAATTTTTGAGAGCTTCCACCACTCGGTTATGTTCAATATGTTTTTCTGCTTGACGCACATGCTCTTCTGTAATCACCTTAGCGCCTTGTCGTTCAGCGACTTCTCCAGCAACACGCAACAAATCCAAAGCTCGCCTAGCATCGCCATGCTCTGCAGCAGCCAAAGCTGAACAAATACTTAGTGCAGAATCAGACAAAACACCATCTTGGAAAGACAGTTTTGAGCGTTCAAGAAGAATATTTCGAAGTTCACCTGCATCATATGGTCTAAAAACTAGTTCTTCCTCGCTAAGTGAACTGAAGACTCTAGGGTCCAAAAACTCTTTTAATCGCAGATCGTTTGATATGCCGATTATCGAAACTTTGCTTTTGCTTAGAGTTTCATTTATCCTTGTTAATTCATACATGAAAGCGTCGCCTTTGTCTTTTATTAAGGCGTCAATTTCGTCGAGAACTATTATGAAAATTATTCTGGAAGAATCTAAACGTGTTCGGAACCTATCAAAAACTTCGCCGACTGATAAACCTGTAAAGGGAATAGTCATGCCTAGGTTTTGGCTTAAACTCGCGAAAACACGATATTCTGAACCTGTCATTCGGCAGTTTATGTAACAAAATTTTACTTGCGCACCATATTCTTTTGCCTTAGATTCTAAATGGCTTAAAACATATTTTGTTACAGCTGTTTTTCCAGTTCCAGTTTTTCCGTAAATAAAAATGTTAGAGCATCGTGCATCTTTGAGGACTGGAGCAACAGTTTGTCCTAACAATTTTATTTGGTCTTCTCTATGGGGTAATTTTTCAGGAAGATAATCATGCCTTAAAACTTCTCTATCTTTAAACAATCGAACTCCATTAACGAAATTTTCGAATACGTCATCTAATGCATTTGGATTTCCCATTTACTCATCCCCTTATTTCCAGAGGTAGCACCGTTATTTCGTGTGGAACAGATAAAGCAGACAGTACAAAAAACTGGTTCTATAGCACAATAATCCTAAAAAACCATGGAAAAACCAGATAACAACTAAGCTAAACTGAGAGCAAGACACACCCCAAAGTTTCTACTGGAGAAAAATAGAGCGTTACTGCAAAAACAACTTATTACTATTTACTTAAACTATACTCTGAGTAGTTAATAATAATTTTATATATTAATAATTATCATTCAAAAATTTTAGATAAAAATTCTGCAAATATTTTTTCAGAATTTTCTTAGCTTCTTTTTGCCTGAAGACTTCGACAGGAAACATAGGGGTGCCTCTACTAACTGATTGCAATGACAAATTCTTAAAAATAAGCCACAATTAATCCCTTTTTAACCATGAACTTCCCAAAGTTTAGTTCCTGAAATCTTTAATATTATATTTAATATTCTTTCCAATTTTTCGTTCACAAAATTGTGAATACATGTGAAATGGCATTAATTTTGTTGCTTATTCAGTTCCCATTTCTTTTAAATTACCTAATTCTTGTCTCTTTACAGTGAATAAGGCACCCCTTCGCTTCTACTGGAAAAGCGAAAGCAAACAGTAACAGCAATTTTATAGCTGTTCTGATTTCCTGTGAAGTTGGTTATAGTGAATAGAATGATAATTGTGCCGATTTTTCTGAAATAAGCTTGCTATTTAGTTTTGCAGTTTTCATGTTTCACCATAACAGCTATAAGTTGTGAAGTGTAAAGCTGTGAACACCGCCTAAGGTGCACATTAATGCCAGCTCGTAAAATACGTGTGGAGCTGTTCGATAGCGATGGCAATCGATATACTATTGCTTTTGAGGGTCAAGTAACCCGCGATAAAGCTCTACGGCTCTTAGATCTTGTAGAATTGCTAGGTGGTGTACCAGGTGAGGAATCAACTTCAGGGATAGTGTCTTCCTTGCCCAATCGTGTTCTTTCACGCTTTGAAAAGGTTCAACTTGTGATTCAGAAGAGTTTTCCATTAATTTGGTTCTCTTCAAAAGATATTCAGTCAATTTATGAGCAGGACCTTAAAGAACCAGTTAGCCTTAGTACAGTTTCCACTTATCTTTCGAGGATGGCAACCAAAGGGCTGCTTTTAAGGACTGGTGGATCAAACAATTTAAGATATAAAACCGTAAACATTCCTCAAGCTACAATTAAGCAAAGAATAAAGTAGATTGCACTACTAAGTTGCGAAGCTTTGGCCATCCCCTTACGTTTAAATATCCGATTAGGTTGGTTGGCTGTTTTCCGGCTTCCTTAATAGTTTTTCCATTTCTTTCTTTATGCTATATCTGAACGGTATTTTACCTATTTCTCTTTCCAGGTAGCCCTTTTCATAGAGTTTCTTCATCAGTCTTGCCGTGTGTTCCCTGCTAAGGTGCACTCTGTCTTTAATTTCAGGTGCTGTCTTGGGACCCTCTGAAGACAACATTTCCAATACTGCGATTTCTGTATCCGTTAATGCAGCCATTGCTTTATCACGTTTGATTGGCATAACGGGTTCAATTTTAATTTCAGGGGCAGCAGCAAACTTTTGAATTTGTTCTTCAAAACCTACAACTTTAACTCTCAACGTTTCCTGCGAACCTTCAATATCTTTAATTTTGGATTCCAAACCCGTTAATCCTGTATAGAATAGTTGTCATGTTACTGGATAGGTCAAGTCTACCTTGAGAAAAAGCGTTAATTTGATCCTCTAGTGGCGCCATCTTCTTTTCAACGGCTTCTATTTTTTTGAGGCTTGTGTCAGCTTTAGCTGAGTTTCCTTCAACTTTAAATGCTATTAGCTCTATTCTCTCTGCTTCACGCTTAAGCTCTCTGTTAAAACTTAATACAATATCCTCCACAATATCCTTCGCTTTCTCATATTCTTTCTGTGCTTTACGTACTTGTCTATAATACTCAACTGATGATGCAACAGTCGCAACGAGCAAGAAACCTAATAGGATCTCTACAAAGTCAACCGTGATTTTCGCCTCTGTGATTCATGTGTGATACGATGCGTTGCATCACACATCACAGTTCTCCATGGGCTTTTTAAGGTTTGTGGTGATATCAATTCACGTTAGCTATGATATCACACATCACATTGCTACGCATTTATTTGACCTACAAAAATGAACCTTTTAATACTTCTTGATTTAGGCTTATTTTGTCAATTGAAGCTTATAGATGACAATCTAACGATGATGGTTACTGCTTCCGCTTTATGTTAATAAACAGGACGATTATACTGTGATTTGTGACATCACAAACTCTCATCTGATGGGCTAGAAAGTCGTTTTAGGCTTGTTTCAAGCTCCTCTCGAATGATTTCTATGACTTTTAGACGGTCTATTAGCTCTCCTTCCATGTCGGGTATGTCGTGGTGTGCCTCCACATATTCGTGCAGTTTATTGGCTATTTCGAGATACGGGTCAAGAGTTGTGCTGTCGAACACCCCTAAATAGCCAAGAAGTAGTACTGTATAAATGGATTTTATAACGTTTTCTTTAGACTGTTTTAACGTCCTATTAAAGGCTCCGCGGCTTATTTTAGCCTTGGTTAGCCGTAAATTGGCTTTTTCATCATATTTAAGCTCTTTACCTGCCATACTCTCAGCTAAAACGTCAATTAACAATGTTTCAAGCTGTGTTTTTGTTAATTGGCTATTTTTTGAGAGTATTTTGACAATGGGGTCGCTCAAAGCCCTATTTAGCCAAGCTTGAACGCCGTCTTTAAGCTTCAAATCGCTCGGTTCTCCGTTATACTGAATGGATACGGTTTTGTATACTGACCCTTAGTTTTTAAGCCTTTTCCAAGCAAATATCACTCTTTCCCAAGTTATTAAAACCTATTATCTTTATCTAAGACGGAAAAGAGGTTAAAATCTGATTACTTTCAGCGTTTGGCCAGAGAAAAGGCCGATTTACAATTATCTGTCAAACGCATTGAACCTCCACATATGACCTTCGTAAAGACTTTAGATAAATAGTTAAACTTTAGCAAGCTATTTTACCCTTCTTTGATATTACATGATTCTAGATTTCTTGGTATACGGCCTTTAAACAAACTTTTTAGGTTTAATGCTATTCTTTTACTTTAAGTAATATAACGGGATTCATTAATATCATAGTTTTGTGACATCACTTGTCACGGGAAAATCACGGTATTTTGTTGAAAAACCTTGATATCACAGTTTTGTGACCAACTTGTGATCCTTGTGTGATATGGTTATCATGTAGTGATATTCATAGTTGCTCCGAGTACTCTCTTAGTTTATCATAGAGTTCAGGTCGTAAATCCCTCAATGTTGGAATGAAAGTCTCTGCGGTTCTAAGATCGTTGTAGTCTACTTCACAAATTAGAAAGTCCTCTTCATCATATTTACCTTTGGCAAGGACATCTCCATTAGGGCTAACCAGCCTGCTTCCTCCCCAGAACTGCAAGCCGTCCTGAACCCCGGCAAGATTAACGTAGGCTACATAGGTTGTGTTTTCTATCGCTCTGGCACAAGTTAAAGTTTCAAAATAGCTCCTGCGTACCGCTGGCGACGCTGATATACAGACGATTAATTGTGCACCCTTCAAGCGCGTGAGCCTGAGCACTTCTGGGAAAAATATGTCATAGCAAATGCATAGACCAATGTTACCAATATTCGTTTGGAAAGAGGCTGCTTCATATCCTGGACGGAAATACCTTTTTTCTTCAAACACGCTATGGGTTGGCAAGTACATTTTACGGTATTTACCAATAAACCCTTGAGGTCCCACTAAGACAGCTGTATTAAAGACTGTTGCTTTGGTTTTCTGGCTTAACTCAGGCATTCCAAAAATAATATGCATCCCAGTTTTCTTTGCCAGAGACTCTACTACTTTCAACTGTTGGTCCAGGCACAGTTTCTGCCAACTCATAAAATTGATCTCTTACCAAATAACCTGTTAATGCCATTTCAGGAAAAATAGCTAGATCTGCTCCCTGCTCCTTAGCTTTTAAAGTTAAGTTCTCAATTTTCTGCAGATTTGCTTCTTTGTTTTCTCGTTTACTGCTTATTTGGGCAAGGGCAAGTTTGATCCTATTCTTCATCTTTTTTTCCACTTTAGTAGGTATGCCTTGGAAGCCTAAAATCATTTCCTACGGTTCGGAAGCCAATTTTAGGCGCAAGTGGCATTCGTCTTTTATGCTCATTTGCGAGCCACCTATTTTTAACTTTGTCAACAATAGGCACCTTAATGCTTAGTTGGGCGGCAATTTCTTGAGTGGTCATAAACCGCTCTAATCCATAAAGAATCAGGTCCAAAGTTTCGTACTTAATGCCTAACTCGTTCTCTGCCGTCTGGCTAGGCCAAAGAGAGGGTGTTGACGGTTTTAATGCAAGCGCTTCTGGGATTCCTATATGAAGTGCAAGTTTCCGAACCTGAGTTTTGTATAAATCCATGATTGGGGTAATGTCTGCGGCGGCGTCTCCCCATTTGGTGAAGTAACCCATCATTGTTTCTGATTTATCTGAGCTTCCGCAAACGATTCGGTTAAGTTTGTTGGCGTAATAATAGAGGTAAATCATTCGTGCTCTCGCTTTAATATTTCCTTTGCAAAGCCTGTTTGAAGGCTCAAAAACTGGAATTGACTTGTATATGGCTTCTAATGCAGTTGACATGTCGCAGATTTGGGTTTTGAGTTTGAATTTGTCAGCGACTAATTTTGCATCATCAATGTCTTTTTGGCTGAAGTTTTCTTCTTCTGGGAGCATAAGCCCTATTACGTTATCTCCTCCTATGGCGAGGCTTGAAAGTGCTGCAGTTGTTCCACTGTCGATTCCTCCAGATAGTCCTAGCACGATTCCTTTTGCTCCTGCATTTTCGACGTATTCTTTAATGAAACGGCTAATTCTTTTTTCGGCTTCAGAAAAATCTATGTTTAACATAGAGGGCGTTAGATTCACTTGGCTCACGAGCTTCATATTCTTGGTTTGTAGGCAAGTATTTAAGGACAAGGATAAATATTAAATGAACATTACCATCGTTTAGAAGGTTGTTATGATTGGGGCGAAGAAGGAAGAAAGTTGTTCATATTCCTAAGAAACGTTTACCTAAGTTCTTCTCTTGCCCTAGATGTGGAAAAGAAACAATAAGAGTTGAAATATTCAGAGACGATGGTCATGCCCTTGCGCAATGCAGTAGCTGCGGTCTTAAGGAAGAATTTCCAATTAGACCTGCTCAGGGCGAAGTCGACATTTACTGCATGCTAACTGACCGAGTTTATGGTTCCACGAAAAGAACGCCTGTAACAAACGTTAAAAAAGAGTAACCGAAGGATATTTGCCATGCAAGGGCCTACAGAAAAGTACTTACTTGAGAAAATAAAAACCGAAGGTTCCATCCACTTAACTCTGATAGACCCAGAAGAAGTATCAGTTACTCAAGCGTCTCGGATTGCTGAAAATTCTCAAAATAGTGGAACAGCAGCCATAATGATTGGAGGCTCAACTTTTGCATCTCAAGCTCACCTTGATGATGTGGTAAAAGCCATCAAGTTTTCAGTAAAAATTCCTACAATATTATTTCCAAATAACATAACTGGTATAAGCAGTTATGCAGATGCTATATGGTTCATGTCGCTTCTAAATTCTGTGGATCCCTATTTTCTTATGGGCGCTCAAATTCTTGGAGCTCCTCTAGTCAAAAAGTATGGCGTAGAACCGATTTCTATGGGCTACATAATTGTTGGTGAAGGTGGCACAGCAGGCATTGTCGGGAAAGCGATTTCAGTGCCTTATACTAAGCCTGAACTTGCAGCTGCTCATGCCCTTGCTGGTCAATATCTTGGGATGCGCTTCATTTATTTAGAAGGCGGTTCTGGCGCCACAAATCCAGTGCCTCCTGAAATGATTCGAGCAGTCAAACATTTGCTTGATATTCCGCTCATAGTAGGTGGCGGAATTAGAACTAAAGAGCAAGCTTTAGCTGCAGTATCTGCAGGAGCCGACATAATCGTTACTGGTAACGTTACAGAAAATAGTGATGCAAAACAACGGATTACTGAAATCGTTGAAGCAATAAGAAGCATTAAGACTTAATGCTATCTATTTTTGCGCGCCATTTCTGTTTGTTTTCTAGAAAGCCAAAATAACCCATTACTCTATATCTTGTCAAGGGAAGCTGCGCTTTGAACATCAGCAAAGGCTATCAAAAATACGTGGAAACAATGGAAAATACGCTGAAGCAATTGTATGCAATAAGCGACAGCGCAAGGTCAGAAGGATTGGATCCCGCTTTAAAAACAGAATGCATTATCGCTCAAGACATTGCTGACTTAGTTGAAGGCCTAGTAGGGCCAAAAGAAGTGGCACACAGCATCAGGGAATTGAGCACTAAAATTCAGAGAGAAGAAATCGCTTTTAAAGTTGCTGAAGAAATTGTTTTAGGCAAATTCGGTTCTCTGGATCCTGAAAGGGCTGCTGAACAGGCAATTCGGACTGCTCTTGCTATTTTCACCGAAGGTTTAACCGCAGCGCCAATACAGGGCATAGCTCAGGTTAAAATAAAAACTAACGCTGACCGAACCCGCTATTTGGCTATTTATTTTGCTGGACCGATACGTTCGGCAGGTGGAACAGACCAAGCGTTGACGCTTGTCGTGGGTGATTTCGTTCGCAAGCAGTTAGGTTTGGATAGATATAAGCCGACAGATGAAGAGGTTTCTCGTTTTATCGAGGAATTAAGGTTATATGAGCGGTCTGTGGGCCGTTTTCAATATCACATTCCCGATGAAGAATTAAAAAAAGCGCTTAATCTAATTCCAGTCGAATGCACCGGTACAGAATCCGATCCCGTGGAAGTTTCCTCGTACAGGAACCTGCCGAGGGTAGAAACTAACCGTGTGAGGGGTGGAGCGCTCCGAGTAGTCAATGATGGCATCGTTGGACGGGCACAAAAAGTCTATGTAATTATTGACAAAATTGGTTTCCAAGGTTGGGATTGGTTGAGAGATTTCAAAAAGAAATCTGAAAAGAAATCGGGCGGCTTTATGGATGATGTTATTGCTGGGCGACCAATTTTCGCTTTCCCTTCAAGGCGTGGAGGCTTCAGGTTAAGGTATGGTAGATCAAGGAATACGGGTTTATCAGCAGTCGGTGTTCATCCCGCCACAATGTATGTGCTTGAAAGTTTTCTTGCTGCTGGAACCCAAATGCGTTTGGAGCTTCCAGGAAAAGGCTGTGTTACCCTCCCAGTGGATACCATTGAGCCCCCTGTTGTTCTGCTAAAGGATAACTCAGTTGTCAAGGTAACCCTTGAAAATTTTAGTGAAGTTAAAGGCAAAATTCAAAAAATTCTTTTCTTAGGTGACATTCTAATTAGTTTTGGCGACTTTCTTTACTCTAACAAAACGCTTCCACCATCAGGATACGTTGAAGAATGGTGGGCTAAAGACCTTCAGGTTGCACTTAATGAGAAATTTGGGTTAGATTACCAGAAAGCAGCAGAGACCATCAAAGTTTCTTTTGAAAACCTCATAGGATTCTTGAATAATCCTTTTAGCAATAAGCCTACATTTAAAGAAGCTCTGCTTCTAAGCCAGTATTTAGCTGTTCCTTTACACCCGAATTTTACATTCTTTTGGTCTAGCTTATCCTCTGTCCACGAGCTTGAGATTCTGCAACAATGGTTGGCCTCTTGCAAAGTTCATACTGAAGGAGATCTCGTTTGCAAGATTTCAGGCCAAAACAATGAAGAGGCGGTAAAGTTACTTAGGCGAATTCTGGCGCCACATAAGCTTGCTGATAACAAGGTTTTGCTTGAAGGTCAAGACGCTGCCGCTTTGGCTTATTGTCTTGGTTACAATGGTACAAAAACAGTTGATTGCGTTGCGGCTCCTAATGTATTGGCTGCAGTTAGTTTGATTTCTGGAGTGCAAATTAAAGATAAAGCCCCAACCTTTGTTGGCGGTCGCATGGGAAGACCCGAGAAGGCTAAACATAGGGAAATGAAGCCTCTTGTACACGTCCTTTTTCCAGTGTCCCTGGCAGGTGGCACACATAGGGATCTTTTAGAGGCGGCAAAACAAGGTCCTGTGTTTGTCCAGATGGTTAAGAGGAAGTGTCCTAACTGCAAAAACTTCACTTCAAAGGTAAAATGCTCCATTTGTGGCTCTGATACAATTACAGAAAAAAGTTGTCCCCGTTGCGGTAGGACTCTTAAGGATATTAGTTGTCCAACTTGTAAAACAGACGCTGTTCAATATCAGCGACAACCAGTGAACTTCAAAGAAATGGTTGATACCGCATGTAAGTTACTATGTTATCCTCCTCCAAAAATGCTGAGGGGTGTTAAAGGCTTAACCAACCTCGATAAAACTCCTGAAATTGTGGAAAAAGGGATTTTGCGAGCTAAATATGGTTTATCGGTTTATAAAGATGGTACAATTCGCTTTGATGCCACAAATGCTCCGTTAACCCATTTTACGCCAATTGAGATCGGAGTATCGGTTGAAAAAATAAGGCAGCTAGGCTACTGTTGCGATACGCACGGAGTAAAACTTACTGATTCCACACAGGTTTGTGAGTTAAAAGTTCAAGACATTGTTATTCCGTGGAAAGCAGGAGAATACTTTATTCAAATAGCCGCTTTCATCGACGATTTGCTTGTAAGAGTTTACAAACTTCCAGCTTACTATAACGTTAAGAGACCTGAGGATCTTGTTGGCCATTTAGTTTTTGGTTTAGCTCCCCACACTTGCGCTTGCATTTTAGGGCGTGTGGTCGGTTATACAGACCGTAACGTGATTTACGCTCATCCTATTTGGCACTCAGCTAAACGCAGAGACTGTGACGGTGACGAAGATGCTATCATGCTGGCTTTGGATACACTTCTAAACTTTTCCCGAGTGTTCTTGCCAGCCCAAATAGGAGGAATCATGGACGCTCCAATACTCTTAATTCCTTTTGTAAACACAAAGGAAGTACAAAGGCAAGCCCACGATTTTGACGTTGACGCAACTTACCCACTTGAGTTTTACCAGAAAACCTGCGATAAGGGAGAGGCTAGAATCGTAAGCTCAATAATGGATGTCATCAGTCACAGGCTTGGAACAGAAGCACAGTTTGAAGGCTTCCAATACACCACTCCTGTTACGAACATTAACCTCGGCAACGCCAACAGCTCGTATAAAGAATTCAAATCCATGATTGAGAAGCTCAATATGCAGCTCGAATTAGGTTCCCGAATTGATGCTGTAGATGTCGAACGCGTCGCCCTAAAAGTTTTAACAACCCACTTTATCAGAGACATTGCGGGGAATTTGCGGGCTTTTTCAACACAAGGGTTTAGGTGTAAATCATGCAACAAGAAGTTTCGTCGTCTCCCTCTAAAAGGGAAATGTTCTTTCTGTGGGGGAAAATTAACTCTCACTGTCTATCGAGGTGGTATAGAGAAGTATTTGGTGGCTGCACAGCAGCTTGTGGACAAATATGGATTACCTAACTATTACACGCAGCGAATGGATTTGATAAAAGAGGAGATAGCTTCTATGTTTGATAACAAAAAACCTAGACAGGCTAAACTTTTTGATTTTAATTAGGCTAAAGTTTTTCAATGTAAACCTCTTGATTATCTGTTGGTGAAAAAAAATAAAGGACTCTTTGCATCCTAACGCTCACTTGAAAAATGTGAGAAATGTAAGTAGCGGTCTTAGAGCCCGAACCAAGATATTGCAAACGCTTGAGCATAACCCATCTGCAGCTGCGAGGATAGCAGAAGAAAACTCTTTGTCCTACAGCGTTGTGCGGCATCACTTGCGGCTTCTTGAAGACGAAGGTATTGTTCACCGCAAAGGGGGTAGACCGTATTGTTGGATGTCTACTGGTTTAGGACAGAAACGCCTAGTCACTTAGAAAGTGCATTGACAGGGTGACTGCTGGCATTTTGGGCATTTGTAATTGTATTTGTTGATGGCTGCTTTTTCAAGGTCAATTCCCATTATGTTAGCAAGAGAGGCAAGCCAGGCAATTACATCTGCAAACTCCTTCTCAGTAGACTCTCCATCGGTTCCTTTCTCCAATTCTTCTCCTAACTCTGCGACCTCATCAACAAGCCAGTTGTAAGTTCCACTTATTCCACGGTTTCTGTCCCTCTTGAAATAGAGGGTTCGCATCATTTGTTGAAATTCTTTTATGTCCACAACCAATCATCTCTTTAATTTTCGACAGTTGCATGTTGAATATTATTGAATAACTGCGAGAATTTCAAGTTTTATACTATCCGTTTCTGCGTAAGATTAATTAAATGCATGCAATACATGAGAGGAACAGGGATATTAGTGAGTAGAAAGAAAAAGAAAGAAGCTGGTCCAATGCCTGCAGCAAGTGCAGGTCTGCTACGTTTCTTTGAGGAAGAGACTGAAGGAATCAAAATTAGACCTGAGCTTCTTGTGGTCTTTTCGGTTTCGTTGATAGTTATTTCTGTTTTAGCAAAAGTTTTCTTCATTTAACGCTTGCTCTATCGTCTCGGTGGAGTAGCGTGTAACACTTCTATTCTTTGAACAGAATTCAAATGGAGAAACAACTCACTTCTTTCTTCACGACTCGTCACTTGTGGAATAGGCTGAGCCATGGTTGATCTCAAAACGATTGCTTCTGCTTCTGAAAGCCAGATTCCTGCCGGTTCGAGCGTTACAGCCGCTAGTAACCCTTCAAAACCGTAAGCTGGATCGATAATGACTCTGATTTTCTTGCCCACGTTTCTCTCCAGCATATGAAATATTGAAAGGGGCACTTCTTGATCTGGCATAGACTTCGCAAATTAGTATGATTGTCATTTTAAAGATAAAACAGTTCCCATCCAGGACACATGTTACTTTTTGTTGTGACTTGCTAAAGTGGAGTTCTTGTTCCTTAGATTTTATATTCTTTTGTGCTAAATGCGTTTCTCTTGAATCGTTGGTTGTTAAAAAATTTGTATTTAATTTCTAAAACTCAGGCTTTAATTTAGCTAAATTTTAATAAGCATCACCAATTCCAATAGGAAGCCAAGCTGAGTTGAAAAGATGGAGGATAACCGTTCGCTTAGTAGCTCAATGGATGATGCAAAGAAACATTATTCCTCACTGTTTTCCTTGCCTTCACTAAAAGAAGCATTGATTATTGTTGCGCTGCTTTGCGTTGTTATTGGTGTTTCAACTCTTTTTGTTGCTCCTTCTCAGGGTTTAGTTGGCGCTTTGTTTCTTGGTATTTCGCTTTTTGTTTTAACACTCACATCAGACCTTTTGATGAGTAAGGTGCTTCTCAAGGGTGACCCAATTTTTTCATTACGACGAACTTTAGTTTTGTCTCTTGCCAGTTTTGTTTTCTGGCTTGTCTTTATCATAATAGGTGTTGGCCTGAGTTTTCAATTTGGATGGTTACTTTGGGTTAAACTTTCCCTGCTGGGGTACGCTGTTATTGTGACTTTAAGGATTGTTGTGCTTATGGCAACCTCAATGGCAGCAGGCTGGCGAAAAGGGCTGTCTGTTCTGCTTCAACCGACGTTTTGCGTGGGGGCTTTTCTGATTTTTTGGGTTGGCCTTTCAAGCGCCATTATCTTGCAAGTTTTGGCTTTCATAATTGTTTCTCCAATAATTAGTTTAATCGCTATTTTGTTGTTTTTCTGGTCTTTGGAACGGGTAAGTAAAAAGTATTCTTCACTGGCTTCTGTACCGCTGTTTAGGGCGTTTATTGTTGACTGGGTATCCAATATCAACGCCCCTCTTGAGAAATTCCTTGAAGAAATGGGGGAAGACAAAGATATTGAAGTTAGCCTTCTAAGGTTTGATTCTTCAAAACCTTTAGCCGCTATCATTGTTCCTCTTGTGCATCCAGGTCCTTTTAAGAATATAGGCAGCAGTCTTCTGCCTTCTCTGCTTAAGAGTGGATTTGAAAGAGAATATGCCTGTGACGCTTGTACTCCGCTTGGCATTTTGGGGCATGAGCTTGACTTAGCATCACAAGCGCAGAACCAAAAAATAATTTCGCACGTTGTAGCTTCTGCAAAGTTTCAGGCATCAGCAGGTTTAGCCTCTCCATTTGTTAGAGCGACTGAAGGTCCTGCTTCCGTTTCCTGCCAAATTTTCGGCGACACGGCTCTTCTTTCTTTTACCCTTGCTCCAAAAACAACCGAAGATTTACCTCAAGAGTTAGGTCGAATTGTAAGGGAGCATGCAGCAAACTATGGATTAAAAGATGCCCTAGTGATTAATGCTCACAACAGCTTAGCCGACATAATTGACACAGACAGGTATATAGATGAATTACGCACAGCTGCTTCCAAATGCCTCCAACAAGCAGTGCTTCAACCAACTAAACCCTTCATGGTTGGCGGCGCAAGTGTGTTTCCGAAAGAGTTTTCTTTAAAGCAGGGGATGGGAACTGGCGGCATCACAGCAATTGTAGTTCAAGTAGAGAACCAGAAAACCGCCTATATTACAATTGACGGAAACAACATGATTCCTCATTTAAGAGAAAAAATCCTCGCAACTTTATCATCTGCAGGTTTTTCTGAAAGTGAAGTGTTCACAACAGATACTCATGCTGTCACAGGCATGGTTACTGGAAAACAAGGTTACAACTCCGTTGGAAAAGCAATAGATAATGAAACTTTGATTCGATATATTCTTGAAGCTGCAAAAACCGCAGAATCTAAACTTGAAAGGGCCAAGGCTGGAAGTATACATTTAGTTGTGCCTCACGTGAGGGTAATTGGGGAGGAACGTTTGAAATCTGTAACTGCGCTTGTTGACAAGGTAATTGGAAAAGCAAAGCAAACGTTAGTTCCCATCTTTGGGTTAGAAGGGGTGCTTCTACTTTTGCTCTTATGGTTCTTGATATAGGGTGGCTGTTTTTCTGGTTTCATAAAGGTTAATATTGCTTCTTACCTTCGCTTTTGTCGGAGTTTATCAAATGTTTGCTTATCCAAAAATTGTTGTTTCTCCGCCTGGACCCAAAGCCAGAGAGCTTGTTATGAAGGATGAACAACTTGTTTCTCCATCGTACCAGCGATATTATCCGTTTGTAGTTGAGTCAGCAAACGACTGCATAGTTAAAGATGTAGATGATAACGAGTATATTGACTTAAATTCAGGCATAGCCTGCATGAACGTTGGGCACAATCATCCTCGTGTAGTTGAGGCGATAAAGAGTCAATGTGACAGGTTCCTGCATTATTCTAACGCTGACTTCTACTCCAAAGAAGTTATCAACCTAGCTCAAAAATTGGCAACCATAACTCCTGGCGAATTTGGAATAAAAATATATTTCGGAAACAGTGGAACCGAAGCCGTTGAAGCAGCAGTCAAACTTGCCCGATGGCACACACGCAAACAATTATTCATAGGGTTCACAGGAGCCTTTCATGGACGCACGATGGGTTCCTTAGCTTTCACTGCTAGCAAGCCTGTCCAAAGAAGCCATTTTTCCCCTTTTATGCCTGGTGTAACCCATGTTCCTTATCCTTACTGCTACCGCTGCCCATTCAAACTTGAAACTTCAAGTTGCGATTGTTGGTGTGCAGATTTTATCGAAGAAGAAGTACTGCAGAAATATTTGCCAGCTGAAGATGTGGCAGCTGTTCTTTTTGAACCAATTCAAGGCGAAGGCGGCTACGTGGTTCCTCCGCTTGAGTTTTTTCCAAAGCTGAAGAAAATCGCTGACAAGTACGGTCTACTTCTTATCGATGATGAAGTTCAGTCTGGTGTAGGGCGAACCGGTAAATGGTTCGCTATCGAACATTGGGACATTGAACCAGACATTATTTGCACTGCAAAAGCCTTGGCTTCAGGCTTACCTCTGGGTGCAACAATTGCCAAAACAAAAATTATGGATTGGACTGGAGGCTCGCAATCAAGTACTTTTGGCGGAAATCCATTATCATGCGTTGCTGCATCAGCAGTTTTAGACATTATTAAGGAGCAGCAGTTGCTGGATAACGCTAACAAACAGGGCGCTTATGCAATGAAACGGCTGGATAGACTGCAAGAGACCAGTAGCATAGTTGGCGATGTACGTGGTAAGGGTTTGATGATTGGGGTGGAACTTGTTGAAGATAAGGAATCAAAGAAGCCTGCCGTGCAAAAAACAGCTAAGGTTGTTTTGCGTTCTTGGAAACGAGGGGTGGCCCTTATTAGTTGTGGTGTTTCAACGCTTAGGATAGCGCCGCCGCTTACTATTCAAACTGATATGCTTGAAGCCGCTTTGGATATTGTTGAAGATACGATTAATGAGGTAGCAAAAGAAATCTAAACTATTTTGTCTTCAGACTTTTTAATGTTCTATGCGGCTTTCGCTTAAGCTCTGTACCGCAAATCTGGCACTCTTTGTATGAGCAGTTTACAGGGTATTGTCGGTGGCATGCTGGGCAATATCTTATCCATTCTAAGAGTCGTTTGATGCCGAATGTGGCGAGTGCTAGGAATTCTATTCCTAAATGTGTGGCAACATTCTGGATTGAATAGTCGTCCGTTATAATTTGGGCTGCATACCCTTCAGCTTTCAATTCTGAGGCTAAGGCAATAAGTTGAACGTCAGTGCCTGATAGCTTAAATGAGTCGCCAACTTTGCTTGCTGACGTTTTTACATTGTTCAAAAATATTTCTGAGGGAACTTTAACCTTCAACTTTCCGCTTTCGAGCGCAGCGTCAAAACGCACCTTAATCATTGAGTTCCTTCTTATTTCCTGTTCAACCTTAGGAACAGTTACTTGCTCTTCACCTAAAGAGAAAGGATCAAAACCAGCCAGAAAAGCAGACGTATCTAAAATAATGATTCTTTTGCATTGGTTGTTTGTCTGAGTCTTCATTCTGTTCCCTTAAACAGCAATCGGCTTTTCAATCGGTCGTAAAAATCGGTTTCAAACCGAATGAAAGAAGTTACATTTTTGGATGCTGAAACCTCTGCGGTTGGCTCTTTACTGTTTATCATTTTACGGTACTTTCCATCAATGAGGACAAGGATTTTCTCTGCCTTAGTCACTTTGATTGTGATTTTGCAGTTAGCTGGAAAAACAATTGAATGGAAAACTGTTAAAGAGCAGATGGGAGTAATCACGAAAGCGCCAACCGCCGGGTCTAAAACTGGACCCCCTGCTGAAAAGGAATAGCCAGTAGAGCCTGTTTCGGTTGCTACAATTAGACCGTCTGCTTGGCTATTGATGATCGGTTTGCCTTCCTTGCATATTTGAGTATAAAGTATTTTTGAGGGTTCACCTGCAGAAATTACAACGTCATTTAAGGCATCAGGCAGGTCTTCTTCGCCTGCTTTTACACATAGCTTTGCGCATTTTTCTATTTTGTATTTACCCTCAAGAATTTTGTTTACTGCTTCAAAAGCGTTTTTCGGTTCAGCTTCAGTTAGAAATCCTCGAAGCCCCATGTTTATCGCTAAAATTGGCGGTTCAGGCTTAGCTATTCCGATGCATGTGCGCAAAATTGTTCCGTCGCCGCCGATGGTTATTACAAAATCGGTTTTCATTTTTGAAAGAGGAACCATCTGCGCTTGCGTAGTGACTTTATCCGATAAGGTATCTTCTACGTAAACTTTCAATCCTTTGCCACTCAGATACTCAGCTATCTCTTCTGTAAGCTTCAAAGCAGGTTTTTTGTCGTAGCGGGCGACTAATCCCACGCTTCTAAACACTAAATCCACCGTTCAGTAAATACCGTTATTCTATCTTATATTAAGCTTTTAATGAGCATTTTCAGATTTTTTCACACTTTTTTCTATTAGAAGTTTCGTAAATCTATATGGATTACTCAATTGTGAGTAAAATGGGGTACACCCTCTTTGGCAAATATCGCGGATTAGGAAGCAATGGCTTTTTTGATTGTGGGTTGGGGTAATTTTGTATATTTTAGCTTGCAACCGATGGAAAATGTACTTGTTGCTGTCAGATGGTGACAACATGGTTTCATATACAATGATTGACCATATTTGCAAGTTGATTCTGTGATTTCCTGTTACAAGGTTAACTGTCCGAAATGTGGAAATGAGCTTGCTAAGGCTGACAAAAAATTAGAGAATTCTGTGTTCTGCGTTGCGATTTATACTTGTGAAGCGTGTGGTTCTAAATTTAAGCATACTCGGTCATTTTAGTTATTTTGGCTTCTTTTTGACGGATATTTTTTGCTAAAGTCAGGATTCTCAATTTGTAAAGCTTACAAGTAGTTCTGAGGTCTTAGATTTAATGAAATTTCGTCTTAAACTGTTCTATTGGCCTGGCAGTTGTTGTTTCATTTTGTGACAACATTATTTTATATCATTTAGAATCGTAACAGGTTGACAGGAAAGAAGAAGGATTAAACTAGGAGCCACGTTTGTTGAGCGGGTCTGGCTGCTATATGCGGTAAGGTGCCCCCTCTTAACTTCTACACCTTATCCATCTTAGCGCTTGGCTAAATCCGCTTAACTCTGCTTTTACCCCTCCCAAATAGATTAAATTGCACCAGATTCTTTTTTCTGTTAGGAGTTTTGTTTTTTGGCAAAGTATTATATATTTTAATGCAAGTCAGAACAGAGGGGCGTACGCACGCTTAGGGAGCAAGCAGTCGCTTTAGTGAAGGAGCTATTGGCGAATAATTTGATTCAAACAACTTGGCTGTCAATTGAAAAAAGAGGGCCAAAAAACTGCGAGCTACGATTTAAAGGTGACATTAACCGTTACTTAATAGAAGCGTTCCTTCAAAAAAGCAACTTAGAGATAAAAGAAGATAAAGAAGAAGAATCTTATGTCATATACTAAGAAACAAGAACTAGAAAAATTATAAGTTATAAAGAAGGACATTTTGGGCTTTTCATCTTTGAGGTTGTTCTTCCCCTCCTGCTATTTAATAAAAGCCATGAGGACCAAAAACAAATCGTTTAATGTTGCGGGGTCTCATCAAATAATAATTTTTACATGATGCCCCAATTGACATATGAAAAATTTGTCCCTGCAACGTTGGTTGATTGTTTATCCAATTCTTGATGTTTGCCAAGTTTTATAAACAAAATGATTGCATACAACAATCCACTATTTAAGAATTTAAGGAGAAAAAGAAAATGCAAAATTCAAGAATTAAAGGAAAGACTCTCGTAATCGCTATTGTTGTTCTTTTGATGACTTCTGCTATATTAATGGATGTTAAAGTTCAGCCTGTTCAAGCACAACTTGCAGCGAAGCAGCCGTACAGTGGATCGCTAAAAACCGGCGATGTCGCAGACGGAACCTTCCATAGTGAAATTACCATCAGCGCTCGACCCAAACTCGTAGGTATTGGTCAAGAAGTCCTGGTGAACATGTGGGTTACACCAGCAGCCGCAGCAGGTCGTAAACTTCTGGGTTATCAAGTGACAATCACCAAACCAGACGGAACTACAGACCAAATGACGCTGGATTCCGAAAGGGATACCGCAGCTACATGGTTTGACTACTATCCCGATCAAATTGGCGAATACAAGTACAAAGTCGATTTCCCAGGAACATTCCTACCGCCGGGCGTCTACAATGACGGAAAAATCTATGTCGACACAGCTGCCGCAGGTGCAGGTTATCAAGGAGTGCCCACAATCTACACAGGCTCAAGCTACTATCTACCCGACTCAAGCCCAGAGTACAGCTTCACCGTACAAAAAGACATGGTGGCATCTTGGGGCACAACATCACTACCTACTGACTACTGGACAAGACCTATAGCACCAGAACTAAGAGAATGGCTCCCAATCATAGGAGACTGGCCGTGGTATGGACCAGCAGGTCCTGACTATGCCCAACTCTACCCCAACACGAGCCCCGCATGGAGTCCACGAACTGACTTCTACCCATACGTTCAAGGACCAAGCACCGCGCACGTAGCATGGAAACTAGCGCAAAACATTGGAGGCATTACTGGCGCAGGCAGATATGGGTCATATGGCGCAGAAGGATGGAGCTACAGCGTTCCAGCCGCAACATCATCATCATCTCCAAGCCAAATTACTATGGTCATTGCTGGACGAGGTTACATGACAGTTCCAAGAGTAAGGTCAGAGCTGATTAATGGCTCTGTTCAACAGATGGCAACGACCGCTTTGCAATGCGTTGACATACGCACTGGAGAAGTGCTCTGGGAAGTAGACGGATTCACCCATTCACAAGGCCTGTCAAGCTTCGGAAGCTGGATATTTGGTGGTGCAATCGAGTATCCATCTACAATTGTGTACCTAGACGGCAGCAGACTTTGTAAGTATAACGCAAATACTGGAGCGCAGACGCTTAACATGTCGATTTCACCGTTAACATCAGCTATTCACTACAAGAATGGATACGCCTTAGGCGTACAAACATTAGGCTCTGGCTCATCAGCAACATACCGACTGATCAACTTCACCACAGCTGGAACTTCCACCAACTTCACGACTAGAATAACGGGAAACATTACCTGGCCAATAAGCAGCATTCCAGCTACTACCGACTTCAATTTAGGCATAGCTGCCTCGTTTGGACGCGGCTTGATTGCTAATAACGGAAACACACCTGAAATGAGGCTAGTAACCGTAAGCTTAACCACAGGTCAAGTGATAGTCAACAAATCATTCGCACCAGTAGGCTCAGATGAATTCATGGGCTACAGCGGGCAATCTGACATTTGTGACCACGGAATATACGCTTTCCTTACCGCTTGGGGACAATTCAAAGGATTAGACATTAGGACAGGAAATCTAGGCATGGACGACGCCTAGAATGGACGCTCCTTGGGATGTAAACGGCTTTGGAGCTTATGACACAACATCAGCCTACGGAATGTTCTATCAGAGCTGCATACTCAGGCATCTACGCTTTCGACTGGACAAACGGCAACATAGTTTGGAAATATGAAGCCCCAGCTATCAGCCCATACGAAACCCCATACATTGACTCGAACGGAACTACAGTATACTCTTTCAACGGTGACTGCTATGCTGCAGACGGAAAAATCTACAGTATCAACACTGAACACACACCCACGCAACCCATCACAAGAGGATGGCAACTTCACTGCATAAACGCTACCACAGGCCAAGGCATATTCAAAACAATACTAACAGGAAGCATGGGCGCTATCGCAGACGGATACATGGCAATTTCAGAATCGTATACTGGCACATTGTACGTTTTAGGCAAGGGCAAAAGCCCAGACAACTGTTACTGCACCAGACACTGCAGTGTCGCTTGGAACTCCATTGGTAATAAAAGGCTCAGTCATAGACCAATCACCTGCTCAGCCAAACACTCCATGTGTTTCCGCAGACTCAATGTCCACTCAAATGGAACACATACACAGACAACTGCCAATCGACGGTATATGGCACAACATAACACTTACCGGCGTCCCAGTGACATTAACAGCATTTGACTCAAACGGCAACTACCAAGCCATAGGCACAGTAACATCCGACGGCTATTATGGCACATTCAGCAAGACCTGGACTCCACCAATTCAAGGCGACTATAAGATCATAGCTTCCTTTGCAGGCGACGATTCCTACGGAAGCTCAGGAGCATCAACTTATGTTACAGTGAGCGCAGCCCAATCAACAGCAACCCAAACACCACAAAATGTACAAGCAGCACCAGATTACACGATGACAATCATAGCCGCAGCAATCGGAATAGCAATAGTAGTAGTAATCTCCGCAATAGCTATCGTGCTATTACTCAGAAAACGACCATAAAAAAGAGAGAACATAAACAACAACCTCTTCTTTTTTTGTTTTCAACTCAAAATGGTTTTTTCTGCCTTTGATGTTACTATACCTTATGTCATCTGTGGACAACTAAACCCGCTTTTGGGCTTAGTGATTCTTTGCTATTTGCTTCTTCATTCATTTTCAATGCCCATGTTTCTATTTGTTGTAGTCTAGTTATCACTTTTTCAGAGGTTTGTTTTTTGACTAACGGCAGCGCTGGCCTCACAATTTTTCAAAAAAACCTTTGCCTCAATTCTCATCAAGTTCATACGACGGTGGTGCCGTATAATCTTGAATGGAGAAAACCATGTCAATTAAGATTAACTTCAAATCAGTGTATCTAAATACACGATTTCCATAGGCATCTCTACCCAAGCTTCTGAAGTCGATGGACACAAACCCTTTAGAAAGCGCAAATGATGAAAGGAAACCCTACATGTTTTCCTTTACTTTGAAAATTTAATAAATATCTATATATGGCTGTTATTCAGAATGTTTGGATTAGAACTAGTACTGTTGGTGAGTGTATGAGTAAACCAGTTGATGTCGGAGAATTACGCGTTGGCGGCTACATGATGATTGAAGGCGAACCGTGCCGCATAGTCGACATTGCAAAATCTAAACCCGGTAAACACGGATCAGCCAAAGCAAGAATCGTTGCAATCGGTGTCTTTGATAAACAAAAAAGACAATTTGTAAAACCAGTCGATCTTGGCGCCGAAGTTCCCATAATTGACAAAAGAGCAGGCCAAGTTTTCGCTATTAACCCAACTGGAATACAAATAATGGATCTTGAAACCTACGAATATCTTAGATGCTCCATATCCTGAAGAGGACGAAGTCCCTAAAGCCAAGCTTACCCCCGGCACCGAAATCGAATACTGGAGAATATTGGGTAGAGTAAAAATCGTTAGAGCAAAATAATAAAGCGTTACCCCAAAAGATCTTTCCCTCTATCATTATTTTACATTTGGTTTTCTACCAATTTAGCTCTCATTTCTGTTCTTAATGTTGGTTTACAGTTTTAGCTCCACCAGTTCCAGCCTAATGTCTTGAAGATAAGATATGCTGCTGAAAGAATTACCCCCAAATTATTGCTATCTTGCGATAACAAGTATAAGGTAACTTTGCAAGTTAATGTAAAAAGCCCAAGCACTTAACATACCTAAACCAATAAGCAATAAAAAGAAAATGCTTGCATGGATTACACGTTCTGCTGATATTTAGTAAACCTAATTACTCATGTTTATTTACGTGTGTTGTTAACAGATTTTCTATCAATGTTTATTTTCTAGTTGGAGCTTTCTGTGGTGAAGCCAATGATGCATGAAGAGCCGTCTGAATTGTGAAGAATAAATTTAATGGGGAACTGAGGCTTCAACCAACAAAAAACGGCTTCACAAAAAAATGTTGTTCAAAATTAGGTTTATTTCGATGTTTTTTAGCTTAATCTTTATTTAAAAGGATTATAGAATGTTTAGGCTGGAGACTCTGATGGCGCTAGACAAGTTAGGTTCTTCTCTAACAGATGCTATAAAGAAACTGTTTAAAGCTGGCGTGGTGGACGAAGCCGCAGTGAAGGAACTTGTCCGCGACATACAAAGAGCGTTGCTCCAATCAGATGTTAATGTCAAACTTGTTCTCGAAATATCAAAGCGCATAGAAGAACGAGCCCTAAAAGAAAAAGTTCCCCCAGGCATTTCAAGACGAGAGCATGTGATAAAAGTTGTTTACGAAGAACTTACTCGCTTTGTAGGTGATAAACCTGTTCCACTCAAGGTGGAGCCAGGCAAAAGAAAAATCATAATGCTTGTCGGAATCCAAGGCTCAGGAAAAACCACCCACGCGGCAAAACTCGCACGGTACTTCCAAAAGAGAGGGCTAAAGCCCGCTTTAATTTGCGCTGACACTTTTCGCCCAGGCGCATATGCTCAGCTCCAGCAATTAGCCGCTAGAATAAACATTCCTATTTACGGCGACGTAAAGGCGAAAGACCCAGTTAAGGTCGTCAGGGAAGGGTTAAAACAATTCACCGACAAGGACCTAGTAATCGTTGACACATCAGGCAGGCACAAAGAAGAGAAAGATCTAATCAAAGAGATGAAAGATCTAGAAAAGAACATCAAGCCTAACGAAGTCATATTAGTTATCGATGGAACCATTGGTCAGCAAGCTCTTATCCAAGCCAAAGCGTTCCATGAAGCAACACCAATTGGCGCAATAATCGTTACAAAGCTTGACGGTTCTTCTCGTGGAGGAGGTGCACTCTCAGCAGTCGCAGCAACCGGCGCACCAATAAAGTTTATTGGTACGGGCGAAAAGATCGAAGATATTGAATCATTTATTCCCTCACGCTTTGTAGGCCGACTCTTAGGCATGGGCGATTTGGAAACCCTTTTGGAAAAAGTTCATGATGCAGAAATTAAGGTTCCACAGAAGAAAGCTAAAGAAATACTCAGCGGCAACTTTACTCTTACAGATATGTATGAACAGTTTGCAGCTGTCAAAGGGATGGGTCCATTTAAAAAAGTGCTCCAGATGTTGCCAGGGATGTCCTCTAATGTGCCAGACGAAATGTTGAATTCCGCTGAAGGCCGCTTGGATAAATGGCAAGTAATAATTCAGTCCATGACACCTAAGGAAAAAGAAAACCCGAAGCTATTGAATTCCTCTAGGGCAAGACGAATAGCGCACGGTTCCGGAACAACTGAAAAAGACGTCAAAGAACTTGTAAAACAGTATTTTCTGATGCGTAAAATGCTTAAGACGTTTAAACGTAAAAAGAAACTACCCTTCGGGCTTGGCGGAAAAGGAATGCCGGCGAATTTTCCAGTAGGCTAGAAGACATGGATATTTTAGAAAAAGCGTTTGAACTTCTTAGCAAAAACCCCCTTTGTGACCACTGTCTTGGAAGACAATTTGCTATACTTGGATACAGCATGGAAAATAACGTCAGGGGTTCATCATTAAAAATTAGTTTAACTATGCAAGCAAACGACCTTGTAAAAGAAAAAAAAATAGAAGGCATTGAACAGCTTAAAATTTTGGCGACAAATGGTTTTTCAAGAGAAGCCCAAGAAACCTTAAAACATCTGAAAAAACGCGTTCCAAAAGCCCTAGAAACAAAATGTTATCTTTGCGAAGGAAAATTTGAGCTTGTTAGCAGCTTAACCGATAAAGCATTAGCTGCAATTGAGGGCTATGAATATACCACATTTCTAGTTGGTATTGAATTGCCGCTTAAGATTGAGGAAAGTGAAGACGAGTTTAAAGCCGCCTTCAACCTTGGCTACAGCGAAAGTATCAAACATGAGTTCGGACGACTACTTGGCAAAGCCCTCGCCGAACGCAGCGGCAAAGAGGCAAATTACTTAGTCCCTGACATAGTCCCAGTAATAAACCCCTTTCAAGAGAAAGTGCACATTCAAGTTAACCCGCTTTTTGTCGCAGGCAGATACCGCAAGCTAGTGCGTACAATTCCACAATCAAAATGGTTCTGTTCAACCTGCCGTGGAAGAGGCTGCGAAAAATGCGGCGGAACAGGAAAAATGTATCCTGAATCGGTTGAGGAGTTATCTTCAAAACAACTGTTAGAAGCAACGTTAGGCGAAAAATCCTTATTTCATGCTTCTGGCCGCGAAGACATCGACGCACGCATGTTGGGCACCGGGCGACCTTTTGTTATCGAGGTTTCTAAACCCAAGAAACGATTTATCGACTTAAAAGAAATTGAAGCCAAAATCAACGCCGATGCAATGGGAAAAGTTCAAGTTTCAAAGTTGCATTTTACCAATAAGGACGTTGTTAGACGGCTCAAAAAGGGCGAAGGTTCCCAGAAGGAATACCGTTTACTAGCTGAGTTTGAGAAGCCAATTTCCGACGAGAACTTGCATTTGTTGGAAGAAAAGCTCAGCGGCGCTTCAATAAGCCAGCAAACGCCTATTCGTGTCATGCATAGAAGGGCGGATTTGACCCGAGAAAGGTACATATATAAGGTTAAAGTTAAGAAGGTGTCGCTTAAGAGGGCTCTGATGCAAATTCACTGTCAAGGCGGCCTCTATGTCAAAGAATTGGTGTCTGGAGATGAAGGAAGAACAATACCGAACGTTTCAGATTTGCTCGGAAACAGAGCGAAGACGCTTAAGCTTGACGTTCTAAAAGTAATTATGGATGATTAAGGAAAAGGTGAAAATTAGATGAAAGGTTCAAAAGGATATTACACTGGCACTCGCAGCCTACTAAAAAAGCAAACCAGGGAAAAAGGTAAACCAAAAATTGGCAAGATACTTCAAGACTACGCGCCTGGTTCTCAAGTTATAATAAGGATGGACTCTAGTACGCAGAAAAGCATGCCTCACAAACGATTCCACGGTAAGATAGGAACAATCATAGCGAAACGAGGACGGGGCTACGTGATTAGCGTTCCTCAAGGAAACAGTGTTAAGCAAATCATTACTCGCTCTGAACATATAGAAGGGTACATGGGCAGTGGAGAATAATGAGCAAGCGCGAAGTAAGCGAAAACCGTTTGACACTACCACAGGTTAAGAAAGTATTGGAAACTATTGGCGAAGAAAACCTTGACCAATTCCAACGACGAACATTAGATTATGTAAACAAATTCTCTAAAGTTGATCCTGAAAAAGCCGAAGAGCTTTTGCAGACTCTAGTAAAGGAATATGAAATTGATGAGGCGGAAGCAATTCAAATAATAAATTGCATGCCTGAAACTGTTGATGAGTTGAGAGTCTTCTTAGCTGGCGGACGCAAGATCATTGAGACAGCAAAATTACACTCTATAGTTGCGCTTCTAAATGAGAATAGGACTTTGAAGTAGAGGAAGCAACTAAGTATTTTTAAGCAGTAATCCTCAATAGACTATAGGGCTTAGTGACTATTATGGAAAAGCGGTATGAAGAGTACGCCTACGTCTTAGACTTTTTGTCGCATGGAAAGCCAGGGTTCCGTCCAACTGGTCGAGCTGGTTACAGAGCGGGAGCTCTAATTCAATGCGTCGGTGAAGAGTTCTTTACGCTTTTGGAGGCCTTGGTAAAGGAGGATTTGCTACTTAAGCCAGGCGACCGCGTTTACGTTGGAAAAGAATCTCGAGAAGAAGTTACATACATTATTGGGCGCATTGGCTATGAAGAATTAACCGCTTCTGCAAAAGCCGAGCTTCCAAGTGTAGTAAGCAAAATAGTATCGAACAGGGAAAATTGGTTTGTAAATTTCTTCAATACCGCACGAGCAATTACTCCTCGAATGCATGCTTTAGAACTTGTTCCAGGTATCGGCAAGAAGTACATGTGGCAAGTTATTAACGAGCGTGAACGAAAGCCGTTTGAAAGCTTTGCCGATTTACAAAAACGAACTGAGTTGCCTAATCCTGTTAAGTTGATTACTAAGCGAGTTATGGAAGAACTTGAGGGCGACAGCAAGTACCGTTTGTTCACTCGCGCGCAATAAGGCGTCAAGCTATGAGCCTTGAGGAAACGAAGTGGCTGCTTCGAACTCATCGAATTAACCCGAACAAGCTTTTAGGGCAAAACTTCATGATTAAGCCTTCATTTTACGAAAAGCTTTGCATTTATGCCGATCTTAAGGCTTCAGATGTGGTGTTGGATGTTGGCGCAGGCTTCGGTTTTCTAAGCTGTTTTTTGGCTGATAAATGCAAGAGCGTAATTGCTGTTGAGAAGGACCCTCAGGTTGCAGGAGTTCTTCATGAACAAGTCCGAGGCATCGGCAATGTGACTGTAATTCAGGGCGATGTGCTTAAGGTAGTTTTGCCTGAGTTTAACAAGGTCATAGCAATCCCCCCTTACTACCTTTCCTCTCATCTATTAACGTGGCTTCTTGAACACAGATTAGACAGTGCAGTGTTGATTCTGCAGAAGGAATTTGTAAATCGATTAGTAGCATTTGTAGGCAGTGAGGATTATGGTTGGTTAACAGTTATTACATGGCAGCATGCAGAGGCTGAAGTTTTGGACGTGGTTCCTAAAGAAATGTTTTATCCCCCACCAAAAGTGGATTCACTAATAGTAAAACTAAAGCCTTTCAGTAAAAGTCCCTTTGAAGTTAAAGACGAACTTTTTTTTAAGCAAATGGTTAAGTGGCTTTTTACTGAACGAAACAAGAAGTTAGGCAAAGCACTAACGCCCTTCTTGAAGACCGCATTGAAGCTAAGCAAACAAGATGCAGAAAAGATTTCCCTTGCAGTGCCATTTCACGAAAGGCGCGCCCGAGAGCTATCGCCTAAAGATTTTGGAGCAATAGCAAATGCTATCTGCAATTAAACGCGTAACATTTGGCAATTATGCTTTTAACATTTGGGAGAATGTTTACGAGCCAGCCGAGGACTCGTTTCTATTCGCAGAAAATCTCGATGTTGTGAAAGACTCACAAGTATTAGATTTGGGTACCGGTTGCGGCATGCTAGGCATATTGGTTGCAGAAAAAGCTGCTGGTGTGATAGCTGTTGATCTAAATCCGTATGCTGTTCGATGTGCCAAGGAGAATTCAGAACTCAATAATGTACGCGGCAAAATGGCTTTCATACAAGCTGACCTATTAACCGCTTTTAATGAGAACGATAGCTTTGACCTGATTCTTTTTAATGCGCCCTACCTGCCTGCAGCTGAGAATGAAACTGAAACTTGGATTGGACGCTCATGGGCAGGAGGAACCAATGGACGCCAAGTAATCGACCGCTTTATCACCCAGGCACCTTCACATTTGAAACCCAACGGTCGGATTCTCTTAATGCAATCGACGCTAACAAACTTGGAAGAAACGTTACTTAAACTTGACCAATTGGGTCTTAAGGCAAGCCAAAAAGCTGAACAAAAACTGCCCTTTTTTGAGACTGTAACACTTATAGAAGCCAAAAGATAACATTGTGGAGGTATATGATGCCTGTGGGTTTTGAAAAGCAAATAAAGGTAAGTATCATTGGTTATTGTGGTGAATAAGATGACGCTTTGGTTTTATGTTAAAACACAAGATGAACCGAACGCTGTTGGAGAAATTGTTTGCAGCTTCAACGTAACAGAAGGGAAGCATCCTGGAGATAAGTACTCTTGGATTATGGAACCGGGAAAAGATGAGCCTGGTTACTGGGAAATTAAAGGCAAATACGCTCGCCTAAAAGACCTTACAGAAATAGGCATCGTTTACCGAATAGGCGACACCGTGGTTTTGGCGGAAATTGATGATGACTTAGCTCCAGACTTAATAGACCCATTAATAACCAAGTATGGGTTTGATAGCGTTAAGTGGATTGCTGTTCCAAAAATGGAATAGTCAAAAACTTAAAAGCCCCAGCAAGCATAGAGATACGCACAGGAATTTTCGCTAGCATAAGTTTCTAACCTCTACTTTGTTTTTTAAAGTTGTTAAGCGTTGCTGGAGTGGCTATTCCCATGGGATGAGCCTAATTATTTAAGAGAAACCCGACTATTTGGGGACAAACCTCTCTTCGCAATAAGCGAGTCGGACCGAACTTACATCCAAAAGGGTATGAGCTTAAGAGCTGAGACTTACTATATAACAGTATTTTCATTCCCTGAGGACCCAAGTTTGAGGCTTTCCGTCTCTTAAGATAAACGGTTTCAAAAATTGTTTCCACAAATAGGACAAATCCGCCTTTCAAACCTTCGGAAAGCATCTTCAACGTGTTATTCGATATAATTCAACTGGTGTTGAGCGGGGAGATCTAGCCCCAATTTGCTATGAAAATCGTTGGGTTACCGCGAGAAATTTTCATGCCACTTCTATTGAAGCTCGCTTCATCAGCTTTACCAGCAAAAACCTTTTGATGAATATCTAAAGAAATTGGTTCGATTGAATTTGAACCATGCCTTCAAGCTTAGAAGTTTGCGTGTCTTCTATTGTTTGTCGTATTTTTCGACTTCGTCATTTACTATCCTTAGTTCAATACATGCCTGCTTGAACATCTCTCTCGTATCTGCATCAGCATGATACCGCTTGTCACAAACCACCCTTTTAATGCCAGCGTTGATTATCATCATGGCACAGGTTCGGCAGGGGGTCATTTTACAGAAAAGAGTAGCTCCCTCAAGTGGTATTCCGAACCTAGCGGCTTGAATTATAGCGTTTTGTTCTGCATGAAGAGTTCGTACACAATGCTGGGTTACATTTCCGTTGTTGTCAAATACTTTGCGCATGTCGTGTCCAGCTTCGTCGCAATGTGACAAACCAGAAGGAGCGCCAACATAACCAGTCGTCATTATTCGTTTATCCTTAACGATTACGCAGCCGCTTCTTCCTCGATCACAAGTCGCACGCTTAGCTACTGCTTCACATAAATCTAAAAAGTACTTGTCCCAATTGGGTCTTGAATTGTTCTCCAACATGTCCCGCCTCAAATATTTAGATGGATACTTCAATAAAACAAATTAATAAATCATATCGAACAAACCATTATTTCTGATAGACGTGAATTTCTCTGCCTGTTATGTGCCGTTCGTCAATCTCAACTAGGGACCGCATGCAAACAAACTCTTCAAATACACTGGCATTCTCGGAAAACATATCTCTAGAGAAAGCCTGTACAAGCTTAAAACCGCAATTCAAAAGTTTTTCTTCAATAGGCATAGTCACTGCTTGTCCTGAACGAACTTTAAAATAGGGTGTCACAAGTACCAATCGTCCATTACTTTTTAGCACTCGATAGGCTTCTTCAACAAAACCAAAATACAGAGGTTCAAGCTTCTGAATAATTTTCAACGCATAAGGTCCCGTAGGTACCTGACGTAAAGCGGGTCCCAAATCTGGCTCTGAAGCAATACAATCAACCGTTTCTTGCCCAACCTTCTGTGATAGCCTACTCACATCGCCATGTACAACCCGAAAATCCGCATCGCTAAGGTTGTATTCGTTTGCAAGCCACTCAAGATTTTCATTCGCGGCTTTAACGCACCAAGGATTAACATCCACCCCAACAACTTTCGCTTTCTCAAGTATTGCTTCCTGAAGGATTGTGCCAACTCCGCAAAAGGGGTCAAGTAAAGTTTTTCCAAGGGTACAGGCCGATAAATTAACCATTATCCGAGCTAACCTTGGGGGGATAGCAAAAATTGTGCGTTGATTAGGTTTGTAGATGTCTCTTTTTTGAAATTCAAAAGGGTTATGCACGCCTACGGTTGTTGCAACCCAGGTATCTTCTTTATCGATAAATACCAATACTTCCGTTTTGTTTTCAACTAGATTTCTTCTTTAATACTTCAACATGGCTTAACTGAGCTTGTCTTCTATCTTTAGAAAAACCCATGAACTTTGATTTCCTTCCAGAATCTGCCAACTCATCTTTTACAGTGCTTCCGATAAACCGCTGAATAACTCCCGATAATGGGTGTAGCTTGTTTTCAGCACAATACACGCTTACTCCAAAAAGCATTTTCTCAGACGATTTAGCCATCTCATTAACTAATCCGCTTGAAGCTATAGATTGGGCTATTCGGGATTGGGATTGTTTGTTTTTGTCAAGAAATGCTATCTTTACAATTTGGGTAGCGAACCTTGTTTTTTCTTCGCCAATTTTTATTGTTCCGCCTAAATCATCGATAACGACAGAGCCTTCTTCAATGTTAAGTGCAAAAAACTTACTTGAAAAAAATTGTACTTCAAATTTGATTTCTCTTGCTTTTAAGTAAGAGATAATCTCTGCTAAGGAAATCTTCCAGTTTTTTCCTGAAACAAATAACTTTGTTGGCATCTGGAAAATGAAAAGTTAACTAAGTATATAAGATGACGCGCCTATCGACCTGAAAAGAAGCATGATTGCAAAAAAAAGAATTTGAAAAATTGACACCATGCTTTGGTGCAACATTACAAATCGTTTAAATACCGCTAAATCAGTAATGCTAAAAAGGGACGTTTCATGCACGCAAAGAACTACAGGCACGTTAAGAATCGAGCCTACACAAGAAAAGAATACGCCAGAGGGTTCCCTCCACCAAAAATAGTAAAGTTCACTATGGGTGATACAAAGGGTACCTTTGAAGTCGAAGCTAGATTAGTGGCTTTAGAACGAGCTCAAATACGTCACAGTGCGCTTGAAGCAATGCGTGTGGCTGCGAACCGTATTTTAATGGATAAACTCGTAAATGATTACCTAATGGTTGTTAATGTTTACCCTCACATTATCCTAAGAGAAAACAAAATGATTTTCGGCGCCCACGCTGACCGACTCCAACAGGGAATGAGACGTTCCTTCGGAACAGCTATTGGCACCGCCGCAAAAGTAGAAGTAGACCAAACCATAATAACCGTAAGAGTGAAAGCTGCTGCAGCTGAAATAGCCAAAGAATCACTCAAAAGAGGAAGCGCAAAACTTCCCATACCCTGCAAAGTAGTTGTTTCCAAAATTGAAGCTTCTCCAGAAGTAGCTGAAACGGCTGAACCGGAGTCGGAGACAAGTTGAGCGCAAAAGAGAAAGAACTGATTTTATGGTTTGAAGATGTAAGAAATACTGATGTTCCTTTGGTTGGCGGCAAAAATGCCAGCCTTGGAGAAATGATTAATGCCGGTTTACCTGTTCCACCAGGTTTCGCCGTAACTGCTTATTCTTATGAAAAATATATTCAAGAAAAAAGTATAGCTGAAAAAATTTATGAAATAATTTCGGAAACAGTCACAGATCTAAATGACCCCAAGCAATATGATACAGCTTCTAAGAAAATCCGTGAATTAATCGAAAAGACTCCGATGCCCAAACAAATCGAAACTGCCGTAAGAACAGCTTACAAAGAACTTAACCAACGTCTTGAGCTAGAGGACACTTTTGTTGCGGTGCGTTCAAGTGCTACTGCAGAGGATTTGCCAGACGCATCTTTTGCAGGTCAACAAGAAACTTACCTGAACGTTAAAGGCGCCGACGACTTAATTGACAAAGTAAGAAAATGCTGGTCAAGCCTATTTACGCCACGAGCCATCTTTTATCGCAATGAAAAAGGCTTCCCACACGAGAAAGTCTTCATAAGCGTTGGCGTCCAAAAAATGGTTAATTCCGGATGCGCCGGAGTCATGTTTACCATAAACCCAGTTACCGGCAACCGTGACGAAATTGTTATCGAAGGCAATTACGGCTTAGGCGAAACCGTAGTTTCAGGCGTTGTTAACCCTGACGACTTTGTTATTGACAAGATTACAAACACAATTAAGGAGAGAAGGATAGCTCGCAAAACAATAGAGTACATCCGAGATCCCATCACAGGTAAAACAGTGCACTTAGAAGTGCCAGCTGAAAAACAGAAGATAACCTGTATGGAAGACCGAGAACTCTTGACCCTTGCAGAACTTGCAAATCGGATCGAAGCGCATTATCACAAACCCATGGATATTGAATGGGCAATTGACCAAGACCTATCATATCCACAGAACATGTTCATAGTTCAAGCTAGGCCAGAAACGGTTTTTGGTACAAAAGCAATGGAAGCGCCTAAAATGGAAGAATCGAAACATGAACAATTAAAAGTAATTGTAAGAGGCATCTCTGCTGGACGAAGGGGCTACGGTATAGGAAAAGCGACAGTTGTCCTCAACCCTGACGACGCACATAGAGATATGAAAAAGGGAGATATTCTTGTTACAGGAATGACTGACCCCGACTTTGTACCATTTATGAAAATGGCAAGTGCCATAGTTACTGACAAAGGCGGAATCACCTCTCACGCAGCAATCGTTAGCCGAGAACTTAACATTCCGTGCGTTGTTGGGACGGAAATAGGAACTCAGGTAATGAAAACGGGCCAAGATTACACTGTTGACTCAAGAAACGGCGTAATTTACGAAGGGATAATGGAGCAAGCTCTTCAACCAGCAGCCGACACAAACGGATCCGGCGCAGTAATGCAAATTGCGGATTCCGGTCCAGTAACAGGGACAAAAATTTATATGAATTTGGGAACGCCTGAGATGATTGAACAATACAAGAATCTGCCGTTTGAAGGCATCGGCTTAATGCGCACCGAATTCATCTTAGCTAGCGCAATAGGACAGCACCCAATGGCGTTTGTTGACGCAGGTCAAAGTCAACAGTTCGTTGACAAACTAGCTGAAGGCGTTGCAACCGTAGCACGCGCAATTCAGCCGAAACCCGTCGTTGTACGATTAAGTGACTTCAAAACTAACGAGTACAGAGGCTTAAAAGGCGGAGAAAAATACGAAATAGTTGAAGAAAACCCCATGTTGGGTTGGAGAGGATGCAGCCGCTACATAAGCAAATGGTATATCCAAGCCTTCAGACTTGAATGCCAAGCCATAAAGAAATGCCGCACCGAATGGGGTCTTAAAAACGTTTACGTAATGCTTCCAATGGTTCGCACTCTTTGGGAAGCCAAGAAAGTTCTTGAAATAATGAAAGAAGAAGGTTTAGAGCGTAGTCGAGACTTCAAAGTTTGGTTCATGGCTGAAACACCATCAATCGGAATAATGGCTGACGAATTCTCGAAGCTAGTTGATGGGTTCTCGATAGGATCAAACGACATGACTCAAGGCGTATTAATGATTGATCGCGACTCTGAACGCTTAGGACAAATGGGATACTTCGACGAAAGAGACCCAGCAGTAAAAAGAATCATCGCCCACCTCATCAAAGCAGCACACGAGAACGGATGTACAGTATCCATCTGCGGTGAAGGACCCTCAAACCTTCCAGACTTCGCAGAATTCCTCGTCCGAGTAGGAATCGACAGCATATCAGTAAACAACGACACCGTAATAACTACAAGAAAGAACGTTGCCGCCATAGAACAAAAAATAATTCTTGAACGCTTAGCTGAACAAGCCGCTATAGCCCGTGGACAACCGCTGAAAAAACCAACTCAAGACTGGGAATGGACCCCATAGAATAAAGTCCTTCACGCACCCATAGATCTTTATTTCTTTCTTTTTCCTTAATTTCTTGTTACCCCTAACAGCAGGAATTTGTATGAAAGGTTTCGATTTCGAAGAGGAAAGAATAAAGCAAGAGATAACCAAATTTGGAGCCAAACGAGTTTTACTGCAATTCCCCGAAGGATTAAAACCAGAAGGACCGCGAATAGCCAAGATTGTTGAGAAGGCAGGTGCGCTTCCAATAATTTCCGCTGATCCATGCTATGGTGCCTGCGACATAGCGGTAAATGAAGCCGAAGGCTTAGGCGTTGATTTGATAGTGCATTTTGGACATGCGAAACTTGTGATTTCCAAGATTCCGACGATCTATATTGAAGCACGATCAACGGTAGCGGTTAAAGAGGCTGTCGAGAAAGCTTTACCGCTCCTGAGTAACTACGGTAAAATCGGTTTAGCTACCACAGTGCAACACCTAGATACACTAAAACAGGCAAGAACCATATTGCTGAAAGCTGGAAAAACAGTAATCATTGGTACTTGTGAACAAATGAGTTATCCAGGCCAAGTCACTGGCTGCAATTACGGCAACGTAAAATCAATCGCAGATCAAGTTGATGCTTTCCTTTTCATAGGCGGCGGAATATTTCATGCCTTGGGTATCGCCTTAAGCACTTCAAAACCGACCTTCATAGCAGACCCCTATGATAATCGGGCTTTCTCAATTAATGATGAAGCCCAAAAAATCATTAAGCAACGTTGGGCATGCGTTCAAGAAGCGGTAAACGCCAAAACTTTAGGAGTTCTCGTTGGTTCTAAAGCAGGCCAAAAACACCTTGACGAAGCATTAGTCATCAAAGAGATTGCGAAGCAACATGAGAAAACAGCTTATTTGTTGACTGTTAAAGAAATCATTCCTGAAACTCTTTTGGAGTTTCCATCCATCGACGCATATGTCAATACAGCATGCCCCAGAATTTCTATAGAAGCTCCACAAAAGTTTTCAAAGCCTGTGCTAACTATTAACGAGTTTATGGTAGCTATTGGCGAATACTCATGGGAGAACATGCTCAAAAAAGGATTATTCGAAAACTAGATTTAGAGCTGCTTATCTCAAAAATTTGTCCCCAGCCTTCTCCTCAAGCGCAACTTGAACAGTACACTCTCTCCCCATCAATTGCCGCCACCATGTTGTATATAGCTGCTTATTCCAATAACAACATTGTTGGCAAAACAGTGTTAGATTTGGGTTGTGGAACAGGTAGGCTTGCTTTAGGTGCTTCATATCTTGGCGCCAAAGAAGTTGTAGCAGTTGACGTTGATAGATTAGCTATTAAAACCGCTGTTGAAAACTCATCGAAACTGGGTTTGACAAAAAACATTCAATGGGTAATCAGTGACATTAATGCTGTCGCGGGCAAATTTGATACTGTTCTGCAGAATCCGCCATTTGGAGTCCAGACACGTGAAGCTGACAGAGCTTTTTTAGTCAAAGCCTTGGAAGTAGGCAACTCCATTTACTCTATTCATAATCATCCCGAACTCGATAGGCAATTAATCAAGCAGCTTAAAGCGAACCGTGATTTTTTGCAGGTCTTGCCTTCTCCATTTTTAGAGGAACTCATCTCTCAACATCATGGCGTCGTTAAGGCAGTCTACGCCATGCTCATGACTATTCCCAAAATGTTCGATTTTCACACGAAACTTAAGCACGACTTTGTCATCGATTTATATGTAATTAAGAAAGATACAGGCAAATAGTTTCTCTGTGGTCTGCAGGTTCATTTTTGCATATTCAACAAAAGGTTTATTGATAGGATAGGAAAATAAGCATATGCATTTATCAATCTAAGCTATTTAGCTTATTTGAGACATAAAGTGAACTAACATGAGTCTAAAATCACCTGAACAAAAAAGTAGCGGTCATTTAGTTGTTCCTGGCGAACGCTTAGGTGTTATTGAAGAATTTATTCCAGACGCAGGAACATACGTTAAAGATGGCGTCATCTACTCCAAAATTATCGGTCGAGAATTACTTGATTTACTTAACAAACGTGTTTCTGTTTACCCACTAGTTAACGGCGCAGTCGTTCCAAAGCTTTCAACCGTAGTAGTGGGTCAAATAGGTAACGCTCAATCTGACAACGTTTTGGTTAAAATTTTTAGGATAGGAAACAAAAAGCTCTCTGGAGAATTCGGCGGCATATTGCACATATCTGATGTTTCAGACAGGTACATCGATTCAATGAATGACGTATGCAAACCTGGCGACATCGTGAGAGCTAAAGTCATCAGTGAAAAAAACCGAATCTACCACCTATCAACCGACGACAAGAACTTAGGCATATTGTACGCTTTCTGTTCCAGATGCGGGAATATGTTGGAAACTCAGCGTTACGAAATGCATTGTCCAAAATGCGGTAATGTAGAAAAACGAAAAACCGCACCAGACTATGGAAAAGAACCAATTTAGCCAAGAGGAGAAATAACAATTGAAAATTAATGTCCAAAAAAAATCAGAGAACGAGCTTAAGATAGAAATTGTAGGCGCAACCCACGGAATCTGCAACTTAATGGCTAAGAGGCTTCTAGAGGACAAAACAGTAGAATTTGCAGGCTACGATGTTCCGCACCCTTTAGCGTCGAGCCCAATTATTTACATCAGAATGAAGGGGGCAGCTAAACCTGAAGATGCCTTACTTAGGGCTGTTGAAAAAATTAAGCAAACAAACAATGCCTTTAGTGAAGAACTAGAGCGTGCTCTAAAAGCTTAATCTATTTTCTTTTAAAGTCTATTCATTTTAGGGTTCTTCGGTTAAATAAAGAATTAAATTTGTTAAGATTCACCTTAAAAGCTGAAACATGATTATACGTTTTCAGGGAAAGCTTTGGAAGCTAACGCCTTTCGAGTGATAAAATCTGAAATCCGCGTACTCGGCGTAGACGACGGCAAATTTGCACCTCACACGGAAGGTGTTGTGAATGTTGTCGGAGTCGTTTTCAGAGGCGGCTTATGGCTTGACGGAGTAATGCACACTACTATTGCAATTGATGGTTTTGATGCCACTGAACAAATAGCTTCCATGATTAACAATTCGCCCCATTGTAAACAGCTGCGTATAGTAATGCTAAACGGAATAACGTTCGGCGGCTTCAACATAGTAGACCTCAAAAAGCTTAATTCAGCAACTAAACTTCCAGTTATTGCTTTAACTCGCAACAAGCCGGATTTAGAAGCAGTACGCAAAGCACTTAGCAACTTGTCTAAACCTGGGGAGCGTTGGAATATGATTCTTGCAGCCGGAGAAATCCATGAAGTTCTATGCAGAGGCAAGAAGATTTACATGGAGTTGGCTGGACTTTCTGAATCCGATGCGAGAGAAATTGTTGTTTTGGCTTCAACGAGGAGCAGTTTTCCTGAGCCTTTGCGGGTTGCCCATCTTATTGCTTCAGGCACCAGCCCATGATTCAGCTTGAATTAGAAAAAGTTTAAAAGATACAATGCTAAGGGAATCAAAACCGATAATGAAGTGACGGTATATGGAATTCTGCCCTAAATGTGGATCTCGTCTAGAACCAAAGAAATCCAAGAGTGGTAAAGATGCTTCTTTAGTTCTTGCGTGCGCTAAATGTGGCTATAAGAAACCTGAAGCAGGCGGAAAAGGTGAACCCAAAGTGTCGCCTAAAGTTATTCAGCATAGTCCACAACAATTTGTCGCCGTCATAGGTAAAGAAGAGCAGAAACTAAGCACGTTGCCAACCGTAAGGATTGAATGTCCCAGATGTGGAAACAACACGGCTTATGTGTGGCAAGTTCAAACACGGGGAGCCGATGAATCTTCAACTCAATTTCTGCGCTGTACCAAATGCAATTATACATTCAGAGAGTACAGCTAAACGCTGTTTTCTAATTTTTAACTCTGCTGTTTCTTAATAATTACTTTTTTCGTTTCGTTATTAGTAAAAGAATTATCTTCGCTTCTTTGAAATAATTTTTTGCCAAGCGTTCAGTTTTTGGATTTGATTAGAACAATTTATTTATTAGCATAGAGAGTAATCATAAGCTATATAACTTTACAATAATATGCAATAGCGAGGAAGAAAATAACATGTTTAAGCTTAAAGTGTCTGACGCTAAACTCCTAAGAGACATGGCGACAGCCATATCAATCCTAGTTGACGAAGCCACATTCAAAATTGACTCTGAAGGCTTGAAACTACGAGCCATGGATCCATCACGTGTTGCCATGATCGATTTTGAATGGCCCAAAACCATTTTCCAAGAATACATATCCACAGAGCCAACAAAAATGTGCATAAACATCAGCGAACTGCTTAAACTCCTCAAACGTGCAGGCAGAGACGAGGCAGTCGAGCTATCACTCGATGACAAAACTGGGCGATTACAAGTAACAATAACTGGAAAATACAACCGAAACTTCACTATGCCAACTCTCGAAGCCTCAGAAGAAGAAGTTCCAACTCCAAAAATAACCTTCAACGTAAAAGCTAAAACCACAACCCAAGGCCTAAGTCAAGCAATAGAAGATGCCCAACTAGTAAGCGATCACGTGCGAATTGAAGCGGAACCAGAAAAATTAACCCTCACTGCCTCAGGCGATTTGATGGGTGCAACCATAACTCTGCAGAAAGGCAGCGATGCATTGCTTGACTTGGAAGTAAAAGAAAACGCTAAAGCAACATTTAGCTTAAGCTACCTCTCAGAAATCATAAAAGCTGCATCAGCAACATCAGACATTGCCACTCTTGAATTCTCAAGCGACATGCCCGTGAAAATTGACTTCCAACAGACAAAAGAGGGAAAGCTAACTTTCTTCTTGGCGCCAAGAATCGAAACAGAATAACATGACTAAGACCTGCAAATGGAACTCGGCTGGATTTTCAAACAACGATTTGGCGAAATACCCTTTTTAAAAGCAACCGCAATTACAATTTAACGCTTATTTTGACTCTGCGAGCTTGCGATTTAACCACCATTGGCATGGATCATATTCTTTTCCGGAGGTCTTCTCGACGTAAAGGTGATACCTGAAGTGGATTCCTAATTCTCCGACATATCTTGTCAGGCTCGATTCCTTTGAACAAACTCCGTGGCTTTGAAGTGTGCTACAATTATAAGTCATATATGGCTCTGTTCTGCCTCCTGTCTTACCACTGACAGATTCTTCAACTTGATACCGCGTACTTCTCAACTGAAGTCAGACAACACCGGAAAACAAACTGACAATAGACTCCACACCAATTTTTTGATGTAAAAGATATGTGACTGGAGAGTAAATCTTACAGTATGGAAAGATGTGTTCCCTCCTTTGCCCTTTTCAGAAGTTGAGTAATGCAAGGAGGATACTCAGTTTCGTTTGCATATATTTTCAGATCATATTCTACAAAGTTTGGCTTATTTTTAACAAATTCAGCCTTTATGTCATCAACCTCTTTTTGAATCTCTCAGGCAAGCGATCTATTTTCTGCTTAACACTTGACTCGATGTCGCCCTTAACCTCTTCTTGAAGAGGCGTTTCAATTCTTGAGGTGCTACTGCGGTCCATCCTTTATCAACAGCCCTGATTACAAGCTCCCATTTAAGATCCTGCGACAGCTTCCTGACGAGGTATTGTTGAGGTATTTAGTAAAATGAATACACTTCCATTTCGGTCTAATTTAATTTGCCAGGAAAAAGCTTTAGCAATCCCAAAAATTACTTCGAACTTTTTTCCAACTCAAAAACAAATTTACCTGTTGCGCTTCACTTAGAGCAAACCTTTCGATTAGTTGCTTGTCTTCTGTCGCAGCTGCAAGCATAATTGCCACTGGATAAGAGGCAAGCTCTATCTCGGAATGCTTGTCGGGGTAGGTCGAACATCTCTTTTCGAGAGAGAAAGAGGCCGCTATTCTCTGTTTGACACGCTCTCTGATAGGCTGCAATTCAAGGATTGTTGTGAAGTCTAATCCGGCGTTTGCTATGTAATCTCTTACCTGTGGCAGGAAAGGATACTTTTTCAACGTATCAGTAGGATTTGTGGATATATAGATGCCCTGTTAGCTGTAGTTTGTGATCATTCTTATGCTTTGTTGCCAGATGTGCCTAAATTGATACCTTAATACCAATTATCTTAAAAAATAATCTGAATTCTTAAAACAATGAATTGACGATTTTGTGACTCTTCAACATGATAAATGAGATTAAATCGATATAAAATTGAACATATTACTATAGAAAGAGACTCTGGAATACACTTACATTCCTCCTTAATGTTCAGTCTGGCAAACACATGACGTTTACAAAAACAGAGATGTTTTGTCGACGAACTATCATCCACTTGGAGATATAAACGAAACAAAAGCTTGCTCAGAATCAAACATGATATTTGCTTAAGATTTATTAATTCACTGTGCTGTAAACTAATCGAGAGTCCTATGAATTACCACCTAATAGGCAAAGAATTGGGTGCTTCGGAAGTTGGGATTTTGCTTCCTACATATCGGGAAGCAGATAACATTTCAAAATTAATTGACGATATTGAGAACCTAAAATTAAACGCTTCAATTTTGGTTATTGACGATTCAAGCCCAGACAAAACGGTGGAAATCGTACAAGAAAAACAAAACAAATACAACAACATCCTTCTTTGTATCAGACCTAAGAAAAGCGGTTTAGGCACAGCCATAACAGATGGCTTCAAGTTTTTCTTATCCCAAAAAAAACCTCCAAAATACATCATCACTATGGACGCAGATTACTCACATAACCCCCAAGAAATTCCACAACTTCTATCACGCATGAACGAGGGTGAATGCGCAATAGTAATCGGCAGCAGATACGTCAAAGGCGGCAGAATACAGGGTTGGCCTTTCACTAGAAAAATAATCAGCAGAACCGCCAACTCCATAGCTAAATTCTCGCTTGGCTTAAAGCTTCAAGACTGCACAAGCGGATTTCGCTGCTACTCAACAAAGTTTCTAAAAGCCACCATCAACAACCTTCACAGCCACACTTATGAAATTCAAATCGAAACAATAAGGCAAGCATCTTTAAGAAATTTCATCGTAAAAGAAACCCCAGTATTTTTTGTCAACAGAAAACAAGGAAAATCCAAGCTCACAGGAACTGAAATCCGAAGCTTCATAACCTACACGCTAAAGGCAATCTCGCGATCATAACGCTTGGTTTTTCAAGCATTTCCGTTTTATTTCCATAGACAATTAAATACCTCTTGCTCTATTTTTCGGTAGGACGATCCATATTTGATAAAACGCTTTGGCGCAACTAAAATTGTTCTCTTTGCAGCTATTCTATTCCTGATACTGAGCGTAGTTCTTGCCGTTGTTAGTATTTTTCCCATGAACACGGGTGAAGAACAATCGCATATTTTGATTAACATAACTTTCACTCTAAGCCCAAACGAAACATACCGACAAGGATTAGGATCTTTTCATGGCGGAGAAAACATTTCAGTTCTAGTCCAAAGTCCAACGGCTTTTGTCAAGAATTTTTCAATCATCACCTATAATGGATCACACTTTAATGTTTCTTCTGAATCTGATGTTGGTTACTTGTTTACTGCAGGTGCAGATTATTATGATGCAGTATTTTTCTCTGATTCTTCTAGCGGTGGCGTAATTCATTTTCAAGCTACTATGCAAAAATCAGCCGCTCTCTTCCCTTATTCATGGCTCACTGAACCAGCAAAAATCATGTTTCTGCTAAGTTTAGTAGCCGTCATGGTTGTGACGTTAAAAATAGTTCTCATTAACTTCTCCAACTTCAAGCCAAAAACACCTTCTATCCCTTCTTTCGGCAACAAAAGCTGGCGATACGTCGTGGCCTTAATTATCATCTCGCTTATTATTTGGTTTATCCTTCTTGCGGTAAGTGTAAGTCCACTTGCCACGTTTGAAAACTGGTACACTGATCATGCCAGACACACTTATACGTCTAGCTTATTCCTTAAAGACGGTTTTTCAGTTTTTAGTCAACCTTTGGGCAAACTAGCAAATTTTGACAATTCAACCTTCAAGTTTGTAACATGGCCCGAAATGCCTCATCTATACCCTCTTGGAAGCATTTTCCTGTTTTTACCTTTTGGCGTTCTCATCCAGAACGGCTTTGACCCATCTTTAACTTACAAAATTGAGATAGCTCTGTTTTTGGTATTCGCTCACATTTGCATTTATTTTTTCCTAAAGAGTTTCTTGAAAAAAGATTTAATGGGGCTTCTGAAAGCCGGAGGCGTTTACATTATCTATGTTTCTTTAGTGATTTATGCAGCTGACGGCATGTTTGATTCAGTTGCCTTCATTTTTTCTCTATTCGCATTGACCATGTTTTTGACAGAACGTTATGACTATTTCTTTTTGCTAGTTGCCATTTCTATGTTTTTCAAATACCAAGCAGGCATTTTCCTTCTACCCTTAATAATTGTTGGGTTAGTCAGACTTTTCGAGAAAAACAAGCTAAATAGTTTACTAAGAAATAAGGCGGTGCTAGTTGGCGTTGCTCTGAGGAATAACCAGCGCTTTTACCGCTTATTTGAGTGCCCCTTACTTAATGGCAGCTGGACCCCAATTGATTATGAATGGTATCAACGCTTTTTCACCTAATACTCAAATTGCTTGGCCTCTGCAGACTTTCTCCATTTTGTTAACACTTGTGGTGACCCTTGTTTACGCTCTTTATATGCTTAACAAAAATAGTTTGCTATCTTTGTCGGCTTTTTTCCTGCTGATACCAAGTTTTATATTGCCTTACTTTCAAAATTGGTACTTACCCTTCGTTTTCATCTATGCTTTGATTCCTCAGCGCAAAAAAGAGTTAGAGGTAACTATGGTATGGTTAATTTTTATGATTTTTATGCTCTCTTTTGGCGGGGTTTCATTTAATCCTCTGCAAATTTTTGGGGCCTTGAAGACTTTGGTTAAACTTTAAGCTAAAATAATTTGATAATTGAGGCGGCTAAAGTTAAATTTAAGAAGAATAATCATATATTGGGGCGTTAGGGGGTTATGGAGGCTTCTCGAGACTTTGTTTACCAAAAATTCAGCGAATATTATCGAGATCCTTCAACTGTTATTCCTGAGCCGATTTCGCCTGGCCAAAGAGAATTCGCGTATTTACTTTTTAAAGAACGTTTTATGGTTAGGCATAAAAGGTTCGACGGAATTAGCAATCTGAAATCGGTGCTTAAAGACATTGTTATGTCAGATGTTTATCACTCGTGCGCTTACTATGAAAACCCCGATTTCGACATGGACAAAAAAGGTTGGTTAGGCGCCGACTTGGTCTTCGACATAGACGCCGACCACATTCCAACATCTTGCGATAAAATCCATGATGAATTCACCTGCGCCAAATGCGGCTTCAGCGGAAGGGGAATAACTCCTGAAATATGCCCAGTGTGTGAAGCGACAAAATTTGAAACCAAAACCTGGCCCTGTGAGCTTTGCATAAAATCTGCCCGTGACGAGACTGCCAAGCTCATTGATATGCTGGATAATGATTTTGGTTTTTCTTTAGATGAGCTGCATGTGTTTTTTTCTGGACACCGAGGGTACCACGTACACGTCGAGGATGAAGCCGTGCGGTCTTTAGATGCGATGGCAAGAAAAGAAATCGTTGATTACGTTACTAGGCTTGGGTTTAGTATTACTTGAAAAGGATTCAAAGAGAAACGTGGAAAGCGTGCGCCTAAAAAATTTGGTTTGCACAATTTTGGCTGGAACAAACGCCTGAAAATGGGTATGCAGAAATTTCTTCTGATGGCCACCAAAGAAGACCTTAGAAGAATTGGGTTTAAACAAAATCCAGCCCTTATTGAAGAAACAAGAATACCCTATCATTAAACGGTGCATAAATGACGGCAAATGGGATAGCATTAACGGAGTTAGTGATCAAACTTGGCTGAAAATAGCTGAGCACGTAAAGGACTCGAAGTCCGCGAAGATTGATACGGTTGTCACAACCGACATTCACCGTTTAATCAGGATGAACGGCACCTTGCATGGCAAAACAGGCTTGAAAAAAGTTGAGTTTCCAGCGAAGAATCTGGAGGATTTTGATCCGTTTTCTGGAGCAGTAGCTTTTAAAAAGGGTGCGGTGAAAGTGTTGGTCTCTGATGCGCCAGAGTTTAAGTTGGGTGGAGAAACGTTGGGTCCATATAAGAATGAGACAAAAGAGTTGCCTGTTGCTGCAGCAGTTATGCTTATTTGCAAAGGAAGAGCCAAGGTGGCAAACTAGATGTACAATGAACTTTATGCCGCATGGAAAAGAGAAATTGAAGAAGCTTCGCTCGGAGGGTTACCGCCAGACTTCTACAACAAAATAGCAGATTACCTGCTTCGCATAAACGAAGACAACAAGGCACTTGATAAAAAATCGGTCAAAGTAAACCTTTTAGACCATGAAGCAAAGAACGTTATGCGAATGCTTGAGGAACTGCTTAGAGCAAGATACAAGAAAATAGTTAAAACCATCACTCAAAGCCAAAAAGTTCCGTCTGAATTATTAACGGTCGAAGAAGCCAAGATGAGTGAAAGCTTTGTTGCTTTCGCGGATGCTTACCAAAAATTCACTAAAGAACTTATGGACGGCCAAATTCAAGTTCAAAGTTTAGCCGCCCCCGTGCAGGTTCAGGCACCCCCAATAATCGTCAAGGTGGTAGCTGAACCAAGTCATAAACGAGTTGCTGTAAGATTTGTAAAGGCTATTCCGGCGATAATCGGCGCAGACATGAAGACTTATGGGCCGTTTAAGGTTGAGGATTTAGCTTCTTTGCCTGCTGACAACGCCAAAATGCTTGTTAGACAAGGCTTAGCGGTGCAGGTTGAGGTTTCATAGCTTCTGCAGAAACTAATTTTTGTGTTTTGAATTTGCGCCATAGCGCATGGCTTAGCATAATAATCAGCGGGTAAGCTACTATCCATGCAATCGAGTAGAGAGGTCCATAATAGAAGTGGAACATTTGAACTTGGTTTGAAGTCTCACCGAATTGCATGCCGATGGTGAAGATGGTGTCTATTCTCAAGATGTTTATGAAGTAGGTGACGGCTGCGCCAATAGCGAAATATCCGATTTTTGCTCTCCAAGATATAGGCATTCGCTGCAAAAACAACAATGCAACTGCCGTAAAGATTAGAAGGCTTTCAATGCCCGCGCAAGGCCATGCTATTGCAAACTTTGCGGTGCCCAGTGAGCTTGACACTTGCAAGGTTGGCATTCCGTTCTCTTTTCCAAGCAAAGTTCCATATCCCATTAAGCTCAACGTTTTGGCTGCCAGCATAGCAGTTGTCGGAACCAAAAGTTGGAAAGGAGTAAATTCACCATAGGGAAAAACATTGTCAATAGTGTATAAAACTCCAATTAGTCCAACGAAGAGGGCAGGTAAAGCAAAACCTTTCAACCCCTTTTTCCCAAAATACAAGAAAGCGATTAAGCAAAAGAGAGCTGAGAAAACAATGTATTCGATTGCCAGCGGCATAGAACCGGAAAAGCTGATTCCACTTTGCGCTGCCCAGTTTGCTACAGCACCGTTTAACCCAAAATAATTCTCCGATACTACGTACACTGTAGGAAGCACTGAGGCTATGGCAACCGCGCAAAGGCTGACAGTTTTTTGCTTGCTTATTCTTGCCCTGATTGTTTCCCAACTGAGAATAAACTCCAGAGCAATTAACCAAATGAAAAATAACTGAAAGGTTCTGCCCTTCCACATCAACTGAAAAGAATCCTGGGCAGTTAAGCTAAGGTAGGGGTCCCACGGGTTCAGCAAATAGAGCAACGCTAATGGAATAACGAAGGCAAACAGCGGCATTAGCTTAATTATTAATTCAAGGTGCCACTTGGTTTTTGGAACAACGTTTAACATGACTGCTTCATACCCGAGATTAATTATAATGAACTTGTACTCAATCTAAAAAAGAATATGTACCAACGCCAACAATTGCCCAAAAAACACCTTGACCAACAATTAAAACTAAAGAACGCTACTCCAATTGCCAGAAAACTCATTTTTGTGGCGGATAGGTGAAAAAGTATAAGAATGCGGATGTTTCTCTAATGCAAAGCTGGTAGTGAATTACGTGAACGTTCCTAAAGAAGTTAAAACTTACTGCCCAAAATGCAAAGCTCATCAAATTCACAGTGTAACCCTTTACAAGCCTGGAAAGCGAAGAGCCTCAGCTCACGGTGAACGTCACCACGCGAGAGAAAAGTTGGGTTACGGTGGACAAAAATATCCTCTTCAAAGAGAATTCGCTAAAACAACCAAAAAACAGACCCTGCGCCTGAAATGCAAAGTTTGCAATTTCATGAGGCACAAGGATGGAATTCGACTAAGAAAATTAGTTATACAGTAAATTAATGGAGAAAAAAGTTATGTCTGAATGGAGTAAACTTATCCCGAAACCAAGCAGCGTTTTCCTCAGAGTTAAGTGTTCAAAATGCGGAAACGAACAATTACTCTACAGCAACGCCGTTAACAAGATAACCTGCAACGTATGCGGAGACATATTGGCTGAACCATCTGGCGGAAGAGCAAAAATCAAAGGCGAAGTACAAGCAGTTCTTGAATAAGGGATGAACACTAAAATGGCTGAGCGTAAGCCCGAATCTGGCGACATATCAATCGCCACGGGTTATGGCGCTTACGCGAAACCCGATCAATACTGTAAACACAGTCTATTTTATTTTTCTGACAAAGTAATTGGTGCTTTTAGAGGGGGAAAATAATTGGTTTGGCAATTACGCAAATGCGTAAACTGTGAAAAATATACGTTAAACAAAACTAGTTGTCCTTACTGCGGTGGCCCGGTTAGGATTCCGCATCCACCTAAGTTTTCCCCAGATGATAAATACCTAAAGTACCGAATGGCAATGAAGAGGAGTAGTACCGAATGAAAGAAACCTACATTAAACAATTTATGGAAATCGAACCAAACAACCCCGTTCTTATTGAAGGTCTTCCAGGTTTAGGACTTGTAGGTAAAATCGCCCTTCGCTACTTAATTAAACAGTTAAAAGCCAAAAAAGTTGCCTATCTCTACTCTCCCCACTTTCCATACTTTGTATTAGTTAACAAAAAAGGAAACGTTCGCCTGTTAAGAGGGGCGTTCTACTACTACAAAAACCCAAATGGAAACGACTTGATCCTATTTACTGGCGATAGCCAATCCCAAACAATCGAAGGACAATACGAAATCGCCGACCAAATCCTTGCATTCTCAGAAAAACACAAAGTAAAAACCATTGCGACAATAGGCGGTTATCGCATGGAACCCAATGAAAAACCCAAAGTTTTCATCGCCGCAACTTCACAAGAAATTCTTGACAAAGCAATACAAGCGGGCGCAACTCTTAGCACCTCAGGAAGCCCCATTGTTGGAACAGCAGGACTAATACTTGGACTAGCAAAATTCAAAAAAATAAACGCTCTCTGCCTGCTGGGAGAAACACGCGGTTATTTGCCTGATCCTCTTGCTGCAAAAAGCGTGCTGGAAGTTCTAAAGTCAACCTTCAACTTTGACTTAGACCTCACAGGATTGAATGAGGAGATAGCTCGAGCGGAAACAATGGTAACTAAGCTACAGCAAATTGAAGAAAAACGAGCAGTACAAGCAGAAGAAACACGAAAAGAAGAGGATAAAAAAACCACTTACATATCCTAAGCAATTTTTTTCTTTAATATATCAACAGTTTTCTGGCCTGCTGTCCCATCGCCGAAAGATGAAGAATGAGGCAACTCAACTTCATTTTTAACTGCTTCTTTCATAGCTGCCAAAATATTTTTCTTGTCTGTTCCAACGACTTTAGCAAATCCTGCTTCTGCTGCTTCAGGTCGCTCTGTCGACAAACGCATTACCAATACGAGTTTTCTTATGATAGGAGCAGTCGCTTCTTCCTGAATGCCGCATAAATCAGTAATTGTCAACCTGCAGTTACTCATAAGAACCAGAAAATCCAAGTATCCCAATGGCGGAAGAATCAACACGTTTCTTAGTGTTTGCATCTTGGCAAGCATATTATTTTCTTGAAATCTCTTTTCTGTGCGAGGATGCATTGGGTTGGCAACTCAAGTTCTTCGATGAATTTCTGCTCCATGTTGTAATCGTTATGTTGACCGCAATGGACAAATCTGAATGGCATTTTGGTTTTGTTTAAGGCTCTAATTATTGGAGTCATCTTGATTATTTCAGGTCTAGTTCCCGCAACAACTACTACTGACTTCATGAGGTTTGTCTCGTTTTGTTTAGGTTTTCTTTAGGCATCCTTCTCTGGGTTCGTAAATTGTGCCTTCACGTAGCAATTGGCTTATCATACGTTCAACCTCAGCTCTAGGAATCTTTGCTTTGGTTTCCAACTCGTTGACAAGAGCATCTTTTTCCACTATGCCAGTCACTTTCTCCATATTCATCAGCGTTGATAGCACAATTGACAGTCTGTCTCGCAGAGTTTTGGGTCTTCCAGTCATGATTAAGTCAATATCAACCTTATAATTCGACAAGTCAATTCCCACCTCTTCCAACGACCGCTTCATTATAGCTATGGCCGCACCTGCATCTTCACCTGTAACTTCCTTGCGTAAAGCCACACGCGCTCGAGCCTCCGATATGCGAACCAGAGATTCAAGTTGGCGGGCTGTTATTGCAACGGGTGAACCTTCAGTTTCGCTTGCCGAACGCATGGCTAAATAAAAATCGCTTAGAGCCTTTAATGCTTCATTGCCAAGCACCGGCTTAATGCCTTTAGCATAGCTAACGTATTTCCGCAGTAACTCTGCATCTACCTGCGCTTCTACGGGGCTTGATCCCCTGCGATGGATTTCCAAGATGTGCTGAGTCATCTTGTAATCTGCATCTTTGTTGGGTACATCTCGTAAGACGAAGATTAGGTCAAAACGGGAAAGGATAGTAACTGGTAATGGAACGTTTTCGGCGACGGTCCTGTTTGGTTCATATCTACCTAAGGTTGGGTTGGCTGCTGCAAGCACCGCAGTTCTAGCATTCAGAGTGGCGACAATTCCACCTTTTGCGACCGAGACTGTGTGCTGCTCCATAGCTTCGTGAATGGCGACTCGGTCCTCCGGTCGCATTTTGTCCATTTCGTCAATGCATGCGATTCCTTTGTCCGCCAGCACGAGTGCGCCTGCTTCAAGGCTCATGCTTCCACCTTTCTCTCTTACCACTGCAGCAGTTAAGCCTGCAGCAGTTGTTCCTCTACCCGAAGTATAGAGTCCTCTTGGAGCAATTCGCGCAACGTACTGAAGCAGTTGTGATTTGGCTGTACCAGGATCACCAATCAGTAAGGCATTCATTTCTCCTCTGACGTTTACGTCTGGGAGGCTTTTTGAGACTCCGCCGAAGAGCAGGTACATTATTGCTTCTTTAATGTGTTCATAGCCAAAGATTGAGGGTGCAATGGAACTCATGATTTTTTTGTGTACCCATGGGTCTTGTGAGAGGGCATGAATTTTTGCTTCCTCTTCAGGCGTAGCCGGCGACGTTTCTGGTTCTTTGCCTAACACCTCTACAGAGTTAGCATCTAGTTGCAGAATGAATGTTCGGAGTTTTCCCATACCCATCAGGGAAGGCGCAAAAGCTCGAACGATTCCAACTATGCTTATGTGGTCGCCGGGTCTAGCGACATCAACTATATCGTCACCGACAAGTTTCACGGATAATGTTCGCGGTAATTGCCCTGGCGGTAAATCCTCAGGTTTTTCCTGTAGGCGAAGATCCTGAGAATCTATAAAGCTGGATTCCTCTTGAGCGAACTCAAATGGTCCGTCTCTGCCACAGTCAGGGGCTTGGCAAATGGCTGGCGCTTTTAGGAATTGCCCGGTTTGTTCGACCATGTTCATAGTTCCACATCGTTTGCATTTGAATGCTCCCTGCAAAACCATTGGGCGGACTGGTGTGGCTCTAACTATTATGCCTTCAACCATGATAAGCTTAGCCATTTGTTTTGAGCCTAATTTTCTAAGCTGCTCTTTCCCTAGAAGCTGCACGATTCTGACGTTGATTTTTTCTATTTTTTCTGCGTATTCAGCGTCTTCAATTCGGAGTTGTTCGTAAGCTCCTTTTCCTGCATGCTGCAGGTATTCTTCGGGTTTGTTTAATAGTAACTCGGCAAGTTCTTGGTCAAAACCATAAAGCTCTTCAAAATCTATTACTATCGAATTCTTTCCTGAGATGGCTAACTGCGCGATTCTCTCACGATATTTTTCTTTCTTAAAGAACTCTTGAAAAAGTTGCTGCGGATCAACAGTTACTTCACTAGCCATCTTACTTTTCTCCTTCATTTTCTAAAATATTTGATTTCCATTGAGAGATTAGTTTTACCAATTGACCGTAGAGAATTTTTTCTTCGTTTGAGAGCTTTTTTGTGACTTGCTCACTTTGGGTGGGTGCTGTTGAAAGGGAAACTATTTTTTTGAGCCTTGAATTGACTATATCTTTGGCCAAATGCTTGGTTTTTTCGTATTCATTTATTCGCTCAGGTTGCCTTGAAATTTCTTCTTTTAAGGCGGCAAGGTAACGTCTAAGTTTGGGATAAAAATCATCCGGTAACTCAGAAATCTGTCCGGGAATTTGCACGCCCTCTTTCCACTGCACCTTGAAAAGTTTCGTGGCATCCAAAATGTCGTCTTCGCGGAAATGAACCATTCCAGAGCTCGCGAGCTCTTTTGCAACCCAAAAATAAGCTTCATATTCGTTTCCCTCATCAAAAGGACCGACTGTTAAACCCGAAAGCTTGATTTCTGGGCAGTTTCTGTTAGCAACAATCTTAACCAGCGAATTCTCGTAAGAGAAATCTAACGTGCTAATTTTGGTTGCCAATTCTCTTTTTCACTCTCAAGTCCCATTGCTTTTCCTTTTGTGGGGTTCAACAGATAAGGCGATTACCGTTTTAAGGGTTTGCACTAGAAAAAAATGCAAAATATAAATGAGACTTAGCAAAGTTTACGTGTTTAAGGCCATAAGCCCAATGTCTTTATGGCGTTTGCCACTCTTCCTACACCCAGCATTAAGGCGCCCGTGCGCATATCGCTCTCTTCCTTCTCAGCAATAGATACTACGTCGTTGAAAGCCTTGGTCATTTTGATTTCAAGTTTCCGGTTTACCTTTTCCAGTGGCCACTGCTCGCGAGTTAGGTTTTGTACCCATTCATAGTAGCTAACTGTTACTCCGCCGCTGTTGGCAAGAATGTCTGGGATTATACAGATTTCTTTCTCATTCAGTATCTTATCTGCTTCAGGTGTTGTTGGTCCGTTTGCGGCTTCAGCAACCATTTTTGCTTTGATTTTGTCCGCGTTTTTGCTTGTGATTTGGTTCTCCAGTGCTGCAGGAATCAGTACATCACAGGGTAATTCGAGGAGTTCTTCGTTGGTGATGTTTTTGCAGCCCTTGTAGTTCTGCAGGATTTTGGTTTTTCCTTTTTGTACAAAAACGTCCACAGGGTTTAAGCCGTCTGCGCAGAAAATTCCTCCTGTGGAATCGCTTATCGCTATTATTTTGCAGCCTTCTTCTTGCGCTGCCACCGCGGCATTGTAGCCTACATTGCCGAAGCCTTGAATGGCTACGGTAGCGTTTTTGAGTTTAAGCTGATTATTTTCCGCCGCTTGCTTAACACAGTGAATAACTCCTCTTCCGGTGGCTTCCGCTCTGCCCCAAGAACCTCCGATTTCAACGGGTTTACCGGTGACGCTTTCGGGGATGCTATAGCCTTTTAGTTGGCTGTAGGTATCCATTATCCAAGCCATGGTTTGTGCGTCTGTGTACATGTCTGGTGCGGGAATGTCGCGGTGCGGTCCAAGGTAATCCACGATTAAGCTTACGTATCTTCTAGTTAATCGTTCAAGTTCGTGTTTGCTCATCTTTTTAGTATCAACACATACGCCGCCTTTTGCCCCGCCAAACGGGATGTCAGCTATCGCACATTTCCAAGTCATCAACATTGCTAATGCCGTAACGTTGTCAAGGGTAACGTTTGGGCTGTAGCGGATTCCGCCTTTGAATGGTCCGCGTGCATCCCAATGTTGAACTCGGACTCCTTTGAATACGCCGACTGTTCCGTTATCCATTCGAATGTCTATGCTGACGCTCATCGAACGTTTTGCTTGGCTTAGCATTTTGTAAATACTAGAATCTAACTGCAGCTTCTTGGTTGCAAGTTTAAGTTGACATAGGGCGTCAGTTAATGTTGTGTGATCTTCCGCCATAACAGTTCCTTCTAACAAGATTGTTAATCAGTGGTAGGTAGATAAGATTTACTTTACGCGTTTTCCATGTGTTTGGTTGATGCTTTTGTATACCGATATTTCCATGTGGTTAATGGTATGACGATTGTCATATTAGTGCTTAACCTAGTGAAGAAATCTGATGAAGAAGAAACTACTCCAAATCTGCTTTTTCATTTTTCTATTTGGGCTGCTATTAATAACTCCAATAGGCAAGTCTTAGCTGGCACTGAATGGAATTTGCAAGTAACCAATATTGCAAATACTTCTGTTAGTTATGGTTACAATCAGCTTTTGGCTATGCCTAAAACTACTGTAAGCGCTAATCTATTCTGTTACGGCGATCTGTTTACTAGTGGTGACTGGAGTGGAGTAAGCCTCAGCTATATACGTCAACAAGTAGGCTTGGATCCTGCAATTGATTCTGTCAATTCTTTGGCTCAAGACGGATACACAGTAAATCTTCCCTTGAAGGAGGCCATCGGATGTAATAATCGCTTATCAGCTAAATAGCGTAGCTCTGCCTGAAACACTACGTTTTGTATTTCCTGAAGCAATGGGAACATGTGGATTTCAATGATCACTTCAATAACCCTGAGTGCTTCAGCAGCTCAATCTGGAACTATTGATGGAGCGTCCCTTAACACCGCAAATTGGCACTCTTCTACTCAGCAACAAGAACCTATCCAAGAGCAAAATACTACTCATATAAATGAGACAAGAACTGAACCAGTAGCGCCTAAAACAAACTCAACCTTACCTACGCAGACAGCATCTGTGCAGCAGGAATCAAACCCTGAAGGCTAAAGCTTTCCATTTGTTGTTATCATTGGAATCGCGCTTGAGGCAACTTCTGCTTTAATGCCTAGCCTCACTAGCTCTGATCAGAAGGCGCAATATCCGAGAGACTTATTCCTCCTCTTGACCAGTTTTTATCAATCTCATTAGTCTCTTCTATTTCTAAAAAGAGAGAAGTTTCATAGCGCAGATTGAAAAATAAGGGTTAGCGCTAGAATTTTTCGAGATATTCTTCAAACTGCTTTCTATCCCTTAAGCATTGAGGGCAAACGCAACTGAAGGGCAGGTTTTTTGTGGTACATAACTCATTGTATTTGCAGTCTTTGCATGAGAAATCTTTTGCACAGCGGGTGCATTTTTGTAGAAAAACAACTTCAGAGTTTAAAATGCTACCTACTGTTTCTATAAGTTTCTCAATATTATTATAACTTTTAACGGAATAGAGGGCTACATCTCGTTCATACTCCAACCCGAGCCGTATTAGGAGAAGGAACTTTTCTTTTTCAACCCTTGGAAGCTTGAAACCCTTCGGATTCAAAACTATTACCGTTGGCGTTTTCTCCTAGTACTTGTTCATTTTTGTTAGGAAATCTACCTCTTCAGGTGTAAATTTGAACCAGTCTATTAATGGTTCTGATTTTTGCTTTTGTAGCATTATTTTGATGAAGGGGACAAAATCGTGCTTAGCTATTGAGTGGGAAACGTGGCATTGGGCTCCAATTTTGCCGCAGATATTATTAAGCGTGGCTCTTTTGCCTTTAGTCCAAAACAAAGTTATGATCCTAATCGGCGGAGAAATAAACTCGAAAGGCTTGTAAGATTCAGGTGCAACTGCCGCTGCTTGAGATAGGGAGTTGAAGAAGTACTTTAGAAGATGCCAATACTCTGTTCCGATTCTTCCCCGAAATACATCTGCTTGAGAAACAAAATCATATGCGGATGCCTAGTTCATCTAAGTTTGTGTATCGTCTTGGAAGGTTATCTGCAACTGACATGATAAACTCATCATAGTCTATGCTTGAGCGGCTAAGTAAGCTGGATGCTTCGGCAACAGATTTTGCACTGAAAAAGCCACTCATTGTTTCATCCATGTTAATGTCTTTGTTTCTTGACGACAGCACCATGGTGTCTTGGATGGTAAGGATACATTTTTCTTCGCTGAGGCTTTGCAAATCATTTATGGCTGACCGTACGTCGCCCCTGCTGTTTTGCGCTATCCTTTCAAGCGCTTCGAACTCTGCTTTCACATGCTCCAGCAAACAAATCTTCTGCAAGAGTGCAATGAGCAGTGGAATTCGGATTTGGTGAAAACGTATTAGCAAACAAACTTTTTTTAGCGGTCTAAGTTTGTCTATATCTGGGTCGTTTGCTGCCATTATTACTGGCACTCGCGATTTTTCAACGATATCTATTATTGCGCTTACTCCGCCTCTATCCTCGTTGCCTGCAATGCCATCAACCTCATCGAGAAAAAGCATGTTACCTTTGCTTTTAGCAGTGAAAGTATCTAAGGCGAGATAGGACGTTGCTGGTTTTGCAATCGCGTTGACAGCTTTTTCGGATCTTGTATCGCTTGCATTCATTTCAATAATTGTAGAGCCGAACTCTTTTGCGGCGGCATTAACAAGCGCGGTTTTGCCAACACCTGGGGGGCCATAGAGAAGAACTGCTTTTTTTGCTGTTTTACGCTTGCCGTATAGCCATTCAAGAAAGGTGGCTTTCGCTTCTTCATTGCCAACAATATCCTCTATCTTTTTTGGGCGATACTTCTCAACCCATAAAAGATCATTTCTCAATAGTTTTCCCCTAAGGCTTTACCGAATTTTGCGAATTGAGCAAGCAAAGCGCTTAACTGGATATCGCTGTTGGCGCCTTGTGTTAAGCGGTAATCATATTCACCAATGACATTTGATAGTTCGGCTTTTTGTTCAGGCGTGAGATCAGACATTTTGAAGATTTCCCGCTGTACTTGACGTATTATTTCGGAACCTGAAAAACCATAAGACCCCATTATTTCATACATTGTCTTTCTTGCCTCAATAAATTCGCCGAAGAGTGCTTTTCGTATCATTTTTTGAACTTGCATTGGGCTGGCTTCTCCAACAACTATGGAAACAGTCTTCTCATCCACCACCCCTTCTTTGTAAGCTGAAGCTGTTTGCAAAGCGTTTATGGCGTGTCTAAGGTCTCCTTCTGAGTAATCTACTATTCTTTCTGCGGCTTCAGGCAAAAGATTAACATTTTCTTTTTTGGCTATGCATTGAAGTTGCTCCTTCATTGCCTGCTTATCTAATCTTGAAAAACGGAATATGGCGCAGCGGCTTTGTATGGGTTCTATGATTTTGCTTGATTGGTTGCATATCAAAATGAATCTTGATGTGCGGGAGCTGGTCTCCATGATTCTTCTCAACGCCGTCTGGGCAGGACCAGTCATCTGGTCACACTCATCCAGAATAATCAATGCAAACGGAATATTACCAAAGCCTGCACGGCTATAACGCGAAAAATCCTTAACTCTCTCACGGACCGTGTCGATGCCTCTTTCATCAGAAGCATTAAGCTCCAATGTGAAGCTTTTCCAGTTTGGACCAAAAAGTTCATGAGCAATGCAAAGGGCAAGCGTGGTTTTTCCTGTGCCAGGTATCCCTGCGAACATGAGGTGTGGCATAGTTTTTGGGTTTCTCATGAAAGCTTTGAGGCTTTCAGTTATGTCATGTAAGTCTACGATTTCGTTCAGGTTTTTTGGGCGGTACTTTTCAACCCACATAAGTGCTTCTTCGTTAACTGCCATAAAGATAACCTTCACAATAAATTATACAATAACGTGTTCTAATTTAGGAATTTAACTGTTTTCATGTCGACTCATGGGAAATCTGGAAAAAATTTTTTTATGGTTAACCGATTTTGCTTCCTTCAACAATATCCTTTTCGGGCATTAGCACTGTAACGTTTCCTTCACTATCTTCAGCAGCTAAAACCATACATTGAGACTCTATACCCGCTAGCAACGCGCTTATGCAGATTAAGCAGGAAAACACATTTTTTACCAATCAGTTCCTCAGGTTTATACCATTTTTGTAAACCTGCAACCGCCTGCCTTTTCTCCGCACCAAAATCAGCGATTATTTTTATTAGTTTTCTTGAGTTCGGAACTTCAGTTGCTTCAACTATTTTTCCTATGCGTAAATCAAGTTTTTGGAACTCAGCAAATGATATCTCTTCAGCCAACCATTTCACGCTCTAGCCTTAGTTCTGGTTTTCAATGTTATTTACTTTGCCTTCTTGAGCAAGTCTGATTCTTTCTTTAGACGCTAACTTGTATGCTTGCAGCAGCGGCTCTGGAATTCGGCTTTTGGAGCAATGCTTAACAATTTCGATGGCGCTATCAAGAGACACCATATGCCCAATGCTTACATAAACAGGTTTGATACCCTGTTTAGCGGTTACAATCGCACCGATAACTTCACCTTTATCACCTAAAAGTACTTTTCCGTCTTGCTCCACTGGCGTTCCAATCAACCGGCTTTTTGTAGCGCCAACAGTTGACTTTCCTTATGCGAGTCCAAGGTGGCTAGCAAATCCACATCTGTGTGGGTGCGCAAGTCCTTGTGCATCAACGAGAAAAACGTCTGGCTGAATCTTCAACATTTTTATCGCCAAAATCGCAGGCGGAAGCTCTCTGAAGGATAGCAAAGTTGGAATATACGGTATCCTAACTTGGCAAGCTGCAACTTGGGTTTCCAAAATCTCCAGCGAATCATAATCCAAAACTGTTAATGCTCCAACGCCCAAATTGCCAACATATGACACGTCCACACCTGCGACAGTTTTTATTTTTGGAGGCAGCTTATCTTCCTTAACTATTTTCTGTGATAAACAAAGCTGTGTTCTGTGTGCCTTTTGAACGGAAAAGCTTTCCATTAGTTGCGGCGTTTGCTCAAGGCTTAACCTTTTTCGCAGTGGGTTTGCGGATGTGTTTTAATGGTTGAAACTGCTTTAAGGTGTCTTCAAGTGATTTTCTTCGAATTTCTAATGTAATGTCTCCGCGTGTGGCTTCGATTATTCTTCTTGCAGTATCAGACTTGTGTCTAAGTCCTGGAACAAGCATGTAAGCTTCGTCAAGAGCTAATAATTGAATGAAAACTTGATCCATTATCTCTAGACATTCTTCGCCTTTTTTGACTTCTCCATAACGTAAATTGTCAAGCGCTAAACGCCTAAACTCACCAATAACATCTGCTAAACCAAGCACGTAATCAACAGATGGCACCTTAATTTCAGCTGGAGTTACAAAACGTGATTCCCTTACAAGATTCAAAAATATTCGAGCTTCCGAATATTCCTGAAGCGCTGCACTAAACATCCCTCCATAGACAATCTCAGGATACTGCACTGATAAAACCTGGAGTTCTGAAATTTTCTCTTTAGCATTTTTAATAAAGCTTTCAGCTTCAACGTATTTTTTTTGGTGGCTCAAAAGTATGGCTTGTTTAGAGAGGCTTGTTGCTTTACGCATGCTTTCATGTGCATCCTCGCGGATTTGATTTTTTTGCATAAGCTCTTTTTTGACTTCTTGAAGGACGCTCTCTAAAGATGACAAAATTACACCACTAAGTAAGTGGCGTTTGACTATTTATTTTGATTCCCCTTAGCGTTTGCTTGTTTTTTACGGTTGTTAGGGGATAGTCCATTTCTCAAATAGAACTTGCTGTCGCCCAACGCAAAGCTTACCTTAACCGCGATTCCATCTGAACCCTTAAATGGAATTTTGCTATCTTCCGCTAAATCTTTAGGAAGATAGACAAAGTATTTACCGTCTTTTCTGCGAAATACTCGGCCTTTTCCTTTGCTTACAATGTCGGCAACCGCTTGATAGGTAGTTAGAGCCTAAGGGCAAAAAATTAAGTATTTAAGTTTATCCAACTAAGCCTGAGTAAGCTAGTTGTTGCCCACCTGAATAGGCTTCTCCAACCTGCTTAACAGAACTACTCTGCTCTCTGGCGCCTCGTTAATAATTTTGTACCCCGTTTTTTCTGCCAACTGTTCGGCAAAGCCTCTAACTTCAGTGTGCCGAGGCATCCGGTCAAAGCTTAAGCGTAAGTTAGAGAATCCAATATGCATATACGCTTTTGCTTCAATGTAGGTTGGCTTAGCTGTTTCAATAAGTTTAGCATATTCTTCAACATTGCTCATGTTGTGCTCTTTCACCAGCGTCATGCGAATCACCGTAGGGCAACTGAAACTCTGCAGCAAACCAAGAGTTTCGTTTATTTTTGCCCAAGCACCTGGAAACTCTGGACGACAAACCTGTTTGTATATTTGCTCGTTTGGTGCACACAATGAAATATACAGTTGAGTGGGTTCTTGGCTTAGTTTTAAGAGTTTAACGGGTAATGTTCCGTTCGAAACCAGAAATGTTGTTAAACCTTTTTGATGGAAAGTTTTAATCAACTCTCCTAGTGGCTCGTAAAGTGTTGGTTCACCAGTTAGGCTTATTGCAACTTGCTTAGGTGTCAGGGCTTCTTGAAATTTGCGCCAATTTGTTTTGGGGTTTCCCTTGTAGCCTGTTAAAATTCTCTCCTGCGCCTTAAAACATCCTTCAACAATTACTTTTGGTTCATCTACCTTTGGAATCTTCGTCTCGTCCCAAGTAACCTCTAAATCTCCGCTTTGGGCTCTCCAACAAAAAAGGCACTGCTGAGTGCAGTAGTAAAGGGAAGGTGACATCTGAATGCACCTATGCGACTTGATGCCGTAAAACTTCTGCTTATAACATGGTCTATCATTAATTAAAGATTCATAAAGCCACTTACACCTTTTGACTGCAGAGTGACTACCCACAAAATGGTATTTTTGCTTTCTTAAAGCCCCTGAAAGTGTGGCTTCGATGTTTTTTTCCAAATGTTTAACCTGATTTTTCTTTGTAGATAGGAACTCTCCCTTTTAAAAATCACGTTGCTAATATTGTTTTTTAGCATAAATCAGTTGCGTTTCAATGTTCTTCCAGCAATTTAGATATTATTGTGCGGCAACATGCAAATAGTGGCATTTTGCTCAGGTCGCACCAAGCGATTATCAAGCTGTCACCATATCTGTAAATCAACCAACTTCAGTTCAAATAAAACTTGACAAATATATTGTTCTAGGTCCCTTTCTAATTCAAGCAACCACATTCATAACCATAGTCATAATATTGTTTGCTATAATCTTATTTGTAGCCGTTGAAATTTATAGATGAAAAAGCGCTAAAGCATCTTTTCTCTTAAAGCCAACTTTACAATTTGTCCTTTGACAAGAAAAAAGTTTATATGGCTTCCAATAGAATTAGAGAAAACATTAGAACAAAACGAAACCGATTTTGATTTGACAGTTGAGGTGTATCTATTGGCTCAATCAAAAGCTTGTTCTCCAACATGCGGCTCTTTTAAATGCGCCCAAAACAACGTCTTCTACCGTCGAGACTCCGTTGGGTGTAGATTAACAGAAGAAATGTGCAATGTTGCAAACTGCACCTATTCAATGTGCCTGAAAAGGCGATTGTTACCAGGAGGGGTCTGCGGCGAAACAGTCAAACGGAAAACCGTTGAAAAAGACCTTGATGATGATTTGTTGGGTGAACCAATCAGGTTTAAAAGAAAAGCTTTGCGCAAACTCGGAGACAGAGAAATCTTTTAAAAAGCAAAAATTGAGATTCGTACTGCAAAGTACGAGTAACTTCTTATTTTGACTGAACCCGTTTAACTACTGGCGGTTTAACCTTTTTTAGAATTCTGTAGCCGCAAATGATGCATTTTGTTTCTCCGCCTCGTAGCTCTAGTTCCTCAGATGGCACTCTTGCCCCGCATCTCATGCATTCGTAAACAATTCCTGACTTTTCCATTAGAAACGCCTTGTCCTACAAAGAAAAGTATTTTGCTTTTAAACGTTTCCAATACCTTGTCTTTAATGAGGATATGTAATTGAGGAAACGGCTTCGAGAAAAACTGTCAACGACTCTTCCAACCGAAGAGCTAAAGCAAGTATACGACTCCTTTGACATAATAGGCGACATAGCAATCTTTAAAATGTCAAAAGGCAACACTCGCAGCGCTGAAACAGTTGCAAATAAAATAATGTCGGTCCACGGAAACGTAAAAACTGTTTTTAACCAAACTAGCCCCATCTTCGGCGATTTTAGAGTTCGAACGTTAAAGTTATCGGCGGGCGAAGATAAAACAAGCACTCAACACAAGGAGGCAGGCTGCATCTTCGCGGTTGATGTTGAGAAATGCTATTTTTCTCCAAGGCTTTTACATGAGAGGCACCGGGTTGCTAGTTTAGTTAAGAGCGGTGAAACAGTTGTTAACATGTTTGCAGGCGTTGGATGCTTTAGCATAATAATCGCCAAAAAAGTTGCCCAAAGCAAAGTATTCTCGATTGACGTTAACCCCGTTGCAGTTCAATTCATGGAAGAGAATGTTAGAGTGAATAGAGTTTACAATAAAGTCATCCCTTTGCGAGGAGACTCAAAAGACTTAATCATTGCTCAGTTGCAAAGCAAGGCGGACCGCGTTTTGATGCCTTTGCCTGAAAAAGCTCTAGATTATTTGCCTTATGCTGTTTTGGCGCTTAAGAAAAGCGGCGGATGGATTCATTATTATGATTTTCAACACTCGGTTGGAAGCGAGAACCCCGTCGAGAAAACTAAGCTGAAGGTAGCTCAAAAACTTGATACGTCTAGGTGTTGGTTATATTTGTACGTTTTCTCGAATAGTCCGAAGTACAGGCCCTAATTGGTATCAAACCGTTTTGGACATCCAGGTCTCTTCGTTGCCAAGCAAGTTTTAATACCTCAGAGGTTAACTATCTATTTCGGTAAGAAAAATGAAGCGAAAACTAATGGAAATCTTGGCTTGCCCAATAGACAAGTATCATCCACTTGACCTTCATGTTTTCGAAGAGAAAGACGAAATAGTGGAAGGTTTAATCGTTTGTCCCAAATGTTTACGCTGGTACCCAATAAGAGACGAAATTCCAGAAATGCTGCCTGACGAGTTGCGGAAAGAAGCTGATGACCTGCCCTTCTTAAAGAAATGGAAAGAAAAAGTACCTGAAAAAATAGTAACTGAAGGAAAACCCTTCAATCTCAAATAATTTTTTATCTCTCTAAGTTTACTGCTCTGTTTTTGGCTGAAGATTGTATTGCAGCTTGAGCAATTTCTAAGGCTTTTACGCCATCTTCTCCAGCTATGAGTGGCTTTTTCTTTTCAAGTATGCATTCTGCGAAGTGTTGCAATTCGCATTTTAGTGGCTCTTGGAACGGATATCTTGGCTGTCGCGTCTCTTTTTGCTGTTCAATCCACAAGTCTTGAGTTATGTAATCCAACCTCATTATGGCGTCGCTTCCCGTAACGGTCAGAGTTCGTGTTTTGTAGGGTGTTAACCAGTTGGATTCTATGAAAGCGCTTTTTCCGTTTTTGTATGTAAGCATTATGTGAGCATAGTCCTCGAATTTTTTGATTCGCATGCTTCCTGTTTTCGCGTAAACGGTAATTGGATCCTGCTTGGATATGAATCGCATGACATCTATGTCATGAATAGCTGTATCCTTAACAACTCCAACATCGCCGATTCTTTCGGGCCACTGAGAAACACGTTTAGCAGTAGCGCACACTAATTCACCGATTTTTTTGCTCTCCACTGCCTCACGGATGCTCTGAAGTCCAGGAATGAACCGCATTAAAAACCCAACAGTTAATAATAGACCGTTTTCCTGAGCCGTTTCACAAAGTTTCTTGGCTTGCTTTGTGTTGGTTGCCATAGGTTTCTCAACCAGAACATTTTTTCCTGCCATGAGACCTTTGAGCGCTTCTTTAGCAAGATGCGTTGACCAAGTGCATACACTTATGGCTTCTATTTCTTTGTTTTTTAGCATTCGTGAGCTGTCCGTGTAAGCTTTTACGCCGAACTGGTCGGCCATGGTTTTGGCTCTTTCTGGATTCACATCACAAATCGCTATAAGCTCAGTCTGTGGTAGTTCCTTGTAGACTCTCGCATGGTTTTTGCCCCATGAACCTGTCCCGATAACTGCCACGCCAACTTTCCTCATTGTTATCCAGTACCTCTTCCTAGCCCACGGTATTTGAAGCCTTCTGATTCCACCTTTTTAGGCTCAAAAACACCAGCTAAATCCACGATTATTGACGGCGTTTTAGTTAATGGTTTGAGCTTCTTCAGGTTTAAGCGAAAAAACTGCTCATCGTTTGCGAGTATCACAATACAGTCAGCGCCTTCCACTGCCTCATTTAAGCTACTCTTTACAAAAGCCAAATCTTGTGAGTCTCTTCTTGATGTTGGATCATAAAGGCTCGCCTTGGCGCCTTTCAACTCTAACATTTTAACAAAAACTACTGTTGCGGTGCTTGGACTAATTATGCCTAGAACAGCAATCCTCGCTCTTCTCAACGTTTTGCCACAGCTTCGCAGCGAATCTTGCGTTAAATTAACTGCGTGTTTAACCATATCTTCATTTATTTGCCTAGATAATGATAGAAGTCTGAGTTTCGCATTAATATTATCTGCAATTTCAAGCAAAAAGTATGCTTCATTTTTGTTTTCTTCTGCGACGGTTGTCGGACAAATCTTTTCATTTAGACCGAGCAATTTTAGAACTTCAAAGTAATCCATGTTTACATTTTCGCAGAATATCGCTAGCTCATTTGCTAAGGCTGTGTTTGCGTCTTGTTTAGCAACTGTGAAGAGTGCTGCTATTTCTGCCGTTTTGACATCGTTAACTTGTTTAACGTTTTTCGTTATTGTATTTAGAATGTTTGTTGCTGCTTCTAAGCTGGGTTTTCCAACTCCAGCGACTCTTAATTCAAATTTGCTAAACTGCTTTGCGTTAGTCTCCGAGTCGAGGATTGGACAGTATGCTAAACCGAAATCCGCACCCGCTTTAAGCCCTGAAGTGTTCTCTAATGTATCCTTTGTCGTTCCCTCAATAAAGCCTAAACTTGCAGCGACACCGTAAATCACCAGTGCTCCAGAGCGCAGCGCTGCTCCAACTTGCTTGCAGGCGTTCAATGTTTCTGAGTAATCGATTTTTTTCTTATCATCTACTTTTGCAGGCACAGCTATTATAATAATATCGCTTTTTGAAACAGCCTTTTTCAATTCACTGGTTACAGTTAATTGTCCTGCAGTTATCAGCCTCTTCAAGTTGTCCTCAGTTTCTTGCCCTGCAAAAGGTGTTTTTCCCTTTGCAACTTTTTTTATAACGCTTACGTCAGCATCTGAGCACACTACTTTGAACCCTGCATTCGCAAAAGCAACTGCGAATAGAATTCCTTTTTGCCCGCATCCTATAACGCTAACTAAATATTTTGAGCGCTTTTCATTCGTATCAATCTCTTCGATTTTTACATTAAGAATCTCGGGCATCGCAGGTTTCCCCCTTTGAGCTTTTGTTTGCTAGATGTTTTCGAGGATTTTTTCGAGCATAGAACTGTAGTCTTTGATCAGCTTTAATGCTTTTTCATGGTTTTTTGCCTCTGCATAGAGTCTGTAAACTGGTTCTGTCCCGCTTGGTCTCATTAGAATAGCGCTGTTGTCGCTAAACCAGATTTTTACGCCGTCTATTGTGCTGATGTTTTCGCCCTTAACTTGTTCATAGAGCTTCCGCAGTAGAATTTCTTTTTTCTCGTCTGGGCACTCAATTTTTCCTTTCTCAATAAAATATTGGGGCTGCTCAGCAACTAGTTTAGATAAAGATTGTCCCGTTTGAGCCATTATGTCTAGAATCAGAGCTGTCGTCATTGCTCCATCACGGACTGCTTGGTGAGGACCATAGAAAACTCCGCCGTTTTCTTCCCCGCCCAATTTGGCGTCAAGTTCTTTCATTTTCTGCGAGACAGTTACGCTTCCAACTTTAGTCCAGACTAATTCGCCCTTGTAAGCGTCCACTGTGTCCTTGATTAGTGTGGAAGAGCTCACGGGCGTAACAATCTTAGCGCCTGGGTTCTTAGTTAAAAATTGTTTTATGATGATGGCGAAGGTTTTGTCTCCCCAGTAAATCATGCCGTTCTCGTCAACAAAGATTGATCTGTCAGCATCCCCGTCAAACGCTACACCCATATCTGCGCCGATTGCTTTAACAGTTGAAGCCAACTCTCCAAGGCTTTCTGGTCTTGGCTCGGGTAATCTTCCTGGAAATGTGCCGTCAATGTTTGCGTTGATGGTGGTTATTTTGCAGCCAAGTTCTCTCATTAGCGGTGGTGCTGTAATGCCTCCAACGCTGTTAGCGGCATCAACTACAACATGAAAGTGTTTTTGGGCTATTTTCTGTTGGTTAACAAGTTTCTTTATGGCTTGCACATATTCATCGTTAATTCCTTGGAGTTCGCGTTCTCTTCCAAGTTTATCCCATTCTGCAAAAACTATTTTGTTATCAAAGTAAATGTTTTCTATTTCAACTTCTTGCTCATGTGAAGTTTCTATGCCGTCACTCCAAATAACTTTAATGCCGTTATATTCCGGCGGATTATGAGATGCAGTTATTATTACTCCTCCATCCATGTTATGGTTCTTAACTGCATATTGCAAAGCGGGCGTTGGAGCCATTCCAGCGAAAAACACGTTACATCCAGTCGCGGTTAAACCAGAAATCACCGCTTTAGAAAGCATTAGGCCGCTAGTTCTAGCGTCATGTCCCAAAAGCAAATTTTTTCTTCCAAAAAACGTTCCAATTGAACAACCAACTTTTATTGCCATTTCAGGCGTTAATTCAACGTTAACTAGTCCTCTGATGCCGTTTGTTCCAAACAGTTTTCTTTCGCTCATAGCTATCACTTCAATACTACTAACAGTGAATCTTGGGTTTTAAAACGTTTTCAGACACTTCTTTACCTGGACAAACCTTCCCTGAAAGCTCAACATTATCTTTAACTTTTGCATGATCCCCAATTATGCAACCGCTACGAATCTTAACTTTTTTTCCAATTCTTGCTCCTTCCCCAATTATCGCCCCGTCAATTGAGGCAAAATCATCTATCTGTACGTTAGGAAAAATCACCGAGTTGCTTATTTGAACATTTTTCCCTACCCTAACATTTTTTCCTAAAATTGCATATGGTCCAATAATTGATCTTTCGTCTACCAAAACTCTTTTGTCAAATGCTACTGGATTCTTTATTTCAAAGTTTTCAGCTTTTTTCTGTTTGAGATTTTTAGCCAAGGAATCAAGTATGATTTTGTTTGCTGTCAAGTATTCTTCCGGTTTCCCTATGTCTATCCATATACCACTAACGAAATGACCGTAGAGTTTGCCCTCTTCGGCCAGTTTGGGAAAAACCTCTCTCTCAACTGAAACTGCCTTTCCGGGGGGAATGTAGTCAAAGACTTTTGGGCTTAGAACATAGACTCCAGCGTTTATCAGGTTGCTTGGCGCTTTGCTCTTAGATGGTTTTTCTATAAACCGTTTTATGCAGTTACCATTTACTAATTCAGCCACGCCGTACCTACATGGATCTTCAACCTTGCACAATGCAATCGTCCCTAAAGCTCCCGAATTAATGTGCGCGTTAATTAGTTCCCTGTAACTAATGTCAGCAAAGATGTCTCCGTTCAAGACAATAAATGGCTCATCATGTCCCAAAAGTTTTTCAGCTTTTTTCACTGGCCCCGCTGTTCCCAGAGGCATTTTCGGCGGATCAATCGAGAATCTGATTTTCAATCCATGTCTCGCTGGTCGTTCTTGCTTTATGTAAAACTGGGTAAGAGCATTAACTGCCATTATGGCTTCATCAACGCCGTTGCCAGATAGTCTTTCAAAAATCCATTCAAGCAATGGTTTGTTAACTATTGGGAAAAGAGTCTTTGGCCTAGAGCAACTTAGTGGTCGTAGCCTAGTTGCGAAGCCTCCTGCTAAGATTACCGCTTTCAGACGTGTCACCTTGTTGTGAGAGTAATAGTGTATGGCTTGTTTTTATTTAAAGAATTTTGGACTTTATTCCCACTCTATTGTTGCAGGAGGCTTATGTGTAATATCATACACCACTCGGGTAACTTGTGGAATCTCGTTTGTTATTCGGGTTGAAATTTTTTCAAGTACCGGATATGGAATTTGGGCAAAGTTAGCCGTCATTGCTTCTCGGCTTTCCGCAGCTCGAACTGCCACTACGTAACCATATGCTCTCGAGTCGCCCTTCACGCCTGTCGCTTTTGTGTCTGTTAACACGGCAAAGTATTGCCATAAATGTTCCTCGAAGCCATTTTTCTCAATTTCCTGGCGAACAATAGTATCGGCTTTTTTGGCAACACTCACTTTTTCTGCAGTTAATTCTCCTATTATCCTAACTGCCAAGCCCGGTCCCGGGAACGGTTGTCGATTGACAATTTCTTTGGGTAATCCCAGCATTTTAGCAACTTTGCGCACCTCATCTTTGTAGAGGTCACGGAGAGGTTCAACGATTTTTTTGAACTTAATTTTTAATGGTAATCCCGCAACGTTATGATGCGATTTTATATTGTTTGAGTTTTTTCTGAAACCTGATTCAATTCTGTCTGGGTAAATTGTTCCTTGAATCAGGTATTCGGCGCCTGCCTTTTCAGCGATTTCCTCGAAAACTCGGATGAACTCTTCTCCGATTACTTTTCGTTTCATTTCGGGATCTGCGACGCCTTTGAGTTTCTGCATAAACCGTTCTTGTGCATTAGCTACTATGAAGTTGATTGTGAATTTTTGGAAGGTTTCTCTGATTGCTTCAGGTTCGCCTTCCCTCATGAACCCATGGTCAACAAAAACTGCTGTTAAGCTTATCTCCAAGTGCTTGGGCTGCAAGTGCGGTCGCGACGCTTGAGTCTATGCCTCCGCTTAAGCCTATTATGGCTTTGACTCGCGCCTATTTCCGATTTTATTTCTGTAACCATTTTTCCGATTAGGTCTTCCATTTGCCAGTTGGCTTGGCACTTGCAGACTTGAAAGATGAAGTTGCGGAGCATGCGCATGCCGTTTTCTGTGTGAATAACTTCTGGGTGCCATTGTAAACCGTAAATTGGTTTTTTCTTGTGCCTAAAAGCGGCGACTGGACAGTTTTCCGTGTGAGCTAATGCTTCAAATTCAGGTGGTAGAGCAAAAACTGTGTCGCCGTGGCTCATCCAAACCTTTTCTTTCTCACTTAACCCTTCCAGCACGCCTACAGGTTTATCGATAGATACTTGCGCAATGCCGTATTCTTTGCAGGTTGCTGGTTCAACTTTTCCGTTGGTTAATTGAGCTAAAAGCTGATGTCCATAGCATAAGCCTAGAATCGGCAAATTTACCTCTAAAATTCGCGGGTCGAAGTTTAGGCGCGTTTGGTTCGTAAACGCTTGAGGGTCCTCCTGAAAGAATTAAGCCTTTAACGTTGAATTTTTCGTTTAGGGCCTTTACTTCTTCGGGTGATATATCGTGGGGAACAATTTCTGAGTAGACGCCGTGTTCTCTGATTCTTCTGCCGATAAGATGGCAGTATTGTCCCCCAAAATCCAGTACGAGTATGGTGTCATATTTTATTTGCATTGTAGTGGCTCAAACTATTGGGGTTGGTGCAGTAATTTAAGATTACTATCCGATTAGCACCAAAATCCAAAGTAGCTATAACGCTCTTTAATCTTCATATTCTTAACCTTAGCATTTAATGACTTGCAGAAAAAACTAAACTTTTATTAATATAATCACACGATAATAAAAACTAATGTCTCATAAAGGCCAATAAAATTGAAAAAATGTGCAGGAAGTAAGAGTATGGAATTAAATGAAACAGACTTAAAAATTCTTAAAGGCCTTTTAGAAGATGCAAGGTTTTCAAGCAGACAAATAGCCAAAACTGTAGGCGTTTCAGTTGGCACTGTTTTGTCCAGAATCAAGAAAATGGAAGATGAAGGCCTCATTAAGGGCTACTCAGTATTTTGGACCATGAAAAACTCGGTTACCAGTTAACAGTCGTGACTGAAATCACAGTTTCAAAGGGCAGGCTTGTCGAAACCGAGAAGAAATTGCTAAAATTCCGAATGTGTGCAGCGTCTACGACGTCACAGGCTTAACAGATGCTATCATTGTTGCAAAGTTTAAAAGCCGAGAGGACCTTGGCGCATTCACCAAGAAATTGCTGTCTTTGCCATACATTGAACGGACAAACACGCACGTAGTGTTGACTACGGTGAAAGAAAACTTCCGCTTGCTATAATTAACCTATTTTTCGTTATGGTTTTCTTTTTTATAATTTTGCTCAGGTGGAGCAATCGTTATTTTTGTATCTGAGGCAACTGATGATGTTATCCAGACATTTCCGCCTATGACAACGTTATCGCCAATTACGGCATCCGGTCCAAGCAAGGTTGCACCTGAATATATAACAACGTTGTTTCCAACTGTAGGATGTCTTTTTCTTCCTTTGATAATGTTGCCTTTCTCATCTTTCGGAAAACTTAATGCGCCCAGAGTTACGCCTTGGTAGAGTTTTACGTTGTCACCAATTTCTGTGGTTTCTCCGATGACTACTCCTGTGCCGTGGTCGATGAAGAAGTTTTTGCCGATTTTTGCTCCTGGATGAATGTCTATGCCTGTTAAGGAATGCACGTGCTCGCTCATTATTCTGGGAATCAAGGGGATTCCGCGAAGATATAGTTCATGGGCTATTCTGTAAGTTGTTATTGCTAAAACGCAGGGGTAGCTTAGGATAACTTCTTCCGTGCTTACTGCTGCTGGGTCTCCGGCGTAAGCTGCTTCGATGTCTCCGCTGAGCATTGAGCGTATTTCAGGAAGTTTCTCAAGAAGTTCTTTGACAACGACGTTGGCTCTTTTTTGGCAGACGTCCTGTGGGCACTCGCTTATTTTTCTGCAAATATACTTGAGGCTTTTCTCAACTTCTTCGGTGAGTCGAGTGTACACTGAGGTTAAGGTTGTTGCCAAGATAATATTTTATGTTGGCTTTGGTGATTTCTGCTTTGCCCAAATAGCCTGGGAAGAAAACTGTGAATAAGTCTTCTAGAACTTCGGTGACAACTTTTTTTGAAGGAAGATCTCTTCCTTCAAGATGGTCCATGCCGCCGAAAGTTTGGTAATTACTCATCATTTTGTCTACAAGTTTTGGTAAGCCTTTTTCAACCCAGTTCTGTTCAACTTCGTCATGGTTTCGCATTAAGATGTCAAGCATTTTGTCTGGGTTCCAGCAGTCTACTTCCAGATTCTTATCAGTGCATTGTTCTTTATCATTCATTGTTCGCATTCTTTAAGGCGAGGTTGGTTAGCGTTTGTTGTCATTTTGCTTACCTTCTTCTCAATAATTAAGAAGGGGGAATATAAGAGAAGCGTCTTGTAAAAGAGAAAAATCAGGATTTGGATTCTAGAGTTTGTGCTTGAGGCTGTCTCTTGGAACAAGACTGTGCTGAGGTAGCGTTCTCCAGTGTCTGGAAGAATGACGACTATGAGTTTGCCTTCGTTTTCTGGTCGTTTAGCAACTTCAAGGCTGCAAAGGCTGCTGCACCTGAGGATATGCCTACGAGTAAGCCTTCTTTTATGCACCAGTTGCCTTGCGGTTTGAATTGCATCTTCATCTTTGACTTTGACGATTTCATCCACTAAGTCAAGTTTCAGAACGTCTGGGATGAAGCCTGCGCCGATGCCTTGGATTTTGTGTGGTCCTTTTTGTCCGCCGCTTAGGACTGGTGAAGCTGCAGGTTCTACGGCTACGGCTTTGAACGCTGGTTTGAGCGGTTTAATGTATTGTGCTATGCCTGTTATTGTTCCGCCTGTTCCAACGCCTGCGACTACAATGTCGACTTTGCCGTCGGTGTCGTTCCAGATTTCTGGTCCTGTGGTTTCTCTGTGGATTTTTGGGTTCGCTAAGTTCTTGAATTGCTGGGGAACGAAGGAGTTTGGTGTTTGCGCGGCTAGTTCTTCAGCTTTTTTAATGGCGCCTCCCATGCCTTCTGGTCCTGGAGTGAGAACGAGTTCTGCGCCGTAAGCTTTGAGTAGGTTGCGGCGTTCGATGCTCATGGTTTCTGGCATGGTTAGGATTAGGCGGTAGCCTTTTACTGCGGCGACCATGGCTAAGCCGATGCCTGTGTTGCCGCTTGTGGGTTCGATAATGGTGGCTGCCTGGTTTGATTAGTCCTTGTTTTTCGGCTTCGTTTATCATGCTTAGGCAGATGCGGTCTTTGACGCTTCCGCCTGGGTTGCGTGATTCAAGTTTGGCTACTACTGTGGCTTTTGAGTCTTCGGTTAGTCTTGTTTAGGTGTACTAGTGGTGTTTTTCCTATTGTTTCTAGGACGTTGTTGTAGATTTCTTGTCATGTTTGATCACCTAATTATAACACTGTTATAATTGTGAGGGAAATAAACTTTGCTTCCTCAACAAAAATATTCAGCAAATTCAAGGTAATAAACAAATCTAACAAGTAGCCGGCCTAAGCCAAAAAGTAAAGTCTTTAAATGCCATAACTAATTCTATATTTCGCACCAGCCTCAAAAAACCAAAAGCTTACATGCGGAGGTCGCCCAGCATGGCCAAAGGCGTAGGACTGAGGCTCCTATCCCGCAGGGGTTCGTGGGTTCAAATCCCACCCTCCGCACTTTGTTTTCAAAATTCAAGCATAAGTCAACCGTTTTTATCTGCATTGTTTTACTTGCATTTACTTGCAAATCGGCAATATAGGAAGTGTTTTCGCAAAAGTTATTTACCAATAACCTAATGAAATAACTTGGAGGGTAAACGAATCTCTTCTGAAACAGAAGAACTATGGAATATTCATAAAGCTATAAGTGAATTGATACGCTTTTCCGATGCAAAGGCAACGGCGATTTTAGCCATCAATGGGGTCTTAGTTGGATTTTACTTTTCTAACGTAAATACACTTAAGGAAGTCTTTGTTCAAAGACTCGCAGCTTTAGTTCCGTTTGCCTTAAGCTTTCTCCTCTCGATTGTTTCTGTATGTTTTGCAGCTTACTGCATGTACCCAAGATTAAGAAAGACGCTTACACGTAACTTGTTGTTCTTTCGCGATATATCTGAGTATGAAGGCGCAGCTGCTTATGAAAAGGTCATTACGGAAGCTTTAGGAAACAAGGAAGCCTGGAAAGCCTGTATCTCACGCGATATCTGGGCTATTTCAAAGGTCGCAAAAAACAAATATTCTATGGTCAGAAGCTCATTCATCTTCTTTGTAGCAGCGTTGTTCTCAAGTGCAGCCTTCATACTTGCAGTAATATATTGATGTCAGGATCATTTGATGGAGGAGTAATGATCTAACTGGATTGAGAAAAAGCATGGCAATTGCTCTTGTCATCGATTGTACCTCATCTCCCGCAAATCTTATACACTTGTTAGTCTGACTTGATGAACAGGTTTGCTTCGGTTCCGGGAGGATAAGCGTAGGTTGCAGAAAAACGAGAAGAAGCAATTTATCCTGAATGGTATTATCGACATTGATATTTGCAAATCAACAACGCTACAGCAAAATAATCCCGACGAAAAAGTGCAGCTGACTTTCAAACAATACAATTCCCTTGTTGACAACACATTCAAGAATTTTGAGAGTGCTTTATTTGATAGAACACCCGATGGTGCAATTTTTTTCTTTCCAACTCCATACGATGCTGTTCAAGCATCGCTCAAACTACTGAAGAATTTGGTTCATTTTAACGAGGAAGAAAACTTCCTAGATAGGCCTATATTTGCGCGCATCGGCGTGCATCAAATTGGGGAAAAAGAAAAGAAAAACTTGCTACAGACCAAGCAAGACAATGAACCAAATACCACGCCCAACGATCAACTCACTATCGCTGGTAAGCTTCAAAAGAATTGCCCAATTGGAAGAATTGCTATGTCCTCTGAAGTATACGAGAAAATTGATAATTTGCGAGATTTATTTAGGCCTTCACTAATAACACCTGAGGGTGTTACAGGAGCAAAATCATTTGTTCTAGCAAATCGCACTATTATGGGATATGAAAGAGAACTTTTCGAAGGTTTACCCGAACAACAAATGAAGCTTATTCCGCCTATTGTTTGCCTAGATTTTACACCTAATTCTGAAACCAATCTAACAAGGCTACGCGAGTTTTTCAGCAAAAAGGTCTTGGTAGTCTTAGGTGAAACCAAACCGTATCCTGAAAGCCCCATACCGTCAGCAGCTACCAGTGATGCCGTCGGGATAATGGAAGTCATGGCTAAATTCGGGGCCAATTCTGAAACTAGCGTAGGAATCGGTGGGTGGGAAGACACTGCAGATCTAGCTTCAGAGCGCAATGTTCTAGTGGTTGGGGGGATAAGCAATCTTTACTCCTTTGCCATCAATGGTTTGTTCGACAGTATTTCTGGAAAGCTTGAAAAGCATTGCTCAATCGGAAGGGTTCATTTCGTGAAAGCTAAGGGTCGCATGTTTAACCAAATAATGGCTACCTCGACGACAGGAATAGAGTTCTTTGGGCATCATACTAACTACCCAATAGATTCCGCGATAGTCCTCATAACAAGGAATCCTTTCAGTTTGGACGAGGAGGAAAAGAGAACTTTGCTTTGGGTTGCTGGAATCACTGGTAAGGGAACCCAAGCGGCTGCACGATTCGTGTGGGAACTGGTGGGCAGCAGGGACGCACAAGAAGTCTTTAGCCGAAGAAGCGGCGGGAATCTCACCAGTCCTCCCATTGCATGCGTTATTGCGCCGGATATACCTCAAGAATGGGGCCGTTGGAGGATTTTGGAATACAAAATATTGTGGGCAGTTGATAAAGATGGGTGTTCTATTTGTCCAGGAAGAGATGGCAGTTCTCTGTTAAGGCGTGAAAAAAAACCAAGCAACGTATGAATCTTTTACAGGGATACCTGAGAATAACTCAACATACCCAGAATCATCGCATGAATACCTTCACATAATTCATGAAAGATGAAAGAAGTAGCCCACAATTATTCTATTTTTTATAAAAAAGTAAGCGCGTAACTGCCTCAGGGGTAGTCCAATTGGTGCAACGCATCTTTTGTTGCTGCAGAAAGATTCTCAAGCTCAAAGTCTTCAAACTCTAACAATGGTTTACTTATTCAGAATCTGTGTGGAAAGGACTTCTGCCTTGTTTGATTTCCAGCCAATTGATTTTGGATCATTATAATCTCCACAAGTTGTCCTAAACAAAGCTACCTTTTTCATGCATCCTTTGAACATTTCCAGGGCAACTCTTCCACCTAGGTCTTTGGTCGAAGATTTGTACAGACCTAAAAGCAAGACCAAATCATTAAGACGGATATCTCTTGTTCTTGGCAACGCTTTTGTTTCTCCGGGAAATCTATCATACCATAGTTGAATGCTCTTCTTATTTTTCAATATTTTTTGTATCATTATGACTTAGCTAGATTTGGGGAAATTTCGGGGAGGGGGTCATAACCTACTCGGACCAGCTTTCGGAGCAGGAACATATCGATGCGATACTGCGAGCGTTAATGCAGAAGCTGAAACAAGACATCATCGCGAAAACACGATTGACTGACCAAAAAAAACGGTATAAAATGCAATATGGAAATGGTAGCCCGGGATAGGTTCAAACTCTCGACGAGAATACCGAGTATATTTTTGCCGGTAAAATAAGGCAGATGTCCCACCCTCCGCACCATCAAATTTAGGTTTCCAGGCAGCAAAGAAGTAACATAACTACTTTTCCCATGCTAACTAAATCAGACGGTATGTCCAAAGAAAGAATATTCGATGTAAATGCTAAACCAGTTTTCCATCAAAAAACTGTTTTTCATAAGTAACGGTTAAAAGCCAATAATGCACACAAATATTAAACACCCAGAAGGTTTGGTCACAAAAATGTCCGCTAAAAACGAACAAAGAAAATTCGTCTCCGTTGACCCAAGCAAGTGCACTGGTTGCGGAATCTGCGAATTAGCTTGCAGCCAAGAAAAAAACGAAGAAAGTCCAATTCGGTCAAGAATCCGCGTTGTCCGCATGACCCCTATGTTCAATTTTGCTCTGTCATGCCGTGCATGTAAAGATGCTAAATGCGTTAAAGCATGCCCAGAAAAAGCAATTGCGCAAGAAGAGAGCACCGGTTTGTTGATGATTGATGAGAGGAAATGTAAAGGTTGCGATTGGTGCGTTCAAGCATGCGAATACGGCGGCATCACTATTCAAAGTGACAGTGGCTTTGCAACCGCATGTGACCTATGCGGTGACAAGCCTCAATGCATAGAATTCTGCCCTGAAGAAGCTATAGAACTCGTAGACTCTGATGAAGCAGCAGAAAAACGCTTCAATGACGCACTAGAAAAACTACCTACACAATGCGACCAATTAATGACCGCCGTCAAAAACAAGGATTGGAAACCATTACTAGCTACAGCAGAGAAAAGGTCAGAAAAAGTGTCAGAGAAACTCGAAGCATTAAACAAAAAGACTGTTGCAAAACAAAAAGCACAAAAAGAAAAGTAGCCCGTTTCTAACTATTTATTTTCTTCATAGCCTCTCAAGAAGCAATCAATATCCAAGCCAACACGCTCGCCAACGTACCCACCTTCCAAAACAAAAAACGCCGGCTTCCTCAGAAAAGCGACTCTTTTCCCAATCTCCCAATAATCATGCTCCACTAAGCTTAACGTAGCTAAATCACCCAGATGAGTATCAAAGCCGCAAGAAACAGCAACCACTTCAACTCTACTCAAATCCACCGTGTGCAATGCTTTATCTAACGTCTCCAAATACCGTTGCCCACCGCAATCTGACGGCAAAGCAAAGTTGATACAGTTTCCCTCAGAGAAGTGGCCAGTTCCCGGGTAATTAGGTGACTGATGCAGCGAAACATAAACCACTTTTTCATCTCCTTGAAAAATCTCTTGAGTTCCATTTCCATGATGCCCGTCAATGTCCAAAATCAGCGTCTTTTTGCATAATTTTTTAACCGCAATCGCGATATTATTTAGGTAACAGAACCCACGTGTTGCCGCGCCTAAAGCCACACCGCTTCTGCCGGCGTGGTGTCCTGGCGGACGCATAAGAGAAAAACCACCAATTTCACTGGCTAAAATTGAGCCACCTGCCGAAAGTGTGGCGTACTCGTAAATTTTATCGTAGGCGGGGGTATCTGGGTCTTCAACTAATCCTTTTTTTAGATTCCACAGGTAATCAGCGTCATGAACAGCTAAAATGTTTTCTTCAATAGCTGGTTTAGGCTCCGAAAACTCGTAGCCCTTTGTTTTCAGAATTTCAGCCGCTACTTTTACCCTTTGAGGTCCTTCAATGTGCCATGTACCATAGCCTAAACATTTTGTCGGAATAAACCACTCTTGGCTTCATCTGCATCCAGTAGACAGATAAATAACGCTTTCACATTAAAACATTAACCTACACAATTAGCTTTAACAAACGGAGAGAAAGACAATGGCGGCTTCAGAGAATCCATTCGACCAGTTTCGTCAAGAATGCCAAAAAACATTAGCCAACGCACTCGAGAAAGCTTTGCCAGAAATAAAAACGCCAAATATTACATTAAACAAAACACCAAACATTGAATATGGCCAATTAGCTTCATCGCTGTGTTTTGAATTGGCAAAAAAACTAAACCAAAAACCATTGGACATCGCCCAGCACCTTGTCGAAGCAATCGATAAAACCAGCTTCAGACTGATTGAAAAGGTCACTTGCGCAGGTGTTGGATACATCAATTTTCACGTCAACTTTGCTAAGTTCTCGGCTTTAACTCTCCAGTCTGTTAAAGGGTTAGCGTTTGATTACGGCTTCGTGAAAACGAATAACTCAACTAAAATTATTGTTGAGCATACAAGTGTTAACCCGCTACACCCGATACACGTCGGGCAAGCAAGAAACCCAATGATAGGCGACGCACTAGCCCGCATTTTGGAATCCAGGGGACACTGCGTTTCGCGGCACTACTACATTGATGATGTCGGCAGACAATCATCCGTAGTTGCCTATGGCTACGAAAAGCTAGGTCGACCTAAACCCACAGAGAAACCCGACCTCTATGTGGGAAAAATCTACACCGTTACCAGCTGTCTTGTAGAAATAAATCGCCTCAAAAGAGCACGGGATCTTGCTATCGCCGTTAACTCAGCAGATGATTTGGCAAAGGCGAATAAAGAAATTGATGAGTGGATGTCAATTGCAGCTGAACTCAAAGAAAAATACCCAGTGCTGTTCGAAGCGTTGATGCGCAAAATCAGCGAAGACGAAAATCCGGAGGAAGAAATAAACCGCCTCAACCGGGCCTACGAAGATGGTGAACCTAAAGCCAAACAGCTTATCCGCGAGGTCAGTGACTTGTGTCTTGAAGGCTTCAGAGAAACCATGAAGAGGGTAGCGGTTAAGTATGACTCGTGGGATTGGGAAAGCGACTTTGTATGGAGTGCGCAGGTTAGTGAGGTTTTGCAGAAGCTGAAGACTTCACCTTTTGTTTACAGCGATAAAGGCGTGGTGGAGTTTGATGCTGACAAAGTTATGCGTGTTCTAGATTTGAAAGGCAAGTTAGGTTTAGGTGAGAATTATGAAGTTCCGCCGTTGACGCTTGGGCGCGCTGACGGCACCACGCTTTACACCACTCGCGACTTAGCTTACACACTCTGGAAGTTTAAGCATGCACACAAAGTCATAAACGTGATCGGTATGGAGCAGTCGCTGGCTCAGTTGCAGCTTAAACTTGCAGTGTACGCACTAGGCTATACTGAGTTTGCTGACAATCTGGTTCACTTCGCTTATAATTTGGTCACTTTGCCCGGCTACAAGATGAGCAGCCGCAGAGGACACTACATCACATTCGATGCAGTGTTGGACGAAGCGATCCAACGAGCATACGAAGAAGTCTCGAAGCGCTCTCCAATGTTGTCTGAGGAAGAGAAGCGCAAAATAGCCAACTTCGTTGGCTTAGGTGCAGTCCGATATGCGCTTATCGATGTTGACCCGTCAAAACCAGTTATCTTTACCTGGGAGCGCGTGCTTAACTTCGAAACCAACAGCGCACCCTACGTACAATATACCCATGCTAGGGCATGCAGCATTTTACGCAAAGCAGCAAGAGAACCAGAAAAACCAGCTTTTGAACTGCTAACCGAGCGGCTTGAACGCGAGCTTATATTGAACCTTGCGAGCTTCCCAGACACCTTCGTCGAGGCTACGGAATACCTCAAGCCCAATATGATTGCTGATTATGCAAACGCATTAGCGGATAAATTTAATACCTTCTACAATGCGTTGCCCGTCCTCAAAGCAGATTCAGAAGGACTGGTTGATGCACGAATGACGCTAACACAGGCAATACAAATCGTGATGCACAATGCACTAACGCTAATCGGTGTGGTTGCACCAGAAAAGATGTAGATTTTCAGTGGACTACGGAAGATTCAAATAGTTAGCAAAGTTTTGGAACTGATTAATAGCATGTTTGGCTAGTTTTTGCAATGACAAATTTCATATACAAGCCCATTAATTTTACAACGAGGCACACATTAATGAGCGACTCATACTTCAAAAAGAAACTAGAACCAATCAAAGTCACAAAACAGAAACCTATCTCACAACTACTAAAAGAAATGGGCAAAACCGCTTACCAAGGACGCAAGCTTGGAGAGGCTGTTGATGTCTGGGAAAACATGATTAAAGAAAAAGACACCGTAATCGCCATGGGTTTTGCAGGCTCCATGAGTACCGCGGGGCAATGGACAATTGTTAATTGGCTTATGGAAAACCGCTTCATCGACGTGTTGGTTTCGACTGGCGCCAACGTTTCCGAAGACATCGTGGATGCAATGGGTCTTGGTTACTATCAAGGCAACCATATGGTAAACGATGAGCAACTGCTCCATGACGATGTCAACCGATATTACGATGTTTACGGCAAAGAAACCGATTATCGAGAAATGGAAACGCTCGTAACAGACTTCGTTATGACATGCAAAGAAGACTACCAATATACTTCAGCAGAATTCCTCTACTTGCTTGGCAAATATCTGGGAAAGAAAAAAATTCCCGCTATCTCTGCAGTTGCAGCAGCCAACGGTGTCCCAATTTTCAGCCCAGCCATGGTCGACAGCGCCTACGGCGAAACATTCTTGTTAGCTAAAAATCAAGGACACAACGTTCACATCGATTCTGTCAAAGAATTTGACCAATTCGTCAGCATCGGCACTAAAACTAAGGAAGTTGGCGTTGTCTACATCGGCGGCGGCGTCCCTAAAGACCTCACCCAACTTATCGCTATATCCGTCTCCCCAATGACGTGCGACCAAGGAGTAAAAGGCAGAAAAGGTGGTTTACGCAAAAGCCTACAAGAATACTACTACCCCCACAAATACGCCATACAAATCACCACAGACTCACCGCAATGGGGCGGCTTAAGCGGCTGCACATTAGAAGAAGCCATTAGCTGGGGCAAAATCAACAGTCAAACAGGAACAAGAGCAGTCTGCTACTGTGACGCAACCATTGCACTGCCACTTATCTGCCATGCATTAGCTGAGCGGGTTCCAGAAAAACGCAAGGGGCCAGACATGAGCTGGCTATTCAAAGGCGTCCAATAAACGCCCTAAACTTTTATTTTCTTTTCTTTTTGTTTAACCTATCTATAAGCGAAGCGGTCATTATCGGCATGATTACTGTGGCGTCGCCTTCTATCATTATGCGTTTGGCTTTTTCGCTGATTTTTCCCCATGAGACGGCTTCTCGGGGGCGTGCACCGCTTAGGCTTCCATCCCACTCATCTGCAGTGCTGATGTAAACAACAAAGTCTAAGCCGTCCTTGAACTGATTCCACCAAATCACATGGTGCTTGCTGATGCCTCCGCCAACGATGAGTGCGCCAGTTTGCTTAGCATCAAAAACTATGTTGTTTAGATCATCCTCGTCTTTAAGCAAGTTAATCCTGAAGTCTTTGTGATCCTGGCTGAAGAACCAAAGCTGATAGCCTACTGAACCATCAGTTATGCCTGGTACAAAGACTGGAATGTTGTTTTTGGCTGCCCAATAAAGAATTGAGCTTTCGTCGCAGCGACGCAGACCAATTTCACGGCATAACTCGCTTGTGGAAAGTTCCCGTTTGCCTTCCTTGTATAGCTCTTCAAGCAGCCCTAAGATTTTCTGCTCTATAATTATGCCATAGCTGTCATTTGGCACAAGCACGTTTCCCAGGCGATTGACACCTTCACGATGGAGTTTTGTGTCGCTCATTATGAAGCTGCCTTTGTAGTAATCTTTCCAGCATCGTGCCACGTCATGATCCAGTGTTCCACAAGTGGTAATTATTACATCAACGAGTTTGCGTTTTACAAGTTCTTTGATAACGCCTCGGGTGCCAGTTGCCACAATGTCCGCTGTAAAAGAGAGAAATTTAACACAGCTCCTTGAGTTAATCATGGCTTCCATAATGCTGACGCCTGTAGCCAGTTTGCCTGCGGTGAAACCCCATGCCTTGTCCATTTGTTTGACAAGGTCATTTACGGACATATTTTCAGTAAATTGATAATCTTCCACTGGAACTTTATGCGCTTCTTTATGAGACATATGATAATCACTCGATGCACTTTGTTAAGAAACGTCAAGATAAATACATGTCGAAAAATATTGGGCTATTCGGACAAATAAGAGATGATTCTCGAATAAATGTCCTTATCCATGGAGTCTTCGTAGCCTGCATAAATGCTTGGATTATCATTAACTTCCACGACAACGTAGTCGCCATCTACTTCTTTGATGTCAACTCCATAGAGCCCTTTACCAACAACACTGCAGGCCTTCAAAGCCACTTCTCTTAGTCTAGCCGGTATCTTTTGCTTCTTCATGCTTACCGTTCTGCCCCAGATCACAGTTGGTTTGCCCCGAAGTTTTGCGCCATGCTTCCATTTGCCTTTAGGAATCATGTATTTACAAACGTAAAGAACATCATCGTTTAAGACTCCGACTCTCCAGTCAAAAGCGGTTGGTGTAAATTTCTGAATGGCTAAAACATCTGATTTCTTAAAGAATCGTTTAGCAACATCTCTGAAGCTTGTTTCACAAGCAGCCTTCTCCACATAACGCGAGAAACTCGTATACGGTGCCTTTATGACAACAGGTTTTCCGAGCACATCGAATACTTCGCTGATTTTTTTATGATGCAACTCTTCTCTATCAAGGAACATTGTGGGTATGTGCGGCACATTATATTTCTCAAATAAGGCATATTGATGGATTTTGTTGCCACATATCGTTATAGATTCTGGGTCATCGATAACTTTCAAGCCAAGTTCCCATGCAGTTTTAGAAACAACATAAGCCGTATTCAAAGGGTCAGTTGTTGCCCGGATGAAAACTGCATCATATTTTGCAACATTGGATATATCTTCACGGAACAAGAAATCGAATTGGTTGCCTGCTTTTTCCGCCGCTAACTTGAAGTTTTGAAGAGCGCCTTCCTCTCGAATATCAGTAAAATTATATTTTTCAACAAAGCAGGCGATCTTAGACACCGAAGGGTTCACCCTGCTCAGAAATGAGCAAAACCTCTTTCGAAATTATTTTCAAGTCTTGTTCGGAAAGCTCCTTTTTGCTTAGGGGTTGCAGTCCACACAAATAAGCTTTCTCTTGTGTTTTTTGAAGGTGAAGTTTGCATATAGGGATTTTGAAGGTTTCATAAACTTTCTGTGCGATTTCCTGTGTCTGCGGATCTTCATCGACTGTTTTACCTAAGAAGGATTTGATGGTGACGAGTTCACCTTTGAGTGGCTGGGCGCATACAGCGAATTTGTAGTTCATGCCAAGGCTTTTCATAGCTCGGTATAGGGCGCTTTTGTTTTGGGCGATTTTGTAGCCGTCATAAATGAAAGGATTCACCGCAAAAACGATTACCGGCAAGCCAAGTTCCATAGTTATCTTTTTTACAGAGTCTGTAACGAGAGAGGGCAAAGTTGGAATTCCAGCTTTAGCCGCTCGGAGGAGAAGAATAGGTATTCTGCTTGAGTCAATGATATTTTCGCATGATGGAATAACTCGGTTGCCCAGAATCTCGGCATGCATCGACACATAATACCCTGATTTCATGTATCGGTATTCATTATTGATGTTGAGTGTGGATTCTTTGATTGTGGATTCTAAAAACGATGCGGGCTTCATTACTTGAAGATTAGGGGTTAGGTCGATGTTTGAGACGACCAACACGGTCATGAGACACCAGGTAATTAAAAGGCGTTATTCGTGTAGTTATATTTAAGATTAACTATGTTTATATTCGCATCCAAAATTAGCGCTAAACAAAAAGAGGCACAACTTTACGTATAAAACACTTGAAATGCTTGGACCAGAACATGAATACTCGCTTGTAAACCAAGAACTAAAACCCCTGCCAATCTCTGACAAGATCATAAAAGGTTACTGCGGAAAAATCATTAATTTCGTAGAACAACCATTATTCACGTTTGGGAAAGAAATGCAACTGCATGTAATGGAAGTAAAAGCCACCTCTCCCTTCAAATCACCTATTCAATTTGAAGAGACTATGCAGAACGCAGTTTCAACCCTCATCCAAATCGTGAAAAAACAAGGTGCTTTGCTTCTTGGTACAGGAATGCATCCGCTGCTGCAGTTGAAGGACACTGCCGTCTGGCCACACTATCACAGAAAAATCTACCAGGAATATGGCAAAATTTTCAATCTAAACCAACATGGCTGGTTAAATATCCAGAGTTTCCACTTAAATCTCCCATTCCAAAAAGAAGCTGATGGTATCCAAATCCATAATTTGCTTGCTAACTTGTGCGCTTATCTTCCAGCAATTGCTGCTTCCTCACCCATATACGAAGGCAAGAACGGATTCGACATTGACAATCGCTTGCAATTCTACATGGTAAACCAAAAAGAAATTCCATCTATAACTGCAGAAGTCATCCCAAAATATGCTACTTCAATTGCCCACTACAAAAGAGATGTTATTGAGCGGTACTCTAATGATTTAGCTAAAGCTGGAGCAGATAAGACGTTGTTGCAGCGAGAGTGGGTTAATTCAAGAGGGGTAATTTTCCGATTTGATCGTTCAGCTCTTGAAGTTCGTGTGATGGATGAACAGGAATGTGTTAAATCAGATGTGGCACTGAGTTGTTTTATTCGTGCTGCACTTAGAGGATTAATGGAAATGAAGTCTGAGCTTTTGCCGCATGACCTGCTGGTTAAAGACTTTAACGCAATAGTTCACGAAGGGTTAAACGCTGAAGTTTCAAATCCAAATGGCAAAACAGCGAGACAAGTATGCCAACACTATCTTCACATTGCAGAAAGATACGCTGATGAAGATGAGAAAAACTATCTTTGGATTATAAAGAAACGCCTGGACGATGGCAATCTCTCTGACCTCATAAAGAACAGGGTCTCAAGGTGCGCCCAGAAAACCGATTTCCACGAAGCAATCACAAACGTTTATTCAACGCTTATTAAGTGCCTTTCCGATAATGAACCCTACTTCTAAAAAAGGTGACCCCAATCGCACAAGAGAACAAGGGAGTAACCTATTCATTTGATGTATGTGGTCAATGCAAAAGCATCTGCTGTCAAGACGCAAAACCCCCATTAACAAAAAACCGAAAAAAAATCATCGAAGAATACCTAAAAAAACAAAAAATAAACGTTGAACAACCATTTGCCAGAGAGCAGTATTCCTATCCGGCAGTTGACGAACTTGTTTTCTGCAGGCTCTTTAACAAGTTAACAGGAAAATGCTCCGTTCACCCCGTCAAACCTGAAACATGCGTAGCTGGACCAATAACTTTTGACATAAATTTTAAAACAAAGAAGGTTGAGTGGTTTCTTAAAAGAGATTCAATTTGCGCTTTTGCAGGGGTTTTATATAAGAACAAAAATGCTTTCGAGAAACATGTTGAAGCAGCTAAGAAAGAGTTAACTCAGCTCATACGTGAACTTGGGCCTGAAGAATTGCGTGCCATCGTTAAAGTTGAAGAACCGCAAACTTTCAAAATCGGTGAAGATGACTTGCCTTTGGAAGTTTCTCGCAAGCTTGATTTAAGATAAATTTATAGGAAGCCAGCTTCCCTTAATTTAAGTGCCGCAGCAATGTTGCCTTTGAACTGGATTTTTCCGGTAAAAAAGGCTTTTTCAGCGCTTAATTTTTTGTTTACCATGTCCATGAAGTCTGTATCCGAGGCTTTCAGAGTTAATGAGGGTGAAGGATGAGTTCCTTTCGTTATTTGTAGTTTTTGGTCTTTGACGATGACTACCCACTCGCCTCCGCTTGGACCGGTTAATATTAGTTGAATTATAACATCAATGCCTGCGGTTTTCTCAGGTTTGAATCTTGCAGGTAGAGCTTCTTGAAAAAAGTTATAAGGCGTTTTGACTTCCATGATTTCAACCGTTTCTAGCTATTCTGCTTGACTTAAGTTATTTGAACTTATTGTTAGTTAGCGGAAGAGGTCTCTTTCTTTTGCTCTTATTAGTTCAGTTGGCGGGATGTTATCGTTTGATTGGTAATTGTATCCGCGAATGATGGCTGCTGGTATTCCCTCATTTGCTTGACCGATAACCAATTCCGCTGCTGAAGCTAACTCGTCGCCGATTGCAGTTTGCTTAACTTTAAGAACGTACCCGAAAAGGTCTTTTTCGCCTCGCCTATCTCTAATAGGCTTAAGACCTGCAACGCCAACAGCCACGTTAATTTCTCCCAGTCGAAATGGTCTCCCGTGCGTATCAGAAACAATTACTGCAACATTGGCTCCCGTTAACCGCTTAATTTCTTGTCTGATATTTTGTGCAGATGCATTGGGGTTTTTTGGTAATGGCACGACGTTTCTGTTGCCTGAAACATTGGACCTGTCAACGCCAGCATTAGCGCTGACGCTTCCACTTTTCGTTTCTGTTATAATGCTGTTTTGAGCAATTCGAACGATGTCTGAGGATTCTCTTAGTATGACTTCAACGAGGGCTGGATCCTTGTTTGTTTTTTGTGCGATTTCTATGGCTTTTTCTGAAGGAGTGATTTCGTCAAGATTGATTATGTTTCCTTCCGCTTTTGAAACGACTACATGTGTTATGACAATGATGTCCTTATCTTGTAGAGGTGTCTTCTGCTTTTTGGCAGCGTTTACGATGAGCTCCCCCAAGTTGTCTTTCGGCTTTATTAATGGTAAACCTTCAACTGCGATTATTTCTACCGGCTCCATGTTTAGGTGTCCTCTTGAACACAGTGTTTTGTGCTACTTACACGCATTAACTATAAAACTTCTCTCCTGAGAAAACAAGAGGGAATGAAATTTATCTTCCTGTAAATCGGGGTGCGACAGCTTTTTAAAGCATATAATTAATTACAGTTCCTCAGGAGCGAACCAAGGATGGATTACCCTAAACTAGTTGAATTGGTTCCTGATGAAAAATTGGGGCCATTATCTGATCAACTGCTCAGTTTTATTTTAACCACTAAAAATGAAGGAAAAATGCCAACTAAACTTGCTAACACAATGCTTTCTAAGATGCAGCAGGGCGCAATAAAAAGCAAAACTGGAGTAGCAATCTTAATTGAAGCCGCAATTTTGCTTGAACCAGAAAAAACCATGACGGCAATAGGTGAAATGCAAATGCCACAGTTGGCCGAAGAAATAAAGAAAGGAGGCACGTAAATTGGCACTAAAGTTTGGTATTGAATTTGTTCCAAAAGAACCTTACTGGAAACTAGCCGCCTACGCGATACAAGCTGAAAACTGCGGCTTCGATAATCTTTGGGTAACTGACCATTTCGGTAACCGCAACGTTTACGTTACTTTGGCGGCCGCAGCCCTATATACAAACAAAATCACCTTCGGCACAGGCGTAACTAACCCATGGATGGTTAACCCGGTCATAACTGCACAAGCAATCGCAACACTAAATGAGTTGGCCCCTGGAAGAGTTGTCCTTGGAATGGGAGCAGGAGACAAAACCACTCTTGAGGCCGTCGGCATAGACATGGGCAAACCATTAGCCGCTGTAAGAGAAGCCATAGACATGTTCCGCAAACTAACAGCTGGCGAAAAAGTTGCTTTCCAAGGTGAAGTCTTCAAAGCAGCAGGCGCCAAACTGAACTTTAAACCAGCAAATAAAATCCCAGTTTACGTTGGGGCACAGGGTCCAAAGATGCTGGAGCTGGCTGGAAAAATCGGCGACGGTGTCCTCATCAATGCGAGCCACCCAAGCGACATAGAATTCGCTGTTAAGATGGCAAACGAAGGAATGAAGCAGGCAGGCAAATCACCAAGTGACGTTGATATAACGGCATATACTTCATTCTCAGTTAACGAGGACCCGAAAAAAGCAGTGAAAGCCGCAACACCAGTCGTAGCATTTATAGTTGCAGGCAGTCCACCGCCAGTGCTTGAAAAACACAAAATAGATGTAGCTAAAGCAGACGAACTTCGTGCAGCGTTGAAAGTCGGTGACTTCCCAAAAGCCTTAGCAGCAGTTACACCAGAAATGATTGATGCTTTCTCTATATGCGGCACACCAGATGTTTGCATTGAGAAAATCGCGGGTCTGCAAAAAATCGGCATCAGCCAATTCGTAGTCGGCTCACCAATCGGTACAAATGTCAAGAACTCAATTGACTTAATCGGCAGCAAAATCATCCCCCGCTTTAAATAAGCATGTTAGCGCCCAAACGGGCGCATCTAAATATTTTTAGGCAACCAGCTAAACAAACTAAGAAATAACAGCTGTAATGCTTGTAATGGATGTTCCCGTGGTGCCTCCAAATGGTTGTCTACGCGATTGTGCCAGTAAAGAGAATTGGTGTTTCTAAGAGACGGCTCTCTCAAAGCTTAAGCTTGCAAGAACGTAAATCTTTAACCGTCGCCATGCTTGAGGACGTTTTACAGGCACTGAAGGCATCAGTTGTTAGCAAAGTCTTAGTTGTAAGCAATGACCTGAATGTTCGGCCGATTGCTGAACGGTATGGCGTTTCCTTTTTTTCTCCCCTTCGCAAAGGCTTGAATTCAGCTATTGAAGAAGCATTTGTTTGGTGTATGAGAAACAAAGCTGACTCAGTTCTTGTTCTGCCAGCTGACATCCCCCTCGTAGCACCCAAAGACATTGACATAATGGTAAAATTGGGATCCGAAGGAAGACGAGTACTCCTGGTTCCTTCCAGAGATTGTGGTACAAACGCTTTTTTCCAGTGCCCACCACATCTGGTCCGAGCTTGTTTTGGCCCTGACAGTTTCATCAAACACGCGAAGGAAGCGTGCGTTAATGAGGTTTGTGTTAAGTTTTATTATTCGCTGGGTGTAGGATTGGATATTGATTCGGTTGAAGACCTGCAGGTTTTGCTTAAGGTTGAAAATAACACGTTGAGTAAACAGGCTCTGCGGAAATTTAAGTTGACAAAAAATTGAAAAAATAGGTTTTGTTACCTATTCTTTTAGGGATGTTAAGCGCGTGGAACGCCGATTAAGCGGATACCTGCACCTTTAATCTTATAGCGTATGTTAATGGCTATGAGCGCTGCAGTCATTGTTTCAACAATAACGGCGTTTTGTATCATTCCAGCGTCGAAAGCGTCAATGCCTACTTTCTTAATTAAGCCGATGACCATATCGCGTGTTTCTCTGTCCGCTCCAACAACAAGAACATCTGTTTCAATTTTTTCGTCAAATTTTTCTAGTTGTTCAGGACTGATGTTTTGGAATGCATCGACAACTTTGATTTCTGGACCGAAGAAGTTTTGGATTTCCATCGCGATCGATCCGTTTGGGTTGATTCGTGCTCTGCTTTTCTTTTCTGCGTCAAGGGATGAAGCGATGTTTATGATTACTTTTCCTGCTGCAGCTGGTTTGATGTCCTCAAGAATGGGTTTCATGCCGTCGTAGGGAACTGCCAGCAAGACTATGTCAGCTTTGGCTGTTGCATCTTTGTTGGTGTAACCTTCGACATTTTTCAAACTAAATTGTGTGTTCATGTTGTTTGCTGTTGTTTGTGCTTTCAAAGCATCTCTTGAACCGATCAAGGTTCGGACGCCTACTTTTGCGAAACGTGCAGCTATTGCGCTTCCTTCTTTGCCTGTGCCGCCGATTATGGCGAGCGAGGGATTAGGGTTAGACATTTTAGTTTTTCCTCTTGAGGTTAGTCATGTTTGATTGTTTTTATTTTTTTCGGGTGCTTTCGGGATTTAAGCTTAAACGCTATTTGATAGATAAGCTCAGGGTAAGTTCAAAGCTGGAGTGATTAGCGCAGGAATGCATAAGATACGATATGTTTATGGAGACTGGAAAATCCTTGATAAAATTACTTCTCTTTGGGAAGCCTTGAATCAGCATCATTTACATTTGTAAGAGAACTTCAAGCTGCATTACAAAGGAGATGACATTTGAAAAACGAAAGGCTATTCTATTGAAGAAGGCGCAAGGAGGTAAAATAAGAGTTGATTTAGCAATAGATGAAGTTTCAGGGGAAAAAGTGGGCTACTGCGCAAGCTCTGTGGACATTTCAAGGGTTGGAGAAAATGAGTCAATACTATAGGGGTTAACTGTCGAGGTAGAGGTATTGGCGATACTCTAATCTGTAAAGGTTTAGCTTGGACGGATGCCAGGTGTGCGGGGAATCAAAGATTGTTGAGGTCTGCGCTGGTAACGAATATGCCTTTGGTTTCTATGGTCGATACGGTTTTGTTCCAAGGAAAACAGTGCTAAAACAGACAAGATACGTATAAGTCAATAACCGGATTTGATACTTTATAATTTTTTGGCTCCTCGCTTGACGATTGAAGGGCCGGATTTAAAATTCTCTCCACAAGTGTGTTTGATTTTTTTGCTTCAGAAGAAATGTAAATTAATCCTTAATTAAATTTATTCATATGCGTGAATGGAATGAAAGTTGCTGTTTCTGGTAAAGGCGGAGTTGGCAAAACCCTTATTGCTGGTGGTCTAGCCCGCGGGTTTGTTGAGCGGGGATTAAAAACCATGGCTATTGATGCAGATTCCTCTCCAAACCTTGCTTTGACTTTAGGTTTATCTGCAGAGGAAACTCGCAAAATTGTTCCTATTTCAGAAAATAAAACTCTTGTTGAATCTAAAACAAGCACTGGTTACTCCGGCGTTTACAATTTAAATTTCACTGTTGATGACATTGTGAAACAGTATTCTGTCGCTACTCCGTTGGGCGTGAACTTGATTGTTATGGGCACGGTGCAGTCAATGGGTGCAGGATGTATGTGCGCGCCTAACGCTGTCATCCGCGCTTTGCTAAGGCATTTAGTTGTAGAACGCGGTGAGGCGGTTGTTTTAGATTTGGAAGCGGGCGTTGAACATATTGGCAGAGGCACAGCCCGACACGTTGACGCATTGCTTATAGTTGCCGATTCTAACCTGAAATCTTTGGAAATTGCAAAACATATCCATGACATGGCTAAAGACGCTGGAATGAAGCAGCTCTATCTTGTGGGGAACAGGGTTATGAATGAAGCTCAGAGAGAAGCCATTCAAAGTTTTGCAGAAAAAAACGGCTTATCCCTGCTTACTTTTGTGCCTTTTGACCAAAAAGTAATTGAAGCCGACATGCTTGGGGAAACACCGCTTAAAAACATGGAAATTGAGGCTGTTAAAACCATAGATAATATATGCGAGCTTTTGCTTAAGAAAATCAAATAATACACTTTGAGGTTTATGAAAAATGAAAACTTTGGTAACAGTCGGTCGTGGCGGAACAGGAAAATCCAGTTTCACCGCTCTAATGGCTAAATGTTTTATTGAAGCGGGGCAAGCCCCATTGTTGTTGGTTGACGCTGATCCGGACCAGAACCTTGCTGAAATGCTTGGAATAGACCTCAAAGAGGCTGGAAAGTCAACTATAGCTGATCTCCTTGTAAGTACGTTTATTGAGCAAGGTGGCACTACCGTTGGCATTCCCCCAACAGAACGCATAGAAAGCAAGATTTGGGAAAACGGTTTGTATGAGAGTAAAAATTTTGATTTTCTTGCAGTTGGCACTAAGTGGGTTGAAGGTTGCTATTGCATGCCAAACTCAGCTTTGAAAGGCGCGTTGGAGTCTTTAACTAAAAACTACAAATACATAATTGTCGATTCTCCAGCTGGACTTGAAAATCTAAACAGGCGAATTACATCAAATGTTAACGACATATTCGACATTCTTGACCATTCAAAGAAATCAATGGACCACGTGAAACGAGCCTACAAAATAGCTAAAGAAGTTGACATGAAATTTGAAAACTTCTACTTAATCGGCGGCTACCGCTTTCCACCAGAACTCGGCAAGCAAGCTGAGGCTGATTTAAAGTTCAAGTATTTGGGAAAAATCTCTGAAGACGAACAACTAGATGATTACGTTCTTAATGGGGATTCGCTGCTTGATTTGCCATCAGATAATAAAGCTTATCTTTCGGTTAAGGTCATCTTGAAATCCTTAGGCTATTTATAATCCAAATTCTTTACACATTCGCGCGCTTCTTTTACACAATTTTTCTGAAACCTTCCATTTCTGTAATTTCTCCGTGATTTTTGCCTAAGAATCTGGAAAGGTTTAAAAAGATTGTCATGTAGCATAGAGGTAAACCTTTACAGAGGTTCCCTAATTTGACAACTAAAAACGTTAATGTAAAAATTGACGAAATGAAGACTAACTCAGGTATTATTAAGAATCTCGAAGTTTCCATAGGCAAAGTTATCAACGACAACTATACTGAGCCAATGGGTCCAACCCCAATGCCCTCAATGACTACTCTGCGGGATTGGGACATGAAACTTCTCAACAAATACAAGCCTTTCTACATGCCTGATTGTGATCTTTGCTGTCTTTGCACTTTTGGAAAATGTGATTTGACAGCTGGAAAACGCGGCGCATGCGGCTTAGACATAGCTACTCAATCTTCTCGTATTGTGATGTTAGCTTGTGCGATTGGAGCAGCATGCCACTCAGCTCATTCACGACATCTTGTCCATCACTTAATTGAGAAATATGGTCGCAGATTCCCATTAGACATCGGCGGTTTAAACATAAAAGTTGAAGCACCAATCACACGGTTGGTTACAGGAATAAAGCCTGAAACTCTCGGTGATCTTGAGGATGTTTTGACTTATGTTGAAGAACAAATCACCCAAGTCCTTGCAGTTGGGCACACTGGTCAAGAAGGGTTCAACTTGGACTTTGAGTCCAAAGCTATGCATGTTGGCATGATTGACCACATAGGTATGGAAGTAGGCGACATTGCTCAAATTTCCACCTTAGGCTACCCCAAAGCTGATCCAGAAGCCCCACTCGTAAAACTCGGCATCGGAAGCGTCGACAGAACCAAACCAGTCATCATGTGCATTGGACACAACGTTGTTCCATCAGTCGGAATAATCGATTACGCAAAAGACAATAAAGTCGATGAAAAAATCGAAGTAGTCGGCTTATGCTGCACAGCCCACGACATAACAAGATACTATAATCGTGGAAGAATCGTCGGTCCAATCAGCTGGCAACTAAGATTCGTCCGCGCAGGACTTGCAGATGTCGTTGTTCTCGATGAGCAATGTGTCCGCACAGACATCTTTGATGAAGCAAGCAAAGTTCACGCTCCGGTCATCGCAGCATCCGAAAAGAACTGCATGGGCTTCAAGAACCGCACAAACGACCCAGCAGACGAAATCGTCGCTGACCTCGTAAGCGGCAAAGTCCAAGGTGTACTAATTCTTGATCCCGAAAAAGTCGGTGAGGTAGCAGTCCGCGTCGCACAACAAGTAGCTCCACTCAGAAAAAGAATGTCCACTCTGCCATCGCTTGATGAACTAAAGAAAATCGCTAAGACCTGCAGGCAATGCAACCAATGTCAACGCAATTGCCCGCAAGACTACAACATTCCCAAAGCACTCAAAGCGGCAGGAGAGGGCGACCTAACTTTGCTAACCGAGCTTTATGAAACCTGCATTGGATGCGGCAAATGCGAAGAAGCTTGCCCGCAAAAAATCATGGTACACAGCCTCATCATTAAAGCAGGTGAAAAATCAATGCTCTGCGAAGACAACTTATGCCGTGTTGGCAGAGGTGCAGTCTCAGACGTCGAAATCCGCAACGTTGGCAGCCCAATTGTTCTCGGAGAAATTCCAGGTATCGTTGCAATAGTAGGCTGTAGCAATTATCCAAAAGGCGGCAAAGACGTCTACGATATAGCCAGAGAATTCGCTCTTAGACGCTATATCGTCGTAGTATCAGGATGCTCAGCCATGTCTGCAGGAAGCTACCGGAACAGCGAAGGCAAAACCCTCTACGAAGAATTCCCAGGTGGATTCGAAGCTGGAGGAGTCCTAAACGTCGGTTCATGCGTTGCAAACAGCCACATCGCAGGTGCAGCAATCAAAGTAGCAAACATCTTCGCAAAACGCTCATTAAGAGGCAATTACGAAGAAATCGCAGATTACATCCACAACCGCTTAGGTGCAGTTGGCTTAGCATGGGGTGCATACTCACAGAAAGCAGCAGCAATCGGCGCAGGATTCTGGCGCTTAGGCGTACCAGTCCTTGTTGGTCCACATGGTGTAAAGTACCGTCGTATGCTAATGGGCAGAGAAGACAAACCAGAAAACTGGGAAGTCCTCGATGCACGCACAGGCAATAAAGTTAACGTTGGACCAGCGCCAGAACACCTCTTCAATGTAGCTGAAACTAAAGAAGAATGCATGGTTGCAATCGCAAAACTATGCATTAGGCCAAACGACACATGGAAAGGACGCAGCATAAAACTCAGCCACTACGTTGACCTGAGCAAACGTTACCTAGGAGTCATGCCAAACGACCTGCACCTTTTCGTGAGAACAATGGCTGATGTCCCGATGACCCTGAAAGAGGAATTCGAGAAAATCTTAACAGCGAATAACTGGAAAGAAACAGTAATTCCGGACCCAACCTTGCTTCCAAGAATGGTCCGTAAAATGAAGGAGTAATCGACATGTCTTGTGAACCATGGCAATGTGCAGAAATAGCCTCAACTAAAAAAGCAAATCCTATAACTAAACCCGAGATAGCAGTAGCGATGATCAAAAAAGCACAACATCCCCTTCTTATCGTGGGAAGCAACGCCACTGAGAGGTACATGGAAGGCAAACAACTAATCGAATACATGATTGACTTCGCTAAAGCCTCCAAAGTGCCCGTTGTAGCCACAGCCCATATGGTCGGCGAATTTATAAAACGAGGATATCAACCAGCAAGCTTCATGGGTGCAATGGATATAGGCCAAAGAATTGTTGACCCAGAATGGCAAGGACTCGACGGCAAAGGACACCCTGACCTAATTCTGATGGTCGGATTACCCTACTACATGGAATCGTTGATGCTTTCAGGATTCAAGCACTTTGCACCAGACCTAAAAACCATGACCCTTGATAACCTGTTCCATGTTCATGCAAGCTGGTCTTTCCCAAACGCAACCCTCGAAGAGTGGGCTGCAAACCTCACAGTAATGACCTCAAAATTTAATGGAGGAAATTAAAAATGTCAATGTTTAAAGATATACCTGTTGATGTTGGCGTAATCTACGAAGGCGAACGTATCCGAAGAAATGATATGCAAGTCGAACTCGGCGGACCAACAGTAAAACAAAAGTTTGAACTGGCAAAAGTAAAACCCATGAACGAGATCGAAGATGGAAAAATCTCCATTATCGGTCCAGACTTAAAAGACATGAAAGAAGGCGGCGCATATCCATTTGGCATTCTTGTTGAAGCTGCTGGCGCAAAACTTGACCAAGGTCTAGAAGGCGTTATCGAAAGGCGTATTCATGGCTACCTCAACTACATCGAAGGCTTCATGCACCTAAACCAACGCTATGACATCTGGATACGCATCGGCAAAAAATCATTCGCAAAAGGCTTAAACAGCTTTGAACCAATCGGAAAAGTACTCCTCAGACTATTCAAGAGCGAACTGCCAATTATCGAGAAAGTACAAATTACCTTTATAACCGATCCAGCAAAACTAGAAGAAATGACTCCTGAAGCCATGCAAGCGTATGAATCACGCGACGCAAAAGCCAGAGGTCTCAAAGACTCAGAAGTGGATACATTCTACGGATGTGCACTCTGCCAATCATTCGCACCTAGCCACGTGTGCGTAATAACACCACAAAGATACAGCAACTGCGGCGCCATTAGCTGGTTTGACGGCAAAGCCTCAGCAAGTATTGATCCTAAAGGTCCAGTCTTCGCAATTCCAAGAGGCGAAATAATCAACGAAGAGAAGGGCGAATTCAGCGGCGTCAACGAAGCAGCAAGGAAACGCACTATGGGCGAAGTTAGCCAAGTTTGGCTCTACACAGCATTTGATCACCCACATACTTCGTGCGGATGCTTCGAAGCAGTAACCTTCTACATCCCAGAAGTCGACGGATTTGGTGTAGTTAACAGAAGCTTCAAAGGCGCATCCGTAAACGGCTTGCCCTTCAGCACCCTCGCAGACTCAGCAGCAGGCGGAAGACAAATCGATGGTTTCCATGGAATGTCTATTGAATACATGAGAAGCAAGAAATTCTTCGCTGCAGACGGCGGATGGAACCGTGTTGTTTGGGTACCAAAAGAAGTAAAAGAAAAAGTGAAAGAATTCATACCAAAAGATGTCGTTGACAAAGTAGCAACTGAGGAGGACGCAAAGAACGTAGAAGAACTCAAAGCTTTCCTAAAGGCTAAGAACCACCCAGTAGTCGCGAAATGGGAAGCAGAAGAAGCACCAGCAGCAGAAACAGCAGCCGTACAATTTACCGAAGAAGCAGCAGGTACAATGATGCCAGTTGCAACAGCCTCGTCGCTTCCAATAATGGCCGGCGGATTCAAAATCATCCTCAAAGACGCAAAAATCTACGCTAACAAAGTAATCATAACAACTGTAAAGAACGAGAAAGAGAAGCGGTGATCCAGTTGCCTCAAGACGATGGCAAGAAAAAAGGCGACGAAGGTCTAAAACTCAGTAGCGACCTATTGGAAGCCCTTGCAAAATTCCAGCAAATCGAGCTGGAAGACTTCCAAATGGATGTCAAAGACCTAGAAATAATCTTTGAGCCCGGCATGGCTGGGCAAATCATGCCCAAACTAAAGCTTCCAGCAGCAATTGCAGGTGGAAAACCAACCGCTATGCTGCAGACAGCTTTTGTTCCTCCCGTTGAAACCTACCCAAACAAGATTGCTGAAGTAAGACTTGGCGGAACCAGAAAAGAAGGCGGAACACGCGGAAAATCACTCGTAATCGGCGGAGAAGTTTCTCCTGCATTCTACAATTTTGAACGACCAACTACCCATAAACCAGTTATCACCCTTGACGTTTTCGACATGGAAGTTCCATTGAGCAAAGCTGTAAAAATGCACGTTAAAGAAGTAGTAGGTGACCCAGCTGCGTGGGCAAAACTTGCAGTAGAGAAATTCGACGCAGACATGGTGACGGTTCACTTAATCAGCATTGACCCACTTCTCAAAGACGCTACTCCAAAAGATGCAGTCAAAACTGTGGAAAGAGTGTTGCAAGCAGTTGATGTTCCCCTGGTTATCGGCGGATGCGGTGATCCAGTGAAGGATGCAAATGTTTTCGAAGCCATATGTGAAGCTTTCCCCAATGAACGCTTCCTAATTAGCTCAATAACGCGGGACATGGATGTTGAGCGCTGTGCAAAATACGTTAAAAAGAATGGTCATGTTGCGTTATCATTCACTCCGATGGACTTGAACTTGGCACGGGAACTTAACAGGCGACTATACGATTTCCTCGACAGAGAAGACATAGTTATGGATTTAACTACTGCAGCATTAGGCTACGGTTTAGATTATGCATTCACCAACATGGAACGAGCTAGAATCGGTGGCTTGATGGGTGATGTTGAATTGGCTCACCCAATGTCCTCAGGAACAACTAACGCTTGGGCAGCCCGTGAAGCTTGGCTTAAAATGTCAGCTGAATGGGAACCACGTGAACTCCGAGGTCCACTCTGGGAAGTAACAACAGCCTTAACACTATTGCTTGCTGGCGTTGACTTATTCATGATGATGCACCCCGCAGCAGTAAAAACACTCAAAGACGTGACAAACTTCCTAACAAGCGGCAAAAAAGCAGACGCTTCAAAATATGCTAACTGGGTTAGCCTAAAAGCCAAAGGAGTGCAAATGCCATGAGCGAAAAAAAGAAAGCTGGATTAAGAGAATTAAGTCCCATTGACATTTACAAGCTTCTTCCAAAAATCAACTGCAAAGAATGCGGTCAAGACAACTGTATGGCTTTTGCCACAAAAATCGTCAACCGCGAAGTAAACATCGACACATGCCCACCACTGCTAAAGAAAGAAAACGAAAAAGCCTACAAACAGTTAAAAGAGATTCTAAAGCCAGCGGTTAAAGAAGTCATAGTTGGCGTTGGAGACAACGCAAGAAAACTCGGCGGCAAACTAGTAATGTACCGCCATGAATTCACCTATACAAACCCCACAGCCATCGCTATCGATGTAACTGACGAAATGTCTACACAGGAAACTGAAAACCGCATAAAACGCACAGAAAACTATAGCTTCGAATACATTGGCTACACACTAAAACTGGACATGATTGCTGTCCGTTCAACATCTGGCGACGCAGAAAAATTCAAAGCCACTGTGAAAAAAGTAGCTGAAACAACCAAACTGCCTATGATTCTATGCGCATTAAACTCAAGTGTTCTTGAAGCTGGGCTAATGGCTGCGCCAAAAGCACGACCACTGATATATGCAGCTACTAAAGAAAACTGGAAAGATATGGCAGAACTCGCCCTAATGTATAGTTGTCCACTAGTAGTTTCAGCCCCAAACGATCTAACAACGCTTGTTTCACTTGCAAAAACCTTGATCGCTTACGGCGTAACTGATTTAGTCTTAGACCCAGGCACTTTTATTAACGAAGGATTACCCGATACCATTAACAACTTTACAATGCTGCGAAGAGCTGCTACCAAGGGCGGCGAAGAACTAGCTGGATTCCCATTGATGGGTGTTCCGATGGTTGCTTGGATGGAAGGCGGCGAAACATTTGAAGACGTACTGAAATGGCGCGAAGCATACGTCGCCTCAATGCTTGTTGTGCGATACGCCGACGTGCTTGTTATGCATGGAAACGATGGCTGGTCACTGCTACCGATAACCGTACTTAGACAAAACATTTACACTGACCCACGCAAGCCAGTTGCAGTTGCTCCGGGCCTCAAAGTGTTTGGCACTCCAGACGAAAACTCGCCAGTGTTCTTCACATCAAACTTTGCCTTAACATACTACACCGTTGCCTCAGACCTTGAAAGCAGCAAACTCAACGCATACCTCATAGTAGTAGAAACTGAAGGCTCAGCCATAGACAGCGGAGTCGCAGGACGCAAACTAACTGCTGAACGTGTAGCAGATGCAATCAAAGCTTCAGGTGTAGAAAGCAAGGTGAAGCACAGAAAAATCATCATCCCCGGCAAAGCTTCAAGAATCAGCGGCGAAATCGAAGAACTCAGCGGCTGGAAAGTCCAAGTAGGGCCACGCGACAGCAGCGAGATACCCAAATATCTTATTGAAAAATGGCAACCCTAAACATTCTTTCCCTTCTTTTATTTTCTAAATCCATTAGAATTCTTGAGAAACAAAGCCTTCACTAAGTTTTTATTTCACTTCGAGAATTGAGTTAGTGGTGATTTTTTTTGGATCATACAATTGTTCATTTCGAAATTCCAGCTAATGACATCGAGAAGCTCAAACAATTTTATATCGATTTGTTCGGCTGGAAAATGGAAAAATACCCTGGACCAACAACCTACTATCTTATAGGAACAGTCCCTGTAGATGAAAAAACAATGATGCCGCTTCGACCCGGCGTTAACGGTGGATTGTTCAATAAAAAAGATGCTTCAATGCCTGACATGGCTAAACCCACAAACTACATTTCGGTAGAATCCGTGGAGGAATATAGCAAAAAGATTGAGGCGCTTGGCGGCAAAGTTGTTGTGCCAAAAATGGAGATTTCTGGTTTAGGCTGGTGGGCGCTGGGGTTGGATCCTGAAGGCAACCACTTCGGCATACTGGAATACATGCAGAAATAGCATCTTTTTTTAATCTCTTTCTTCTTTTTGTATTATCCATCTTATTGTTAAAATTCCATGGTTTTTAGCTAAATATGTACTAAAAGCTGATAAACCCCCTCTATTACTACAAGAATATTACGCGAGAAGGGACCAAAAATAGGCTGCGGTATCTTTGGTGCAATAAACTATGAGAATCAGCCAGTTTTTCCGTATGTTTACTGGGGGTTACGCGCCCAAAACCACCGAGGACACCAATCACACGGTTTTCTAACTTACAGTGACAAAGAGTTTTTTACGTACAAAAATTTAGATTTAGTTCCTAAAGTAAAAAATGATGCCATAAAAGAGTGGTTTGGGCGTCTTCCTGGGTCAATAGGTATAGGCAATGTAAGGTATACAACCTCAGGCAAATGCGACGACGTCTCCATAATACAGGGTACCCAACCAGTCGTCGCCACTGTGAATGGCTCAAAACTTGCTCTTTCATTTAACGGTAACATTGTTAATACTTTGCCGTTGAAAAGAGAAATGTCTGAGAATTTCCCAGACTTTACGTATAGCTGCGATTCTGACATTGTATGCAACAAAATGCTCTTAGCCCTAAAACAAGGCAAAGACTTGCCATCTGCAGCCAAAGAAGTTATGGAAAGTTTAGACGGTGCATTCTCTATAACGGGCATAACAGGAGAGGGTGAATTTTTCGCCTTCAAAGATCCGCATGGAATTAAACCCTTATGTGCTGGGCATGACCCCGCTGGAAAAACTTTTGCTTTTTCCTCTGAAACCGTAAGCTTAGATATGAACAGTTTTGTTAGAGATTTTGAACTGAAACCAGGCGAACTAGTTACCGTTTCAAAAGATGGCTTCAAGCGTATCCAAATTATAAAAAACCCTCGCCCAGCTTTCTGCTGTTTCGAATATGCTTATTTCGCCAGGCCCGATTCACGATTTAACGGTAAATACGTTTATGAAATTCGGGAAGATTTCGGCAGAAATATAGTAAAAGAAAATCCCGAAGTAGTAAAGGAAAGCGATATTATTCTTTCAGTGCCTGAAACGGGCGATGACTCGGCGATGGGCGTACATGAAGCCTCTGGTTTAAGATGGGAACGGGCGTCAAGGCGGCACCGTTATGTTACCGAGAGGGCTTTCATTCTTCTAAATGTCGAGCGTTTTTCGACTATTGATAAGAAAATTAACATTTTAGGCTCCAAAGTAGATGGAAAACGAGTCATAATAACTGAAGACAGTATAGTTCGAGGAGACACAACCAAAGTAATAATTGATAAATTGCGGAAAGCAGGTGCCAAAAAAGTTTATGTCTTCGTTACTTTTCCACGAATCATTGGTCCATGCTTTTACGGGATTGATATGTCAACATATGGGCAACTTGTCGGCTCAAGAAACAGTGCTGAAGAAATCGCTAAAATCATAGGCGCAGACGGTGTCTGCTACCAATCCATTGAGGCACTGGTAGGTGCTACAGGCCAGACAAAAGACCAATTATGTTTAGCCTGCATCACAGGCGATTATCCAACTCCATGTGCACAAAAAATGGCTGACGCAATGAGAAAAAGATTCCTCGACGGCTATGAGGAAAAATCAAGAATTTATGAGTCAGATGAAGTTCAACCATAATGACAGCGGCAAAGCAAATTAAGTGATCCCTCTATTTTCTTAGCATAGCGGTGTATATCCCATGCAGAAAACAGGTGTCCTAGTTATTTCTTATGGCGCAAGAGAAGTCGCCATGGTTGACGCTCTTTTGCAAAGCAAAAAATACCAAGTGGCCCTCTATATTGCGGACAAACAACTCAACCCATTCAATGTAGAAAAAGCCACCAAACACGTTGTTATACCAAACCTTGATGTTGAAGAAATCTGCAAATTCGCTGAGGTCGAACAAAGACAAAATAAGTTTTGGTCTGGTTGGCTCTGAAAAGCCCATAATTGAAGGCGTCCGCGATCAAATCGAAAAACTCACGGGCATACCCGTTATTTGTCCAAAGCAACAATTCGCTATAGAAGTCAGCAAAGTAGAGCAGCGACTACTTTTTGATGAGATTGCACCTGAAGCAAATCCCCGCTTCAAAGTTTTTAATCCAGCCGACTACAAAGGCTCAGCAGATGTTAGACGCGAAGTTTACAGTTGGTTAGATGAACTAGAAAACCAAGCTGTAGTAAAACCTGATAAGCCAGCCTTGGGCAAAGGCGTTGGCGTTTGGGGCGACCACTTCGCGAACCGAGAACAGCTTTTCGATCACTTCTTATCCAACTTCCAATATGGCTCAGTCATAATAGAGGAAAAGATAGATGGTGAAGAATCAAGTTTCATGGCTTTCTGCGACGGCAAACACTTCATACCTCTGCCAGACACACGGGATTACAAGCGTGCCTTCGATGAGGATAAAGGTCCCAATACCGGCGGCATGGGCTCATACAAAGACGCTGACGACAAACTGCCTTTTTTAACCACAGCTGACCGCGAAGCAGAACTTATTTTAGGTAATAAAATTTTCAAGGGTTGGAAATCCAAAATTAAAGATGACACAGCGCTTCGGGGCGTCCCGTTATACCTTGCCTTCATGCACACAGGACAAGGCATTAAAATTCTTGAAAATAACAGTCGTCCAGGCGACCCAGAAATAATTAACCTGCTTGCACTCATAAAAGAAGATTTTGTTGATTTATGCTTCAAAATGATTGAAGGAAACTTAACAAGCATCCAGCTTGAACAGTCTGCATCCGTTTTAACCTATAAAGTTCCACCAGACTACGGCGGTTACGCAGATGTGTTCCCCAACCAGACGGACAAAGCAGCAATTGGTTCGCCAGTTGACCTCTCAAAAGCCTACGCATTAACCAAGAAATACGGAAATAAAATCAAAATTTACCCAGGTTCAATGGAAACCCGAAACGGCATAACCTACGCCTTAAAATCACGTGCCGTGGGAGTTTTAGGCATTGGCAAAAGTGTTGAAGAAGCACGCCAAATCAGCCTTGAGGGCTCCAAAGCAATCTCGGGCGGAGGATTATGGAACCGAAATGATGTTGCATCGCAAAAACATGTTGCGAAAAGCATCAGTCACATGGACAATTTGAGGCGCAAAGCGTGAAGCGCCTCTTCATTTCCGACTGTGAAGGACCAATCTCAAAGAATGATAACGCCTACGAGTTAGCAGAAAATTTTATTCCAAACGGCGATAAACTTTTTGCCAACATAAGCAAGTACGACGACGTTTTGGCGGATGCAGTGCGCAAACCCGGTTATTCAGCAGGCAGTACCTTAAAGCTGATTTTGCCTTTCTTTAAAGCGTATGATGTAATCGATAAGCAGATGGAAGAGTTTTCGGAAAAAAACATTGTTTTAATCGCTAACAGCAAAAACACTCTAAGCTACATACAAGCCCGAACAGAAGCTTTCATCGTCAGTACCAGCTACGAGTACTACATCAAAGCATTATGCAAGGCACTCAGTTTTCCATACGAAAACACTTATTGCACAAAAGTAAGCCTCGACAAATACTCAATCACAAAACAAGAGAAAAAACGACTTAAAGAAATAGGGGAGGAAATCAGTCAGATTCGCTTAATCGATATACCTCCCGCTGGAAGAAAAATGGAGCAATTTTCCCGCAGCGCCGTGGCGTTAATTGGGCGTTTAGACGACATTTTTTGGAGCGAAATCCCCAAAATGACCGTTGGGAAAATGCTCTCTGATGTGGTGACGGTTGGTGGGGAACAAAAAGCCGAGGCAATACGCGATGTCACAAAGCGTTTCCAAGCTGAATTGGCAGATGTAATGTATGTGGGAGACAGTATAACCGACTTGGAAGCCTTCAAATTAGTCCGCGAAAACGGAGGCTTAACCGTATCTTTCAACGGTAATAGTTATGCAGTTAAAAATGCGGAAGTAGCAGTTCTATCCGAAAGCAACTTTACCACAGCTATTCTCGCTGATTTGTTTTGCAGGTTTGGAAAAGAAAAAACAATCAGCGCCCTTAGGTCTTGGAATATTGAAGGACTCAAGAAAAGTGGCGTTGACAAAGATTTACTTGGTCAACTTTCAATTTTGTATCCTAACCAATTGCCTAAAGTTCAAATAGTAACAGCCCAAAATATGGAAATGCTAGTAAAAGAAAGCAGTGAATTTAGAAAAAAAGTTAGAGGAGTAGACGTTGGGGGTCTCGGGTAAATGAGCAAAGCGCCAATAGAAGACACGTATGCTGAAGCTTTCGCGGGGATTTTTTGCAGAGTAATCGTAACTGCAGATGATGAAGAAACCTTGCGCGGGGCAGCTGAAGATTCAACAGCAACCCCGTCGGTTGTAATTGGCAGAACCGAAGGCGGTGTCGAAAAATACCTCACTCCGAAAGAAACTCCAGACAAACGCCAAGGCGCATTGCTTCAGTTCTGGGGAGAAATAAACCCCAACAAAACCTTCGAGCAATCCCTCAAAAAATTTGAAACTGAACTTTCCTATCGCATCCGCCAAGACATCCTAGTAAAGCCCTTCACCGCTGTTTATGACGCCTTGCCAAATGCGGAGGGTAAGATGGATATGATGGAGACTGTTGGGCATTGCGGCGACGGCCATGAATGGGTTGAAAAACGGGGTGACAGAGAAGTTGTCGTTGTTCCTTTAATGGTTCCTGACTTTGTCATTGAGCGCTACTTAGGTTATGATAGGGGCGTTATGGGTGGCAACTTCTGGGTCATGTGCAAAACCAAGCAGGACCTAAAGATAGCGGGAGAAAAAGCTCTGAAAGCAATCCACAACGTAAACGGTGTGGTTACGCCCTTTGATGTTTGCTCGGCAGGCTCCAAGCCAGAAACCCATTTCCCAAAAATTGGCCCAACAACCAACCACCTGTACTGCCCCTCTCTAAAGGAGCGATTAGGCAAAGAGTCACTTGTTCCACAAGGGGTAGGATACATAGCCGAAATAGTCTACGATGGCGTTTCTTTAGAAGCCATTAAAGAAGCAACAAAGGTTGGAATTGAATCAGTAATTGGTATTGACGGAGTCGTGAAGGTGTCAGCCGGCAATTACGGCGGCAAATTAGGCGAACATAAAATATTCTTGCGAGAGTTGTTTGTATGACTAAATTTGATGTTGTAGGTTTTGGCGCACTTAACGTCGATATGCTCTTCAAAGTAAACAAGCTTGCTGGAGCAGAAGAGGAAAGTTTTGTTGAAGATTACACTGAGGCTTGCGGTGGCTCAGCCGCAAATACCATGGTTGGGTTGGCAAGACTAGGCTGCAAAACCGGCTTCATAGGCAAAGTAGCCAACGACCGAGAAGGCAAACTACAAATCGACTGCTTAAAAACCGAAGGCGTCGATACCAACGGCATAATTGAGGCAACAAAGGGCAAGAGCGGTTCAGTAATGGGCTTCGTAGACCGGAAAGGTGCAAGAACACTTTACATCAATTCAGGCGTGAACGATACAATCGAGCCACGGGAATTGAAATGGGATTATGTTTCTCAGACCAAATTTCTACACCTATCCTCCTTTGTAGGAGAAAAGCCACTCCGTGCACAAAAAAAGTTGTTAGGTTTCCTCCCAAACGATGTAAAAATCAGCTTTGACCCTGGCTCAGTATATGCACAGAGGGGTTTTGCAGCTATAGAACCAATAATTAGAAACTCTCATGTTTTGATGCCTAATGCTTTTGAACTTGAACTTTTAACCGGAGAAGTTGATTACCGCAACGGCGCCGATTTCATGATTGAAGTTGGCGTTAAAATTGTTGCAGTTAAGCTTGGCGACAAAGGTGCTTACGTGACTAATGGTGACGAAAGGCTAATGGTAGAGCCCTTCAAAGTTAAAGCGGTCGATACAACTGGCGCCGGCGACGCTTTTTGCGCTGGTTTCCTTTACGGATTAATACATAAAAAAAGCCTCTATGAGTGCGGTCAGTTGGGGAACTTTGTGGCTTCGAGAAGCGTTATGGCGATGGGTGCACGTGCTGGTTTGCCCTATGCGAAGGATTTAGCACTTCTTTACTAGTTTGTCAATTATGCTTTGGAAGATTAGTTTTCCGTCACCGTATTGCAGCATTTGTTGTTTGTCTGTCCAGTTGGGTTGTTGCCACCAGTACATTGCCCTTTCAGGGTGAGGCATTAAACCGAAAATGTTTCCTTCTTTATTGCATATGCCTGCGATGTCATAGGTTGAGCCGTTGGGGTTCTCTGGATATTTGCCATCTGCAATGTTGCCGTTTTTATCGCAGTATCGTAAAACAACCATATCCTCATCAATTAGTTTCGCAAGCATTTCCTGCTCTTTCTCTTTGGGAAAAAGTAATCTTCCTTCTCCGTGAGCGATAGGCATGCTGAGTATTTTGCCTGCGGGGATTTTGTTCGTGAAACTGCATTTTCCTTTGTTTTCATTTTTGAGGTAGACCCATTTGCATTTGAATCCTGCTGGTTCATTGTTTGTTAATGTGGCTTCTGGATAGGTGCTTATGCCTTGGAAACCTGGCAGCAACCCGTATTCAACCATTATTTGGAAGCCATTGCATATGCCCAGAATTGGTCTGCCTTCGTCAACGAAAGTTTTAATTTCTTTGCCTAACTTGGCGCTAACCCACCGTGCAAAAATTACGCCTGAACGTACGTAATCGCCAAACGAGAAGCCACCTGGAAAAACCAGTATCTGATAATCCAACAGATTTTTCCGTTTGACTAACTCATTGATATGCAGAACTTCCGTTTGCACGCCTAACTCCAGAAAAGCCCGCTGGGTTTCTGCGTCGCAGTTGATTCCGCCGGCACGCATTACGCAAACTTTGATTTCTCCATGATTCATTAAGGTTCACCGCTTAACGTTTTTTTCCAGCAGCGTCGCAACTCGGCAAGTGAGGCATCAACAACAACCTTCTTGTTTAATCCATGAATAAGCAATTTCTCATCTTTGATAACTTTCCCAATTAATGCGCAGCCTTTTCCTTTCATTAGAGTCTCAAATTCTTTTTTGTCTTTTTCTGAGACTTCCATTAGGAAACGACTGTTTGATTCGGAAAACAATACAAAGTCACTTCGCTTAACGGATTTGCCGGGCACTTTGCACAAGTCAAGTTCTAAGCCAAAATTGCCTGCAAACGCTATCTCTGCTGCTGCCACTGCTAATCCACCCTCAGAAAGGTCATGGCATGATTTCACTAAGCCAAAGTCGATAGCTTTAGTTACAGCTTTGAATGTGCGTCTGGCTTTGGCACCTTTGACTTTAGGTACGTTTGCGCCAAGGTAGCCTTTGAGCTTGTAGTATTCTGAACCGCCAAGTTCATTGAAGGTTTCCCCAATGATATAGAGCAGGTTGCCGGGCTCTTTCAAATCCATAGACACAGTTAACTGAATATTGGGCACTACCCCTACCGCGGTAATTAGAAGGGTAGGCGTTACTGGACCCAGCGGGGACTCGTTATAGAGGCTGTCTTTTCCCGAGATGAACGGGGTCCTAAAAGCAGTCGCAAAGTCAAAGCACGCCTCACAAGCTCTTACCAGCGAGCCTAAACGTTCCGGTTTCTCAGGATTACCCCACGTGAAATTATCCAGCAGAGCGATTCTTCTTCCCCCGACAGCAACATTGTTTCTTATTGCTTCATCAATGGCTGAAGCTGCCATCCAGTAAGCATCAATCTTGCCATAATTGGGATTCATTCCACACGAAATTGACAAGCCCTTCCAAGAATCATCAAGAGGTTTCAACACTGCTGCATCGTTTGGTCCAGCGTACTCACCTTGTAACGGCTTAAGAGTTGTGTTGCCTTTTACCTCGTGGTCGTAGGTGCGTATGACGCTTTCTTTGCTGGCGATGTTGGGTGCGGAAAGAAGCTGCTTTAACGTTTCTGTTAAATTCTGTGTTTCTGCAAAATCTGGCTCCGCTAAGCTTTGGATCTCAATGGTTGCTGTTTTCATGCTTCCGCAAGGACTAAACAGAAAAGCCATATCCACCTCGGCAACTTTTTCGCCGTTGAAATTAAGCTCCAAACGCCTCTGACTTGTTAGTTTGCCTATCGCTGAGGCTCGAACATCTTCCTTTTCAAAAACCTCCATGACCCGCTCCAAATTTTCCGGCGGCACTGTTATTAGCATTCTTTCTTGGGATTCGGAAATGTAAATTTCCCATGGAGCCAAACCTTGATACTTCAACGGTACCTTGCCAAGCTCAATTGTCACTCCACAATCAAATTTCTCGGCTGTTTCTCCAACTGCTGAAGATAAGCCTCCTCCTCCAAGATCCGTTGTAGCGGAAGCTAACTGCAAATCTCGGATTTCAATGATTGCCCGTTTAACTTTTTCTTCTTCAATGGGGTCGGCTATTTGAACGGCTGGACGAGAAATTTCTTCTGATTTCTCTGTGAGCTCCGCTGACGCAAAGGTTACGCCGTGGATGCCATCGCGTCCTGTTTTTCCGCCTGCGATAACGATTATGTGTTCTGGTTTGGCGTCTTTGGTGAATTTGTTTAATGGAAGTAGTCCTATGCATCCGCAGTATACAGTGACGTTGCCTGTGTAGCTATCGTCAAAGTATATGGCTCCGTTAACAGTTGGGATCCCCATGTTATTACCATATGCGCTGATGCCTGCAGTCACGCCCATGTACACGTATTTTGGGTGTTTAACGCCTGCAGGAAGTTTGCTATAATCATAATCCAATGGACCGAAGCCTAAGACGTCAGTGCACGCAATTGGATCAGCCCAAACGCCCAAGATATCTCGAATTACGCCCCCAACGCCTGTAGCTGCTCCACCGAAGGGTTCAACTGCTGATGGGTGATTGTGAGTTTCCACTTTGGCTGCAATTCCATAACCTTTATCAAATTTTACGATGCCAGCGTTGTCTTCAAAAACGCTGAAGCACCAAGGAGCCTTAATTTGTTTGGTTGCCTTTGCGATGTAAGTTTTGAAGAGGCTGTCAATTTCTTTGCCATCAAGAAGGATTTTTCCTTTGAAGGTTTTGTGGCAGCAGTGTTCCGACCACGTTTGGCTTATAGTTTGCAGTTCTACGTCTGTCGGATTTCTGCCTTCAATGGAAAAGTAGGATTGGATGCTTTTCATTTCTTCTAAGCTTAAACCTAAAGCTAGTTCGTTGCTGATTTCGACGAGTTGTTTGTCAGTAGCTTTGGCTAGTTTAGCTTCGTGTAGTGAATATTCTGCTTTGCGGTGGACATAGAGGTTAGCGTTCATTTGTGCTCCTCAACAGTTATTGCGTAATTGTCTTTGGTTGGGTTTGCCAAAAGGCGCTTGCTCATTTCTTCTGCCTTAGCCACCGCTTCTTTAGTGGTTGATGCTTCAAGGGTAACGGTGTAAACTTTGCTTACGTCGACTGTTTCTACTTTGTAGCCAAGTTCTATTAGCAAACGGGCTGTGGTTTCTCCCTCAGGATTGCTATGCCCCGGTTTTAGGCTAACTTCGATTTTGGCTCGGTATTTCATAAAGCCTTTACATTAAGTTTCGCATTTAAACGCTTGCGTCAGAAAAAAGCAAAATTTTAAGTCAAAATCATTCTTTTGTTTTGTAGATGTATTTCTACAATTTGTTTGTCCGTCACTTTGCCTATTATTTCAGGAGTTGAGCCGTTCTGTTCCAGGGCGTCCATAGCTTTGTGAGTTTCTGTTTTGTCAACAATTATGCCAAAGCCCCAGCCCATATTAAAGGTTTTGAACATTTCTTCATCAGTTATTATGTAGCCCAATTCAGCTGCTGTCCTTTGGATTAGTCCAAATATTGGTTGCGGTTTGAAATTATCAAATTCAAATCCTATTCCAGGCGAATAATTGGCAAGATTTTTGAATTTCAAGTAAGCATCGCCTGTTATGTGTACCGCTGCCTTCACTTTTACTTCACTTGCTAATTTTATTAAAGGCTTAACATAAATTTTCGTTGGCTCAAGCGCTTCAAGAACGATTTTCCTGCTTAAGCCTTCTGGAATATCGTTTGGCTCATATCTTCCGCCCCATTGTTTAAAGAGAATTTTTCTTGCAAGCGTTATGCCATTGCTATGCAACCCGCTACTTGCTAAACCTATTATTGGATCGCCAGGTTTGATATTTTCTCCAGTTATGATTTCTTGTCGTTCAACTTTGCCTACTGAGGAGACGACCATGTCAAACCCAACGTTTTCAGTTAAGCCTTGAACTACTTCTGCAACGTCACCTGTTTCTCCGCCTGTAACTGGGCACTCAGATTCAACAGCGCCTTGAATGATTCCTTTTAACCACGCCTTCACAAGCTCAGGATTGCTTTCTTGCGCGTGTATATTGTCTGCTATTGCTAGTGGTTTGGCTCCTGAGCGGATGACATCGTTTACAGCCATGGCTACGGCGTCTACCCCTATGGTGTCATATTTCTGCGCTAACTGCGCAATGAGCACTTTGGTGCCTACGCCTTCTATGACAATGTCCAGAAAGGTGTTTTGGGCAATAGGGAAAATGTTACCGTAAGGCAGATGCATTATGCCACCATAGAGGCTGTGTTTGTAGGTTTCTTGCAAGTTTTTGAGCGCTTTTTTCGATTCGACTCGTTGTTGACGGTTTACGCCTGCATCTGTGTAGGTGTAATTCTTTGGCAAAGCTGATTTCTCCTTGGTATTCTTTCTGGTTAGTTAGAGATAACGATTTTGCTTGCTTACCCAATAAAAGAATTCGCCATCCTATATTCTCATAGAAACCATCAACAGAGAATTATTTCATCAGAATATCATGGGTAAGAATCAATATATTTGCCGAAGCATAAATCAAAATGTACTTGCGGTCGTAGTCTAGCTTGGTTAGGACATCAGGTTCCCAACCTGACAACCCGGGTTCAAATCCCGGTGACCGCACCAAACTGTTTACCTATTAGCAAAATTGTACATTGGTTTACGTAACTATCTACTGGTATTTTCTAGGAGTTAGTTAAATAACAATATTAAGTGACTTGAAATTAAAAAACAAAAAAAGAAATGACTGTTGTTTTTGTCGGTTTCTTCTCCTTAATTTTTCTAAAAGAAGTTAGTAAGAGTTAACTATTTTTCGTGGGTATTTAAGTTAGCCATTTCGCTATTATCACTGTCAAAAACAATATTATCAATCTAAAGTTAGAGTTACCGTGCTACTGTTGCTTGCAAGCGGTTGTGTTCTTAATTCCTAAGTCAGCGACATAAAAACAAAAAGAGAAAATAGATACTTCAACCATAAATTGTGTGGTGATTTATCATCCTATCAGCTTTCATCACGGTTCCCGTTCCAGCTCCTTATCAAAGCTTAACCTGCCCAAATTGCGGATCCCGAGTAGCTTTATTCTCTAACTACTGCAATATCTGCGGCACACTTCTACACCAGCCTATTTTACTAAAAATCTGCACAAAGTGCAAGAGCCGAATTTCAGTTAGCGCCAAATTCTGCCCTGAATGTGGAAAAAAGCAAGAATTTGCCAATAATCAGCAAAATCCTCTTTAGCTAAGAACAAAACTTTTCCCGTTAATGAACGAAGGCAACCAAAACCATTATTAGTTCTGGCTAGAATGTTTTTTGTGGTGATTTTTTGGGTAATCCAGTTCCAGATAATGAGGAAAACACGAAATTATGTATATGCCCTACTTGTCCAACATACAAGAAATCTAACTTGACAAATAATGTTTTTTGCGCAAGAGGAAAAGCTAAAGAAACAGCTAAGGCTGCCAACTGTCTATGCCCCGTATGCCAAGTATACAAAAAATACACTTTAGACCAGATGTATTACTGTATTAAAGGAAAATCCATCGATTTCAAAGCGTAGTTTGCTTAACGACGGCTCGATAGCTATTAACGAGAAACAGACTTACTTTCAACTAGGTAGTTTTAGCATGGAGATAAGCACAGAAGATTTCAAAGTACTGCCTGGCAAAAAGATTAGCTTGAAGGATTATGACTCAGGCTGGGTTCCAAAATGGGCTAAGAAACAGGAAGAGAAAGAGGGCAAAAAGGCAGTAAAAGAGGATGCATTGGCTATTCTTGAAGAAAGCAGACAGAAACTTGTTGATATGCAAGAACTGTTTTGGGCTAACGCAACCTATTCAATGTTGATTGTTCTTCAAGGCATGGATGCAGCAGGCAAAGACGGCACAATAGAGCATGTAATGTCAGGAGTCAATCCTCAAGGGTGTCAAGTCACAGGATTCAAAACTCCTTCTGAAGAGGAACTAAACCATGATTTCCTTTGGCGCCACACGAAAGCCCTTCCCGAAAAGGGGCGGATTGGGATTTTTAATCGGTCATACTATGAGGATGTGCTAATAGTTAAGGTTCGACCCGAAATTTTAGAAAAGCAGAAATTGCCCCTGGAATTAGAAAGCAAAACGTTTTGGAACCAGCGGTATGAAGACATAAACATGTTTGAACGACACCTGGTCCGCAATGGTACGATAGTGCTGAAATTCTTCCTTAACATCTCAGAGAAAGAACAGACGCAGCGTTTACTTAAGCGCCTTGAAGACCCGGATAAGCAATGGAAATTTTCGATCACAGACCTTTCTGAACGCCTAAAATGGAAGGATTACATGGAAGCTTATGAGGAAATGCTTAATGAAACAAGCACTGAATGGGCACCCTGGTATGTAATTCCTGCAGATAAAAAATGGGTTACTCATGCATCAATCTCTGAGATTGTAGTGTCGCAAATCAAGCAACTGAACTTGAAATATCCTGTTTTGAACAAAGAGCAATGTGATGCCTTGGAGAAGGCGAAGTTTGAACTCCAAAAAGAATAAACAACTTGTTAAGGGTCAATAATTATATGCCAGGTGTGACTATGCAACGAACGTCCAGTTGCTTCCCGAAAGCTTCGTAGAAGGCTTGGCGATTTTGAACAATACTCCATTCTTCAAAACTGCAATCAGAATCTGAATAAAATGATAATAGCACATGATCCTTGTTAACGTTTACAAATGCTGCCTTTTTCACAAGTCCACAATGGCTTCGATCAAGCTTTTCTGCAAATCTTAGAAAAGTTGAAAGCATAATAATTGATTCCTTTGTTTTTTCATCTAATCCTGTATCTTTCATAGCCTTTTTTGTAGGTAATTTCTTTCGGTGAAAACGTGCAATGCTAGACATTATTTGAACTTCTCTTTGGTCAAAACCCATGAGTTCGGCATTATTGATGATATAGTGAGAGTGTAAATGATGGTCATTGAATGAGAGAAAATCGCCAACGTCATGTAAAGCCGCTGCGTGCTTCAAGAGATCTTTCTCTTGTGAAGCTAAGTTGTGGAGACCCATTTGTTTTGCGCTGTCAAAAAGTTGTAACGCTAACGAAGTCACAGCTTCAGAGTGTTTCTCGTCAAAGTTACAAGACCTACCTAAATGCAAAACGCTTCTGTTCCTAATAGGTGCCTTCTGCAGTTCTCGGAAACCCTCAAAATTCGATAAGTATTCAATTAGCAATCCATTTCGAAGTTCTCTATGGCTAATTATGATTTTCTCTAAGCCGAACTCTTCCATTATTGCTTCTATTATGGCTGCTCCCGCAATAATAATGTCGGCTCGGTCTGGGTTGATAGCGGGCAGTTTTTTTCTTTCTTCAAGAGACAAGGCGCAAAGGACTGAAGCCAACTTTTTCAGGTTCTTTCTTGATAAAGTTAGAACGTCTCCATTACTGTTTTTCTTAAATAATTTGCATGAAATTTCTGCCAAGTTTATGACAGTGCCTGATGATCCCCATGCCAGTCTAACCCCGTGCTCTAAAACTCTCGTCTTAACTACGTGCACTTTTTTGCAAGCGTAATTTTTTATCTTCTTATAAAGGCCGTATCCTATGTGACCTGTCCAGCCTTCGCCAATGAATTTACTTGTTAGCCTAATAGCTCCTAACCTTAGACTATTCACATAGAAGCATTCATGCTGATTTCCAATTGCGATTTCAGTGCTGCCACCTCCCAAATCAATGAATATGGCTTTTTCTTCGCCGATATCTATTCCGCTGGAGACGCCAAGCCAGATTAGACGGGCTTCTTCTTGTCCAGTAATCACATGAACATTAAGCCCCGTCTCCCTGAGAAGTGTTTGGAGAAAATCAGTTTGGTTTCGTGCTTCCCGAATGGCTGAGGTTCCAACAGATATTATTTCTTTGGCACCGTAGGTTTTCGCAAGTTCAGCAAATTTTCTGCACACAAAAATGGTGCGTTCCATTGCTTCTTCTTTAAGTGTGTTGTCTTTGAATTCTCCTTCGCCCAGCCTTACTACTTCTTTTTCTTGGCTGATTATGGTGTAAGAGAAATTGGGGTTCATTCTTACAACTAAAAGACGCACTGCGTTTGTTCCTATGTCTACAAATCCAACTACACGTTCGGCGGTTTTTATTGTGGTTTCCATACCAGCACCAATTGTTTTGCAAAAGTCTTTTCAAATAAATCCTTCTTCTTATAAAAAGCCTGTTCTTCGAGAATTGCTTTGCTCTCAGATTCGTATTCTACAATAATGTGATTGATGTCCACTTTGATGTTTAACATTTTTACGGTTGATTGGTGTGTGTAGTCTAAGCCATCTGCCACCCGAAGAAGGCTAGCCAAAACCTCTACTTTTCGGACAGTTGCTCGGTCTAATGCTGCAAGGTTATATTGTTTTTGCTTGGGCAGCCCTTTTCGGTGGTATCTAGCGATACTTGCAACAATTTGTCTTTCCTGTGATGTAAATGGTAATTGCGTATCGTTGAGGATTAGTTTGGTTGTTTCTTTGTTATGTCCTCCTCTGCCTTTTGATAAACCTATATCATGAAGGACCGATGCGCATTCCAGCCAGCATCTTTCTTGATCACTTAATTTGTGAATGCTAGTTAAATCATCAAAGAACCGCAAAGAAAGTTGAGTAACCTGTGAGCTGTGTTCATTATCTTTCCAATATTTGAGCGCAAATTTCCTGCAATTTTCAACTTTTCCCTTACAGTTATGCGCGGCGATATTTTTTCGCGCATCTTCTTCGTTTACAGCATCCAATGAGACTCCTCTTAGCAGCATTTGTGCGAAACTTTGGGGCAATCGCTTTTTTCTTAGTGCATCTGCAGCAGCCGCTACATCGTAGTCCAACCTAAGCAACTCAACTTTAAGGGGATTAAAGCTTAAGATTGCGTAAGCTGTTTGAGGGTTTCCATCTCCAGGTCTTCCTACGCTTCCAGGATTAATGAATGAAATTCCGTCTACCTGTCTCCAAAATTGATCATGAGAATGCCCCACTATTATTATGTCTGCATTAGCATTATCTGCAAGGATTCTTAATCTCTCAACCGGAGTATCATGGTAAATGTGCTCTTCATTTGATTCAGGGCTTCCATGTGTTACTAATAATTTTTTGCCGGCGACTTCGAGTCTACGTTCCTGTGGTAGAAAGTGAAGATAGCCTTGAGATGATTTTGATAATTCTTTTCGGGCAAATTTCAAAGCAAGATTCTTTTCACCTTTAGCCTTAGCTTTGCCCTCGATAACTTCGATGTCATAATTGCCCATAATGCTGAGTACATTTTTCTCACGCATCAATTCAATAACTTCGTTAGGACGGGGACCGAAACCAATTGAGTCGCCAGCATTTAGTATAAGATCAACATTGCGTTCTTCAGCGTCTTGAATAACTCTTTCTAATGCATTAATATTAGCATGAATGTCGGATAAAATAGCAATCTTTACATTGGAATCTGCAATTATTTTCATTGTTTTCTCCTCAGCTAGAACTAATTCTCCTTTTGTTGTTTTCTTTAATTGAACGAAAAAGCCGTCTTTTGTATTCTCGTCCCACTGTTGCACAAACTGAGCATAGTGCAGTGATCTTCGTTCTCTAATGTAAGTCTGAAAGTTTAAAAGTGCCTGTTCTAAGTCTGTAATGCTTAATGTGGTGTTTATCCCAAGTTTAGTTTTGGTTTCCTCAATGAATTTTGGTATGTAGTCTATCCAGACATCACAATCATGCATTTCACCCAGCACATCTTGATATTTTTTTATTGTTTCTATTTCTGTGGCAAGTTCATTTTTGTATAATGGTGCAAAGATTTCCATTGTATAGCGGAGTTTCTTAGCGAGAATTCTAATTTTATGATGTTTTAGTTTTTCATTTTCTTTATGAACATATTCCTGCATACCCACTAAGTTATCTAGTCTAAATGAAATGTTCCGATGGGCTTTTTTCAGCACTTCTGTCGGGTTAAAAGTTGACGTTGATTGTGAAGTAATGATTTGTTGGCAGGATTTGGATAGGTTTTCCAAAACGCAAGAGGCCTTCAGTTTTTGTATTCCATTTACAACGTTTGGTTGGATGCTGTTTCTGTGATCTTTATGACTCTGTAATAGAAAATCGAGGCTTGCTTTTTCAGTTATTGACTGAATTTTTTCGATGTATTGTTGTATGAAGATTATTTGTACATCAAGGTCTCTTGCCTCGGCTAGTAAACGAGTAACTTTTTTTATTTTACGTGATTGTTTCTTGAATTCTTTTCTCGAAAAACAAAATGTGAAGATGGGCAATGCAGCTCTAAGTCTGCGAGAGGTGACACGTGTCTTGTGGACACGTTCAATGTCGTCGTTTTCTATAACTCCATCCACCTGATTTTGGAATCCGACGAGAAGTTTCAGGATTATTTCCGATCCGAATTTGCAGTAGCTTGAGTCGATTTCGAACGTTTGAAGATTAAGTAGAACGTTCATTCCATATACCTCTGTTCTCGATGAGCCAAGCTTGGGAATTGATGACTTTTTCCCCTTCTTTAGGGATAACTCTCTGGTATGTTCCATCCGTCAGCAGCCTCCGTGCTTTGACGTTATCCCGAAGGTGAATTTTGAGCATATTCTCCAAGATCGTTTTTTTGAGGTATGGATCAGGTACTGACATGAGGACTTCAATTCTTTCATTGAGGTTTCTGAACATCATGTCTGAGCTTCCAATAAGTACTTCTTCTTCTTTGTCATCGCGGAAGTAGTAAATTCGGGCATGTTCAAGGAATCGTCCAACTATGGATATCACTGAAATGTTTTCACTTATTCCTTCTATTCCTGGTTTTAAACAGCATAAACCTCGGACATTAAGGTCAATTTTTATTCCAGTCATGGATGCCCTATATAGGGCTTGAATGATTTGAGTTTCTTCTAGATTGTTTAATTTAAAAGCTAAGTAGCCTTTGCCGGTATTTTTTTGGTAGTCTATTTCTTCATCGATTCGCTTCAGAATTTGAGCTTTCAGTGACTTTGGAGCAACAAGAAGGTGCTTGAACTCTACTTCTTGAAGTCCATTAATAATTATTGTAAATAGTTGTTCAAGTTCTGCTCCAACTTCAGGATTTGCTGTTAAGTAACCTATGTCCCCATATATTTTTGCTGTGACTGCATTGTAGTTTCCTGATCCAATGTGTGAATATCTTATGATTTGATCTTTTTCTTTCTTAACAATTAAACATAATTTTGCATGGATCTTAAATTTGGGAAAGTTATAAACTGAATTAACGCCACCTTGTCTTAATTTTGAGACGAGCATAACATTGTTTTCTTCATCGAATTTAGCTTTTAATTCAACTATTGCCGTTACTTTTTTGCCTTTTTCAGCTGCTTCTATTAATGCATCGACAACAGGTGAATTGTGATCCATTCGATACATTGTTATGCAGATTTCCAAAACGTTAGGATCATTTGCTGCTTCTTTGAGCAGATCGATGATTACTTCAAAGCTGTCATAGGGATGATATAAGACAAAGTCCTGTTTTGCAATAGTTTTGAACATGTCCTTCTCGGGAGCTAGAAGCGGATTTATGCAAGGAAGGAAGCTCTTGTCTTTGAGTTCTGGACGGTTTATTTTGAGAAGCTGCCAAAGGTCTACTAATCCAAGCGGTCCGTCAAACTCGTAAGTTAAATAGTCAGGTAATCCTAACGCTGAGGCGATTTCTTCCCTTATTACTTCAGGTAATTTTCGTTCAAACTCTAACCTGCTTGGAAACCCAGCCTTTCTGGCTGAGATGCTTTTCTTAACTGAACTAAGAAAATCGGCAGACTCATCCATCAAAATATTAATTTCCCCATTGCGAGTGAGTCTAAATTTGCTGCATGAGAGATTTTTTTCAGTGGGGAAAATTAGTTGGAGATTACTCTCCATTAAATCTTCTAGGAAAACAAAGTTGTATTGTATGCTTTCTTTTCCTTCTAAAGTTAGCTGGCTGCTGCTTTTTGGGATTCTAATCAGTCTTCCAAATGTTTCAGTTGGAACATCGACTAAATAGAAGGAACCTTGTTTTTCAAAGCCTGAAATATACAGTGTAATATGTAGATTTTCTAATACTGCCCCGTCAAAACCTTGTCGAGGCGTTTTGATTAAGGGGAGAATATTTTGTTTGAAGAATTGACGCAAGTTTTCCTTGTCTTTTTCTCCTAATTCGCTGAATTTCCAAATGTAAATTCTCTCTTTGGCAAGAGCTGGGAGAAGTTCTTCTCGCCAGCAATCTGCGTGCTTTTTAATAAGTGGAATGATTTCTTGTCTTGTTGCTTCAATTTGTTCTATAGCGGTCATTCCATCCACGGATTTTTCAACAGAGCCTGTTTTGATTTTCTTAATAAGGCGAGGAACTCGCGTCATAAAAAACTCGTCTAGGTTGCTGCCGCAGATGGCTATGAATTTGACCCTTTCTAGCAAGGGATGCCACCGATCGCGTGCTTCCTCGAGGACACGTGCATTAAATCTAATCCAACTAAGTTCTCTATTTAGAAAGAAGTTTGGATTATCTAGAATTTTTTTCTGGTTTGAAGCTACGTTTCCATCAGCACCAATTTTTTCTGCTAACATAAGTCTTCGCCTGATTCTTTTTTCGCAATTTTATGTTTGAATAATCATTCAATAGAAATATTTGAGTTTGGTACCTTATCAATTAGTCTACGGAGGTTATTATCCTGAAGACATAGATTTTGCGCTCAGCGGTGGCACTAGTAGAAGTTGATCAGGTGAAAAAAACAACCGATCATCTTCTACCTTTGCTAAGCATCCTAAAGAAACAGATTTTGCGCTCAGCGGTGGCACTTTCCAAATAATTCGTGCGTTTCAACCGATTTTGGTTTTCTAACAGCGTAATTTTCGAGTTCAAACAGCGGAATTTTTTTGCTAGCCATTCTCCCATGTTCTCCAAATGTATTAGAGAAAACGGAGCGCGATTAAGCTCTCTTAAATAGATTATATAGGCATATATATTTCTATATATAAAATTCAACAAAAGTGCTTGCAGCAAGGGTTATATTTTACACAATGGGACTAGGATACACATGGATTCTTCAAATTTAAAAGGAAAGTGATTTGAAATGAATTCTTCAACTCTAAAAGATCGAGGTTTTTCACAACCATTCGCATTAAAATTAGTTTCATTCTCAAGCCTACCCTTTGATAGCAGAAGTGTTTTCGCCATAATAGATACATCTCTTACAGGGAAAGCTGCTTCAGACATTTTGTACATAGGTCGATCAAAAAGGCCAACCCGAAGGATCCTGGGCGGATACTTAGCTGGCTACGGAGGAAAAAACACTAAAAAAATTAGTTCGAACTTGTTCAATAACGGCTACATCGAAAAAACAGCTATCAGCTGGGTGTCATGTGACAAGCCAAGAGCAATCCAGAGTGAACTACTGGATAAGTTCGTTAATGAACATGGCAATGTTCCTTTGTGGAATACATCAAAGAAAAAACCAATGAAAATTCAAAAAGTCGCTAAAGTAAAAACTAAAACCAAGTTTGCTGCCACTACTGTGGCCAAGACTGCAAAATCTAAAGCGGTTGAAAAACCTGCACCTGTGAAAGTCACATCCCAAGTGAAACCCACTGTTGCAAAGTCAACTATTCCTCCAAAATCCCCAGAATCTACCTCTCAGAATCAACCTATCACAAGTTCTACTCGAACTACCTCAGATTCAACTCAAAAAACTGCATAAAAAAATTTGTTATACAAATGATTTTTTAACATTTTTACTTTTTCTTCGAAGAATAATATTTAGCAAGATCATAAGTGGACCACGACAAGCTGTCTTTCGGTTTAAAGCCTAAAAGTTCAGAATACTTTTTGATTAAATCGGGGTTTTCTGCTTCTATTTCCATAAACTCTGGGATGAAGTTATAAGCGCCTAAATAGCGGTCGATGTCAAAGCGTACATTGTCTAGTTTGTAGCTAATTCGGTGTTTTAACATGTTTTCAGTTTCACATAGTCCAAGGCTTTCAAGAATTCTCTGCGTTTCTGCAATGCTTGACACTTCGACTGAATATTCTTCTGCTTTTTTAGCTTTTTGAGTTGACTGGACTTTCTTGTAAGTCAATTCGGTTTTGTTTTCATCTTTTCTTAAGCGTAACACGTCTTTTGCCTTAATTATCCTTCCGTCTTTGAAGTCAAAGAAGATAGTTTGGAGGTCGCTATCGAGAATTTTTTTGGCGCCCAAATCCGTTAACGTTTCTTCAACTTTCTTTCTGTTAATCTCTAGAATTTTTACTTCAATTTCTCTCATAAATGTAAAAGTAAGGCAAATTTGATATTAATATTTGCTGTTAGTTATTTTTGTCAGGATTTTGGACCTTTTTCATGCGCATTGAATCGATTTTGATTACGACGAGGCTTGTCCTCTCGATAACTTGGTGATCTAATCCAAAGACCGGATAGAATACTTTTTCGTAGTTGACACAGATTTCTGGGGAAACTTCAAATTTTCTTTCGTAGCCTACACAGTTAACTTTCAAACCATTTTTTACCTCAATTTTGCCGAAGACAGATGAGTGTTTTCAGTTTGGTTAGATGTCTTCAAGATGAATTCATGCGACTCTAAAATTAGTTTTTGGGCTTTTCGGATGGTGATGAAGTCAACTCCGCAGATTGGACAAGGCACTAATTGGTATTCTCCGATGGAGTCAAATTCGAAGTTATCTTTGCAACTGGGGCGCAAGAAAATAATTGAGTTATAGATTTTTTCCATTTGTTTCGCCTTCTCCCTGTCAACTTTATATGTTGCGTCAAATAAGAAATGTCTCAGTAGACTTTTAGTGACTATATAGAAAATGCGTTTTCTAAAGATGTTTAACATCCTTTGACATCAAGTTCTCAATTTATAGCAACAGAAAGGTTATTACTTTTAGAACGATTCAATCGTAAGCGGAGAGAAAAAGGTGCCCTTGGTATTTATTATTGGAACGGCTGGTTCTGGCAAGTCCCTTTTCACTGCAGCTTTTAGCGAATGGCTGAAAATGTCAAAGCAAGATGTTGCTGTAGTCAATTTGGATCCAGGTGCGTTGAAATTGCCTTATCAGCCAGATGTGGACGTCCGCAACTACGTGGATGTTGGCAATTTAATGGAGAAATATGGTTTAGGACCAAACGGCGCCTTGATTATGGCTGCTGACTTGATTGCTGATGAAATCGAAAACTTAACTCGCGACATCGAAGAAGCGCACGCTGACATAGTTTTGGTGGATACTCCTGGACAGATGGAGCTTTTTGCTTTCAGAGCAAGCGGACCGTACATAGTTGACGAGCTAACAAAGGAGCCAAAAGCGTTAATTTACCTCTTTGACGCCGTCTTCTCAGCTAATCCGATGAACTACGTTTCAAACATGTTTCTTTCTGCGGCAGTTTACAACCGCTTTTTCCAGCCGCAACTGCACGTGCTCTCGAAGACTGATTTGTTACCTAAAAAAGATGTGCAGTCAATCGCAACTTGGTCGGCTAATACTAGCGCCTTGGAAGATGCAATAGAAGAAAAACTTGAAGGCACCAAACGTCAATTTAGCCGCAGCATGATGCAAGCTATCAACAAACTTGGTTTAAAATTCTTGTTAATGCCAGTTTCCTCAAAAACAAATGAGGGCATGGTTAACATTAACACGATGCTTGAACGGATACTTAATGAAGGAGAAAAATACACAACCTAAAAAGCCCTGAGATTCGCTCAGGCGGGTAGTTTTTTAGAGAAACCGCTGGGTAAACTTTTAGTCTTTGTAAGCGTCAACTGAAACCTCAACAAGCGCTTAAGCTTTCAATTCTGCGCCGACAGTGGCTCTAGCGGGAAACTCTCCCCTATCAGCAGTTGTTCGGAGACAAACAGAAACTTGCCGGCTCTGACAGCTTGATTGTATGAGCCAATTGGTTTAGAGGCTTTTTCACCAAATACTGTGCTCTTCATTTTTTCCTCCTCTTGTCTTTGGCATAAACATTGAAATGGTTTTTGCAAGCAGGCATCATTGATGATTACTTGATAGTATCGTAGAAAGACTTTTAAGAAAAACGTCAAGTAATTTATGCTCCTATCATAACCTTAATGGAGAAATGATTTGCATGCGAATAAATGGAAAATACTTGTTTACTTCTGAGTCAGTTGGAGAAGGCCACCCAGACAAAGTGGCAGACCAAATATCTGACAGTGTTTTAGACGCAATATTCACCAATGACCCCAAAGCAAGAGTCGACTGCGAAACACTCGTAATGCAGGGAACTGTAATGATTACAGGCCAAATAACCACCGGCACCTATATTGATATCCCAAAAGTTGTCCGCCAAACCCTAAAAGAAATAGGATTCGACAATGCCAAGGATGGCTTAGACTGGGAAACATGCGGTATCCTAGTTTCACTCACTGCGCAGTCTCCAGACATCGCCATGGGTGTAAACGAATCTGAATGCCACGAGCAAGGCGCCGGCGACCAGGGAATGGTATTCGGCTACGCAACCAACGAAACAAAAGAGCTCATGCCCTTGCCCATCATGCTGGCACATAAACTTGTAAAACGCTTAGCTGAATGCAGAAAAACAAAAATTATGCCCTATTTACGTCCTGACTGTAAATCTCAGGTTACCATTCAATATGAAGCTGGCAAACCAAAATGCGTTACAGCAGTGGTTATTGCTGCCCAAAACAACGGAACATGCAACGCCGCAACCTTAAATCAAGACGTAATCGAAAAAGTCATCAAAAACGTTATTCCAGCAAACATGCTTAGCCCAGACGTGAAATACGTAATCAACGGAACAGGCAGATTCGTAATCGGCGGAACACTCGCAGACTCAGGATTAACTGGCAGAAAAATTATCGTTGACACTTACGGCGGAGTTGGAAGCCACGGAGGCGGATGCTTCAGCGGCAAAGACCCATCAAAAGTTGACCGCTCAGGATGCTACATGGCACGATACATCGCCAAAAATGTCGTCGCCGCGGGCTTAGCAGACCAATGCGAAATCCAAATCTCTTACGCTATCGGTGTAGCAGAACCGATCTCAGTTCTAGTCAATACTTACGAGACTGGAAAACTTCCAGACACCAAAATCCTAGAAATAATAAAGAAGCACTTCGACATGAGGCCTAAAGCAATCATTGACCAACTAAACCTACTAAGACCAATATACAAGAAATCCGCTGTGTTCGGCCACTTTGGGAGAGAAGAACCAGAATTCACCTGGGAGAAAACTGACAAAGCAGACGAACTGCGCAAGGATTTCGAAAAAGCCAAAAAGGCGTAACTTCTCCTTCCTTTTAGTCTTTGAGTCTTTATTTTCAAAGCTCTTTGGCTGAAACCCTCTTTAATCAAATTTGTCTGTTTCATTTCCTTTTTACGAAGTTTCTTCTTAACCTTGTTTACCCCAATTTTCCAACTTCAGTTGACTTCTATTGACTTTCATTAACCCAACCTGCTATCAATTCAAGCTCTAAATTGGGAAAGCAATCCAAATCAAACTGTAAAAAATTCCCGCGGAAGTCAGTCAGCAATGATAAAACCACCTATTAAGTGCGAAGTTTGCTTTTAGAAAGATGACCGAAATTATACAAACATCAAATGGAACAGCAACTTACTTTTCAAGGACGGCTTTTCCGCCATTTGCCGCTATCAAACTTGAAAGTTGCTCAATAGCTTTCATGATCTTTTCCGCTGGTTTTTCTTTATTTCTTGCTCTAACGGTTAAGTGGATTTCGATATGCGGACTATTTTCTTCACCTAATGGATGGGACTTAATGTATACACCCAAGTTATTACTCATTACTTTGTCGATTAATGGAGCCAACTGCGATTCCATCATGTTATCAACGAACAGACTGTTTTCACAAAAAACACTGTCACCTACAGCATGCTTGAGCAAAGGCGCTATGGATTCAGTGAAAATCGCTTCCATTTCTGAAGGCACACCTGGCAAAGCAAACAAAACCGATTCATTCAAATCCACCCGCACTCCAGGGGCAGTTCCAATCGGATTACGAATTGGCACTGTCTTTTCAGGTAAGATTGCCATTTTAACTCTTGCGGGACTCATATCACCAACGGGCAGATTTCTTGCTCTTGCGTACTGAGCGTATTTTTCTTTCACCATTTCTAACGCTTTCTGATTGACTTCCAATCTACGGTTAAGCGCTTTTGCTACGCCCTCTACGGTTTTATCGTCAAAAGTTGGCCCTAACCCACCAGTAATAATAATGTACTTTGGTTTTCGCTCTAAGGATTCACAAATAATATTAGCTATTTCCGCAATTGTGTCTTGGACTACTGTTATTCGCTTAATGTTCACTCGCTAGCTGCGTTGCCTGTTTAGCTAGCCAATGCGCGTTTGTGTTAGGGGTCTTGCCTATTAGTAACTCGTTGCCGACGCAGATTATTTCCAAGTCTACTATCAAAGCGCTTCACGTCTTCACTTGGTTGAGTTAGGAATCGATGTTTTCTTTTAAACCGTTTGCTTAATTCTCAATCAAAATCACGATGAGCATTTAACATTCTGATGTTGGAGGCGATCCTTGTTTGTCGAAATGTTTTCATGCGCATGACGCTAACTTCCAAACCAGAGGAAAAGAATTGACGCCACAACACCCAACAAAACGCTTTCATGCCAAATAGGGTAACTGTACACTGCTACTATTCCACCTTCCTGCTTTGATAGATTGATATAGCATTTGAGACTCATAGCCAAATTAATGGAATAGCGCATATGATGATTGATAAAATCAAAGCGGCTCAAAATAGGATTCTCTATTTTATCATCAGAATCTATAAAAAAGATTTGTGGGTTGGTTTATATTATGGCGCCTGTATTTGAGAGGGCCTTAAGTATCTATCAGCTGCAATTCAGAAATTCTTTTCTGGACTGTCTCGGCTAGCTGTTGACTTAGTGGTTCGTCAGGCGCTGTTTTGTCTATGTTGTCGATTCTCCGTGCGAGCTCCTCATCGGCGATTGTGGTTCTTAGCCACTTCTGAAAGTCGCCGCGCCCGAAGTGAAACCTGATTGATTGCGCATCTATGTTTTTTAGGTCTTTTAGGAAAGCGCAAAGAGACATGGCTGTTTCGCCTGAATAATGTCCATCTGGCATGAAAAAGTGGAAGCCTTGCTCATAAGGAACCAAGCTGAGTATTTTCTGTGCCTTTTCAGCGTTCATAGACAAGGTGACAATCCCGTGATAATTATACAGACAAGATGCTAAAATGGTTTTGGCGGTTGAGGCAATCCAAAATCTGGGGTATATAGGGAGTAAGGTTTTTCGGAAAATAGCTTATCATCACAACATATAAAAAAAATATGTAATATCATTTGATTTCTCTTAATCTATCCGGTCGATTCGTGAAAGGCTTTTGCCCACACAGCTTACAGAGTATTAGGGCAGAGTCGCTGCTTGTTTGGAAAACATTCTAGAAAGGGATTTCACAGTTAGATTGCCCATAATCCTCATGCGAGGAGTTCCAGGCTAACTGGCTTGCCCTGGCCTCTTACATAGGCTTCTTATAATATAGTTATTGGGATTTGAAGAGGGACGGCTTCATTGTTTTTTGTCGATCCATGTTTTGACCGCTTCTTGGACAGCTTTGGATAAATCGCCTTTTTTGCCTCCGAATCTTTCTACAGTTTTTAGTCTCAGCTGTTTTTCTTGCTCGTCTGAAATGTCAACGTTAATGCGGCCCAATTTTAGTCACTTTTTTTCTGGTTACATTTTATTGAAATAAGCGAGCAGCGAATTTTTGTGTTCAGTTTTTATTTGTTTCAGGCTTTATCCCTTCGAGTTCGCTTATTCACATTAAATATATGTGTACATACGCGCTTATAAGCTTATGTGTTTAAGCGCGCAAAATATATGAGAAATATTGCGGTGTACGATGAACCAGGGTATACGACCAACCAAGGTCTTCCAAAATTTACTCCTATAGATATTCTTTAGAAAACGCAAATAGAGCCTTAGCTAAGAAGAGGGTAACTTAATCCCTCCAAAAAGGTTATTATTTCTTGCTAAGGTACCATTTGAGGTATTCTTTTCTGCGGTTTTCTTTCACTTCTTCTGCTGTTTCCTTGTTTGGCCTATTTTTCTCCCGTAGTTCCATTAGTTCTTGCTGGTGCACTGATAACCCGCAGCTTTTGCATATGTAACGTTTGGTGCTTATGTCGTAATGCATTTCTCCGCCGCATTCAGGACAATATGTCTCCATTTTTATCCTTCCTCTCCGTGGAATTTCATAATAAATCGTTTCTGCAGAGATATTAGTCTTCGCATAGAACTAAGCAATTTTAGCCTAAAAAAAGGCGATTCTAGACATGTGCATATACTTTGTCGTTGGAGTATTTTCCTGTGTCCATTTCCTGCTGAATTTCCTTCAACAGCAAAATACGTTTAAACGTCGGAGGATGAGTAGCAAACAGGCTGTTCATTTGCGCCCATGTGCTCTTGGATTCCTTTTCCATCGCCAATTCCAACTCTCTTTCGTCTAAGACGCCATCATGGTCTAAGTCATATTCGTCTTTTTTATCCATAATGTGTTGAATTTCCTGTTTTGCCGATGCAGGGTCTTCAATGTAGAACGCTCTAGCCCCTTCTGGTGCCTTAGGAGAAATGGATAAGCCATAAGTAATTTTTGCCAATGCGCTTTCCAACTCTCCAGGTGAACCTGTCACGTAAGCAGAGTATGCATCAGCATAGTGCTCTCGAAGCCGGCTAAGCCTCATAACAATTAAGAAGGTTATAATGTAGATTGCAAACGCAATTACGCCAATTATGATTAATGCTGCACCGGAGTTGTCTTTACTATTTCTTCGTCCACCGCTAAAAGCGCCAGCACGCAATGCTACCTGCGCGATCAAGTAGGCTATTAACGGCAACGTTGAGAGGACGGTCATTACGATGTAGTCTTTGTGTTTAACGTGGCCTAACTCATGAGCAATTACGCTCTGAATTTCTGCTTGATTTAGCTGTTTAAGAAGTCCTTCATGCACAGCTAGAGTAGCGTTGTTTGTGGTTCTGCCAAAAGTAAAAGCGTTAGGCGTATTATTTGGAACTGTAGCTAACCTTGGCATGGGTAAACCGCTTTTGTCGGCTAATTCTTTGACTGTTTTTTCAAGCCAAGGGTTCTCGCCTGGCTTTAGGTAATGCAGGCGTGTTGTGGCTGCAACAATTACCGGTCCTACCGCATACTGGAATAGTATGAAGAGTGCTGAGCCTCCTAAAGCAATGAGTAAACCAGTGAAAGCGTCCAACTGTAAGAAGTAAACAACTGCAAATATAAGAAGACCAAATATGAAGGCTGATAAGAAAATTGAAGTCGCCATTGCAAACTTTAATTGTGAAAGACTGGCCAACTTTTTCCCCTCTAGTTGTTTCTCACAAGTACTACAATGAAGAATTAAGTCTTTCTAAAAATAATAGGAAAAGAAAGGGCTTTTTCAACTTTGAAAATAAAGAAAATTAAATAGGGTAAGCTCCGCATACTTTGCAGAACTGAATCCTAGTTTTAATGTAGCTCTTGCATTCGGGGCACTGCTTTGCTCCATCGCCAGCGTTCGGGAACACTTCTGACGGTTTTCCAAAGATCTTTCTGAAAGCCTCGTAATACAGTAGTTGTTCTTTGTCACGGATTTTAACGTTGTCAGCTGCGAGAATATTCTTCTTCTTTTCTTCAAACTCCTTAGCTGTGAATTGACTTTCGAAAACAGTGTGAAGAGCCGCTGCGCCAGTTCCAGCTTCAAGGGGTGCTTTTGGCCGCCAAATAACATCTTTAGGTATAACGTCCTCATATGATTTGCGAAGTAGCCATTTGCTGTATTTATCGCCCTCATGCATGTTGATTTTTACTTTAATCGGTAACTTTTTCGCCCAATCCACAAATAATGGGTCAAGATAAGGCTGTTTTACCTCCATGTCTAAGGATTTAGCCATTGGGATTGAAGAGAAACCCATTTCTGCCCACATATCCAACTGCTTTTTGTATAAATCCTCTTCTGAAAGGTGGAATTGCCATGGGTAACCGAAGAGCTCATCTAAGCCGTCTCCAGTGAAGACACTTTTTATTTTTTTGTTTTTCATAATATTTAAGCCAATATAAACCGGCATGCTGTTTCTAATGTCCATGGGATCGAAAGTTTTTAGCGCTTTTACAACTTTGGGAACATTTTCTATGGCTTCTTCCCGATCAAAAACGTGTGTTTCGTGGTCTTTGAGTGCTAAGAAGGTGACCATTTTTTTGACGTATTCAGTATCTTTTGGGGTACCTTGTTTAAAAGCGATAGTTAACGCTGGTATGTTTGGTTTGTATTTAACTGCTTCGTAAGCAATTATGCTAGTGTCTGTTCCCGCTGAAAATAAAATGCCGTCTGCCATGTTTTTCTGTACAACTTTATTCACTAACGCTTTTGTTTCTGGAATAAGATGTGAATATTCTTTAGGGTCTAGCGTCAAGTCCGATTCCTCACAATACCAAAGTTGTCTTCCTACAACTATTTAAGGTTTATCCGTATGCAAACAAAAGCTAATAAATAATAAACATATGTGAGGAAAGAAAGCAAAATACTGAACAGTCGAGAGCTTACTTTAATGAGAATGTCCATAATCCAAAAACAACATGGCGCTTTATGATATACATGAATTATGCAACTTCTTATATGGAAATAGAGAATAAACTCTAATAATCACGCTAATCCTTAAATAGGAAAGCACTCTCGGAGACGATAAATTTGGTGGAGTTTAACCTTGAAGGCAACGCCAAACTAATAGTAAAAGACAACGTGCTAGCCGTAATTTGTGATAATTCTTTAATGACTGTAAGTTCAGCATTTTATAATGGCGGGAGCAAACAGGTTAAAGCTGTCCTCAATGTAGGCGTGCCGGAAGGGTATAATGACCGTTCCTTGCACCTTGACCCGCTTGAACTTATCACTTCATCCGCGGCAAAGCTTGGGTTCAACAAAGATTATCTTGCCATGGTTACGGCGGCTAAAATCAGCAATTACAGTCTAGTTTCAAAGAAAGATGAGGCTTTTTCAATTAGCGTGGCCGCCACAGCAGGTTGCAAACATGGCGAATCCTCAGGCGAACAGATGGATGTTGAAGAGGCTCCCGGTACCATAAATATCATAGTCTTAATTAATGGAAAACCTACCGACAGTTGCTTAGTGGCCTCTTTAATTACTGCCACCGAAGCAAAGTCAGCGGCACTTCAAGATTTCGATGTAAGAAGCTTCTACACTGGGGACTCTGCTACGGGATCAATAACTGATAGCGTGACAATAGCAACTACAAATCAAGGCAAAACAATAATTTATGGAGGTCCAGCGTCGAAACTGGGCCAAATGGTGGGTTATTGCACAAGAAAAGCTGTCACTGAAGCTTTAATCAAGCAGGAACCAATTTGGGCATGCCGAACAGTTTTGGATAGGCTTAAAGAGCGGCATCTTTCAATTGAAAAATTAGCCGCTGAAATATCCAAAATCGACGGTTTATCCATTGATGCGAAAGCTTTGGCTGAGATTTTGAAGAAAAAACCTTATCTTAATGCTTATTTGTTAGCGGCGGCGAAGTTGGATGATGACGTTAAAAAAGACCTCTTTCCAGCCAAAACTGTAGATGCATCTCAATTGAGTGAATGCATTCGCAGCCTTGTCCCTTACAAGCAGGATTATACCAAAATGCCCAATTATGAAGAGGTTGATTTGCCCCCGTTTCTAAAACACGCCCTAATCATGTTTGTGAAGGATGCTCTTTCCAAAGACTAAAAAAACAGCTTGGTTTTCGTAAGTAAATTGTTAACGGCACATCTTGGTTGAGCTCAAGATGTAAAAGAGACAAAACCATCTTGTGCATTTACTTGGGCTGGGTTTTGCGCAATCAAAATTGGTTCATGTTTAATTTTTCGTATAAATGCAACCGAAGCAAAAGTCAACACTAAAACGCTTAGCGAAATTGTTATTGAAGTAAAATTAAGACCAATCGGCGATAACCCCAAAAATAGGCCAACAAGTCCATCTAAACCAAAGCTTAAGGCAACTGATAACACCAATTCTTCAACGAAATCAAGTTTGTTTCTGTCAGATAAATAGAATGTTTGCCAAACAGTAGCCGGGCAAAAATGCGACAAAAATAAAACCGAAAAAGTAACGAAATACCAAAACTGTAAGCGGTGAATCGCTTGGAATGAAATAGGTTGCCAATAAGGTTACAACTGTAAAAGCAAGGATAATTTCAAACCATCGGAGAGGTTTCAGTTTATAGACACTTCAAAATTTAACAATAAAAAATAAAGGAAGGAGTTTTACATGAATGCCTTGTATATTGGATGAGTTTCGTCTAGTGGTCTTGTTCCGAGATCGCCTGCGGCTGATGCAATGTATGTATCTGTTACTGCGACTGCTGGGAATACCCATTCAGCTTGTTCTGCCGGACCGATCATTAGCCAGTTCGCGCCTACTGTTTGCATGATTGAGTTGGTTGCGGTTCTGCATCCGGGACGGAATTCTTTGGCGATGTTTGCTTTGACCCAACCCATGGTTGTAACAACGTTTCCGCTGCCTAAGCCGACTGGGTGACCATATTTCTCTTTCATGATAGGTATGGTTCTTACTGCAGTGCCCATATCTGGAGCGAATGCTGGAATTGCTGTATCAATTAGAGGCTTTGTGATTCCACCTTTTTCGGCTAATGCTAAGGCTTCTTCGATGACTTTCATTTTGCCTTCGAGGGTGGTATCTTTTGGATCGTCAGCAAGCACTATGGACATTTTGATTCCGCTTTCTTTGAGCTTTGCCAATTCTGCGTCGGTGACGCCTTTGTAGACAGAGTTGTAGAGACATCTGTCTGAAAGACCCATTTTCTTCGCCATGTCGGCTGCTGCCATTCGTGTCTTTGGACTCATTGCATCAAGCATCAATGGTGCATCACAGTGTTTTGCGACAAAGTCAATGTATTTTTCAAAAGCTAATTCAGTTGTTCCAACGATGTCAAAAGCGAATTGTACGCCAGTAATGTCACTTTGAGTTTGCATGGTATTGATTATTTGCTCTGCCACTTTTGCATCAAAAATACCTTTGTTTGCATCTTGGACCATTTTTTGGCCTAGCCAAAAAATAGAACCAATCAGGAAAGTAGGTAGTTCTCCTGGCTGACCACCAACTTTCGCTCTTCCAACAGTGTATATGTTTTGTTTTGTGTTGAATTTAAAGGACATTTTTCCTCATCTGATGGATTATTTTTTGCCCATCGCTTTCTTTGCTAAGTCAGGAGCTTCTTCCTTGTTCTTACCAAAGAGTGCGCCTATTGCATCTGCATCTTCTTTTTTAACTGCTGCGCCGCCCATGATTATGGCAATTTTGCCTTTTAATCCGGCTGCTTTCAGTGCATCATCTAGTTTTGGCAAGATTGTTTTTTGCTGGTACTGTATTAACAGAAATTGCAATTATGTCTGCATTGTTTTCCTTTGCTTTGTCAACAAAAACTTGTGGTGCAACACTTTTGCCCACATCGATTGTTTTGAATCCTGCGCGTTTCAGTGACCTTCTGACCGCTTCTTTAGCTGTGTCATGCATGTCTGGTTCAATGTTGCCGATAACAACTGTGCCAAGTGGGTTTTCTGGTTCTGGAGGCTCTTTTTCCATCATAGATTTAAGCCATGACATTTAAACACCTTTTTTCCTTTTTTAGTTACTCTGGGATTTTTATACTCGAAATTCATATTTAAGCTTTGACTTAAATAATTCACCAAAGGCAAAAGTATTAAATAGAAAAACATGAGGGGGAAAGCGAAACGTCCAAAACTGACAAAAGAATCGTGTTGATTTTCTTGCTCTTCGTTTTTGCATTCGTTTACCGTCTCATTTTTATGCTTTGGCAAACATTTCCGCCAGGCGCAGACATTGGCTTACATAACAGCGTTATTTATTCAATGACAAAATCAGGGAACACGAATCTCCTTTATAATTATTATCAGATGGGCGGAGGCATATCACTGACTTTTCCCGGATACCACATTTTCGCTTCAGGAATAATAATGATGACTGGAATGTCTGACTATTTTGCACAAACAATTATTGTGGCTCTATTCTCTTCGCTAATTGTTTTATCCTCTTATTTAGTAACCAGAGCGGCTTGGACGGAATCTGGTGCTCTAATTGTTGCGTTTTTAGTTGCCATCTCACGCTTTGACATAGAAATGACGCTTTGGGGCGGATACCCCAACGTAATAACACTGCTTTTGATTCCGATGACGTTTTACCTTTTTCTGCAAAGAGACAGATTTTCTTTGACACCTTTTATTGTATCCACCTCTATTTTGATCGGCTCAATATTCTTGACTCATTCTTTAAGTGCAGCAGTTTTTATGGGCACAACAGTTGCGACAGCACTGGTGGTAATGATTCGTCCTAAAGCATTCCAAACCTCAAGAAAATATGTTCTCTATTGGCTGCTGCCCATACTAGTCGGCGCCACGATTGTTTCCCCATTTTTATTTGATGCTGCAAAAGCCTACTTTAGTTCTAACGCCACTCTTAACGAAGTGCTCGATATCAAAAGCGCTTTGCTCTCAACCAGAATCCTTCCTCTAGAAATAATTCTTCCCCTTTTTTCAATTCTTGTACTGTTCTTTTTTCTGTCAAAAGAATATAAAGGAAGATTCTTTTCGTTGCCTGCTGTTCTATTTTTCATGTGGCTATTAGTTCCTTTATTTTTAGCCCAAGGGTATCTCTTTGGCATCTACATAGATTACAATCGATTTCTGTACTTCCTGCTTTTGCCAGTCTTAGTTCTATTTGGTATGTATCTTGATCATGCTTCGATATTTTTTGCGCGCATTATACAGACCTACCACGTTTTAACCAGCCAAATGCAGACGGCAAAGAAGCAGGCAAACAAATATGCGGCAAGTATTTCATCGCATATAACTCGCAGAAATCTTTATGCTGGTTTTGTGATAAGCCTATTACTTGTTTCTTTCTTTGGGTTTCAACTTTTTATAACTCCATGGCAAGGCATATCCGTGGAAAGTTTTTACCAAGTTATGACTAATCCTGGTTATGAAGCAATACAATGGACTAAGAATAACACTCCCGCAGGATCCATGTTTGTTTCTGACGCTCTATACGGGTGGTGGCTTGGCGGCTTCAGTCAGCGGCCAACCATAAGTTCGGTTCCTCCAGAGTTCTTGACGGTTTCCCGTGAATTGAGTCCTGCAAAGAATGCTTCCTTGCTGCTTGATACCGACTACATGATTGATAACGGTTACATTCAAGTTAGAGAAGACGGCGGATACCTTGCAAGGCACAATCCAGAAATCCTGGCTAAGCTTAACTGGACTTATTACCCTTACTCATTCTTTAACTTTAACAGTGACCAAATTAAAATTGACTACAGCATCAATGGCACTGTTTACTATGCACACGTAAACCAGCTTTCAGTGAAACAGATGCAACTACAACAGGCACCCAACAATGACACTACCATAATCGTTTCCAGAGGCAACAACTTACTCAATTATACTCAATTCACCACAATTTATCAAGGCTCAAGATTCGTAAACATAACTGCAACTGTGGACACAACCGAAAACGGTGTTTCACTAAGTTATCTCACCTTTAATCTTGAAAGCAAAGGGTCAATTATTCAATTAAGCAACAGCACAGTTGCATGGATAGATGAAGGCGTGAAAGCTTTAGGGCAATTGATTTTCAATGGCAATAAGCCTGATGTAAGCCAAACCATAGACAACGCTCCTCCATACGATGTAAGCGTGCAATATGCTTTGAATGGAAAATCTCAGGGGCAAATCCAGATGTCTGCGAGTGCTTACTCAGTTACAGATGATCTTCAATTTTACGCAGATCAAGCAACTATAACCAAATATTTCAACCCTAAAATAACAGACAACCTGAATTCACCATATCAAATAATTTATCAAAAAAATGGCAAATTGCCGCCTATCGACAATTTTGATTACCAAGCAGCCATGCAACAATGGAACATATCCTACATTGCAAATCGGGCTCTTGAGTTAAATCCCAAATTTGCAGGCGACCCCAAGATTGACCTTGTATTTATTAACAGTGAAGTCGCTATCTTTAAGGTTAAATCGAACGCCAATCCAATTGGGAGATAGCTATCCCTTGATGGGTAAAATGATTGAAGAGAGAAAAATTGAAATCATCTTTATTACCGTTCTCTCAGTGATTATTTTCACCAGTTTCTACACGCTTACATCCATGAATGGCGTTGTCTTAGGAAATGACCCTTCCGTTCACCTTCAAAAAGCCCAAATCTTCCTCCAAACAGGGCAAATCCCGTTAAGCAACTTAGGTTGGACCCCTCCGCTTTACGAAATCTTACTTTCTACGCTTATTACCTATAGTGGTGCAACTGCAATTGGGCAACTAATTTTCTTAGTAAAAGCCTTAGCAGTAATAATCGATTGGCTACTATTTCTCTCTGTCTATTTAATAGCTCGCAAATTTTTTAACAAGAAAGTAGGCGCCACCGCCTCTATTTTGCTGCTGATGTGTTTTCCTATGTTCGACCTTAACGCTTGGGGCGGCTACACGACAGTGCTAGGAATGGCGTTTACTGTTTTAGTTCTACTCTATTTGACTCTAGCGACTGAACAGTTCGGCTATCTTATTGTCACTTTTCTTGCAGCTTTCGCTCTTGTTTTATCCCATCAGCTTGCAGCATTTCTGGCGGTTATAATTGTGCCGCCAATCCTTCTTCTTATGCTAGTAAAATCCAAAGGTGCCTACCTTAAAGTCGTCATCGCTTTGATCCTCGGTGGTGGAATAGCATTTTTCCTCTATTACTTCCAAGCCATGATCGGTTACCTTGATGCCGTAATTTATTACGTATTCTTCGCCATCAAAACCTATGCATACCAGATTCCATCTGTAAGCTTTTTCTCTTTCTTGGGAAATTTCGGCTTTATCTTTTTCTTTGGTTTATGCGGCATCTTCGTTGGCTATTACCAGCTGAGACGAGAAAAGAAACTGGTTTATTTTGTCATACTGATGCTTAGCTTTTTTGTTCCGTTGTTTTTCGCTGAGTCCTATCTTTTTGGTTTGTTTATGCCGTTTCACTGGTTTATTTACTATTTGACGCCTCCATTGGCTATTCTCGCTGCTGTTTCCATTATCTTTGTAGCTGATAAGTTCTCAATCTTTTATGCAAAAAATAAAACAAGCTTGAGAAGAAACCGATTAAAAATAGTCACAATTTCCTTAGTTGTTTTAATGTCTTTGATGCTTGTGTTTCGTTCAGACGTCGTATATGGGAAAATCATAGAAGCAAGCGTATACTATTCAACATCCGACTCAAAAGCTCTTGATGCCGGAATTTGGCTAAACCAAAATTACCCTAATAACGCAACAGTAGTTGTAACACAGGTTCCAGGCTCCTGGTTTTCGAGCTTTTCGGGAAAAACTGTGTTTGCTCAGACTGATCCTACGGTTGAAAGGACTACTATCGCTGAGTCGGTCTTAAGCTTATCCGATGAGATTCAAACTCCCCAAACTCTTGTGCGGGCTTATCAGGCTAAGGGCGACATTACTGACGAAAACTACGTTTCCATTGATCAGGTTTGGTATAGAGATTCTTACTCTTCTGGCGCTGGAGATTTCCTAAGGTTTACTCAAAATGGAACAGACTACAAGTTTTCTGTTGCTAATCTAAGTAGAACGATATCATTTAATAAGCAAGCTTACCCCAAACAAGTATCTTTTACATACTATAACGACTATATAGAATTAACACAGACAATGCTTGTACAAAATGACAGTTACCCCATCAACGTTTCCTGGGCTCTCAGTCCTCTAAAGAGCGATATTTCCAATGCGAGTCTGTACCTTACCACCTATTTCGACCTACAGTTTAACTTCAGTGAAGCTCAAATCCCCCAATTAATGGATTGGGCTAACCCTTGGGATATGCCGTCAAAAATTACTCATGGAACGGATTGGGCAGTTGCTGGTTTTTTCAATTCAAGCTTAAGAGATAATTACATAGGATTGTATGATCATAATAAAGACGTTGCTTTCGCTTTCAAGTTTAACGATACACCCGCTTGGGGAAACATCGGCGCCTTGGGTAATGGACAAATAGATGCTGTTCGGTTCCAATACGAATTCAACGACATAAACGTCAACCAAACAGTTACTAGACAATATCAAACTCTCACTTTTTCAAAAAACAGTTATCCAGCATTCCAACAGCCAAACCAACTGCAAAGCTTAATTAATTTCAAACCTGGCGAATTTACAGTTGTCTCCCGGGATTATCGTGACATTATTGCTGAAAATAATATTGGCTTCATCGTTTACGATAAAAACCAACTTAACTATAACATTGCTCACTGCAAATTCTTACTACTAATTTACTCAAACGATAGGTATGCAATCTTCAAAATCTTAAACAACTACAATCAAACATAAAACTGAAAAATTGAAGATGGATTCAAACTAAAAATAAAGAGAGTTTGATTGTTGAGGAATTTTTTCTCTGTCCAGTCTACTTTTTGCTTAAGTTATCTCCATCGTTGAAACCATTTCTGGACTTGGTTTCTCCCTCGCGCTGTGGATCTCGGCTGTTCCGATAGCAATCTTGCTAACTTTAAGTTCTTTAATGAAACGGTTCCTTGCTATCTCAGCGACATTAATAGCGGTGGTTATAGCTTGTCTCTCTTGCTTTCAAAGTAATTTCTTTCAGGTTTCCTGATGCGAGGCTGGTTATTATGGCCAGAACATAACTCATTTGAGGTTTGTTTCCGACTAAGATTACATCTGCGTTTTGGGTCATTTTATCTTACTCCTTTTTTGTTGTTTGCTGTATATAACGTTGCTGTTACTTGCATTTGCTCTATAACTGAACGTTTTGCCAAAATAGTTTATTTCTATCTTAAAAGTCACTTGAAAACCACTCTCTTACGGAAATTGTTAGACAATTCGGTAACAAAATAACTGGAAAGGCTTTTCTACAGCTAACCCATAATCAGCTTTAACACTTAACAACAAGGGAGTTAACTTGCTAACTAAACTCAAGAAACAAGTTCAACAAATGCTATCTTCTCAAGCAGCCGCCGCACATAAAATAGGGTTAACTCCCAACAAAGTAAGCACCATAGGATTCATGCTCGCCCTTGCCTCAGGTGTTGCATACTCATTAGCTCCTAGTCACCTATGGCTTCTTCTCTTAGCGACAATTCTGCTTTTGGCCTCAGGATTCTGCGACACGCTTGACGGCATAATTGCAAGGACTTTCCATCAGGTTACAGTATTCGGTGGCTTTTTTGATTCAGTTCTTGATAGGTACGCAGATGCAGCAATCTACGCAGCCATAATAGTCGCTGGATTAAGCAACTCCGCTTGGGGTCCAACTTGGGGTTCAATTTGGGGTTTGGCAGCTCTAGCAGGTTCTTTGTTAGTGAGTTACACTCGTGCAAGAGCAGAGGTAGTTGGAATTAAAATGGAGTCAGTGGGTTTGGCTGAAAGGGCTGAACGTATGATTATTTTAGCCGCCGTGAGCATTATTGCATTTTTCTGGTTGCCCGCCTTAGGTTATGGTATATTCTTGTTAGCAGTGCTTGCAAACTTTACCGTTTTACAAAGAGCACTTTACGTTTACAAGGAATTAAAGAAAAAAACAGTATTAGCTACTTAGTATCTTCTTTTTGCTCGTGAGTGACGCTCGCTTTCGGCTCTAACATTAACGATTCCCCGGTGAACAGCACAAGATATACAGTAATATTTAGTGTCCACCCAGGATGCTAGAAATGTTCCTTTTTGCCTAAGCTCCTTAGCTAACTGAGGCTCAACAAATGACACTCGACGAGTAGACCTCTTTGCCTTATCACGTGGCACCATTGCCCCGCAATTTCCGCATTGAACGAGACTGCTGCTTCCTTTGCTTCCTTTAGCTCTTCCTCGGCTTTTTCGCTTAGATGGCAACTATTTTTAACCTCTTTTTCCAATTATGCATTAAACTATCTTATATATATGCTCGTAACTTTAAGAGAGAAGCAATGTTAGCTTTCTGATTTATTTGAGGGATGATTTTTCCATTTGGCGACGTCATTAATGTTGTTACTCCTGGTCCATGGCCGGCTGTGACACAATTTGTGTGAATAACTACACCCACTGAAATAGCACCCTGACGGTAAATTCTGCCAAACGAGTGGTCTGCATCAATGATGGCTACTAAATCGCCAAGCCTTAAGCTTTCCAACCCATACTGCTCAACAACATTATTGTCAAAAAGTTGTATATCGTAGTCTCCTGAGTTAACTTGGTTTGCTCCTAAACCTGAACCCATGATAGTCGCTGGAACAATATGAGTAACTGATACCTCAAGCTTGTCACCTTTCGGTTGTGGGTTCCATGCTTCAAGTAATGATGGGTCAGTATTCAAGACCTTGATTTCTGGAAAATCAACCATTTTTAAGCCCACGCCAAAGGCTTTCACCAGAACTCTATCTCCAATCACAAGCTTGTCCAAAGTTTCTGGTGGAAAATCAACCATCACATGCTCGATTCCACCGTGTTTACCTGTGACAGTTCCCTCCTCACCCTTAGCCTCACCACTTACTATTGTTGCTTTGTTCCCCACGCATGATAGCACGTTAAAGGCGGTATTGGCAGCTTGACCTGATCGGGCATCATTTTCTTTGTTTTCGGTGCTAACACCCGGTTCTACATGGTCAGCTTCCCAACCACATGCTAGATCCCCGACTCTTAGATTGTAGGTTATACCGCCAACTCCAGGCAACACTACCGGGATTCCGGTTGCGGAAACGTTGTAAACTGATCTTATTGTTGGGCTTGCTATTTCACCGATGACTGACATTTTAATGAGTTTTTCAACGTTTGTTTTAAGCATAACTGGTCCTCTTTTGGGCATTGTGTCCTATCCGTAAGGCATCTAATAAAACTTCACACGGTGTCTTTTTCATTTAAGGAAATCTTAAATTATGCGGTTCTTTATTGTTGCAGTGAAGCTAAGTTTATCTAAAATTGTCGGAAGTGAAATTTGCTATGTCTGAAATTGGGTTAAGAACAAAGATGCTGGTTAAAGATGTAATGAGTAGCCCAGTTATAACCCTGGATGAGAATGAAGCTTCAAATAAAGCTGCCACTGCCATGGATCACAACGACGTCGGAGCAGTAATAGTTACCAGTAAAGCTGGAAAATCAATCGGCATTATTACGGAGCGAGACTTAGTCATCAGAGTTTTAGCTAAAAACCTTAAACCTGACTCCGTTTCCGCCAAAGATATCATGACAACCCCCTTAGTAACGATTGAGCCTGAAGCGTCAATAACTGAAGCAGCTCGACGAATGAACAGGCTAGACATCAGACGCCTCGGCGTTATTTACAAAGGCAACCTTGTCGGGGTAATCTCAAGCAAAGATGTCCTTGGCGTGATGCCAGAGCTAATAGAAATAATCCAAGAACGTACACGGATTGAAGGTGATTCTCAAACTGAAGAAACTGAAGAGGTTCCGCTTTCAGGATATTGTGACATATGTAATGTGTATTCAGAAAACCTTAAGGAACGAAACGGACAAAATATCTGTGATGAATGCCGAATAGAACAGGAACAAGAAAAGTAATCTTGCTAACTCTATAAATCAACAAACAAAAAGTCTTCTCTTTCCTCAATATTGTAAGTTTTTAGAGGCTTCTGCGTTGGTCCTCTAAGCACCATTCCATTGGTTATATTGAATTGTGAGTAATGCCATGGGCAGGTGAGAACTTCTCCATAAAGCGTGCCCTCTGCAAGCGGTGCGCCAGCGTGAGTGCATCTTGCATCCAAACAAAAGATTTTGCCATTAAGAATAGTAGCCAACACTTCATGTCCCTTAATTTTGAAAGCCCTTAGTTCTCCAACTGTAATAGTTTTCTTATCGCACAACTTCACAAACATAATGTCACCTACGTAACTTCTAATCTAATTTATAGCATTTATTTCCTGATATTTACCGATGTACTCACATACCGCCAACACGAATTCAGCATGGCTCCAAAGCAGTGGCGTAGCAGAAATTGGTTTACCTGAAAAGGGATCTATCTGCTCAGCTAAAACCCCTGAAGGCAACGCGTTCGTTGTTGCCCACTTTAAAAGCTCCATCGCTGGCGCTAATTGTTCTAGTGAAGAAGCGGCGGCGATGTGCCATCTTGAGAGTCTGAGCGTGGAAATAAACCATGGATTGCCCGGCGTGTCCAGAGAAACTCTTCTATAATTGTCGTTTTGGTACCTTGCGAGACCTCCAACTTCAGTTTTAATCCAAAGTTCTTTAGCTAAAGCATCCATTGTATTCTTTACTCTCTGATCCTTGGGATCTAGAACTCCACATGTAAAAACCGTTGAAATGCTACTATCGAGGGTTGTATCCCTTTCTCCATTGGGGTAGATGCCTTTAATGAACCGCTCTAATTTGGGGTCATACAAATTCTTTATCAAGGCCTCCTTAATCCGAGCAGAAGCTTCCCCCAACAATTCTTGCCTATTGCTATCATAAAATACTTTAGCAAACTTGGCCGCCGCATCCAAGGCCGCACACACCGATGCAGCCGTAGAAGTGAACACGCCGACTTTCTCCTCCCACTCATCAAACGTAGGCTTAGGCAAGAAAGTCAGTGGGTCTCGATAGTCCATCATAAAATCTGCGGCTTTAATGACAAGTCGGTCGTAAACTTTAGTAATAAACTCCAAGTTCCCACTTATTTCAAAATACTTCCAAAGCGAATACAGCACAATGGCTGTCTCATCTTCTTGAATAGGCATTTGCTGACGACCGTCGGAATCGATCAGTGCATGCCACGTGCTTCCGATTGAACCGTCTGGCAAATATTTATGCCTAAAAAAGCCATCTTCACCCATAACTTGATTACAGAACCTAAAAAACATGGCTGGTACATCAGTGAAACCTGCGCTGCTGAAAGCTAATGCCGCCATGGCAGCATCTCTTGGCCACACATATGAGTAAGTATCCCTGTGAATGCCCAGAATGTCAGAGTCAAGCGATGCAAGAAGGCCTCCGTGGCTATCGACATGCGCCCTCATAAGAAGCAGTGAGCGTTTAAACAGGCGAGCCACATCACGAGGCAAAATGTTTAGGTCGATCTTCAATTGGTTTAGCCAGGCGCTCCAATAATTTTCCACTTCCAAAAGCATCTGTTCAACGCCTATTTGCTTCACAGCTGAATCTAAATTTGTGACTTCGCCTAAGCTGGTTCCACATGTAATCCAGTAATGTATTAGCCCATAATCGCGCGGGGGAATCTCCAATTTGAATGAAACCGCTGAATCCACGGCTCCTTGAGCAACGGCATTAGTGCTTAATTGACCATCTTCCGAATCCATCCAAGTGCCTTCTTGTCCTTCAACTTCTTTGTATCCAACTGCGTATTGATAGAATCCTTCGCCGCCAGCTGCTCCGCCCACCAGAAAATACCGTTTTCGTTTATAATGTATAATTGCTTTTAGTTTGGGGTCAAAAAAAGCAGTATCGCCCGCTTCGTAACCGTAAATGTGGAAGTCTTGCGTGAAGAATAATCGTACTTCGCGCTTGTAATCCGTTTCATTTACTACTTTTATCTTGCGTAGGAAAACGTTTTTGCCGTGATGAACAGCATCGTTGACTTCCATGCTGATTCGGTTGGACTCTTTTTTTATGATATATCTGGTCGTAAGAGTTTCAGGCATGTAAGTCATCGCTATGTCCCAGTCTTTGTCTATCCATTCAAATTTGCCGTCTATCCATACACCAAACCTGAACGGGTGACCTACAGCATGGTTTTCAAGTCCAACATAAGGAAAATAGACATCCCTAATACTCGCCCTTTCATCGAGGGCAACTGCAAACCTGCCATTACTTACCAAAATTTGTCTGGGCAAATAAAATCCGCTTCCAAAACATTAAGCCTGTATTAGTCATGGATGACACCATAAATAAACTTTAATTAAGTAAACCCATCGCTATTCAATGTAGCCGTGAACTGACGTGATTGTTGATTGTGTCCTCACTAACGCCAAAGCCTACCTCAATGGGCAAATCATCGATTGCAGCCTAGCAATTGAAGAAGGCAAAATTTTTAAAATTGGCAAAGAAACACAGATGCCAAACGCTGACAAAAAAATGAATCTAAAAAATCTCCTTGTGTTGCCAGGTTTGATAGATGAGCATGTTCACCTGCGTGATGAAAGTAAAGCGTATAAAGAAGATTTTGCCTCTGGGACTGCCGCGGCTGCCGCTGGGGGCTTCACTACCGTTTTGGATATGCCTAACAATGAACCAGTCACAATGAGTATGGACACCTTAAGGAACCGTAAGGAAATCGCAGAGAGAAGAGTTTTGGTTAATGTTGGATTTTATTCTGAATTCCCCAAAAAAACTGGTGAAATAGCTGATATTGTATCCGAGGGGGCAGTGGCCTTCAAGCTGTTTATGGGTTGCCAAATAGGCGGTTTAAACATTGATAATGATGAAGACTTGATAGAAGCTTTCAAAGAGGTTGTTGATGTGGATATGCCAGTGGCGGTGCACGCTGAAGACAAAGCTTTGCTTACTGCCAACGAAGAAAAGCTCAAACAAGCCAAAAAAAGTAGTACTGCGGCTTTTCAGAAAGCGCATTCGGAGGTAGTTGAAATAAAAGCTATCGAACGATTACTGAAAATGTCTGCGCAGACTGGTGTAAGGTTGCATTTTTGCCATGTTTCAACTGAAGAGGGTTTAAGCGCTATCGTTGAAGCTAAAAAAGTTGGCGTGAAAATAACCTGTGAAGTTACCCCTAATCATTTGTTATTGTCAACTGTTGATTTGGAACGCTGTGGGCAACTTGCAATCATGGCGCCACCGCTGAGAAACAAAAGCCATGTTGAAGCATTATGGAAAGGCTTAGGAGCAGGCTCGGTTGATACTTTAGGCTCAGACCATGCACCGCATGCTCTTATAGAGAAATCAGCAAGCAGCGTTTGGGAAGTTAAAGTCGGCGTGCCAGGTTTAGAAACGACGTTGCCACTTATGTTGACGCAGGTTAAGAAAAATCGGTTATCTTTGGGTCAAGTAGTTCAGCTTCTGGCAGAGAAACCAGCAGAAATCTATGGCTTGACTAGCTGCGGTTGGCTTGAGCAGGGAAAGGACGCAGATTTAACGGTAATAGATTATAACCAAAAATTCACAATTGAAGCCTCAAAATTCAAATCAAAAGCGAAGTATTCGCCCTACGACGGATGGCAAGTTCAAGGTAAGCCAGTTAAGACTTTCGTTAATGGATTGTTGGTTTTTGATGAAGGCGAAATCGTTGCTAGAGTGGGCAGCGGATCAATTGTTCGGAGAGGCAGCGGTGAATTTCCTAGCAGATAGTATGTTGGGAAAACTTTCGCGTTGGCTTCGCATGTTAGGACACGACGTTACATACAACGTCAAGCTTGACGATTCGGAACTTCTTGAATTAGCAAAAAAAGAAAACCGAGTTTTATTAACAAAGGATTTAGAGCTCTACCATCGTGCGATTGCCAGGGACATAGATGCTTATTTTGTGGAAGGCAAATCTGAATCGGAGCGTCTGGCAGAGATTGCGAAACGATATCGCTTAGCACTAACATTGGACATGGAAAAATCCCATTGCCCCGTATGCAACACCAAACTTGTCTCAACACCAAAAGAGCAGCTGGCAAATGAACTACAGAAAAACACCCTCACTTATTATGATAGGTTTTGGAAATGCCCTAACTGTGGGCAAGTCTATTGGCAGGGGGCACACTGGAAACAAATCAGCTATACCATTAGCGAAGCGCAATCGAAATTGGAAAAATTAATAGAGAAAAATTGAGGCTTACGTTAGCCATTTCAGTGGGATATCTTGGAAGGTCCCATCTGGCAAGGTTCTTCTAATGGTTATGGGTAGTATTCTTGCGTCCAGTTCTGTTAGAGCTATATCAATTGGGTTCGTATTTTCCGCTGCATCCACCAAAATTGGTGCTCCCATCGAGATTTGGAGTGCTCTAGCTCCAACTATCCTTGCTTTCTCAAACCGGGTAATTTTCGGTGGTCCAACATTTATTTTTTGTTCTGACATTATTTTAGTAATCTCCAGCGCCTGGATATCCGCCGCCCATACCGCCCATTCCACCCATGCCGCCGCCTGCTCCTGGTGGTGGTCCCTTCATTTTTACCTGAGGCTATTACATCGTCGATTTTGAGGATCATAGATGCTGCTTCGTTAGCTGATTTAATTATTTGTTTTTTAACTGAAAGCGGCTCAAAGATGTTTGCTTTTGCCATATCTTGCACTTTTCCCTCAAGAACTTCTATGCCCGCCCATGTTTCTCCTTTTTCATGCCTGGCTCGTAATTCTGAAAGTATATTTATTGGGTCTACGCCTGCGTTTTCGGCGAGTGTTACAGTTATTGATTCGAGGGCTTCTGCGAACACTTTAACTGCAAGCTGCTCTCTTCCTGGCATTGTTTCAGCGTATTTTCTAAGTGCATTTGCCATTTCAAGCTCTGGAGCACTTCCTCCAGCAACAATTTTTGGCTCTTGAATTAAATCTCTAATTACGCAGAGTGCATCGTGAACTGAGCGTTCTGCCTCGGCAGTCATACGTTCAGTTCCTCCTCTAATTAAAAGGGTGACTGCTTTTGGGTTCTTGCAGCCTTCAACAAAAGTCATCTTGTCATCGCTGATTCTGCGTTCTTCCACCAAAGCCGCATATCCAAGGTCTGATGATGAAATGTCATCAATTCTTGAAATTATTTTTCCCCCTGTGGCTCTTGCAAGTTTTTCCATGTCCGATTTTTTGGCTCTTCTAATTGCAATTACTCCTTTCTTGGAAAGGAAATGTTGAGCCATGTCATCGATGCCTTTTTGGCAAACAACCACGTTTGCGCCAGATGCCAGGATTTTATTAGTCATGTCTCTTAGCATTGTTTCCTCTTCCTTGAGGAAAGCTTCAATCTGGTCGGGGCTTTCAATACTTATTTTAGCGTCTAGCTCGGTTTTTTCAATCTCTAAGGAAGCATCAATTAGGGCAATCTTTGCGTTTTCTATGCGCTTGGGCATTCCAGAATGCACGATTTCCTTGTCTAAAACTATGCCGTTTATGAGACTCGTATCCTTGACCGATTCGCCCGTTTTCTTTTCAATTTTTACGTCGTCAACATCTGCCTTCATGACGCCATCTTGTTTTTCTGCTACAGCTAACATGGCTTTAACCGCTAAATCTGCTAAGTATTCTTTGTATTCAGCGACAATTTTGCTTCCCATCGATGTTGTTGCAGCTTTTTTCAGGTAATCTTTAGACTTTAGGTCCACTGGGATGGCTATTTTTTCAAGGGTTTCCAATGCTTTTTCAGCTGCCATCCTGTAACCATCAATTATTACTGTTGGGTGAATATTTTTGTTAATTAATTCTTCTGCTTTACTCAGAAGTTCGCCTGCTATTATAACCGCAGATGTTGTTCCATCGCCCGTCTCATTGTCTTGCGTCTTGGCGACTTCTACAAGCATTTTGGCTGCTGGGTGCTGAACATCCATCTCGTCCATAATTGTGCGACCATCGCTTGTTATCGTGACGTCTCCGAAGTTGTCAACTAACATTTTATCCATGCCTTTTGGGCCTAAAGAGCTTCTGACACTTTCAGCTACAATTTTAGCGGCAGTTATGTTTCCGTGTTGTGCTTCTCTTCCGCGGGACCTGTTCGACCCTTCTTTTAAAACCAGAATAGGCACGCCGCCCGCTTGTGTTGGAAATGATGACAAATCAAGTAACCTCCATTAATGCGAACAACAACAAAATGTTACTAACAATATAAGTTTTTCCTAGACGAGGTACAATGAATGTAGCCTAAGCAAGCAATTTTTGCATCATTTGGCCATCTTTTGGCATTTTCTTCTTTTCATTTTTGCCACAGCTTAATAAACCGAAACTTTTGCTATTCCTGGAATTTTTAGTATTTCAGGGATTAATTCTCCGGGGATTTTTTTCTCAACTATCAAGGTGAGCTTTGGTTCTGGTGAAAGTTCTGGGTCATCTACGATTGCTTGTCTTATACTTAATCCTGCCCTGTTAAGAATCATGGCTGCGTTGGCTAAGATCCCGGGAGATTTTGCATTTACAACTGTTATTTCTAGAACGCCTAGATTGAGAGGTTTGGCGATTTCTTTTAGTGAGTTTCCTGCTGGGCGTATTGCTTCAAAAATGAGTTTAAGTTCAGGGGTGGCTTGGATGGTGTTTATTGTTTCGTTTACTGTTCGTCGGTCAACTCCTGCGACTCTTGCTATGCGTACTGGTGGTATTTCGATTTGGTTTAGGTATATTTTGTCTTCTAGAATGCTTAAGCCGTTTTCTATGAGAACTCGTGCTACTTTGAGGCGTTCGGGATAATCGTCTAACTGAGTTTTTATTTTGTTCCACATTTTGTTTCGCTTAGGTTTGTTTTTGTTCGTTTAGATATTAATGTGTTGTTTAGCGCTAAGTAAGTTTATATGTACAAAAGTGTACTCAAAAGCCTTAAATAAAACCTAAAAGTACAGTTCTCTGCTTTACAGAGAAAGGCGAAAAACAAATGCCAATTAAAAAAATCCTATTAGAAGAAAACGAAATACCAAAACAATGGTATAACATAGTTCCCGACTTACCCCATCCTTTACCACCCTTTATAGATGCCGAAACAAAACAGCCGGGTGTCGGAATTGTCCCAAGAATATTCCCCAAAGCAATTATCGGTCAAGAAATAAGCCAAGAACGATGGATAGACATACCTGAAGAAGTAAGAGAAGTCTATCGAATCTGGAGACCATCGCCCCTCTTCAGAGCCACAGGCTTAGAAAAAGCACTTAAAACTCCAGCAAAAATCTACTACAAATACGAAGGCGTAAGCCCGGCTGGAAGCCACAAACCAAACACAGCCGTACCCCAAGCCTACTACAACATGAAGGAAGGCACAAAACGCCTCTCAACAGAAACAGGCGCAGGCCAATGGGGATCAGCCTTAGCGTTTGCTGCCATGACATTCGGGCTCAAAGCCACCGTTTACATGGTGCGTGCAAGCTATGACCAGAAACCATATCGAAAGATGATGATGAACGCTTTCGGCGCAGAATGTATTGCTAGTCCAAGTAACAAAACTGAGGCAGGTCGAAAAATCCTTGCTGAAGACCCAGATAACAAGGGCAGCCTTGGTATAGCCATCAGTGAAGCTGTCGAAGATGCGCTTGTTAACGAAGAAGAAACTAACTATGCTATAGGCAGCGTTTTTAATCATGTTTGCTTGCATCAGACTGTTGAAGGTTTAGAAGCCAAGAAACAACTTGAAATGGTTGAAGATTATCCAGACGTTATTTACGGTTGCATCGGTGGAGGCAGCAGTTACTCAGGACTCATGTGGCCATTTTACTACGACCAAGTCGCGAAGAAAGCGCCTAAAGAAACAAAGTTCGTAGCCACAGAAGCCACTGCATGCCCCAAAGTAACCAAAGGCTATTACCAGTATGACCACGGCGACACTGCAAAACTAACACCACTCGTCCCAATGCACACCATCGGCCACGACTTCATTCCAGCACCCATCCACGCAGGCGGACTCCGTTACCACGGCATTGCACCAACTATAAGCGTTTTAGTGCAAGAAAAGAAAATGACCACCGAAGCATTCAACCAACTAGAAGTATTCGACGCAGCCAAATTGTTCATCCAAACGGAAGGCATAATTCCAGCACCTGAGCCGTCACACGCAATCAAAGGCGCAATTGACGAAGCACTCCGATGCAAGAAGACAGGGGAAGCAAAAACCATCTTGTTCGTGCTTTGCGGTCATGGCTACTTTGACATGGCAGCATACGACGAATACTTCAATGGCAACCTGCAACCATACGAGTATCCAGCGCAGAAAGTTGAGGAATCAATGGAGAAACTCCACAAGCTCTATCCGTGGCTTGATGAAGTTAACAAGAAATTCATAAGCTGCGAAACACTCTAAAACCAACCAAAACCCTTTTCTTGTTTTACTTATTTCTTGTTTTTTCGGATTAACTTAAGCTTCTTTTTTTCTCCCCGCCTACCTCTTTGATTCACTAAAATATACAAATAGACGACTAATATAATTCAATAGGAATTCTACCTGCTCTATTACTGCTGACTAAAACGTTTCCAACAGAAACAGCAGAAACCTCTATTTTCACATAAGAAATCAACATAGAATAACACGCACTATTCAACAGGAAACAAAGAGGTTTTATCATAGGTCCCCCAATACCAACATAGGCAAAAATGTATTGGCCTCTCCAGAAAAACCCCTGCCAACCAAAATGGTTGGATTCATCATTAACCCAGTGGCGGGAATGGGCGGCGCTGTCGGATTAAAAGGAACAGACGGCAAGCTTATCTTAGAAAAAGCCATATCGTTAGGCGCTAAGCCTATTGCGTCGCAAAGGGGAGAGACTTTTCTTGCAGAATTAACTGCTTCTAAAGGAAGCTTAAAACTGGTTGTTGGTGCTGGCTCAATGGGGGAGGTCGAAGCTCGAAAATGTGGCTTTTCTTTTGATGTTAAGGGCAAAAGCAAAAGTGAGACGTCTTCGGAAGATACCCAAAACATCGCTAAAGCCCTGGCTGCGTCGGGTGTTGATTTGCTTGTTTTCTGCGGTGGTGACGGAACAGCCCGTGATATACTAAAGGCGGTCGGATCGAAAGTTCCTGTGCTTGGGGTTCCGACAGGCGTCAAAATGCACAGTGCCATATTCGCTGTTAGCCCCCAAGCAGCAGCAAGAGTAGCCATTAGATATCTGTGGGTTGGGTTGCCTCTGCATGAAGCTGAAGTAATGGATGTGGATGAGGAAGCTTTCAGAAACGGTCATCTTTCCGCTGAACTTTATGGATATATGCTAAGCCCATATGAGCCCACATTGATTCAGGTGAGCAAACTTGAAAGCCCAATGACTGAAAGCGAAGTCCGCAACCAAGCAGCCATCGCACTTTTCATTATTGAAGAAATGAAACCGGACCTAATCTTTATCATAGGACCAGGAACTACGACCCGCACAATCGTGGATCTCTTAGATCAGACAAAAACCCTGTTGGGAGTAGACCTAATAAGAGGCAAAAAAATAATCGCAAACGATGTTAACGAGAAACAAATACTAGAAGCAATAGAGGGAAAGGCTGCAAGGATAATTGTGACGCCGATTGGAGGGCAAGGATTCATTTTTGGTAGAGGAAACCAGCAAATAAGCAGCAAAGTAATTCGTCAAGTAGGCTTAGAAAATATTGTTGTGGCTGCAACTAAAACCAAGTTGGACAGGTTGAAGAGTTTAAGGGTTGATACTGGCGACTTGGAACTGGACAGCGAACTTAGAGTCTGTGGAGCATTAGTTGTAACAGATTATAAAGTTAAGCAAAGAATAAACATTGAATAGTATTTTCTTGTCTTGGCTATTTCCATTTCCTGTACCCTCCTTTTCAATAGATTCCTAAACATGTTGTTCGGAAATCAAAATAAGCAATCATTCATAAGTATCATAAAAGTGAGGCTTGAAGTTTGATACCAATTAATCTGCCAAAAATCGGCGAAGAAGAAGTCCAAGCATTAGTTAAGGTTCTGCGAAGCGGAATGTTAACAAGTGGGCTGGGAGCTGGCCCAATGGTGTCTGAGTTAGAGACAAAGTTTGCAAAGTTTTGCAGTGCAAAACATGCAGTAGCTGTTAACACTGGCAATGCTGCTCTGCAATCTGCGGTTATGGGTGTCGGCGTCAAACAGATGATGAAGCTATTTTGCCCAGCTTCACTTTCGTAGCAACCGCCGAAGCAGTGGTTAACAGGTGGAAAACTCGTATTTGCTGACATTGACGCTGAAACCTACAATCTTTCGGCTAACGCAGTTGAAAAGGCAATAACAAAAAAAGGCTATCTTGCCCGCGGATCTCTACGGTTTTTCTGCAGACATGAAGCCCATGCGGAAAACGCAGATAAATACTCTTTAATGTTGGTTGAAGACGCTCCGCAAGCGCATGGAACAACCTACGCAGGTCAAGCCAGCTGGTAGTCTTGCTGAAGCTACTTGCTGGAGTTTGTATGCAAGCAAAAACATGACCACAGGCGAAGGCGGAGTAGTCACAACAAACAAAGACGAAATTGACGTAACTTTAGGATGATTAGAACTCATGGGGAAAAAGCCAAATATGCATCGCTTATGCTTGGAACTAATTACCGTATGTCCGAAATACAAGCAGCAATAGGCAACGTGCAACTAGCGAAATTGGCTTCTTTTTTGGAGAAACGCAGACAAAACGCGCAGCAACTAACAAAAATCATGGAAAAAAGCAACAATCTCGTTTTGCCATGTGAGTCTAAAGATCGGCAGCACAGCTGGTACCTTAAAACAGCGAGACTTAGCAATGGCACAGAAGTTGAACGCAACAGAATTGTTGAGGGACTAAAGAAAAACGAATTGGCGCAGAAATATACTACATTAACCCTGTTCATCAAATGGCGTTTTACCGTGAAAACTTTGGAAGCGCAAAATTGCCTGAACGGAAAAAGCGCCAAAACAGGTTTTCTCTCTGCCGATTCATCCAGGAGTTACTGCTGAACAGATTGATTTCATAGGGGAAACTGTTCTTAGCCTGATATAGTCACTTTGAAGCGGTTTACACGGTTCGTCGAACAGGGGGACTGTAAGAGTTAAATTGAACGTTGCCCTATGAATAGGCTGTCCCTCAGAAAGATTATTGGATTTTCTTTAAAGGAGAATGACTACATTGAGTAATGAAGCAGACGTTTCCCATATAAAAGTCAAGTTCATCATCGAAGGCTTAGGTGAAGCTGAAGGCGAATTAGTCCGCTTCTTAGCGCCAAGAACCATCGACTATATCGTTCGAAAACTTCCAGTTGAAGGCAGAGCTGCATTATGGAAAGAAGAAGTTTACTTTGAAATCCCAATAAAAATGGGCGAAGAAAAAGCAAAACCGACCGTTGAAACAGGCACAATTGCTTTTTGGCCTATGGGCGGCGCTTTATGCGTATTTTACGGCAAATCACAACCTTATAGCCCTGTTAGCATTCTTGGAAAAATAACAAGTAATTTGGAAATTTTCAAGCAAGTCAAAAGTGGTACAACAATCCGAGTTGAAACATCAGCCTTTTAACGCCTGTTGAGCCTTAGAAAGCTAATGAGCTTTCTTTCCACATTTGGAGCAGCCGTTCGCATTCTTCTTTTACATTTTCATCATTGCTTTTATCTTTGAGAGCCTGCAAGAACTCTATACGTTTTGCTACTGAACGTTTTTCAGCATTGCCACCGTAGTAGAGTTCGCCTTCTAAGTACTCTTTCATTTGGTAAGCTTTTTGGATAAAAAGGCTTGCGGCGTCAACTGGGTTCTCGACCGCGAACTTGTTTGCCCAGATGATTGCTTCGGTTTCACGCAATTGGGTTATGCCGTCGATTTCCATTATTTTCCTTATGTATGCTCTTAAAAAATCAAGTACCTGCCGTTTTTATTAGTTCAAGTGTTTTGTTGACTTTTTCTTTGAAATCTGATGAGCCTTCAACCGTTAGGTTGTGTTTGTAGCCTTGATCGACTAGTGTTTTGGCAGTTTTTACTTCTTCAGTAGTGTATACTCTTTCTGGAAAATCTGTCAAATGAAACTACTCCATTAATTGTGAAATTATTAAAATAAAGAATTAAGCTTGAGCAGTTCAGGCTGCTTTAGGCTTGTAGATTTTGATGTTGTGGCTTCCGGAGACAAGCTGCACTGTGCCGTTGGCTTCCAGTTGTTCTAGGAAGTCTTTGGCTGCGCTTATTCGTACACCGTATCTTGTTGAAATAGCGTATGGTGTTAGGACACCCATTTTTTTGACTTCAGCGAGATTTTGGCATCTTTTGCGTCTGGAGGCATGATTCCAACTGTTTTTCTTTCTTTTGGCGGTCCTGCTTTCTCTTTCTTCTTGTCTTCTTTAGCTTCGTCTTGAGTGACCTGTTGTTTCTCCATCTGTTTTATGCCGAGCTTCTTTTTTCCACCCATGATTTTTTCACCTTGAATTTTGTATTCTCAACATCTAGATTGGTTGGCTTATTTCAACCTTATGTTGCGCCTTCCATTCTTTGATTGGAACGCCAAGTTTCTTTTCAACTTCAGCTCTATGGATGGAGTTCATGGTGCAGAATGGAATTATTCGTCCATCTGGAACAGCATAATGAATTACGCAACGTTGGACTCGTTCAAGGTCAAAGTTGTATGGATCCATGAAGTGCATTGATGATAGCAAAACTGATTGCCTTGCGAAGTCGCCTAGTGATTTGTAATCGCCATTCATCAGAACTTTGAGGACATATTTTCGCAGAAAATTGAATTTTATGTGTCTTGCGGAGCCAAGAAGGCGAAGTTTTGCTTTGCTTTTGTTACCTTTGGATGCGTCAGTGTAAACGCTCTTAAGTGAACCAGCGAATTTTTCTATGTTGCCATAGCGCGTTACTGGTGTTATTTTGCCGTTTTCAATAAACAAAAATGTTGCCATGCCGCAATGTGGGTGCGCTGTGAATTCGACGTAGCGTTATTTTTTAATGCACCGACAGCTTTAGAGACTGGAACCACTAACAGGTACAGGGTAGAAGTCTGAAGTTTTCATCATCGCCGTTTGTTTGCTCTTCAACTTTTCGCATGAAGTCTGGGATTGTGATTCGCATCTTTTCCCGTTCTTGTTGAGGTAACCGGCCACATAGCGAAACTGGCTGAACGTTAATGCATCGTATCAAATCAAAGTTTTTGGCGGCAAACTTAACGATATCCCCAAGTTGATGGTCGTTTACGCCTTTAACTAACGTGACGACTAAGACAACGCTGTTCAATCCTGCTTGCGCGAAGATTCTCGAGAGCCTTCATTTTAATTTCAAGAAAATCTAACTCCTCGGATAAACTTGTAAACATCTGAGGTTAAACCGTCAAATTGCAAGTAAATGGTGCTAACGCCTGCGTCCTTGAACTTCTTGCAGTATTCACGCTCTTGCGAAAGTCGAAGACCATTCGTATTAACTTCCACATGGTTAAAGCCTAGTTCTTTTGCTTTTCGAACGAAATCGAAAAGTTCTTTGCGAATTGTTGGTTCTCCACCTGAAAACTGCAGTGCTGTTGCTGGTACAGGTTTGTTAGTTATGAAGATTTTCCAACATACCAGTAATCTGCTCTGTTGTTGGTTCATACACGTATCCAGCTGACGAAGCGTTAGCAAAGCAAACTGGGCACTTTAGGTTGCAACGGTTGGTAACATCAATTATTGCAAGTGCAGTGTGGGATTTGTGTTCTGGGCAAATGCCGCAGTCGTTTGGGCAACCCTTTTCCTTTTTTGTTCGGGGATTTTCCATTCCGTCGCCATCAAATCGGAATTTTTCCGCGCGCACGTATTGGTCGTAGTCTGACCAGTAAAGTTCTTGGAAATGTCCATGTTCAGGGCAGTCTTTTTTAATGAAGACTTTGCCGTCGTCTTCGTAAATTGTTGCATCAATTGCTTTTAGGCATTCAGGGCAGATGCTTCTTGTAGGTTTAATGTCTTTCATTTTTTTGCCTTCTAACATCTAAGCGCTTTTCGAAGGGCTTAAGAGCATATGTGATGTAATAAGGTTTCCAAACGTTTCCTAAGGTGATTGAGGGGTAAAGAATGTCAATTAACGAGGACACTCGGAATGCTCTGCGAGAAATGGGTTTGAACGCTTACGAAATTGACTGCTTACATAGCTCTGCTTGAAGGCGGGCAAATGACTGCTATGGATATTAGTCAAGAAGCAAAAGTTCCCTACAGCAAAATGTATGAGGTTCTAAACTCTCTAAAAGAAAAGGGCTGGATAAAAAGCACTGAAACCCGCCCATTCAAATACTATCCTGTACCTCCGCTTGAAGCAACAAGATTCAACAAAGCTGAGGCTTGAAGACAAATACCTTAACTGGGAAAACACTGTTGCCGAAACACTTCAGCCCCTATACGAAAAACGAGAACTTGTTGAGCGACCCGACATGCTGATTTTACGAGGTCAACAAGCCGTAATGGGTAAACTTGAAGAGGTCCTAAAAAAAGCAACAAAAGAAATCGTAATTGCAGCTCCAGAATTTGCGAAACCAGTAATAGCCTTGGCTGAACCTTTACTTGGCAGCGGCTTAAAACGAACTGTTAGCGTCAAACTGATGGCTGCTGGAAAAAAAGAAGATTGGCTTTTCATTAAAAAATATCTCTAGCTTAAATGAGCTGCGAATTCGTGACCACATGTTTGGCGGCGGCATAATCGCTGACGGCAAAGAAGCCATGCTTTTACTAGGCGAAGACAAACCAAGCCTCGTTATATGGAGTAATCATGTCGGGTCTAGTTGGGTTTGCAAGAGAATATTTCCAGTTCTTATGGGACTCATCGGAAACCGTTTAGAAACAATTATTTCCAAGCCTTTTAAAGAAAAATTCAAATCTGTTTCAATCAGAGGAAATCTTTGAAATGGGGGAAATCTAACAAAAAAGAAGAAAGGAAAAATTTGAGTTATTAAGTTACTATTTTCCCATGACTTTTCTTGCAGCGATTTCAATATCTTCAGATTTAATTGTTTTTCTTCCTGCATGCATCGCATAATCAAGTGCTTCTTTAGCAATCTTTAACACCAATATCTTCAAGTGCCTTTGCAAGTTCTTTTGCTGCTGCTTCACTTACTCTGTCCGCGCCTGCTTTCTTACATAATCTATGCATGGGAGCTACAGCTATTTCTAAATCAGTCATATCGACAACTCCGTTGCTTCTTTTTCATTTTAAAGCAATATTTAACCTTTGTTATCGCTTTTTCCTTTAAATTACCGTTAACATAGAAACTAACTTTTAAACAAAGAAAATAATAAAAATACTAAATGATGATATTAGCGCTGAGAAAAATGAAGCTAATAGATGCACATGTCCACCTTTCAGATACAGAATACGCTGGCCATATAGATGAGTTAATAGCAGACGCAAAAAACGCTGGCGTAACAGCTTTAGTGACAAACTCAATGGATTTTAAAACATGCCAAAACGACATTGCCGTTAGCCGAGAAATACCCCGACTTAGTTTATCCTGCTTTAGGAATTCATCCTTGGAACGTGAATGTCCTTAAAGAAAATGAGATTGGAAGAAACAATCGCTTTCATCCAAAAACAAAAAAACGTAGTTAAAGCAATCGGTGAAATCGGCTTAGACTGCAAATACGAAACCATCTGGGAAAAACAGATCTAATGGTTTTTGACAAAATGCTTCATCTTGCCGAAGCGCTTGAACTTCCAGTAATTATTCATTCCCGCGGAACAACGGACAAAATCGTGGAAATGCTTCCTTCATATCGGCTTAAGCATGTGTTGCTTCATTGGTTTAGCCACCCGCATGAGCTGCATTATACAAAGCGATGGATAATGGATACTTTATCACTGAAGGTCCACCAGTAACTTACTCGAATCGGTATCCGGGAAGTAGTGGAGAATGTGCCGTTGACAAACTTTTTAACCGAAACTGATGGTCCAGTAACATATTGGAAACACCCTTACAATGGTCAATTAACCAAGCCTTCATTCATCCGAAATGTAGTTGAAGCAGTGGCTGAAATTAAGAAAATGCAGGTTGAAGAGGTTGCAGAGCAAATTGGCAAGAACTTTGAGGTTTTCTTCAACATAAAACTAAATTAACTCTTGCTTTTGATGTTAACAGATTTTACTTGCGGTTCATCGATCAATTAAATTTGCATTCTGAGGCGTAAACTTAAATTAAGCCTATTATCTATTTAGGATTGCTCTTGCGCAGTTTAAGCGTCGGACATTAAAACATTGATTGACATGAGGAATTGAGATTTGGGAAAAGTAAAGACCGATCAAGTTAAACGAGCAGGCAAAGAACTACTTAAACGTTTTCCAGACTAAATTCACCACTAATTTGATGAAAACAAGCGTTTAGTTGACTCCTTAACTAAGGGAACAACCACGCGAGTAAGAAATCAAATTGCAGGATACATAACTCGAACTATAGGCATTAGCTCAAGCGACTCTGAAATGGACTCTGACATGGGCGATGAAGAAGAATCTGAATAAACAGTCCATTTCGGGAAAAGAAATCTCCATGATGGATGAGTATCAGAAAAGGTTGGGCCCTCAGATACCTGCGCGAAGCAAAAGCTGAATTGGAAGCAGCGCGAAAAATACCTTACATGGCGCCTGGTTTAGTTTTGGAAGCCATCCGAAAGGCAAGAAATGCCATATACTACAGTCTTGGCGAACCTGCTTTCATAGAAATACTCATCCAGGAAGAAGTAACCAAAAACCCAAACACTAATGATTCAATTCTGCGTTTTTTAATTGAACTCGAAACCATCATACAACAAATTTCACAGCTGGAAGAAGTAAATGGTGATGCAATGATGAAACAGGCAGATTCTATAGTTGAAATAGCAACCGACATCGTGGAAACCTTAACAGAAGAAAGATTCCAAAACTTTTAGATATTCGAGTAGTGAACTACGTAATATTTAACACAGTAATAGATTATACTAAAAGTGAGCAAAGAAGAACAAATGCCTTTAAACATTAAATTTATTGGCGCATTGCGCCAGATCTCAGGTAAAACACAATTAATTGTCCCTTTTCAAGAAGAATCGCTTAAAGAACTCTTAGCCAAACTTGGCAAAGAGATGTCCACAGCTAGAAAAAATCTTTGACGCTGAGCAACTAAATGATTCAAAATCCAATGCGCTGGTACTCGTTAATGGCAGAGAAATCAGTGTTTTAAACGGTTTAGAAACCAAACTTAACGACGAGGACGAAATTGTATTTATTCCTGTTGTTCATGGCGGTTAAACTAGCAATGATAACTTTGACAAGCGACTTTGGCCTCAAAGACCCTTATGTGGCAGAAATGAAAGGGCGTGATCTTAACAATAAACCCAAAAGCCACTCTAATTGACATAACTCATGACATTGAAAAATTTAACATTCGAATGGCCGCTTTCACTTTGGCTTCGGCAGCACCATATTTTCCAAATGGCACCGTCCACTTGGCAGTTGTGGACCCTGGGGTTGGCACTCGAAAGACGCGCCATTTTAGTCCAGACCAAGAAAGGCTTTTTTATAGGACCTGACAATGGAATTTTAATTTTAGCGGCTAAAAACCAAGGTTTAGAACACATATACGAGCTTACAAATCCCAAGTTAATGCTGCCAAAAATCTCGAACACTTTTCACGGAAGAGACATTTTTGCTCCTGCAGCAGCCTACTTAGACAAAGACGTTAAGCCAAAAGAGTTTGGGGCAGAAATAAAAGATCTATTTGAACCCGAATTTCAGCAAGACTAACTCGAAGAGGTGATGCTTTAATTGGCGAAGTCTTGTACATCGACGGTTTTGGCAATATTATCTCAAATATAAACGAGAAAAAGATTGCTACAAAAGAATCGGTAAAATTCATGACTGTTAAACTTCCTCAAGGTTTCGTTGAAGACTTAAGTTTGGCAAAAACTATGCCGAGGTAGAACCTAACGAGCCGATTGTTTTGATTGGAAGTCATGGGTTTGTGGAAATAGCGCTAAATCAGGGTAGTGCAGCGGAAAAGTTCTGTGCAAAAGTTGGAGATAAAATCTCAGTTACGCGCTGCTTGATGTTGTCAACAACTTTTTCGATTACGTCAACAGGATTCTCTAATTCCGCCAGCTTACTTTGTACATCAAATCTTTTGCCAATATACTTTTTGGCGTAATCGAGACCACTTGACGTTCTGTAGTGGCGAACAATGGAAACCCCTTCTGAGATAGATATGTGTTAACATAAGTTTTAGCCATATCAGAAATTGCTATGCTGGGAATCGCCTTGAAGAGCGGCTTCTCTTGCAATTGTTCCTCCATAACTAATAACTAAATCAGCATTAGCAACCAAACTTGCTGAATCAACAAATCGGTCTTTAATATCCGAAAGATCTGCTCTTCTTGTTATATCTTTGAATAAAATGCACGTTTCCCAAACTTTGCAAGTTTTTCTGCGATGATTTGTGCGTAGTCTTTCTTTCCGCCAGCGTAAGCTGCTTTTGATTCAAGTCTGCCTTATAACTATCAATGGTTTCTCTAACCCTGCGATTTTTAGAGGTTTGAAATTCTTTGATCCAAGCAACCTCGTCTACCCCTTTGAATGTATACAATATTTTTGGCGCAATACTCTCTTGTAAATCGTTTAGGTAAAGCCTCTGAAACTACAACTGTGTGCGCAAAGGGTATTGTTAACCTGTTAACGGCTTTGGCGTATGGAGTATCTGCCGTGAAAATTATTGGGATTCCCAAGCCAAAAGCGGTTCGGCAAAGCTCAACCGACTGATGAGCTATTGCAACGTCTGGAGGGTTATCCTTGAACATCTTAGAAAATTGAATTATACGTTCGGCGCTCTCTTCAAGTCTTGAGGAAAGAGTCGATGGGTCATACTTGCCAACGACAATTGGTTTTTCTCCTAGAATTTTTGCTAATGGAATGGTGTCTGGATGTTCACGGGTTGTAAAAATGAATTCGTGCCCTGCTTTCCTAAGACGTTGTCCAATAGCCGTGCCATATCTAATGTGTTTTCCTGTGCAGGCGTCATACCATATTTTCATTTGTTCACCCTTTTCTTGCTGCAATGAAAGATTCACGTTTGGCTTCATATTCTCCTAAAGTCATTACTACTTTTGCGGGAACGCCTGCGGAAACTGTACGCGCAGGAACGTTTTTGGTAACCACGCTTCCGCCGCCGATAACTGCTTTTTCTCCTACTGTCACATCTGGTAGTATGGTTACGCCTCCGCCGATTGTAACCCCGTCTTTGATGATTGGCGGTGTCATGAAAGCGCTTTTTGGGTACTTGTCATTTAGAAGTGAACTGTTGGGAGCAATAAACACGTTATCGCCTAGAATGCAGCCGTTTGAGATGGTTACATGTGCTTGTATGTTGCAGTTTTTCCCTAAAACTACATCTTTTCCAATGTCACAAAAGCTTCCTATGAGAGTGCCATCGCCGATTTTCGTGTTGTCACCAATTACAACATAATTCCAAATGGCGACGTTTGCACCTATTTCTACGTTTGCCCCTGTGACTATTCCCTGGCCTTTCTTTGCAATTAGCATAGCTTTCCTTTCGGGCTCCGGATTTAAATAGTTTAACTCTAACTTGACATTCTAGTGCCGAGGCAAAAATCGTGACCAAAGAAACAGTTCTAATTGTCGGTTTAGGAGAGATTGGCCATACCCTTTTTGCATTATTCAAAGATGCACAAAAACAGTTTTGATGTTTATGGCTTGGATTTGGATAAAACAAAAATGCGCGAGCTTAATCAAAACAGAAATGATTTTCCAAGCAAAATAGACACCCTACATATTTGTCTGCCTTGCAGTAACCAACAAAACTTTGCAGACATAACAATGGATTATGTTGATGATTTTAATCCAAAACTTGTAATTATCAACAGCACTGTGCCTCCAGGGACAACGATGAAAATAGCAGAAAGATGTAAGTGCCTTGTGGCCCATTCACCGTCGCGTGGGGTACATAAAAGTGCCAAACACATGATTTGGGAAATGAAGCGTTGGACCAAATATGTTGGCGGCGCCAACCCGGAAGCGGGGCAGTCTGCTCAGACCCATTTTGAGAAGCTAAGTCTGAAAGTGAAGGTCCTGAAAACTTGTTCAGAGACAGAGTTGGCAAAGCTTTTTGAGACAACTTACCGTGCTTGGATGATAGCTTGTTTCCAAGAGATGCATCGAATTTCCAGAGCATTCAATGCTGATTTTGATGAAACCGTTGATTTCCTTGAGGACACTCATCGGTTAAGGTTTGATAGGCCTGTCATGTTTCCAGGCGTAATTGGCGGACACTGCTTGATTCCCAACACTGAATTGTTGTTGAAAGCTTATGATTCAGAGTTTCTGCGGTTGATTTTGGAGTCCAATGAGAAACGTAAGGATGAAGTAAAAGACAAAATGGTTGAGGCAGAGGTAAAGAAAGTTGCTGCAAGAGCTGAAGCCTTAGAGAAGGATCTTACATCGCGAAAAAGTAGGAGCGAATGTGAGTGATCAGTTTTTTGGTTTACCATCCTATTGCTGCTTGATAGAAAACTCTGCCATTTTTGTACTCATGGGTGAAGGGGAAGACTGCGCCTTTGCTCCACTGAGCTACAATTGTTGAATCATTACTTACAGAAATTAATGCATAACAACTGTAAGCGTCAATGGGGTATAGTTGGTTTTGAGTTGAAAGAGATATGCCGAAAGGATTGTTGACAGCCAGATTGGCGCTTCCGCCTGAGTTTATGAATTGAGCGCTGCCGAACCAGTCCTGCAGGGAAGTAAGGTTATGACCGCCATATAGTTAGGCCACATATCTTTGCAGTAGGTTGAAAAGTACCAGGGTATTCCGTCGATGATAGTAACGTTGCAGTTGTTGGTTAGGTAGTCTCTTACTAGTTTGCTAATCTTTGGTTCAACGGCGAACCAAGCCTCAAAAACAACTAGGCTATAACCGGACAAGTCATTCGGGACGTCACCTACGCTGGTAACACCAAATCCTTGTTGCTCTAATGCTTGAACTGTAGTATTTTTGATATCTGAAAAATAATCCTTCCCCCAGTAGAGGTCCCCAATTTGCGTCGTCAGTAAAGTGATGGGCTTTATAGTTCTCCAGCCAGTCAATGTATAGCGCTGAAGTGCCATTTTGAGCAGCCCATATAGTACCAGCGCCGAACAGTGCCGCCAAAGGAGTCAAATTGTTAATAGGGTAACTTGGGCTTAAGCCCAGTTACGAAACTTAAGGCTTAAGATTCTTGGATACCGGTCTTTCTTTTCGCTACTTAGATACTTCGCAAAAAATAGAGCTTCTCACTAATCAAAGTATCAATCGTCTGTTGGAGGTTTATGCCGGTGAGTTTTGTTTTCAATTGTTTCGAATTACTTTTTCAAAGGCTTCTTCCATTTGTTGAGCATATTTTTCCCAAGATAAATGTTCCTTAACGTAATTCGAAGCGTTTTTACCTATTCTCTCGCGAAGAGTCGGATTAGTTATTAGATTCTCAACTTTTTTTGCTATCTCTTCAGGCTTTCCATTTTCAACAAGTATTCCATTCACGTTATCCTGAATAATCTCCGCGACCCCACATCCTTTAGTAACTATCGCGGGCTTTGATGACGCCATTGCTTCAACAGCGGCAAGTCCCCACGTTATTTGATGAGGAAAAAGAAATACGTCACAAGCCGCGTATACTTTAGCTAAGTCTTCATCACATTTGGTATGCCAAAAAAGGACCTTATCTTTTACATCAAGCTTTTCACTAAGCTTTTTCAGCTCTACTTGTGAACCCGCGCCATCTAGAATAAGCTTAATGTTACTATGGTTTTTAGACAAATAATATAGCGCCTTTATGGAATCAGATTGTCGTTTAGGATCTAAATTGGCAACTTGGAGTAGAATAAAATCTTTTTCCAAACCATATTTCTTTCTTACTTCCTCTCCAGAAATATTCTGAAACTTTTCGACGTCTAATCCAGTTCTCACCACGGTAGAAGGCTTATTGTAGGCGTCTCTTACCAAGTTCTCCCCAACACGTGATAATACAATTATTCTGTCGATGTATTTTACAGAAATTTTGTCCCATATTCCAAATAGGGGCCAATTAATTTTTTTCCTTATGCCTCTTCCTTTTATGTAGAACCATGATGGGGGCTCATTGCACATCCATACTACTGGAACTCTTAATCTTCTTTTTGCAATAAAGGCTGCCCATTCTGTAGGCTGGTTGTGGTTATTGATTACTTCAAACCCTTTTGGTATCATTCTTCCCAAATTAAGCATAGCTGGAAGACCAAACGTATAAAACTGGTGAACCAAGATTCGTTGAAGTTGATTCCTAACATTTGTAATCTTTCCAACTTTGCCAAAAGACGATACTGGTAAATCGGTATCATTTTTAAATGGAACAAAGCGATTACGCAGCATAACGTTAATGGTTACTTGTTTCAGCAACTCAGGATAACAAATCTTTTCGTTAACCCCTGTCGTGAATATTTCCACTTCGTTTCCGAGTTTTTGGAGCTCTATAGCCAAGTTCAAAAGTTGTCTTTCTGCACCACCACGTCCCCATAATGCTGTATGAACCAATGCAATTTTCATGACTGTTTCACAAGTATTGTTTTATGAGGATAGTTTAAGTTTATATATTTGTACTTTTAGTATGAAATAAGTTTTTGCGAGGTTTCAAAAGTGAAGAAGATCGAGACTGCAGTCATATTAGTTGGAGGCGCAGGTTTGCGCATGCGACCTTTTACCGAAGACATGCCCAAATGCATGGTTCCTCTTAAAGGAAAACCCCTAATACACTGGACCGTATCCTGGCTTAAAAACTACGGTTTCAAACATATCGTATATGGGTGTTGCTTACCACAAAGAAGTAGTCATTAATTATTTGAAAGAACAACTCGCAAGGTTTGAAAATAGATTTTAGCGAGCACACAGTTGAAGGCGAAACTGGAGAGGGCTTCCGTCTTGCCATAAGCAGATTCGTGAAGGATGATGATTTCTTGGCGATGAATGGAGATGAAATCACCAGTTTGAACTTGGAGCGTCTTGAAGAGTTACATTTGAAGAATAAACCTGTTGCAACAATTTCTGTTGCGCCGATGCGTTCACCTTTCGGGATACTTGAACTTGAAGGTGATGACGTTGTGTCTTTCAAGGAGAAACCTTTGGTTGAAAACATGTTCGTCAGTATTGGCGTATATATTTTCAACCAGAAAATACTCGATTACATCCCTGAGAATGGATCAATCGAAAAAACAGTTTTTCCGTTGCTTGCTAAGAAGCGAGTTTTGAAAGTGTGTAGACTCAAACCAGACGAGTTATGGTTAACTATTAATAGCGTTAAGGACTTATCTGTTGCAGAAAAAGAATTCGCCGAATTACGGAGAGTTCCAAACATGACTCGAGCGTTAATAACTGGAATCATGGGTTTCATAGGAAGTCACTTAGCCCAGAAACTCGTTGAATGAAAAAATTGAAGTATACGGTGTTGTCCGAAGAGTAGCAAGCCGAAACATGGATGTTATTCACAATTTATTGCAGGACATTACTTTAATTTCAGGCGACGTTTCTGATTATGTTTCTATTCGCAACGCCGTTAAGACAGCTAATCCTGACGTGATTTTCCACTTAGCGGCAATTTCACCTGTGCGCGATTCGTTCGAGCGCCCTTTTGAATATCAGCAAGCCAACTATATTGGAACCATGAACATTGCGCATTCGCTGCTTGAGCTTCAAGATCCGCAGACGAGAAAGCTTATAGCTGCATCAACAGCCGAGGTATATGGCATACAACCGAACGAACCATTAAAAGAAAGCTTGTCTTTGCATCCTTCCAGTCCGTATGCAGTAAGCAAGGCTGCAGGTGACCTCTATTTGCAAATGATGTTTAGTTCTTTCAACTTGAACGGCACCATATTGCGTCCAACAAACTCGTATGGTAGAAAATTTGACACAAGCTTCATGGTGGAGTATCTGGTTACTCAAATGTTAAAGGGCCAGAAAGTGTACATTGGCTCTCCTGATTCAATAAGAGATTACATGTACGTCGATGACCACGTGAACGGTTATATGTTATCAATGAAGAATCAAAAAGCTAATGGTCAAGTTTACAATGTTGGAACAGGAATTGGCGTGAGCAACAAGGAGCTTGCAATGATGATTGCCGACAAAGTTGGATTTGACAAGAAGAACCTTGTTTTAGGTTCATATCCTCCTGGCTACCCGTATCAGACCACTAATTTCTGACCAGTCATCAATAGTTCTGGATTCAACGAAAATAAGAAAAGAACTGGGTTGGAAGCCAACAGTGTCGCTAACTGAAGGAATTGACAAAGTAATTTCCTATTTTCGAAAAAGCGGAAACAAATAGACGTCAAAAAGGAAAATTACTTGATTCAAAAGAGTTTGTTGCCTTGCTTCTAGCTGCTCCTCAAGATCGGAGTTAGTTCTTTCTTGCTAAATCTCTAAATCTTCTCCATTTGATTTAAAGAGACAAACTTATAAGGGCTAAATAATGCTCTAAGCGTAACTGGAATGCAGAACCTATGAAGATCGCGACTGATTCACACTCCACTAGTAAGTCGCGGTGGCGGACAAAGGCAAATATTGAAATTAGCTTTTGAACTTCAAAAGTTCGGGCATGAAGTAGAAATTTTTACAAGTGCAGTTAACAAAGAAAAATGTTACCGAGAAATGATAGAAAAACTCACGGTAAACGTAATTCCGCATCCACTTAGGAAATAAGATGCCCAAATTTTTTATTCCTTCTGAAATCCAGCAAAAAGACGAACTATGACTGAAACCTGCAGAATCCTCTTCTTTACGGAGTTGGATGCGAAAAGCCATGGGACGACAATTTTACACAATTCCATACGACTTCCCATCCATGATCAACATAGGCAGAAAAATACCTAAAGGTTTCGACATAATCAACAATCATAATTTTCCGTCTGAATGGGCAGCTTTTTTCGCGAAAAAAAGACTAAATGTTCCAGTTGTGTGGATGTGTAATGAACCGCCAGATTGGTTTTTTGCTTCCGAATCTAGAAAAGGCTTACGCAAAATTAATTGGCCAATTTATGAAATACTGGACAAAACTGTTTCAAAGTACATCGATGAGATTTTAGTTTTGTCAAAAATTGCTCAGGGATATGTAGATAAAGCTTATCACAGGTCATCGAGGATTGTGAGAAGTGGTGTAGATGTTGAACTTTTTCATAACGCTTCAGGAACAGATATCAGAGAGAAATATGGGTTAGGTAAAGACTTTGTTTTGCTACAAGTCGGGCAATTTCCAACTCAGTAAGGGGCAAACTGATTCCATAAAGACACTTTATCAATCTTTCTAAGAATTATGATCAAATCAAGCTGATCCTTGACGGTGGCGGTCCAAAAGAAGAGTTAGTAAAATTAAGCGAAAAACTTGGGGTAAGAAACAAAGTGCTATTTCTACACAGTAACGATGACGAAGAGCTTGCAAAGGTTTACGCTGCCTGTGACGTGTTTCTTTTTCCCCAACAAATAACCTGGGGTTTAGCGTTGATCGAAGCAATGTCTGCTTCAAAACCCGTTATAGTCTCCAATAAATGTGGAGGTATCAGAAATTATTCAATCCAACGTGAATGGTATAGTTTTTGACCAAGCAAAACCAGAAGAGATAACAAAACAAGTAGAACTGTTAATTGAGCAATACCCGACTTGCGCAAAAAACTTGGGGAACATGCCTATGAATATGTTAAAAGCAATCTGTCATGGGAAAAATACGCCAGGACGATGGAAACAATCTTTGAAGAGTCACTCTTGAACATTTAACAAAAGAAGCGATAAGCGACTAGCGATATACGACTTAATTTCTAAAATGTATTTTTCGTTGTTTTTGCCCTGATTATATAAATAGCCAATCTTCTTAAGATATGACAGTTGAAATCATCTCTTGGGAATGGCATGATTGACAAAGTTGATTTGGTGATGTGGACTAAGAACGGTGCCCAAACCCTGCCCTGCAGTCCTGCAACGGATAAATGAAGTAATTCCTCAAGAATTTGTTAATAAAAAAATAGTGGCTGACGATGCAAGCAGTGACGGCACCCAGAATATCGCATCTTCTTTTGGCTGGTCAGTTATTCCAAACAAAGGTCATGGCATAAGCGATGGCGCAAACACAGCCTTAGAAGCAGTCACATCGGACTTCTTCATAAGCTTCGAACAAGACCTATTGTTAGCCCCTGATTGGTGGCAGAAAATTCCTCCACTCGCTTGAAAACTCCAACGTTGCAGTTGCATCTGGAATGCGTTTTGCAGATAAGCCCATTGGGGTTAAAAAAATGCAGGAGTACGTAGCGAAGAAATATCGTGGAGAAGCAAACTTAGCTTCTTGGCTTAAGTCCAGAGACATGTCTGCTTTTACTTTAGGCAAAACATTAGACAACACGATTTACAAAACAAAAATAATCAGAGCAACTAGGCGGTTTTCCAAAGTTGCGAGTAAACGCTGGTGTCGATACCACTTTAGCGTACAAAGTTGATCATGCTGGTTACAAATGGGTTGTTGATTATAATGTGCAATCTGTCCATGTTACGAAAGGGGTTAAGACAAGAACTGGATCATCAATATTGGTATGGAGCGCAATTATACGAAATTTGGCGAAAAATACGTAGCAGAAACAAATAAACCCCCACCTGTAACTAGAACTTGGAGTTATCCGTCGTTTCGTTATGTCCCCATTTACTGGATTGTTTATGGCATTCCAAACCAGAGAACCCACAGTTCTATACATTCATCCTTTAATTAGATTTTATTACATGAAAGGACTTCTACGGGCTTCGAAAGTTCAAGAATCAGGTAACAGCTGAGCAATGCCTTCCCTGAATGGTTAAATTAGTAAACCCATGTATGAAGTAAATTGTAACTGCATGGAGATTCACAGCGATTGGCGAATGAGAGAGAAATAATAAAGCTACGGTTGGATGTGGATTACCCTTATCCATCGAGGGCTAAAAGTTTTCTGTACTTAGCCTTAGGAATCAAGAAAAAAAGCAAAGATTATCTGAAAAACGCAAGAATTATTGCAAAGATGATTAATGAATCGCCAAAAGAAGTTATAGCTTACTGGTTTTTTACGCCGTACACAATTCCAGACAAAAGAACTGCTCGATTTGCTAAATCCAGAACGGCATGAGGTTGCTCTGCACGTTGCAACCAATCCCTATCGAGAATGGAAAATTCTTGAAAACGAAACCGAACGAACCAGTAAAATACTATACAATTCATGGAACATCACGGGTAATTGCCCAGCTATTATGGGGACGAAAGATTGGAGAAAAGCAAACAAAGATTCCCAGCGATTTCCCTTTAAAATCCTTCCATGATTTTACGACTTATAGTTTAGATGCTGGACGTTATAAGTTAGGCTTAGAGCCTATGAAGACGGAATTAGAAAAATTGATTAAAGAAAATATTGTGTTAGAAGTTCATCCTGAATGGCTCTTTAACAAGGGAAAAATAAACCCGAGAGGACCATATTATGACGTTCTAAAATATTTGTTAGATGTAGACCATGACCTTGAAACTTTACAGCTAAAAAAGAAAATATCCATCAAAATAGCCCATGATATCAAAGAATATGAAAAAGATATTGTTCCCTCAAAGGCATTCATTGAGAAGCTGCTTGAAAGAGACATAGACATTTTTACTTTTCTGGAAAGAAAATGGTGCTGCCCAATATCTAAACCGCCAACCTCATGGATAAAAACAGAAGACAACATTGGCTTATTGGAAATAAAAGATTATGCGACTTGGTGGAGCAGTGTTGGAAAGAAAACTCGCAATATGGTTCGCCTGGCCGGGAAAAACGGTCTAGAAGTGATTGTAGTCCAACCGAGCGAGAAGTTCGCTGAAGGTGTCTGGAAAATTTACAATGAAACCCCAATAAGGCAAGAGAGAGCTTTCTCTCACTATAGTGAGCCGCTTGAAGCAGTCATAAGAAACGTGATTAGCGCTCAAAAATCGACATTTATCGGCGGATTTTTGCAGAAAGAGCTTGTGGGATTTATCCAGATAGTCCATGGTGACAACATTGCTATTATTGCTCAGATACTTTCAATGCAAAAACATTGGAATAAAGCTGTAAATAACGCGCTCCTCGCCAAAGCCGTTGAAGTTTGTGCTTTCAAAGGGGAGCGGTGGCTTATGTATGGGCGAATGGGAAATCACCCTTCACTTGACAAGTTTAAGGAAAGTAGTGGGTTTGCTAAATTCCCGATTACCCGTTACTATATCACCATAACAGGGAAAGGAAAAATAGCTACTCGATTGGGATTGCATGTGGATTTTAAAGATGCTTTGCCGCAGTCTATTAAGTATCCGCTTATTCCATTTAATAATTGGGTGAGTAGGAATAAGATTCGAATTAAACGCCGTTTATGAAACCAATAAATAATATCTTTCAAGCTTTTCTAAACTTACCATTTTACTCTAACTGCTGACTTATGAAACCCCGATATTTTCATTAAAAAGTATTTTGAAATAACTTTAAATCAAGGTATGGCTTATTGAACCTTAATAATTGTACCCGAGAGACTGGGTGTTAACTTAAATGGGAATGGGGGGACTTCCACTTACTGAAATCGAAACGGTTGTTCATGGCGATTCAAATGTTGGCTAATTACAAAAAAGCTTGCTCCATTCTAAGGGATATGTTTGTTTCTTTTCAGACTTCTCTTGAAGTTGAAAGCAAAAAAGGCTTCTTCACGCAGAATCATTGGCGACTTAACAGGAAGACAAAAGGTCTGATAGTCTTTGCAATTATAACCGTTATTTTGGTCTCCATTTTTGCTTTCTTGCCAAAACAAAGCGAAAGCAGAGCTATTGTAATACAACCCAGCAGTGATTTAACCGCTTCTCCATCTGAAATCCATAGCAATACCAACAATAAAACTAGCAGCTCTAACATACTTGCAGGTTTAACTCAGGCTATAGCCAAAGTAGTTGCGCCATCTCCTGAGCCTAAGCCTCCTGGCGTGATAGCGTCAGCTCAAACCATCAATAGTACTGTCTGGCTTGAAGTTGCAGCGAATGCGTGGAAATATTTCCAACCAGGTATGGGTGTAGATCCAACAATGGGGCTTCCTTATTCAAATTCTCCTGTTTTCACTGATTGGGATTTAGGAGTTTATATTCAAGCTGTTATAGATGCGCGAAAAATTGGTTTGATAGACAATGATGGTGCTTGGGGGTTTAATGCAAGAATAGATAAGGTTCTAACGTTTTTGGAAACGCGAAAGCTTAATGTCGCAACTAACTATCCTTACTGGTTCTACCAAGCAACGGATGGAGAAAACTATCATGAGCTGTCAGATTTGGCTACTACCCCTTATGATGGTGTTGATACTGGCCGATTATTTGTTGCTCTTAATAATGTTAGAGTTTATAATTCCAGTTGGGCATTGCGTATAAATAATTTTGTTTACAACGTTTATGGTAACAGATCCAATTATGACGCTATCATACCTAGTATTAAGAGTGATACCCTTACCTCAACTAATATTTATGCTTACTATATCTACAGTGGGTTTGCTAGTTTTTGGCCTAGTAACCTTACTAATGTTCAAAGTACAATTCTTAATAATATTTTTTCAGCTGGTAATATTTCAACTCCTGAAGGTGTTTTGTTGCCTAAGGCTGGACTAATAGGTGATCCGTTGTTTTGTTCAGTTTTTGAACTTAATAGTACTGATTCTAGATTGATGACTTTAGCGTATCAAGTTTATTTGGCTCATGAGGCATATTATAATGACACAGGCCAATATCGAGCTTTTAGTGAAGGTCCGTCTCTTTCAGGTGGTTGGGAGTATGAATGGGTGGTTTTGCCTGATGGTCGAACTTGGACTCTGGATGAACATAATTCAAATACGTCTCCCATGATTTATTCAAAAATAGCATTGAGCTTTCTTGCCATTTATAATACAACGTTCGCTAAGAACATGTCTATTTATCTTGAGAATACTCTTCCCGAGCCTTCAAACGGGTATTGTGAGGGTGTTGATGAATCTGGACAACTACTTGAAAGGGTTGCAAGCAATACAAACAGTTTAATTTTAGGTGCTGCACTCTACGCTATACAAAATAATACATAAAAAGTATTTAGCTTGATTTTGGGTTTTCTATTGATAAAATCTGGCGATTTCAAAGACTTTTCAACTGTTGCTCTTATTTATTAAAGTTGATTATCTGTTATTCCAGAATAGCGACATTTTTAGATAATAAATTTAATTTTAATGATATTGGAAAACTCGTTTGACTAGTTAAGCTCCGCTGTACTTTGTAATTTAAGTGGTAAATTCAACCAAAGATGAAAAATGCAGCGGAGTCTAAATCTACGGGTTCCGCGTTTTCACAGTGGATTTAATTCTCTCACTAAATAGCTTTTTTAGAGGCTAGTACTAAACATTGTAGTGCTTTAGATCTTTCTTTTTCAAGGATCAAACCTGCATTCTGGAATCTTTCTGGAGATTGCTCTCCTGACATCTGGAGAGTGTACCTCAATTAGGTAATTTTCCATTTTTCTCAGGATTTAGAGTATGTATTTAACTGTTGCAAATACCTATTCAAGCCTACTTATTTGACTATTAACTTCACACCCAAATGTCCTATAGGTCTTTTATATTATCAAAGACTTCTTCTCGTAAGTGGTACCTTTTATTACTTGAATCTGAAAGTAAGCTTTTCATAAGTTTTGGATGATCTTCCCAGTCAACCGTTCCTAGTGCGTCGGGATAGTGAAAACCCAACTCTTTTCTGCGTATCTCGGCTGCTTTTTTCCAAAATAATACAGGTTCATCTATATGCTTCTTGAGAATTCCCATGTCTTTTCTTAGCTCCTGAAGACCAAACATTTCTACGTGTTTCTCACACTTCTCCAAATAATCGATTGGAAAAAGAGACCAATACCTGAAAATGGGCTTAGGAAGATAAACAGCCCTCGAAAGGGAATTTACACAAGAATTGGCATAAGTCCATTCAACGCCTTTGTTAATGTATTGTCTGAGCCTTTTTGGATGCCACAACCCCTTAATGGCTTGTGAATTTGTGAATGATCCGCTTAAACCAAGCGTCCACGCGTCACCAACAGCTACGATATCCTTTAAGTTCTTGGCAAACCTTAAACGAAAATCTTCATAGAATTTGTAGTCTTTTACAAAGTGGAAAAAAGGCAAACTGTAAGAATAAACGTTGGGGCATATCTCGGTTAATGCTTTAATAGATTCTATGCTTCTTTCATGGACAATTTCGTTTGCTTGGATGGAAAAAATATAATCATAGTTGCATTTTGCTCTAATATTGTTAGTTACCTCTGCTATAACACTATATTTTTTGATTTTAGGCCATTCTTGTCTGAAGAACTTAACTTTCTTATTTAATTTTGAAATTCTTTCTACAACTTCAAAAGTGCCATCTGTTGAGTACCCTTCAGAAATTAGAAATTCATCACATATCGGTAAACTGGCGGCTATTGCTTCCAAGAATGGGTACCCAGTTTTCAGGACGTTTTTCAGCACCATAAAACAGGAGATCATGAATTTTCACTGAAAAAGGTTCAAAGCCGCTACTTATTAATTTACTTGTGGGTACAATCGTTGTTACAAAGGCTAACATTTGCAATGTGTAATTTAGGCAATTAAATGAGACTCGGCACAACAACGCTAAATTATGCAAGTCAAGTTGTATAATATCTTTCAAAGTAGTAGGTCGGCAAGTAAATTATTGAGTTCTTGCCTACTCTTTACGCTTCGGAAAATCGCTTTCCCACTTGTATATAGGCGGAAGGATGTGTCTTCGAAAGTTAATTCAAAAATTATGCCTGCTATCTTATTTTTAATTTGTGCTTTTTTTAAGATGTTAGCTATGGCGTCGTCTTTCTTATCATACTTGAAAAACACTATGACGTCTTTTTCTGCTCCACATGTTCCTTCAACTCTAGCAACATAATCTTCAACTGTAGACATTAGAGCGTCTCAATCTCCTTAAGAACCTCAACGAAACGCTCAATTTCTTCTTTTGTGTTGTAAATGTAGAAGCTTGCTCGGTCAGAGGATTGGAGCTTGAGTACTTGTTGGTGGAGCGGCTGTGCACAATGGTAACCACTGCGTATCATTATACCATAGTTATCGCAAATTAGTGCAACATCGTGTGATGACAAGCCTTTAAAAGTGAAGGGAACTATGCCGCATCTTTTAGAGAGGTCACTTGGTCCATAAAGGATTATCTTGCTGCATTCCTGCATGCGCTTAACTGCGTACATAATTAACTCTTTTTCATGGCTGAAAACTTCTTCCATGCCTAAAGCTTCAAGATACTTGACAGCTTCAGCTAAGCCGATGGCACCCTCCATGTTAGGTGTACCTGCTTCAAACTTCCACGGCGGCTCATTCCACATTATGCTGCAGCTTTTGCCATGGCTGAACTCAACTTCTCTAATCATTTCGCCTCCACCTTGGAAAGGCGGCATTTCATCAAGCAGTTCTCGTCTGCCATACAGCCCCCCGATTCCTGTAGGACCCAACATTTTATGGCCAGAAAAAGCAAGGAAGTCTGCGTCTAGATCCTGAACATCGATAGCCATATGTGGCACGGATTGTGCTCCGTCAACAAGCATTAAAGCACCATTGTCATGAGCAACTTTGCCGATACGTTTAACATCATTAATTACGCCTGTAACGTTTGACACATGGCTTAAACAGGCAATCTTTGTTTTGTCGCAAAATTTGCTTTCAAAATCGTCATAATTCAATGTACCATCGGCATTTACTTCAGTATATTGAATTGTGAAGCCCTTTAGTTTTGAGGTGATTTCCCAAGGAACAATGTTGCTGTGATGCTCCATGAGTGAAACCAGAACCTCATCACCCTTGGCTAGGTTTTTTAGTCCCCAAGAATAAGCCACTAAGTTGATGGCTTCAGTTGTTCCTCTTACAAAAACCAGTTCGGAGGGATCTTTTGCATTGACGAATTTTGCGATTTTTTCCCTTGATTTCTCATAGATGTCAGTTGCTTCAAGCGATAAGGTGTGGACTGCTCGGTGAACGTTGCCGTTGTGGTTTTCGTAAAAATCGCTGATGGCATCGATTACTTGGCGGGGTTTCTGTGTGGTTGCCGCATTGTCAAAGTAAATTAGGGGGTAGTTGTTTATTTGCCGTTTCAGTATTGGAAAGTCTTGCCTTATCGCTTGTACGTCCACGATTACTTCTCTGCCTTTTTCTCATCCTCTATTTTCAGTCTCTTAGAAAGTGTCTTCGCTAGTTCTTCTTCTTCCAGCGCCTGTTTTTCTTCGAAAGTGTGTTCTGCTGGCATCCAACTGGGTGCAGCGACACCTTTTTCCTTAAAGTACTGCCGTACTGCACGTTTCAAGGCGCCTACGGCTAGGACTCCGCAGTGGAATTTGACGCTTGGTAAGCCTCCGATTTCTTCAGTTACTTTTTTCCAAGTTATGTCAATCCAAGCTTGTTCAAGGCTTAAGCCTTTAATCATTTCAGTAACTATGCTGGATGTTGCAATGTTTGCTGCGCAGCCGTAGCTTTCAAAACTTGCCTTTTCAATGATGTCTTGAGGCGTTATTTTTAAGTAGAAGGTTATCATGTCTCCGCAAGCTGGGTTTCCAGCTACAGCTACTACGGTGGCATCATCCATTTTTCCAAGGTTTTTTGGGTTTCTAAATAAATCCATGACTTTTGGGTTGTATGGTAAAGGTATACGTGACATACTAATGCACTCCTGTTGAGCCAACTATCCCTCTTATACGATTGACAGCTGTAGGTAAAACTTCTAAAACGTAAGTTATATCCTCTTCTGTTTGATTGCGCGTGACTTTCATGAGGATACTGCCGTGTGCTTCTTCGAAAATGCGCCCGATTGCTATGAGAACGTGACTGGGTTGAAGTAGTCTGCGGCTGCATGCGCTTCCGCTGGAAACATACACTCCTGTGAGGCTGAGTTCAATGGTTAAGGCTTCGCCTTCCGCTCGTAGAATGCTGATGTTGGCGTTGTCCGGTGACCGTTTGCCCTCTTTCGGGCCGTTAAAACGTAGGTCATCCAGTTCGTCAAATATTCCGTCAACAAGCTTATCACGCAGCATACGCATTTTAGCTGTGTTTGCCTCAAAGTTTTGGAATGCAAGCTCCGAAGCCTTAGTGAAACCAACAATTAACGGGGTGTTTTCCACCCCTGGCCAAAGCTTCTGTGTGCCAATTTGCCCTTCAAGAATGCGCTCCATGTTTATGCCATCGCGCATGTACATTGCACCCATTCCTCGTGGACCTTGAATTTTGTAGCTGCTAACTGTGGCTAAATCAACATTTAGGTTTTGAACGTTAAATGGGATTCTACCGTAGGCGTCTGATGCATCAGTGTGAAAGAGTGCTCGCGGGTTTTTGTTTTTTACAATATCTACCGCTTCCTTAATAGGCTGTATTGTGCCAATCTCGTTGTTTACGGCTGAAATGCTAACAAGTATGGTTTCGTTGTCAACGGCTTCTTTGAGTTTTTCAAGGTTGATGAATCCTTCATGGTTTACTGGGATTTTTATTGTTGAGAATCCGAATTTTTGCATCATCTCGGCCACTTGCAAGACGTTGATTGGTTCAATTTCTGATATGATGATTTTTTTGCCTTTGTTTTTCTGCGCAAAGCATGTTCCCATGATCGCTAGATTGTTAGCTTCTGTTTCTCCTGGTGTAAATGTGATTTCTTCTAGGATTTTTGCGCCTATGTCATTGCTAATTTTTTGGAAGCAGTTCATTATAACTTCGAAGGCTTCCCAGCCTGGTTTATGTGTAAGTGTTGGGTTGCCGTAGGCTTTCTTGTTAAAGTAAGGAAGCATTGCGTCAACGATTTCTTGGGGAACAATGCTTGAGTTTTCGTTGTCCAAGTAAACTTCATGTCTTATGCCTTCATGCAGTTTGAGAAGTTCCTTTACGTTTTCAACCATATAGTATACTACCTATGAGAGAGATTAGATAACTCGTCACTCTGATAGTGCGACTTCAACTAAAAAAACCTAACCTAACCAGAGCATTAGCAGCCGTGGCAGAGATTTCAGGGAACCACAGGGTGTGTGGTGATATTTGCAGGTGGTCGTAGTAGAAGGGTGTTATTGTGCAGTTATCGATTTGAGAGCCAGTATAATTTAGCTTGAAGTCGAGCCCAAGCGTTATATATCCTGTCATTCCGCCAAATTCATAATTGCTGTCCACAGATAGGCCTTCCTTGTTATAGGCTATTATGTGCAAATACGCATTATACGCGGTGCCTCCACCTGTGTTGTTTAAGCGGCCACTAATGTGAAGTCTGTAGGGCAATATGACTCTTTCATCTGTTGCATTCAAGCCAGTCGTAACAATATTTGGTTTGCTACTGTCTGGGTTAGTTGTGTTAGTTGGCTGGAGAATTGGTACAGAAGAACCAGCATATTGTAATCTAGCATTTTGATGACTGCCTGTTTGTGAATTATGTTCAAAGTACATGATATAATTGTCATAAAAGAAAGAAGCGATAAGAACAGATGAACATGCAATGAGGGTGAGGCATACGGCAATCACTGCAATAATTAGTCTAGTGCCTATTATCAATGCCTCCACACTTAATTAGGCGCTGTATTGATAAAAAACTTGTCTTACCCACATAAAAAACAATACTGCCCGTTCGTTCATCTAATCCTAAGCAGGCAGAAAGCACATAATAGACTAAAAAACTCTAATAACCCATGCAAACTCATACTACCATCACCCACAAAATTATCGGGAATCCACATTGAAAATTGGAGAATTGACTGTTCCAGAATCAGTCAAAGAAGTCTTGCACGGCATGGAAATATTAGAATTGTTTCCGCCTCAGGAAGATTGCATACGAGCAGGAGTGCTCGAAGGACAAAATATAGTTTTAGCCAGCCCCACCGCTTCAGGCAAAACCTTAATTGCAGAGCTCTGCGGTCTCAAACATGTCCTGGAAAAAAACGGCAAAGTAATTTATCTTGCTCCGCTGAGAGCGTTGGCAAGCGAAAAATTTGAAGACTTCAAAAAATACGCCTCCATACGTAAGCAGGATGGCAGAAAAGTTTCAGTCGGAATCAGCACAGGCGACTTTGACACAGCGGACAATTGGCTTGAACGATACGACATAATAGTTACCACTAACGAGAAAGCTGATTCGTTGCTGCGGCACCGAGCTAAATGGATCGATAACATCTCGTTGGTTGTAGCAGATGAGGTTCATCTTCTAAATGATGCAGGGCGAGGTCCAACCCTTGAAGTAGTCTTGGCTAGGCTTATGCAGGTTAATCCAGACATTCAAGTTTTAGCATTAAGCGCCACTATAGGCAATGTAGATGAAATCGCTGGATGGCTAAACGCCAAATACATTGTTACTGAGTGGCGCCCCGTCTCGCTTAAGGAAGGAGTTGTCATAAACGATGAAATCCAATACAAGGATGGCGACGCAAGACGAGTAGAAAAGAAAACCCGCTACCCCGCAGTAAACCTAGTTTTAAACACCATAAAAACTGGGGGTCAAGCACTCGTGTTTGCTTCAACAAGGAAAAACGCGGTTTCAGCGGCAAAAACAATTGCTCAACATACAGGTGAAGTCTTATCTAAACCAATGAAGCGAACGCTGGAGCATGAAGCAGAAAAAATCCTCTCCGCAGGCGAACGAACGCAACTCAGCGAAACCCTTGCGGAGCTTGTACGGTGCGGTACAGCTTTTCACCATGCAGGCTTAGCGGGACCTCATCGCAAGATTGTTGAGGATGCGTTTAAGGATGGAAAAATCAAGGTTTTAACCGCTACCCCCACGTTAGCTTTTGGAGTTAACCTTCCCGCACGCATGGTTATTATTCAGGATTATAGGAGGTTTGAAGCAGGTTACGGCAATTATCCCATCAGCGTTTTGGAGTATAAACAGATGGCTGGCAGAGCTGGGCGACCCAAATATGACAAAGTGGGAGAATCAATTCTCATAGCCAAAACCTCAGATGAAGCAGATTATCTGATGGAAGGCTACATTTTGGCTAAGCCTGAACGTATTTGGTCTAGGCTTGCCGTTGAAAAAATAATGCGCGGCCATGTTTTGGCGACTGTGGCTTCAGATTTCGCTCACTCAGAAACTGGTATTTATGAGTTTTTCGGCAAAACCTTCTATGCTTACCAATACGATGTGAAAGCTATCAAGAGCATTATAGCTAAAATCCTCAAGTACCTATACGAAGAGCAAATGCTTGACGTGAAAGGAAACGATATTTATGCAACGAAGTTTGGCAAACGTGTAAGTGAACTCTATATTGACCCAGAATCAGCAGTTGTGATTCGCGATGCCCTAAAAAATAGACCTGATTTCCTGACGGATTTTGGATTGCTTCATTTAATTGCTCACACACCCGACATGGGACCAGTCATGAGACCCTACGCCCGCGAATTCGATCCTTTAGTACTTGCTACAGAGCAGCATAGAAACGAACTATTTATGGAAATTCCTAACCAATGGGCTGATCACCTGTCGTTTGAGCAGTTTTTGGGCGAAATCAAAACCGCCATGGTTATGAAGAGTTGGATTGAAGAGGTCAGTGAAGAAAAACTCATTGAACAATTTAATGTGCAGCCAGGGGATTTGTACAGGACCATTGAAAATGCTAAGTGGCTGCTTCATGCTACTGATGAGTTAGCTCAGCTTTTTGGCGGAAAAGAAATTTTGCCTTTCACAGGCGAATTAGTAGAGCGTGTTTCTAAAGGCATAAAGAAAGAACTGTTACCAATTGTTCGACTTGAGGGAATTGGCAGAGTCCGTGGTCGCATTATGTATAATGCAGGGTATCAAACAATCGATGACATAAAACATGCATCAATTGAGGATTTGACGAATTTGCCGCTAGTAGGTCCAAGGTTAGCAAAGAAAATCAAGGAGCAGGTCGGCGGATTCGTAAAAAAAGATGAGTGGAATAAGCTTGGAGCTGTGCAGGAGTTTAAGCAGAAGGCGCTTGGAGACTTTTAGCTTTTCGCGAATTTTTCAGCTTGCTTTACTGCGGTGCCCAAATAATTCCGAGGGTTTAATGCTGCGTCTATTTCTTTTTCGCTAAGTTTGCTGCTCACAAATTTGTCATGGAATAGAACATGCTTGAAGTCCTTCTTTTCCAATGCACTTTGGATTGTCAATTTCCTTAGCAACTCGTGTGCTTCTTGTCTATTGACGCCTTTCTTTGTCAACGCCATCATAACTGCTTCAGACATGGCGCGTCCTTGCGTTACATTGAGGTTCTGTAGCATCCGCTCCTTGTCCACCCGCAGATTAGCTACAATATTAACCATCAGACTTAGAATGTAATCTAGCAGAATGTTTGATTCTGGTAAAATAAAGCGCTCTGCAGAAGACTGGGTTAAGTCTCTTTCATGCCATGTAATCATATCTTCTAATGCGGGGGTGCTTAGGCTTCGGACGATACGTGCTAAACCGCAGACACGCTCGCACGTTTCAGGATTCTGTTTATGTGGCATCGTTGAGCTGCCCACCTGCTTGCTAGCCTCAAACGCCTCTAAAACCTCGCCGATTTCGGGTCTTTGAAGCTCACGTATTTCTGTTGCGAAATTTTCCAGCGAAGAAGCAACCATCCCGTAAATGCATACAAGCTCTGCGTAGCGATCTCTTTGAACGATTTGCGTGGAAATCTCAGCTTGGCATAGATCGAGTCGTTTCATCACAATCTCTTGGATCGCCATTGCATGTTCACCTAAACCCGCCTGGGTACCCACTGCACCGCTTACTTTTCCAACTAAAACACGCTTTCTGCAATCGTTTAAGCGTTCAATGTGTCTGTTTACTTCGTAGCCCCAAACCGCAAACTTGAAGCCTAAAGTAATTGGTAAGGCATGTTGACCGTGAGTTCTGCCAATCATCACTGTTTCTTTATACTGGGCTGCCTTCTTCTGCAAGATAACTTTCAAATCAGCAAGTTTCTTTTCAATTATTTCTTCGGCATCTTTTAATTGCAGTGCGTTGGCGGTGTCGACGATGTCGTAGCTTGTTGCCCCGAGATGAACGTAAGCGCCGCTTGAACCACAAACCTCAGAAAGGGCACGGACCAGCGAGGCTATGTCATGTTTTATTTCTTTTTCAATAGCTTTTACACGTTCAACCTTCACGATATTTAATGGATGCCATTGAAACAATTTTTTCCGCGTCTTTTTTTGGAATGTTGCCTACTTCTGCATGTGCCAAAGCCAAAGCTGCTTCAACATCGAGCAGTTTCTGAACTCGATTTTCTTCTTCGAAGATTTTTAGCATTTCTGGCGTTCCATAACGCCCAGTATCTATAGGTGTGATTGGCAAGTTAGTGTTTCCTCAAAGATAGGGATATACAGATTAAAGATTAATGTTTTACCAATACTATTGAAGTGTGTACATAGGGTTATTGGTGTGACGGAATGAAAGTAACTGTTGCAGTATTGGATAAACATGGGGATAACGTGATTGACCGGGTTCTTCGAAGTGCTCAACCTCATTTGAAGGTAGGCAGTCTGCGCATTTTGGGTTAGTTTCCCCTCAGAAAACTGTCCTTGAGAAAAGTCTTGGTATTCTACGAAGACAAGGCTTAGATTCCTCTGCATAGTCGGCTATATCTCTTCGAAACCAACCGCATCGAGTAGCTACGAGTTCCTGCAGCTGGATGAATCTGCATTGCTTTTCGAAGGAAAAGTTTACTCACCACCACCAAAAAACGCGCTGATGGAACAGGTTGCCAAGGACCCGCTCCACTGCGAAGCCATTCTTGCAAACATTTATGGCAAATGTAGATGGGGACTATTTGTTTTTTATGATAAAAGCCGGTTGGGTTGGTGGCTGGAAGAGACTCGGTAGGTGTTCAACCGCTCTATTACGGTGAAAACCAAGACATTGCTGCATTTGCCACAAACCGAAAAGCCCTCTGGAAACTCGGAATAGAAAATCCCTTATCTTTTCCGCCGGGGCACATGGCTTTTGCAAAACGTGAAGGTTTCCAGTTCAAACCCATAAAAACGCTGGCTTTCTCTGAGCCTACGTAATAACGTTGGATGAAGCAGCAAAGAAGCTTCAAGCCCTGCTCGAGCAGTCAATCCAAAGGCGAACTCGTGGCGTGAAGGAAGTAGCTGTTGCTTTTTCAGGCGGACTTGACAGCAGCGTAGTCGCTCTTTTAGCAAGTAAACTTGGAGTCAAAGTTAACTTATTGCATGTAAGTATGGAGAACCAAGCCGAAACTGAAGAAGCCATCGAGGCATCAAATCAGCTGAACCTGCCCCTTCAAGTATATCTTTTTAAAGATTCTGACGTAGAAAAAACCTTGCCAAAAACCGTAGCCATCATTGAAGAAGCTGACCCGATTAAAGCTAGCGTCGGTTTACCTTTTTATTGGGTAGCAGAAAAAGCTTCTGACGAAAAATTCCGCGTAATGTTAGCTGGGCAAGGCGCTGATGAATTGTTCGGAGGTTACCAACGCTACGTCAACCAATACTGCAAAGAAGGAAGCGAAGAGGTCCTAAAAACAATGTACAACGATGTTGTAAACATTTATGAGAGCAACCTAGAACGTGACCTCAAAATCACAGGGTTTCACGATGTTGAGTTGCGTTTGCCGTTTGCATCATTTGACATTGCCAAGTTCGCCTTGAGTTTGCCGGTTGAATGCAAAATGGAACCGAAACCAGACACTCTGAGAAAGCTAGTTTTGCGGAAAGTGGCGTTAAACTTAGGCATGCCAGACACATTAGTTGATAGGCCAAAGAAAGCTGTACAGTACTCTACCGGTATAAACGATGCAATTAAGAGGATAGCGAAAAAAGAAGGCAAAACAGTCAATGAATACATAGCAGAGTTGTTGCAAAAATCTAAAACCTAACTTCACGCTATTGATGCATGGTATCAAATTGTTCTTGAAAACACTCAAAAATAGGTAGATAACTAATCACGGTGTTAGTCTTACCCTGTCACGCGGATACAACGTTACTTCCCGAATATTTTTTTTTCCAGTCAGAATCATCGTTAACCGCTCAAGCCCAATAGCCCATCCAGCATGAGGCGGCATGCCATAATCAAACGCTTGCAGATGATTCTTAAAGGATTCAGGGTTGAGTCCCTTTTCATTCATTCTTTGAATTAACTGCTCTTTTTGGGAAATTCTTGTTCCGCCCGAAACTAGTTCGATGTAGCGCCACATTAAATCGAAGCCTTCACAAACTTCAGGCTTGTCATCGCGTGGCTTAATATAGAAAGCCTTTGCATGTGTGGGCCAATCGGTTATGAAGTAGAAGTATGGATAGAGTTTTGCTAGTTCTCGGAATGCTTCTGTGGGGATGTCTTCGCCCCAGGGAATGTTTACGCCCTGTCCTTTGAGATCATCGAGAACTTGATCGTATGATAAGTGCTTAAACGGAATCGGTGGCACTTCAAACTTGTATTTTAGCACTGAAAGCTCAGCTGCACATTTCTCCCTTACTGTGACGCAGGCGTGGTGAATGACCTCTTCAAGAAGCGTCATAACGTCTTTAGCATCCGCAAATGCCTAGTTCTATGTCAACTGACGTGAACTCGCTAAGGTGTCTGCGAGTGTGCGATTCTTCAGCCCTAAAGAACGGCCCAACCTCAAACACATTTTCAAAACTTAACGTTAATTCTTCCTTGTAGAGTTGCGGACTCTGAGCAAGATATGCTTTTTGACCAAAATAATCAACAGCAAAAAGTTCTGCTCCACCCTCCGTGGCTGAAGCAATAATGCGTGGAGTGTGAACCTCCAAAAAATTCTTTTGGAATAGGAAGCTTCTGATTGCTTCAAGTGTGGTATGCTGGATTTTGAAGGCTGCTAAGTTTTTTTCTTGGCAGAGATCCAGCGCCCTTGCATCTAACCGTGCTTCAATGTTGGCAGGTGTCTTTCCCGTAATATCAATGGGTAATTGTTCTGTAGCAGTGCTCAAGATTTTGATCGCGTTGGGTACAACTTCTATGCCCCTTGGTGTCATGTTCGTTTTCTTAACTTTACCTTTAATGGCTAAGCTGAATCTCTTTTGCAGAAGATCTGACTTAGCTAAAACTTCAGGAGCAATTCTTTTTTTGGGAATTGTTATTTGGATTGTTCCTTCGCGGTCTTGCAAAATAATAAAGCGTATTCCGCCTAGATCGCGAATTTCTTGAACCCAACCAAAAAGAGTAATCTCTTGTCCATCAATCTCAGGAGTTACCTTACCAGTGTAGTGTGTTCTAATCCAGTCACCGATAGAGTCCACATTCATGGTTACTCCCAACCTTAATCTGCAATTTCAACGCGTAAAGACATTTTACGTACTTTACTAGCGATTTCCTTCAAAGCCTTAAGATCAAAAGGCAGTTGTGAACCACGTTTGCGCTTAAGTATAACTCTGGTTTCAGTAGTTCCATCGGGCAGCCAAATAGTGTTAATTGTTAGGATACTGAATGGAATAAATAGGTCTTCCAAGAATTTGCGATCATCAACACCATACTCTAAAACCTTAACATTTTTGCCTGTTTCATCGCCTAATGCTTTGATGATTTTGCCGCTATAACCTAAAATTTTCGGCACATCTCCATGACCGACGATGATGGCTAAGGTTTTTTCAACATCAACTGCTTTGTAGAAACAGACATTTTGCAGGGTGGGATACTTCTCTTCAAGGGAGAGCAGTAAACGAGCAACTTTAAGATCTAAATCAGTAATTTCTCCAGCTTTAACTTTTGCTGAACATTTTTGGCATAGAATGCCGCTTTTTAAGCAGAAACTGCATAGTTCCGTTTTCATTTTTCTGGACTTTTTCCTGCAAAGATAGGAGTTTGCTAATTAGTGATTAACGTATCAACGTTATTTCTATTGTGCTCACGTTTGTGGCTTGTTCGCCTTCATCTTGAGGTAGGAACTTGTCTGTTCCAATGCTTATGCTTTTGATTCTTGCGTCTGGCAGGAATCTGTGCCTAACAACTTCCGCAACGTCGATTGCTCGGCTAATGGATCGTCCGCGTGCTTTTATGCTGACTTCTTTTGCTCCGCCATGGAAGAAAGTAATGCAAGCGAGGACATAGTTCATTATTGGTTTTTTGCCGATTAAGACCGCGCTATCTTCTGTCACGCCTTCGCATCACTCCTAGTTTACTTTTAAGTGGCTTCACTAAAGATTTTTTTCAAAATAAATAGGTTGTGGTATAAGCTCAAGGTTCTTGCTGAATGTCTGCAAATTGAATTTGCGGTCTGTTTCTTTTGCAGTTTTTGTGTTAGATTTTGTTCCGTTTTATAGCAAGTACGCTAACTAACTCTATATGCGTGTGACGTTAGCACTGTGGCTACTAGAAAGCCCATATATGGTTACGGCTGAGTCTTGCGATATTTTGGCTTGTCTTGGGGCATCAAATTATTAAGTAACCTCACTATTGTAAAGTTTTAAGTTAACAAAACCTCACAAAAGTGACTAATTTGGAACCATTAACTAAACGTTCAATTCAACTTTTAAAAACACTCTATGAAAAAGGAAAATCCACAAACACCTATACCCTGAGGGTTAAACAAGACGAGCTATCCAGCCAACTAGGCGTAAGTCGGCAAGCATTAAATGTGCACCTGCGTAAACTCAAAAACCGTGGTTACATTCGAACTGGCAGAGGCTTCATTGATGTTACTGATAAAGGTCTAAGCGCTCTTGGCGTCTCCACCACTCCAGCTTTTATCCTTCTTAAAGTATCTCCAATCAAACGAATCCACGTTTATGAACAAATTCGTGAGCTTGCCGTATCCAGAGCTTTCCGAATAGCAGGCGAAGTGGATGCTTTGATTATTGTTGAACGGGATACTCTTGATGACATTCTAAAGAAACTCTACACTATTGACGGAATTGAAGATACACGCTCTTACGTAACCATTGAAGAAATTAAATAGGTGAGAACTTTACGTTTAAGATGGCTTTCCTTGTTAATTGGAAAGTTGCGGCAAAAGGTATATTTGATACTTAACCATCAAAGACTTAGCCAAAACGGAAGGTTAACAATAAAATGCCCATATTAGACCCGGTGAAAAAGGCAATAGCGCAAAAGCACAGGTTATACATGAAAATCTGCAGAGATTGCGGCTCACGCAACGCTGAAACCGCCATTAAATGCAGAAAGTGCAAAGGCAAAAACTTGCGCTGGAAGAAACGAGAAATAGTAAAGTAAGTTAAACTTGTAAGTTAAGAAAACCATATTACTTTTCTTATGTTACCAAAGATACTGCTCTCATTGTTGGCTATGTTAACCCAAGTCCAGCCCTAACAAAGTAGTAATTCAAAATTGTAGCTTGCAAATATTCGTAAACATTTTCATCAATTTCCACATTTGGAAACATAATTTCAGCCTTTTTTGGATACAAATTGAATTTTTTTATCTATCTGATTTCTATGTCTTCGTTCGTCTTTTGTTCCCACAAGTCGACCACACAGAAAAAGTTCTAATTTACTATGTTTCCAGCTTTTTGGCTATTTTTGACTTAATGTTAATTTGTATTGTATGTAAGGTTAAGATATACTCAAATTTTAAGTAATAGAATGGGAGACTAGCAAGAATAGCACGCTAAGAAAATTATTATATCTTCCACAATTGGAGCAGTTGTAATTACCTCATTTTAGAGAAATGCGCTTGTTTACGCTGTGGTTGAGACTTGGCAACTTTTTCGGCAAGTAATTGACCGCTTCGAAAGACCTACACTAGTTGATGGTCTAATGGCTGTTGCTCCAAGGTTTGCCATAGATTCTAAACTTGATTTTCACCAGGCTTTTCTTCCGGAGGCTTCTCTATTGGACCTTTTATGTTTAGCCATGCCTCGGCTAAATTTGTTGCACAAGATGTGATGCTCCAGATTCTAATATCTACTCGACCAAGTTCAGGGGTTGCTTTAATAAGTCCATTTAAGGCCTTGCATTTTTCCTCATTAACATAACCTTTTCTAGTCTTAATTAAGTCGAGATTTTTTTTGGGTTGCTTGGTGTTAAGGAGTTTAAAGATTTTTTGTGAAGTTCCCTCTTTCCTTCCCTCGTACGCATCTTCCACCATTTGTATCGCTATATCATGATACTCTTTAAAACTAAAACCGGTTTTTTTGTCATTAGTTCTAATAATCAATTCATCTTTTCCTAAATCTTTTCCTAAGGTCTCAATGAGATGCTTGATTTCAAGATAGCACTCGAATTCCATGTCGCCTACTCGCTCAAGATTTGAGTTAATACTTTCCCAATGTATTACATCTGTAAGATCCTCGATCTCAAGTTCTCTTACCAAGTCGGGTTGACTAATTGCTCTACATAGAAGCCTTCTCACTAAGGCATTGTGCTTATCGATATCATTTTCTATTTCAATCGGTCCAGTTGGTCCTTTTTCTTCTGACTCTGGAATTAAATCGAAATGTTCAAACAGATTCTGATTTATTGTATGTATAGCCTTTGATTGAGACAACATGCGCTCAAGTATACTCTTTAGAGGTTTGGGTGTTGTACTCATAGTTACGAAGAACTCGTTTTTTGATGTTGGTGATACGTCCAAACCAGTTAGTGACCTGCTCATAGAGTATAAGTTAGTAACACTCACTGGATTGGGTTCCTCGCTTTTGAACGATACCCTTACCTCTTGATAGTTTTTTAGATATGCACTTATTATCTTGTATTTCAGGACGTTGGGATCTTCATTTTCCAATACTTCAATATTTTGGAGAGGAAGTTTCTTATTATCAACAGGTCTTATGAAAAACCCATCTTTGTAACTAGAAAAAATAACATTATCAGAAGTTAGGTTGCCTACCCAATCCTTAGGCAAGGCTACAACGTTGGACTTTCCAGTAGTCCAAATCCTCTTTAGCTCTCTTGTTTCTGTCAAGTATTATTTCCTGTAAGCACCTGTATATTGGTACACTATTAATAGTAAATAAAGTTTTCTATCGATAAAACTAAGTATAGATTAATAATGATATGTAATATACGTCATTTTTATAAAGTAGTAATGACTTATGAGAAATATTTATTAGTCAAGTCTCCACTCTTAATAGTGGTGATAAAGTTGGGTGAGAAGGAGAACTGTCTTGAGTGCAGCAATGCTCGATATTTGGCAGAAATACTTAAGACGACTTTAACTGCATTAAGCAACCAACTTAGCCTTTTAAGCCCGCTTCGATGCTTGAACCAGAAAAATCTTGAGGATTCAAAAAAGATTTTGTTCGTGAATTTTAACACCTTCGTGTTCCCTCCAGCCATTGAAAGAAAGCATCAACAATTACTCCAAGAATCGCACATTCCAGGCGCAAGAAAAGTTGATGAGGTAACTTCTGACATTATTTCGATAGATTATCTTGGCTTAGATGATACCATGTCCCTATGGAATAGACCGTTTCCAAGATTCAATAAGGGCATTTAGGTTCTTTGAACTGAGAATGCCCGTTTCTTTATTTCTGTGGAGTCTGACATTCCCGAATATACTAACAATAAGGCGATTAATTCTGGGATCTCTTCTTGTTAGCCAGTTTTCAACTTTCAAGGATTCTATATCACAGAATCAGGGAAGAATAGAATGCTTGAAAGAGCATAGAAACTTACATTGGAAATTTGAGTGGTAAAGAAATTGAAATAAAACGTACAAGATATCCAGCAACCTGTTAGAAGGAATCACAGTTGATAAGACAGCCAAGAACCTACTACTCTACCCTATCCATTCTCAACGCACCCCACAACACCAAAATCATAATACATCACACAATACAGAGATGTTTACTCACTCTCAGAAACAACCAGGTCTCCTAACTCTCTGTGCCCTGTCCAAGCCATAAACTCACGCAAGAACAAGATTAGACCAACGAATATCGAGTAAAGAGAATAGAAGGCAAATGTTCCCAATATACCCTGAAAAGTTGGAACCAAAGTAAGAACGAAAAACAAGAATGTGGAAAGCAATAAACCGACTGTCACAACTAAAAAGTTTACCATGAATTTGCAAAGATGCTCTTGTTGATGAGCTAATGCATTCATGTTCAATTTTATCAGTTTTCCCGTTTCTTTTGAATCCCCAATTTCCTGGTCAAGGTTTTTTATGCGGTTACTAATATCCTCAACTTCACTTGTTTTTGCCGTTTTAGGCATCCGTTGGTGTTCTCCCAAAGAAGTAGAATTTAAAATAATTTTATTGTCATTTTTATCTCTTAGTTCTCTACATTTTTCAATGTTCTTTTCTATATGTTGATAGAAATTGTAGGCTGAAACAGAGAAAAAGCCGAGAAGAATACTACCTCCAGTTATAGTGCCTGTAAATAACGCCGGGATAATATTTTCAATTTTTATGTTTGAGGTTGGTAACTGTGCAAAATTAAAATAATTATTTAAAGGAGCCAAATATGCTAAAATCAATAAGATAATGATAATTATGATTAGTGGCACCATTAACATGAACCATCTAAAGCATAAGTCGCGGTTAATGTTTTTAGCAAGAACTTCATAGGCACGTTTTTCATTCAAGTTTCCAACTCCTAATCGTTTGTTACCTCTTTCAGCTAATGTGCTGTAAATATTTAAAATCTAAGGAAAAAGAAGACCTTTAAGACTGGTCGCTTCATCAAAAAGCCCACAATAACCCAGTTGAACGTACCTTAGAAGTCAAGATTGATAGAGGAAAATGAAGTTGCCACTGAAGTCTATGATAATTGTGTATTCTTATCATCACAACAACACACAGAAAGTAGCTGAAGTCTTCGCAAAGGTAGTTGATGCACAGATAAAAACTCCACAACAAATCAATCCAGAAGAGCTTCAAGATTATGACTTAGTAGGCTTCGGGTCAGGGATAGACAGTGGCAAAAACTACAAAGAACTACTTGACTTCGCTGATAGACTACATCAAGTCACAAACAAGAAAGCATTCGTCTTCTCAACCACTGGAATGCCAATCGGCATTTCAGGTCAACAACAATTGGAGGATTACACTAGCAAATGTCATAAGACCCTTAAAGAAACTCTTCAATCTAAAGGCTACAGGATTGCTAACGATTTTGGTGCAGTCGCCGAGTTGCAATGGGGTTTAAATCCATTTCTTCGGAATTGCTGGTTCTGGGCTGAGCTATTCCTTTGATTTTTCTGTCTTTTCCTTAACGAATATCTGTGGCGCATCATTTTCGCTTAGACCTGCTAAATTAATCTGAAGACAACCGAGGTTGAAGGCTGTTTCAAAGTCTTTTCCATAGCAGATACCTTGATAAAAACCTTGAGCAAATCTTGTTGCTCCCTCATCTCCAATGGCATTAGAAATTCCAATTACATAGTCAACGTAACTCGAAATTACTTTTGCTTGACTTGCAGAGTAACAAGCGTCGAGAACTACACATCTAATGTTGCCTTTTAGGGTCGAAAACAGCTTAGCAATCGTCGCGTTATCCAGAGGATGAACTAGACCGTTTTCATCCTCCAACATGACTCCTAATTCGTTACTTCCATGACCGCTAAAGTGAACAATTTGAGGTGTATGAAGCAGGAACTCTCTTGTGATATCGCTAAGGTTACGGGTAAATCTTACTGAGAAACTAATTTGTTTACTATATTTTGAGATTCGAATCTCATTCTCTATCTCACTTAGCTCCATATCTAACGCTAATTTGTTGGTTCCAATGGGGCTTGCCGGAAGGAACAAAATAGATTTACACTCGAGCTGTTTGCGCGCTCCCTTCAGCTTGTGCTGCCATAATAATGCCTCATTTTGGTCTCCACGTAGTTTTGCGATTTCCTGAGCCTGAGTATAGTATTCGATCGCCTTCTGATGTTGACCCGTACTGCTGTAGGTTTCGCCCATTTTTCCGAGCACCGTGCCTTCAATTATTTTTTCTTGGTGTATTTTTCCGGGCTGCTCAGAAGATTTGAGGGTCGTCTCCAATTCTCGTGCAACTTTATCAAGTTTGAAAAATACGCTCTCTTTAAACTCGAACTCTATCTTAGCCATTTCTTCTGCAACGATCGATATTCTTCTCTCATAAGTATCGCTGTCGAGGACGCCTTTTTCATATTGCTTTGTTAGCCAATTCGAGTTTGTTTTTAACCTTTCTGATTTCGAGTATAAGCTCTTAAGAAGCTCGCCAGTTTCATTGATCTCTGCTACTGAAACATTTTGTGATTTGCCTGTCTCAATTGACTTGCGCAATTCATAGAAACTGTTACAGCCTAACTCTATCTGTTTTGCTTTTTGTTCTATTTCCTCGTCGAAACCGTCAGGTAGAGCCTGTTTGATTTGTTGCTCAGCTTTCTCAACAATTTCTTCACCCAAAAGAGGGTAGAATGCTAGAACAATTTGGCTAGATTTGTCAGATTTGATTTCGGGAACTTGCCTTGCTACACTAGCAACTTTATAGTATACATACCCATGCAATGAATCGGGCGTAACATTTCCACATTTATCCACAGAACCCGGGATGAGTACCCCATTCTCATCTTTCCGATCTTTTACTCCTTTAAAACCCTCGATTAGATATCCTGTGTAGAGGCTGTTTCGCCCTTCGACTGCGTTTGAAGGTTCATAACTTTGGCTCGACAGTAGCAAAGATAATCCCTTAGTTTTCGGAGTATTTTCGTATATCTTATCATATTTTGCAATAGCTATCTTAGCAGCGTTCACAGCACTCTTCTTCTTCAGGGCGCTGGAAGGCAGGTTTGTGGCTCCGCTATAGCAAGCATCAACTATTCCAACAATGCGTTTTGATCTGCTGGAGCCCATACGTTTAGTTAGGTCTGAAAGAGGGAAACCTTCAGGTGAAGGATTCTCAGGGTTCATTTGCGGAGTTGCCATGTACACTTCGTCTTCGTCATGAACGCCATGGCCGGAAAAATAGAAGAGAAGAGTCTGACTAGGGGTTGCTTTCTTGGAAGAACGTGCATATTGCTTTGTGGATTTTTGTCCATCCGTACTCTCGATACTCTTTTGTTATTTCGGATCCGATTATGGGTGAGCCGCCGAAAATGGTATAACCTAGTCTTTGAAAGGAGAGTAGCAAGATCCAAGGCATCTTTCTTACAAGAGGGTAAGGGATCAAGTTCGTCGCTTGCGTATTCATCAATGCCAATAATTAATGCCAACTTAGTTGACTCTGGCATAGGTTTTATTTCTATACAACCAAAGATAAACCTTTGTAAATAGCTATAAATATTAACTCAACCGGTCGAGTCTAAATTAACTCTTGTGGGAAACAATGATAAGTATGTAACTTACGAGATTGATGCCAGAATTAAAGAAAAACAATTTGAAAGACAAGCTAATAAAAAAGGCATAACGCGTTAACATCGAGAATAGAAGTCAAGCTTTTTGAAAGCGCCCGGTAATAAAAAACTGGGCTAAATCACAAGGCAATATCTCATCGATTGATTTTCAGCTCTATGATTCTTTATTTCAGAATTCCAGGGCATGAAAAATGATCATTTTAGCCGGAAAATTACAATTCTAATATTTGCAGGGCCTCTCGAATTTGTTCTTCGCCAATATCTTGGTACTTTGAAATTTGCGCAAGGTTATCTGTTCCACCTTTGGGGATCATCCTTGGAATTAGTTTTAGCAATTCAATGCTATGTTTGTTTAGCTGCCGCATTTATTTTCAGATTCTGTTTAAGCCAGGCCGTAACTATTCGCCAAAAAACCATTTTTCTTAATCAATGTATTTTGTGGCAAATTAGTTAATCAGAAAATTGTTGCTTATTCTCTCTTTCATAATTGTAATGTTGTTGGTTCAGGTTGTTAAATCTCCAATCCAATGCTCTAAAAATAATCAACTTTGAAATTCCAATTTTGTAAGTTCTGCGTTTAGGTCATTTGCGTCTTTTTTAGAAGAAGGCAAAGAATCAAGTTCATCGTCATTGTATTGGTCTATTCCAATTATTAGTGCTAATTTGCCAGAATCAGGCATGAAATTGATATTGTATGATTGAGGATAAATATTTTTTGTTTACAGAATTAAGAAGCTGCAAAGCTGTCATGTCAACTTTCTAACGTTACACTTGTAGAGTTCTGCTGGGAACGCTTTTACCCCTCTATGGAAGCGTAGATTGTTAAACCAGTCTCTGTACTCGCATATTTGGCCTTTGAGCCATCCAGGGAACTTGCGCAGTGGATTAATGAATTCTCGGTTGAGGTTTTGGATGCACCTCTCAACCTTGCCCTTGTCCTGAGGATAAGAAGGATGAGCAAACTGAGCCTCCACCCCATGCTGACTACACCAGTTCTTCCATTGCTCCTTAAACTGGCTGCCCTGATCAGAAAGTATAGCCTTCGGACGCCTCTTCTGCCGCTCCAAAACAGCCACTGTTTCCGCCGTAGTCAACTCATGATCAAACTGCTCCGCCGCAATAATGAACCTACTGTAGTCATCGATGCAAACCAGAAACCAGTATTTCTTCCCTTGTACGCTAAATGGACCTTTGAAGTCTATCTGCCAAAGCTCGTCAGGTTCACTAGCCCTATAGAATTTCCAGCGTTTAAACTCATGCTGATACCCGTTTTGATTGTTCCTTGCGAGGACGTTGTTTATGGTTTCTCTTGAGAGCGCTACGCCTTGAATACAATTCACAGATTCCAAAATGAATCTTGGTAGGTTGTAGAGGCCTTGTTGTATGCGGGCTGTTCCCCATCTAAAAGTGGTTCTCAGTTTAAGAATTGAAAGCTCAACTTCGAATGTAACTTTGCTTTCTTTAGGCTGCCGTGGCTTGTCTTTGAAGGTTTCTAATCCACGATGCTGACCTCTTTTTAGCCAACGGTAAACAGTTTGCCTGGTAGTTTTGAACGTTTCCGCGATGCTGCTGAAACTAGTTTCCATCTAACTAAACCGCAAGTCCTACAGGGTGGAAAAGTTTAAGTTTTGGATAAAGGGAATCCTAGAATTCTCATCTTTTTCTTTGCAGAAGTGAGAGTACAATTCCGATTCAGAGCATTTCTCACTGGTTCGATAGATTTAGATTCTTTCTCTTTTCTGGCATGGATATCAGGCTATTGCTCTCTCGAACAGGTTTAGCATTATGAGATTTGCTAAAGGTTCAACAACAATTAGACAGTTGAAAAGGGCTTAGAGGACCTTTCTTAGTGATTCCATGTTGAAAACCGTGCTTGCACAACCATTTTTTATCAGCGGTATCGCCTGTCCAGTCACGTTCATGCCGTTGAGAAGCGGTCCCATGATTTTCATTTCTTCACCACATGCAACCCCAACAATCCCCTCGTAATGGCGCAATTTGAGAATTTTGGGTATACATGAGCCTCCAGGCAAAAGGTAAACATCATAACCCTTTTTCTTAGCAAACTGTTCTGCTTTGTTTACTAAGCATTCTGGCGAGCAATGTGCACAAGTGTAAGAAGGGATGTTTGCGTCAAATTGAGCTTTGCATCGACTATCCATGTATTTGCGTGAGCAGTGTGGAAGGAAAATAGCCCTTTTTTTTGTCTGCAAAAATTTGTTTCTCTCAATCATGTTTATTGCCTGCAAATCAATTAAGTCCTTAAGCAAAACTACTGCGTCGGCAAGGTTTAGTCCTGTGGCTTCTTGTATTTTGAATCTTAAAATAAGTTCATATAACTTGTTAAGTACGGCTTTATGCATGCCCTTCTGATAACTTACCTTGGCAATTTCAGTGAAGAAGAAGCGCGGAACCTTAGAGAGGTCAAACGTAAATCTATAGGGCATAGAATAGCATAGCTATCAGGCTGCTTAAAAAAATAACTGTGTCTTTACGAGAAATTAACCTGGTTACTCTTTTTCACATTCAAAGCTAATGTGTCTTTGATCAAATTAAGCTCTTCACGCCAGTTGTTTTAAATCATTTTCAAGCTTGCTAGCTCGTGGCTCAGCATTTTTTGACAGATTATCTAAATCCAGTTTAAGCTCCAGTTGTAACTCCAAGTTTACAAATTAACTCATCAATTTTGTCGCTTCTGAACTTGTAATTGGGTTTAGTCATGGCCCAAAGCCTATTTCAAAAAGGAAAAAAATGGTTTGATTATATGCTGATTTGGAACATTAAGCCGTTCAACAAGTTCTTTGTACCTGTTCCGAATAGTAACCTCAGTAACTTGCGCAATCTCTGCAATTTCTCTTTGTGTTTTTCGTTCGCCAGTTAGCACTGACGCTACGTAACTTGCTGCTGCTGCGATTCCAGTTGGTCCTCTGCCTGATGTAAGCTTAAGCTCTTTTGCTGCTGCCAAGATTTTGTGGGCGATTTCTTCCACTTTACCCTGCATTGTCAGTTGATTAGAAAACTTTGTTATATATTGGCTTGGTTTAAGCGGTGGAATTGAATAGTTTAGTTCTCTAATTAGAAAACGGTAGCTTCTGCCAACTTCTTTCTTGTTTACAGTTGATGACTGAGCGATTTCATCTAACGTACGTGGTAACCCACATTGTCTACATGCCAAGTAAATTGCCGCGGAAGTAACACCCTGAATTGACCTACCTCTGATTAAACGTTCTTTTACTGCTTTTCGATAAATCACAGATGCTGTTTCAAGAATGCTCTTTGGTAGGTTTAAGTTATTTGAAATCTTTGTGATTTCAGATAGTGCAAATGCCAAGTTGCGTTCCGTGGCGTCCGAAACTCTGATGCGTCTTTGCCATTTCCTGAGACGATAAACTTGCGCTTTCTGGCCAGGCGAGAGGCTTTTGCCATAAATGTCTCGGTCGTGCCAGTCAATGGTTGTTGACAAGCCTTTATCATGGATTGTGTATGTTAAAGGGGCTCCAACTCTGGTTCTTTTTGACCTTTGCTCATCATCGAAAGCTCGCCATTCTGGTCCCCTGTCAGCTATTTTAGCGGCTACTACCACACCACAGTCCATACATACTATTTCAGCACATTCGTAATCGCGCATAAGTCGGGTGCTGCCACATTCAGGGCATGATTGTATTTTTGCGGGTTCAGTTTTTGTGGATTGATCTATTTCTTCATGTAACTTGCTATCTCTGCTCATCTATTTCTTGCTCCATTTCGTTTTCGAGAGAAGCAAGTACACCGGTTTATTCAATATTTTAGCGGGTTCCCTCACGGTTGGTCTAACCACTGCATAAGGAGCCGAGACTGGACCAATAATGTCAAAAACTTTGCCGACTACATTTAAGTTCTCATCAATAACTTCAGAGCCAATTCTAGGTGCCTTATCAGTTTTAACAATCATGTTTTTAGATGGAGTTAACGCCCGCACTCTGCCCAATTTCTGCAAACGCCCATTCCCCCTCTCGAAAAACATGTTAGGAGTCCGTAAGAGCTTATTTAAAGCTTTCTAAGGCCTTTAAAAGCCCATAGCTTAATCTGACATTCTAGAGTCGAAAGATTCTTAAATAGGAAGTGTGGATAAGACTGTGCCTTAAAAGGGTGAGGCTAATATGTCTAAACCATTCTATGTAAAATATGAAGTACCGAAAGAAATCGTAGATGCAGCCTATGAAGCCCTAACGATTGCTTCTAAATCAGGAGTAGTTAGGAAAGGAACAAACGAAGCAACAAAAGCTGTTGAACGATCACAAGCAAAACTTGTTGTAATAGCAGAAGATGTTGATCCACCAGAAGTAGTAGCGCATTTACCGCTTCTCTGTGAAGAAAGAAAAATTCCGTACGTATTCGTTCCAAGCAAAGACAAAATCGGGACCTCAATAGGCATCGACGTTCCTTGCGCCGCAGCATGCATCCTCCGAGAAGGAGACGCCGCAGGATTAATCAAAGAAATAGTCACACGCATCGATCAGGTTAAACGAGGATCTCAGTAATGAGCAAAGAAGCAGCTGAAGAACTTATTCCGTCAGAAGTTATTCAAATCATAGGCCGCACGGGTGTCACTGGCGAAATCACGCAGGTTAGAGTGCGCATCATGGAAGGCAAAGATAAAGGCAGAATCATAACAAGAAACGTTAAAGGGCCGGTTCGAGTTCAAGATATTCTGATGCTGCGAGAAACAGAAAGAGAAGCAAAGAAAATCACAAGATAGACTTTGGAGATATTTGTCATGCCAAAAAACCGTAAATGTTCGTTCTGTGGTGCTGATTTCCCAGCTGGCACAGGCATGATGTTCGTTAAAAACGACGGCTCAATTCTATGGTTCGATTCTGGTAAATGCAAGAAAAGTTCATTGCAATTCAAACGAGATGCACGCAAACTAAAGTGGACCAAGTACTTTGGTAAAGAAGAGAAAGGTAAAGGGTAAAACAAAGTCCTTCTCAACTCAACCCATTTTTTCCTGTTCTATTTTCTATTCTAGTTTTTACTGAAAGCTTATCTTTCACTCATTTTATCTTCAGGTTCAGGTGACAACTTGCCCCTTTTCCGAACAAAAAAAGAAGCATTCGAATGGCTATGTAGCGGCAAAAAAACCATTGATGTTCGAAAAGGAATACCTCTTCATGGAAAAGTTGCAGTTTACTTGTCTGGAAGAAATGTTCTTAAGGCTAAAAATCATCAAGACAGAAACTGGGGTGTTGAGAGAAGTGTTACGCTTGGATAATTTCAGATTGGTTATTCCATCTGCAGTGACTCTTGAAGATGCTTTTTCTTATTTGCTTGGGCTTTATGACGGTTATGATGGTGTCTTTACTGCTTATCATATTGTGACGATAGAAGCTTGAGTTTGGATTTTTAGCGTTTCTTTTACGAAAAGACTTGGTTTTTTGAATGAAAGCTTATTGTATGGCAGTATTATAATTCGTTTTTAGTAAAAATGTTAATGAAAACGTAAGGCTTAAATATGATATTTGTGATTGTTCATCACCCAAAAACGAGGAATTGAAAATGTCAATATTTAGCGGATGTTATACTGCACTAATTACCCCCATGAATCGTAATCGTCAAGTCGACTACGAAGGTTTACGGCAATTGATAGATTTCCAAATAAAATCAGGTGCAAAAGGCATTCTTGCGGTCGGTACAACCGGCGAAAGCCCTACCTTAGATTGGCATGAACACAACACTGTAATAGAAAAAACACACGAATATGCAGGTAGAAAGGTGTTAACGATAGCTGGAACAGGGAGCAACTCAACTCAAGAAGCAATTGAAGGCACTGAACATGCCCAGAGCTTGGGCGTAAATTGCGTTCTGCTTGTTGACCCATATTACAATGGGCCAAGCTCTATGGAGATACGTAGAGAGTACATTGAGCCAATCGCAAGACAATTCCCTGATGTCCAAGTAATACCATATATTATTCCAGGCAGAACAGGAACTCAACTTTACCCACAAGACCTTGCGGTTCTGCATCATCAATACCCAAACGTTCGCTGTGTCAAGGAAGCTACGGGCGATTTGAAAAATATGGAGCTTACTAGACAGCTTTGCGGAAAAGACTTTGATATTCTTTCAGGAGACGATGACAAGACTTACACAATGATGACTTCGCCCGACATAGAAGCAAGCGGTGTCATCTCAGTCGTTTCCAATGTTGCTCCAAATGCAATAGTCGATATGGTACACTACCTGCTATAGATGGAAACGAAGAAGCCGCCAGCGTAATTGCCCAAGCGCTTCAACCGCTATTTAGCATGGTTACCGTGAAAACTCAAGAGCAAACACCTTATGGAGCAGTTGTCTGCAAAGCAAGAAATCCTCTAGCTTACAAAACCCTGATGAATGTGCTCGGCATGCCATCTGGACCATGTAGACAACCTTTAGGAAAAATGACGCGCGCGGTTTAGAATTAGTCCTGACAAATGTACAGAAAGTCTACGAAGCCAACCCACAAGTTCTGCAGCCCATCGCCGACTACTTCAACGTAGATCTAAAAGACCGATTATACAACAAAAAGTACCTAGAAGGGCTATACTATGCTTAAGCTATGTGTAGCAGGCGCTGCGGGCAGAATGGGCAACGCAATCATAACTGAAGCAACCTCAAGAGGGCATCAGATAGTTGGTGCAATAGAAGCTCCAAACAATCCCTCTATAGGCAAAACCCTGCGGGAACTAGGTATATCGAATTCCGACACTCCAATCCTGAGCTCCGACAAATTGGGTGAAGCCATCAGAGACGCCGACATCTACATTAGTTTCACAATGCCCATTGCAGAAGTAATCAACATACCAGTAGCGGCAAAGGCAGGAAAACGTATAATTCTCGGCACCACAGGCTTCACAGCAGAGCAAAACCGACAAGTTATAGCCGCAATGACCGACAAAGTTCCAGCAGTGTTCTCACCAAACTACTCCCTCGGCGTCAACATACTCTTCAAGATAGCTGAAGCATTGAAAGCTTTCCCATCAGGATATGATTTCAGCATAAACGAAATCCATCACACTGGCAAGAAGGATGCTCCAAGCGGCACAGCAAAAAAACTTGGAGAAATTATCGCTAACACACGCGGCTACACGAAAGTTGTATATGGACGCGAAGGCATAAGCCCACGCCAAGCAGAAGAACTTGAAATCACAGCGTTGCGCGCCGGCGGGGTTCCGGGCATTCATGACTTAATCGTTGCAGGACCATACGAAATGTTGCGCATCGAGCATACTGCGTTCTCACGTAATGTCTTTGCACAAGGAGCTGTTTATGCCGCTGAATGGTTAAGCAAGCAAAATGAAACTAAAGTGTTTACTATGGCTGACGTGTTGGGTTTATCTTAAAGGCGTAAATAAACCATTAGCTTTTTTATCAGGGAGAACCAACTCAACGGAGCAAAAGGAAGAATAAACAAATGTCAATGAAGCGAAAAGTAGCAATACTAGGCGCAACCGGTGCCGTTGGACAACGGTACATTCAACTCTTGCAGAAGCACCCGTGGTTTCAAATTGAGGTGCTTGCTGCTTCAGAGCGGTCAGCAGGCAAAAAATATGGAGACGCTTGCAACTGGGTTATGGAGTCAAACCTGCCTGACGAAATTGCAGAAATGCCCGTGGTTAACGCTGATGTTGAGTCTGTAGAAAAGGCGGGCGACGTTGATTTAGTGTTTTCTTCGTTGCCTGGAGACTTGGCTGGTCCCGTTGAGTCCGAATTTGCTGCGCTGTATCCAGTGTTCAGTAAAGCTAGCGCTCACAGAATGGAAAAAGACGTTCCATTAATCATTCCAGAAATCAACCCTGACCACGCAGATTTGATAAAAATTCAGCAGGAGCTGCGGGGCTGGAAAGGCTTCATTACGACAGATCCTAACTGCAGCACGATTCAGCTCGCGATTACGCTCAAGCCATTGATGCAATTTGGCCTCAGGCAAATTATTGTTTCAACAATGCAAGCGCTCAGCGGAGCAGGATATCCTGGTGTAGCATCTTTGGACATAATTGACAACGTAGTTCCCTTCATTTCGGGTGAAGAAGAGAAAATGGAAGCAGAAGCCCTGAAGATACTAGGTGATTTTGATGGCAAAGCAATTCGGAATGCTGATTTTCAGCTTAGCGCAAGCTGTAACAGAGTTCACGTGAAGGATGGGCATTTAGAATCAGTGTTCATAAAGCTCGCAAAGACCCCGTCGATAGAAGAAATTGAGGCAGCCTTTGCCAACTTTGCTGGCGAACCTCAAAAGCTCAAGTTGCCTTCCGCGCCAAGGCAAACAATTGTTATTCGACATGAGAAGAACAGACCTCAACCTCGCTTTGACCGCGATGCAGGATGTGGAATGAGTGTTGTGGTCGGCAGAATACGTAAGGATCCAATTATGACTTTCAAGTACATGTGTCTTGGACACAATACAGTTCGAGGCGGAGCTGGCGCAGGGATTCTGAGCGCGGAATTGTTTGTAGCCAAAGGTTTAGCTTAAGCTAATTACTTACAACGGTACTGTATGAAGTGGGTGTAAGCGGGGATGGTTAAGATGAGAAAGCTTCGTGAACCCTTAGAAGACCGAAAGGGCAGCTTGTTCTTTGATGGTGTTTCAGCTAAAGAGTTGGCGCAACAGTATGATACTCCTTTGTACGTTGTGAGCGAGAAACGCATCCGAGATAATTATAACCGCATTCATGATGCTTTAATTCGGAATTACAAGTACGTAAGAGTTTATTATGCTGCGAAAGCAAACTCGAACTTAACTGTGCTGAAGATTCTCCAGTCGCAGGGGGCATACTTAGACACTGTCAGTCCAGGTGAGGTGTTCATGGGGTTAGTCAGTGGATACACACCTGACCGCCTAATGTTCACGGGCACAAGCGTCAGAAATGACGAGTTAAAATTCCTTGCCGACGCAAATGTGACGATAAACATTGATTCCCAATCAGAACTTGATAGGCTTCTTAAGATTGCTGTGCCACCTGTTTTGTCGGTTCGAGTTAATCCGGAAATTGGTGCAGGCCATCACAGTCACTGCATTACGGCTGGTCCAGAATCAAAGTTTGGACTTTGGGAAGAAGAGACAATTCAGGCTTATGCGATTGCTAAGAGGGCACGTGTGGAACGCTTTGGTATACACATGCATATTGGCTCAGGCATCCTTGAGGTTGAACCCTACGTGCTGGCTGTGGAGAAGCTTCTCAGCATCGCCAAGCGGGTTCATGATGAGGTAGGAATAGACTTTGAATTCATAGATATAGGCGGCGGGTTTGGTGTTCCTTACAAGCCTGAGGAAAAAGATTTTGATTTGTCGGAGTTCGCGAGCAGAGTGGTTGCACCTTTCAAAGCAAAGATTGCTGAGTATGGTTTGGGCAAGCCATTTCTTTGTATTGAACCAGGTAGGTATTTGGTTTGTGATGCAAGTATTCTCTTAACAACCGTTAACACCGTTAAGATTACTCCTGCAAAGAAATTCGTGGGTGTGGATGCGGGTTTCAACACTCTGATAAGGCCAACAATGTATGGGTCATATCATCCTATGATAGTTGCCAACAAGCTTGAAGTGGCAGAGAAGGAAACCTATGATGTGGTAGGCCCAATTTGTGAGTCAGGCGACGCTTTAGCCAAAGATCGTGAATTGCCAATTATTGAAGAAGGGGATTTGTTGGCAGTTTTGAACGCTGGTGCATATGGTTTTAGTATGAGTTCACAATACAATGCACGACCTCGAGCGGCGGAAGTTATGATTAGGCAAGGCAAGTCGATCATCATTAGAGCGCGAGAGCAGCTTGATAATTTAACGGCGAATCAGCAGGCGGCAGAGTGATTTTGGTGCGTTTCTGGAAGATGCATGGGCTTGGTAATGACTATATTGTAATTGACAACAGAGCCGAAAAAATCAGCGGAAAACAAGCTGCAGATTTGGCTAAGAAACTTTGTGAAAGACGGTTGTCGGTTGGAGCGGACGGGCTTTTGCTGGTTTCGTACTCGAAAGTAGCTGTTGCCAAGATGAGGATTTTTAACTCAGACGGTAGCGAAGCTGAAATGTGCGGTAACGGCATACGTTGCTTTGCTAAGTATTGTTATGAAAATGGCATTGTGGTCAAGCCAGAGTTCACAGTTGAGACCTTGTCAGGAATAAGGCATGTCTGGTTGACTATAAAGGACAAAGATGTAATAGCTGTTAAGGTGGATATGGGCACGCCAAACTGGCAGAAAAGCTCACTACCAATGACTGGGGAGGGTACATGCATCAACCAGGACTTAGAAGTTGACGGAGAAACCTTTAAGGTAACATGTCTTTCGATGGGCAACCCTCACTGCGTAATCTTTGTTGACTGTATTGAATGTTTTCCGGTTGAAGAACTCGGTTCAAAAATTGAAAATCACAAAGCCTTTCCAAATCGAACTAATGTGGGATTTGTTGAGGTTCTAAACGAAAATGAGTTGAACGTTCGCATTTGGGAGAGGGGCTGCGGCGAAACTCTTGCTTGCGGTACAGGAACCTGCGCTGCTGTGGCTGCTGCAAACAAACTTGGAAAAGTCGGAAACAAAGTAACTGTTCACGTGTTGGGCGGAGATTTGACAGGTTGAAGTTGCTGAAAGTTTGTTTTTAAGCGGTGCAACGGAAAAAGTTTTTGAAGGAACATTGTTCGGAGAGATATAGCTTTGATATTTGAATTCGCTGACAGAATTAATCGGTTGCCGCCGTACTTGTTTGCTGAGATTGAACGGAAAATAAAGGAAAAAAAGGCTCAAGGCGTCGATTTAATTTCTCTTAGCGTCGGTGACCCTGACCTTCCGCCGCCAACATTTATCATTGAAGCGTTCAAAGAGGAAGTAGCTAACCCTAAGAATCATAATTACTCATTTAGCCAAGGTGAACCAGACTTTCGAGTTGCAGTTGCAGGATGGTGCAAGAACCGCTTCAACGTTGACTTGCAGCAGGACCAAGTGGTTGCACTTTTAGGTTCCAAAGAGGGTATAGCAAACATCGCCCGAGCTTTCATAAATCCAGGTGACCGTGTGCTTGTACCTGACCCAGCTTACCCTGTGTACGCTAATGGCAGCACCATCCTTTGCGATGGGATCTCGGTGCCGCTGCCACTTCTTGAGAAAAACGAATTCAAACCCGATTTTGACGCAATAAAGTCTGAGGGCGTTAAGATGATGTTTCTTAATTACCCCAATAACCCAACCGCTGCAACAATTGATAAAAAGTTTCTCAAAGAAACTGTAGAATTCGCTAAGGACAACAACATCATCCTCTGCTACGACAACGCATATTCAGAAGTCACCTTCGACCGCTATCGAGCACCTAGCATCTTGGAGATTGAGGGCGCTATGGATGTCGTTGTAGAATTTCATTCGCTTTCAAAAACCTTCAATATGACAGGCGACCGCATAGCCTTCGCCGTAGGAAATAAGAAACTTGTAGCTGGGTTAACGAAAGTGAAGTCACAAATCGATTCAGGACCACCAGTTTACACCCAAAAAGTCGCCGTTAAAGCCTTAGGTGCCTATACAAGCCGCGAAGTTCCAGAGTTCCTAAAGAAAAACAACCAAATCCTGCAAGAACGTCGCGATCTTCTTGTTGACATGCTCTGCAAAATCGGCTTCAAGTGTGACAAGCCTAAAGCAACGTTTTATGTATGGGTACGTTGCAAAGGTGATTCCATGGATTTCGCCACAAAACTGCTTGATGCTGGGGTAGCTGTGACGCCGGGCGTTGGCTTTGGCAAGTATGGTGAGGGTTTTGTCAGGATGACGTTTACGCAGCCAAAAGAACGCATTATTGAAGCCTGCAATAGAATAGCCCGAGCTTTCTAATCCTATTTTTGTATTAAAGAGGTTTTTAGGTACCGCTGTACTTCTCTGGTGGCAGTTTTCTCTCAAAGTTTTAGGGTTTGTTTTGCCATGAAAAACGTCTTTGCTACTAACCACTTGGACCGCTAACGATGTAACCAGCAGCCCTCAAAACAGAAGCCATCTCCGCCAAAGGAATACGACCACCATAACCCTTCTTCTCAATTTTCAAAGATTTCTCGAAACCAACCTCCACATACACCTCACCGTTAGCCAGCAAATGCCAAATAATACTCAACGTCTTCCTAGCAACAGCAACAATCGCCGTCTTCGCACCCTTCCGATCCTTAACACGCAAATAAAACAACCTCAACTTTGAATCCCTAACCATAACAGCAGAATGAGCAACCTCAACCATAACACGCCTAAGCCACTTAGACCCCATCTTAGTAATCGACCCAGTTATAAACGTACCAGCAGACTGATAAACCGAAGGAGCCAACCCACACCAAGACGCAATCTTCTTACAATCATCAAAACGCTTAACATTCCCAATCTCAGCAACAATAGCTGCAGCAGACCGCTTCCCCACACCCGGCACCGAAGAAACAATCTCAACATCCCGCTGATTAACAAGCACCTCTATTCTAGCTTCCACTTCACGAATCTGTCCACTCAAATGATTAACCATCTCTGTCAACTGTTTAAGAACAAAAATATCATTCTCACTGAGCGCACCCTTAGCCACAGCCTTAATCTCATCACACCTATTTTTCATCCACCTGTTCTGCGTCTGCTCCAAAATAGCCTCAACCGACTTACCCTCCATCAAGCCCTCCAGAATCTCTCTGCCCGCTTTGCCAAACACATCACTCAATCTTGAACCTAACCTGATATTTACCCGGTTTAGGACCTTTTGAACACGATTCTTAAACGCTGTCCTGTTCTCAACAAGCTTAACCCGCAGCCTTGTCAACTCTCTTAGTTCTCTAACGCGCTTCTCAGGAACATAACTAGGTTTTATCAGTCCACCCCGCAGTAAATGAGCAAGCCACTCAGAACTGGATTGATCTGTTTTCCGTCCTGGAATAGCTTTCACTTGATGGGCATTGGCAAGCATTACATCAAATCCAGATTCTTCAAGGGCTAAGTACAGCAAAATCCAATATATTCCGGTTGACTCCATGGCCGCTCTTTTACATTCATGCGTTTTAAGCCAGCTTTTGAGGTTGTTTATGTCGTTTTGATCGTTTACAAAACGTTTTGTCTCTTTCAATTGGTTGCTTGAGACGGTGGCTACAAGCAAATCCTTGTGCACGTCTATTCCACAAAACACTTCAGACAAACTCATCTCTTATTCACCTCCACTTTTGGAGTTGCTGGAAGATACTTCTTGAATGCATTGTTAGCATTTTGCCATCCGGGCTTGATAGCCCATCCATCTATCCGCATCAAGAAGTGCAAACCATTTTGGGTTATCGAGGTCTCAATCCTCAAAAACAACTCGGTGTTCCTTCCAGCGTCTCCACGTCTAATGATTTATCGGTAGCAAAAAAGTTTTTCATGCCACTTCTATGAGCCTTTAGCTATAAAATTTTGGGTTGCTTTTTTGATTTAGCGTCTGTGGCGTTTTCAGGTTGCGTATAGAAAAGTATTGAAACGTTTGAAAAAGGTGCAAAAAGGCAATAAAAGGATTGAAAAGTTAAAAAGGACAGCGTCAACATATTAAAAAAAATTTGAAGAATAAACAAAAAAGAAGGGTTAGTTGTTTATTTTGCAGCTGCCTTAGCAAGTTTCTTTTGAATTGCCTCTTTAGCGATTGTGTACGCGATTGAGTAGTCAAATAGTCCCTGCGGTTCGTTGGTTGCGCGTTTAATCATTTCTGTTTCTGTCTTGATTTTCAGTTTGCCAATGGCTAATGCGCCTATGCCGTAAACGCCTGGTTTGAGTTCTATGCCATCGTCATTTGAGCCTAAGCCTTCCACACCTACGGGTTTTATGGCGTTGATGTCAGCAACTATTTTGCAGGATGTACCAATCTGTGCAGCAGATAGAAGCTGTATTCCGCCTGCACCTGCTGAAAGAATGATTTCTGCTTCTTTTGTTGCCTCTGCTGTTTGTTCGGGTTTTGTTACTTCGACAACTTTGACTCTTTGTGCTCCGACTTCTTGGTTGATTTTGTCGGCGACAGCTTGCCCTTTTGCTAATGTGCGACTGGTGATTGTTACGTTTGCTTTTTCTGCAGCGTATATTCTTGCGGCTGTTTGGCCGACGGGGCCTGTGCCTGCGAGCACGGTGACTTTTTTGCCTTCAAGTGTGCCAAAGCCTTTCTCCATTGCCACTCCGAAGGTTTTTGCTACCGCTGCTGCTGCGGTTGAGTATCCGCCTCTTGGGTCAACAATTATGCTATTTCCCCATGGGGCTGATTTCATAGCTTTCTGTGTTGCCTCAACTACTTTTTCAACCATTTCGAAATTGCTTCCGTTGATGAATACTTTAGTGTGTTTTGCGCCTTCAGGTCCTCGTGGAAATAGCATGTCGTAAACGATTTTTGGGGCATCTTCAGCTTGTTACATTTTCGTATTTGAAAATCATAGAATCAGGAAAAGCGTCTATAGCTACTAGCATATCAAATGGGCTGCAATATTTGTCCGTGTCTAAGAAAACGAAAACTGTTTTGAAACTTGGTTGTGTCAATTTTCTACACCTTTAATCTCTGTGTGATGCGGTTTAACGATTTAAGAATTGTCTAGGTTTTTCTGTCGCTTAAAATTAGGAACTGCCAGGACTAACCTGACACGGCAAGGATTCCCCGCTGCAACATTTCCATTCTTACTCGATTGACTTTGCAAAAACTACCACTCACTGATGACGTAGAAATAGTCACGCACAGCAATTGTTTAATAAGTTAGCTTTCAAAGTTCTAGCTATAAAACCCTAGAAGGTACGTAATTGTCCATAAACGAGAATTTAGAGAAACTCTCAAACGCCTGCGGAGTAACAGGCAGAGAAAACGAAGTCAAAGAATTAATGATTCGGCTAATGACACCCTATGCCGACGAGATAGTTGTAGATAGACTTGAAAACGTAATAGCCATCAAAAAAGGCACACAAGCCACCCCAAAAATCATGCTAGCCGCACACATGGACGAAGTAGGCTTAATGGTAAAAACCATAACAAAAGACGGCTTTTTACAATTCTCTAAAATGGGCGGAATCGACGACCGTATTCTGCCTGCTCAAAAAGTAACAGTTTTCTCGAGAAAAGGCATCTTTCCAGGCATAATCGGATCCAAACCGCCGCACATCCAAAAAGAAGACGAGCGAAAAAAAATCATTGCTTCAGATGAGCTTTTCATTGACATCGGGGCACAGAGCAAGGATGATGCCTTAGCCTTGGGTATTTCGGTGGGAGATTCAGTAGGCTTTGACATAAAATACGTTCAATTAGGCAGAGATATTGTTATGGGCAAAGCTTTTGACAACCGTGCAGGTTGTGCTACAATGGTTGAAGCTCTCAAGTTAATGGAAAAAACAGATTATACAGTTTGCGCCGTGGGTACTGTTCAGGAAGAAGTAGGGTTGCGTGGTGCAGCAACCGCAGCGTTCGGCGTTGACCCAGATCTCGCAATAGCACTAGATGTTACCATTGCTGGTGATGTACCCGGCGTAAGAGAATACGACACTAGCGTAAAGATGGGAAAAGGACCGGCGCTTACCATTTCTGACTCAGGCCTGATAACTCACCCTAAAATTCTACGGTGGCTTATGGACACCGCTGAAGAGCAAAAAATTCCATTCCAAATTGAAGCAGGCTTGCTTGGATCAACTGACGCGGCGCGGATTAACCTAACACGGCAAGGAATTCCAAGCGGCAACATTTCAATCGCTACACGATACATTCACAGTCCAGTAGGAATGCTGTCCTTAAAGGACATAGAGAACTCAGCCAAATTGACAGTTGCAGCCATAAAAAACACATCAAAGTACTTCTAAATAGTATCTATGACCGTGGTTGAAATTTCTTACCGTTGGATAATTATTCTTCGGAAGCAGTGGGACAAGGAAAGCGTTTTTAGAGAATCCCTTCTAATTAGATAGTGATTTACATGAATGCGGAGCAGAAATTTGCTGGAAAATTCGAGTTTTTAGAACATACGGCAGACGTTTATATTAGGGCGAATGGCAAAACAATGGAAGAAGCCTACGAAAATGCTGCTCTTGCAATGTTCGAGACCATGACCGACACCGACAAAATTGCTCAGACACAAGAAGAAACCGTTGAAGTAGAAGCTGAAGACCAGTATGCGCTGCTTTATAACTGGCTTGAAGCGTTACTTGTAAAGTTTGAAACGGAAAACATGCTTTACTCAAAATTCCAAATTATAGAATGGAAAGAAACGGCTGAAGACTTCAAGTTTAAAGCCAACGTGTGGGGAGAAAAATTTGATGCTCAAAAGCATCCGCAAAAAGTAGGTGTTAAAGCAGTGACTTATCATAGAATGGTTATAATAAGGGAAAGAGACCGTGTGGTCTTAGAGTTTATTTTGGACATTTAAGCCAATTTGAGTTTTTTTAGTTCTGATATTATTTTTTCGACAATTGGTTCTGGCGGCTGAATCAAGGTCTGTCGTAGTTGACTTTAATTGAGGGTACACTATTCTTCTTTAAAGATGTTCCAGCAACGGTTTTGTTTGTTCTTGGTAGACTTGGTGTCTTTTCTTTATTACTTCAGGATTGTCATCTGATCGTTGGTACAAGGGTCCTCCGCATTTGTCGCAGACGCCTTCAACTTTTGGTTTTAAGAAGCGAATGTTGTAGACTGTTCCGCAATTGCGGCATATTCTCCGTGTTGATAAGCGTTCAATAATTATCCAGTCTGGAACATCCAGCAACAATATAACGTCAATTTTGGTAATTGTGTCAAGAGATTTTGGCTTGTTCAAGTGTTCGTGGAAAACCATCAAGAATGAAGCCTTTTTCTTCTGGAATTTTGCTTAAGCGTTGTTTTAGCACTTCTAAGACAACTTCGTCTGGGACAAGTAGCCCCTTTTCCACGTAACCCTTAACTTTTCTGCCTAGATCTGAATCTTCCTTCATTAATTCACGGAAAATATCACCTGTAGCGATGACTTCAACACCAAGTTTTTGTTGAAGCCTTGAAGCATAAGTGCCTTTTCCAGCGCCTGGCGCTCCCAACATTATTGCCTTCATATTCACTTTGCACATCCTTTAGCCCCTCTTCATAGAAATAGGCACTGTTTTAATTAAATTTTGCGCGTTGCGCAGCTTAGTCTCATGGAAACATTTATGAGTTTAACAATCGCTTATCAAAGCTAACCGAGGTTGAAGCTTTGCACACAAAAGAAATCGGAAAAAACCTTTACTTAGTCGAGCTGAAACTGGCGGATTCAAAAACCTAATTTGCAGCTACATTATAAAAGGCGCTCAAAACAGTTCTTGTAGAATCTGGTCCAACTTCTTCAGTTGCCTAATCTTGTTTCTGGATTAAAAGAACTCGATATAAAATTTGAGGATGTTGAATACATTGCCATTACACATGTTCACTTAGACCATGGTGGCGGTGCAGGCACACTTGCTAAAATATTCTGCCAAACGCCAAAGTTCTAGTTCACCCAAGAGGCATGCCTCACCTCATTAATCCTGATAAGCTTTGGTCTTCAGCGCAAGAGGTTCTTGGGTTTGTAAGCGAAATTTTCGGCAAACCTGAACCAGTTCCGCGAAGAACGAATAATTCCCGTTAATGACGGCATCTTTGATTTAGATGATGGCGCCAAATTGAGGTTATTGAAACGTCGGTCACGCTTCACACAACCTCAGCTTTCAGGAATCGTTTAATGGAGGCATTTTTCCAGGCGATGCTGCTGGTACCTATTTTCCAGAGTTCGATGTTGTCATTCCAACTACGCCTCCTCCTTTTTACCTTGGACGAAGCATTAGCATCGTTGGACAAACTAATCAGCCTAAAACCGACTGCTCTTATATTACAGCCATTTTGGGAAAGCCTCAAATGGAGTTCAACGCCTAAAAGACTACAAGTTGCAGCTCCAATTGTGGGCAAAAATTGCAGAGGAAGGTGTGAAAGAAAACTGGAGTCTTGAGCAGATTCGCGATAAAATTGTTGCCGAAGACAAGGTTATGCGTCAGATTGAGCGGTTTCTTAAGGTCTCATCGTATTTACTCGAAAACAATTCTGGAAAACTGTGTTAAAGGTTTTATCGATTACGCCAAGCAAAAACAGGGTTCGTAAACGTTTATAATGTCATTTATCTTTTGTTTGGAAAGGTGAAGATTTTTGGGTGAAAGTGAAAGCAGAGCGGCTCCTGAGAAAGTACCGCTTAGAAAAAGTTAATGATTACATGTGGCGTATCCCCAATTACAAGTCTGCCATGAGAGTTCCAGGCATGGTTTTTGCCAATGAAATGCTTGTTAGAAAAAATGAAGACTGACCGCACTCTTTGGCAATGCTCAAATGTAGCTCAGTTGCCTGGAATCTACAAGTACGCAGTAACTTTGCCTGATGGGCATGAAGGCTATGGCTTTCCCATTGGAGGTGTTGCAGCAACCGACTATGAAGAAGGTGTTATCAGCCCTGGCGGCGTAGGCTATGACATTAACTGTGGCGTACGCCTCTTAGCCACAACGCTCACCGAAAAAGATATCCGTCCCAAACTTGCACCATTAGCTGAAACTATTTTCCGTAATGTTCCTTCTGGACTTGGAAGTCGCCGCAAAGACCTCACAATTTCCACATTCAGACCTTGACCATTTAGCTGTTGAGGGAGTACAACTGGCTTATTAAACGCGGATTCGGTTGGCCAGAAGACGCTGATCACTGTGAAGAACAAGGCTGCATGACTAATGCAGACCCAAACAAGGTTTCATCAACGGCTAAAAGCAGAGGATTAACTCAAATTGGCACTTTAGGTTCAGGAAACCATTTCTTAGAAATACAAAAAGTAGACAAAATCTTCAATCCCAAAACAGCTAAGGCTTTTGGAATCACTCAGGAAGGTCAAGTAACTGTAATGATTCATTGTGGCTCAAGAGGCTATGGACATCAGGTTTGTTCTGACTACCTGCGAGTTATGGAGCATGCAGTAGCAAAAGTACAAGATAACTCTGCCTGATCGAGAATTAGCTTGTGCACCTGGACAAAGTAATGAAGCGCGCGATTACTTTCAAGCTATGGCTTGTGCTGTCAACTTTGCATTTTCTAACAGGCATGCAATTATGCATTGGGTTAGACAAAGTTTTCAGCAAGTTTTTCATGCAATCTCCAGAAAAATTCGGGCTAAAACTCGTTTACGACGTAACCCATAACATTGCCAAAATAGAAAACCACAAGATAGATGGCGGAGAAAAAAAGGTTTGGGTTCATCGCAAAGGAGCGACGCGGGCTTTCCCACCTGGGCATCCAGATATCCCAACTGATTACCGTAGTGAAGGGCAACCTGTGCTTATTCCGGGAAGCATGGGCACGAGCTCATGGGTTTTGGCAGGTTCGCAGAAAGCTATGGAGTTAACATTTGGTTCTACAGCACATGGCGCTGGGAGAATGATGAGCCGCTCAGCAGCTAAACGGCAGTATTGGGGAGCAGACATAAAGGCTGGACTAGGAGAAAACGCGGCATCATTGTTCGCGCAGCTAGCGCTTCGGTTTTGGCTGAAGAAGCAGACCCCGCCTACAAAAACGTTGACGTCGTCGCTGAAGTTAGTGATAAAGTTGGAATCGCTACTAAAGTTGCACGGCTTGTTCCATTAGCAGTTGTTAAGGGCTAATATTTCCTGCTAAAGGTTACTTTCTTTTCTTAGGAAGATTAGCCGGTCTTTTTCTCTATCCATTCGAAGCCTACTTCTAAGTGGGCAGTTATTTCTGCATGAGTTTTGGCTACTTTTACAGTGAGGCATCCGGTTTATATTGGAAGAGAGCTTCAGTGATTTGAATGTACATGGTCGTGGAGTCTAGTTTTTGTGTCCGAGTAATTCCTTAATGTGAAGTATTTCTTGGTTTGATGAAGTGGCTATAGTTGCAAGGATGGCTGAAATCCTTATTAAAATGCATATGTAGCTTAGATGCAACCAGTTTTCTGATTCATAAAATTTTAAGATGACAGATTAGAATTTTAAGAGTTTCCCTTTTCTAAAAAATGTAGATAGTGCCTAAACATTATTGCAAATAGTAAGGTAACTTTTTTATTTGTGAGTCAGATAGTAAGAAAACATGGAAATATTTCTCTTTGTGTTTGGCGTATTATTAGTTATACTTGGGTTGCCGCTTTGTTTTTTATGTGAGCTTCAAACGTTTTGGAGAAAAAGGTCAAAAAGCAAAAATAGTCAAACCGAAAAAATTGGTTATCAACATAGAATATTGAATCGAAGTGTTGGTTTAGTTTTAATAGTGATTGGTGTTATCCTGATAATTCTTAGTTTCGCAGGTGTCGCTATCTAAAAAATCGAGTCATTTGTTGGACTAACTAAGTTATTTCAAAGTGTCTAAATGCCTCTTTGGTGCGTTTAGAACTGTTTCCTTTACTTTTTCTAAGCTGTATTTTAGCAAAATTTTGTCATTTTTTTTGGGAGGGTGGGGGTCAACAGTTCTGTTATCACATTCATGGAGGCGAACTTATGGCAAAATGTCCCAAGTGTGGAAAGGAGTTGTTTCAAAAAAATCTTGGAAGATGGCTGGCAAACCTGACAAAGCTGGAAAGAGACTGGAGCTTACAGTTGGCTTGTGCGAGTGCTGTGGCAAAACCTTCAGGACGATAATCAGCAAGCAGAAAATCTGATTTGCTGAAAAAATAAAAAACAATCTTTGTTTTTTGGATTTAACCGTTTTTATGATCAGAGCCTTCCGCACAAAACAAGCAAATTGTATTTTGCAAAAACCGTTATCTTAGATAAGCGAAATAAGCACATCTTACATCAGGCATTAAAGATGAGTTCAATAGAAGACCACCAAAAAAGGAGATACAGAAAAGATAGTTCTAAACGATTAGTGTTGCGGCTTCTTTAAAATCCTAACGTTAAAATTGTTAGTAATTTTCAGGAATCTGAGGAAATTTGGGATGGCCAACCACGCTAAGACAGATTGCGCTCTCTTCCGTTCCGTCTATATCCACTATTGAATTAATTTCATCGTCAAAGAAAGCCCCAGCGTGGCAGGATCCGCAAGTGATGCTTACCGCTGCCAATGCCAAATTTTGCGCTATGTGTCCTGCATCTAAATAGATGTATCGGTAGGCTCTTTGTGAGTATTTCCACTTTGATCTTCCAAAGACGGCTGTCCAGATAAAGACAACGGATGCGTCTGCGCACATTTCTTGGTCTAGGGCTGCGTGAGTTAATTTGTCGCCAAAATTTCCAAGTTTTATTTCTTCCAACGAATGATTCTTTATGTTGTAGTGATAAATGCCTTCCTTTAGTTCTTCCACGTTGTTGGCAGCTATGTATGTCTCGATTGGATATAATGCTCCAGCCGACGGAGCAGTACGGAACTCATAATCGTGCTCTATTCTTTGGATGCCTGTGGATGCCCAAAGAAGAAAAGCCAAATCGACCTTGCTTAAAGGTTGAGTTGAGAAGGAGCGGGTGCTCTTACGTTTTAGAATAACTTCAGTAAAGTTAGAAGTTGACTCTTGAAACTGACTTGGCAGCTGAACAGTTTTACTGGATGGATAGCTCTTATAGGTTTCAGGCTTGTTTGCCCAGTCCAGGTTACGACCAAGGCTTTTGTTGCGCATGTACTTTGTCTCTGTTTGGAAATCGTCTCCAACGTTTTTTCCCACTATCGGCACCTTCTAAAAACAGCGTTCTAAATATTTAATCAGCCAGAAAACAGTATTTATTGATTTGCTAAAACCAAGTCTCAATTTGCTCCAACGTCTGAAAAACATTTCAACTGATCAACCTGAATTTCGTTTTACTTTCAATCGATGGCAGAGTTCTTTAACTTCAGCTATCCAGACAGTTTGCGGTCAGAAGCCAGGGGTGCTTTCAACATAGGCTTGAGTTTCTCGGTTAGTCGCCAGCAGTAGTGGGCATCCTCCTTCCTAGAAAACGCGCAAAGAAGTCAATATGAAGCAAGCAATCTCCCTCTTTTTCTTTAACTATCCAACCAAAAGGGCTATCCAAGTTTTCATTGATAAATCTTAAATCTGTAAAGCACAGAAAGAAGACTGACTGATTTATGAAGTGCCCTGCTTGCGGTAAAATGCTTGAACGAATTGAAGGCGCATGCGGTGAGTATATCTGTATTAATTCTGAATGTTTAGAAAACAAGAAAACACCAGGGCAGAGACACGCTAAGTTTTATGGACTTACTCAAGCAGAAATTTACACAAATTATCGCACAGCGCTTCCCAAAAAATAGAAGGGTGATCGCTCGTCTCTTGGAGGCGGCCATGATTAAGGGTTATTAACTATTTTTTTAAGAGTATTGCTCTGAGGAGGAGTGAAATGAACCCTTAACCGTTTGATTATTTGGTTTAAACCGAATAATTGCTTTGGCAAAAAAGAGGTAATTTTCGGTAGTAAACATTTTTACTTACCTCTCCACTATCCTGTATTGTTGTTTCAAAGCTTTCTTTATTTGTCAATTTGGCTGTGATCGGAGGGGCCTCTATGTTCCATACTACTTGTAAAGAAATATCGATTTCAAAGTAGTTCGTGGTAGAGAGAGATTTGTTTTCTTCTTTATCGCATTGAAACTGTAATGCGGTTCCAGCTAAGGCCACTTCTTTATCCATTGTTTATTCTTGTGTTGCCTAGTCTTTTGCTCGCATGACCAAAACTCGTTATTTTCCAATTCTTCATCCCCCTCGAATAATCTGTGGATTACTATTTAGGATGTAAAAGGGAACTTTTGGTTTGGGAAACTTAGAGTTCCGCTGTAAAATTTAAGAGACGTTTTCCAACACCTTTTCCTTGATAGTCCGGTAGCAAAACGAGTCTTGTGACGCGGTAATATCTTGATTTCACGTGAATATGGAGGTAAGCGATGAACGCTTTTGGCTTGTTTTGATAAGATGCTGTGTAACATCTTGCTGTCCAAGAGCACTTCATGGAGTCTTTCTACGACAGATGCAAGAAGAGCTTTCAAGTTGTATTTATCTCTTTGATCTATTATGCGCATGTATTCTGCGGCGTCAAGCTCTTTGTTGTGTTTGCATTTATGTCACCTTTGATTCTTTCACCAAGGGTGCTTAAAAATGGCTTTTGCGAATGAAATCGACAAGAGCACCTAAGATCACATCCCTCCCGCCACCACTTTTGTTGGGAAAACCAAAAAAATTTTGGAAAAAGAATATAAGTGAGGCACAGCCGTGCTGAAGTAAATTTGCACTTAAGCAGAGGTGAGTAAATGCGTAGAAGTTTAACAATAACCGCAGAAAACGACAAAAAAGTTCAACTTGCCAGAGGCTTATTTCTAAATGACACAGAGGCTCCAATAGACGTGGACTATACTACGATGGTCAATTTTTTCCTTGAACTTGGGCACAAACTATTTTATTCAATGAAAAAAGATAATGCTCAAATAACCATTGTTAAAAATGAAGTTAACAGCATCCTGTCAAAGTACATTATGGGTTCAGAGCTTAAAGATGAGGCGGTTTTAGACCAGTTTACTGATGTGTTTTATAAGAAACTCATTGAGCAATTACAAAAAACAGCAGTTGAGGCGGGTAATCAAGAATCTGTGCCGGAATTGGCTACTCAGAGATCAAATTCGACAACCTCAAATAAATCTCCAGAATACGTCTCATAGCATACATAAAGTGCCGAACTCCAAACTTTTCTCATTACAGTTCCAAAAGCGAGGTAGATTGATTCCTTTTTCCTCTATTTTCTGCTTGAGGGGGGAATATTGTTTTTATAGCTTGATTAGGGCAATTGTATATCTAAAAAACTTGGAAATGCACCATAATTAAATCGTTAACAAAAGTAGGAAATTATCATTTGGGTAAGAATCAAATAAGGGTTCATTACAGTGGGTTTATCATTTTTTCGTCACAGTTGATCAGTGTAGCAACCGGGCTCATCTTTACTCTTTTGCTTACCCGAAACATGAATACCGCCCAATTTGGCATTTGGACAAACATCTTTGATTACACAGGTTACTTTATCCTCTTTAGCAACATTTTGCCCTTCTGGGCAACTCGCTTTATGGCACGCGAGAAAGAAGGAACAGTCAAAACCAGTACTTTGGGGCAACTTTTCATAGCTCTTGTTTCAACCATAATCTATCTTCCTGCGATATTTCTGATCTCTCAGGCAATCGGTACCCAAACTTACGTGTTGGTCTACCTAGTTTCAGGATTATACATCTTTAACTTTTTCATGGTTGCTGTCTTTGAAGGCGTTTTGCGCTCTATTAGACCACAGGTAATTGGATATGGCTTGCTCATTGAAGAAGTGGTGAAGGTTGCCGTTGCTTTACTGATTATAGTGGGGTTGGGTCAGTTATTTCTCGGCGCAATATTAGCCTTAGTTGTTTCCGGTTTAATCCAAGTATTGTATTATGCCACGAATTTAGCTGGCGAATTTAAGCAAAAGGTTAACTGCGGCTACCTTAAAGAATGGCTTAAGGGTTCAGCGGCGATTGCATACAGCGCTATTGGCAGCCAATTAATGTCATTTGTGTTTATATTGCTCTTCATTTACGGTGGGTCAGACACCCGAGCCTTTTACCAAGCAGCATTTACATTCACCAACGTAATCGCCTTTTCTGGTTCTTTGGCTTTTGCCTTGTACCCTAAGCTTCTATCTAAAACCTGTCCAGAAGAACAGATAGGCGTTTCTTTTAGAACAGTGATGATGTTGGCAATTCCATTATCTTCAATAGTGGTGGCTATGTCTACCTCCTTCTTAACAATGCTAAGCATATCTTACACTGCTGTCTGGCCCGCTGTTATCGCATTAACGCTTGACACATTTGTGGTTTTGATATCGACTTTTTATTCTTCATGCTTAATGGGTGCAGAATCGTTTGATGAGGAGGGAAAAATTTCTCTTCGAAAACTAGTCAGAAGCAAAATCTTTCTCGTATTCAGCCTTCCTTACATTCAGGCGGCGATTGCTGTGCCCGTAACGTATTTGGTTCTAACTCAGCTGACGGTAGCTGGGTCAACACAAGCAGTAGTATATGTTATTGCTGTGCTCATTAGCGTTCATCTTGCAACCTTAGTTGGATTATATTGGTTCATGCGCGGTTCTGTCAGACTGCCTGTCGCTTGGAAAAGCATATCCAAATATGTTCTTGCCTCAATCCTTATGGGCCTTGCACTTTTTCTGCTTCCTACTACTTCAACTTTGATTCTAACAGTAGCTAAAGCAATTGCCGGTTTTGGACTCTATTTTGGTTTGCTCTTGGCAATTGATGCCCAAGCAAGAGATCTCCTTCGATTGATCTTGGAAGAAATCAAGGGCACAATAAGAGATCTATTTAATAGCGTCAATAATTCAGATCAGAACACTTCCGATGCAAGTGAAAATTAATATGGTTAAAGAGCGCAATTTAGTTTAGGCGATTTTTTACTCGCTCAGTAAGGTTGATCTAATAAGTGAAGGATGAATGTGGAATCTGCGGTCGAGTTCTGCGGGTTTCTTACATGCGTAATTGTCAACGCTGCAAAAAACTGTACTGTCGAGATTGCATGGTGCCTGACCTCGCAACTGGTGACACTAATATAATGTTGTGTCTCCATTGTGCAAGGCGAGTGGTTGCACCGATTTCAAGAGGCAAATATGATGGGCTTGAGCGCCACCTAAAATTCAGAGCTGCCTTCACTGGAATAGTTAAGCTTTCTTTCGCAAGAATTGACGGCTTAATCGGCAGTAGCCTTCCAATGAGCGCCTTCAAAGATGTAGCTTGGTGGAGTAACTCTTCATCTAGCGCTCATGCTAAAGCCTGGTTGAATGCAGGGTGGGAAGTTCAAGAGCTTAACCTTAAAGAAGGCTTTGTTGTCTTTAAGAAAGTGCGTGATGTCGTAATAAAAAAAGGTCCTCGACGTAAACTTGAGATAAACAAACCCTTCACGCCTGTGCCTGTTCATTTACCACGATCGCGAGTGCCGTCTAAAACCAAGGTATCCAAGCTTTATGCTAGAATTAAAAATTTGGAGAAGCAGCGAGCCACTCCTCAACGGTTCAGGGGTTTAAAGTCTAGGCGACGGTAAGAAGCTTTTTAGGTTCAAATTACAAATTACAGTGGCAATTAACGCTAATCCGAATGGGTTATTGATGTTTGAGCGTACTGTCAGCTTAGAAATCGACAAAGCATACCAAGACTTGAAAACTACTTTGGTCAAAAAAGGTTGCAAGATAATCTCTGAAGATCCGCCAATGAGAATAATTGTTAAGCAAGGGTCATTGTGGGGGATGACTCCTAAAACGGCTAAGAGAAATGTGGATTTTAGTTTGAAATATACTGATTCAGAAACAAAAGTGATGACTTCATCTCGTCTAAGCTCAGACTGGAAAAACATCACATTAATTGGTTGTGTCTTTGCCGCCGTGTTAATTGGAATCTGCCTTTGGATAGCGTTTGATTTGAGCTCATTTATGATTATTCAAAAACCCAGTTTTTGGAGTTGGCTTATAACTTTTAACGGCAGCGTGGATTTGCAAATTGGACAATTTTTTGTTAATATGACAAAAGGCTTTGCGGTCTTTCTTTCGGTAATTATTCTTTTGGAAATTGTCGTCATCGTTTACGTGCATGCAGGAATAGACCGGTTTGCTCAAGAAGTCCTTAATTCGCTGTCAAATTGAGGACTTTGTTAAGCGATGCTTTTTGCCGCATTTTTCGCAATAAGAAGCATAGGATTTGTTGCTTGAGCCGCAATAAATGCAGAATTTGTTAGAGTCAGAACTAGAATCTGCCGTTTCGAAGACGTTTGGCTCTGAAGAAATGGCTTGGGTGACGATTGGTTGTTCCTTGGGACTTTTTGCTGATTTGACTGCTACTATGATGCAGATTGCTACTGCAGCTACAATTATTATAAAGAGTATGGGGGCTTCTGAAATTAGGTTGAGTGACATTGGTAGGGCTGGTTGAACGGTTGGTCCTGTAACGTTTGGTGAAGTGGTCGGGTTCGGTTCAAACGTTGGAATTGATGATGGTTCAGGCGTAGCCGTGGTGATGGTCGGATTGGGGTCAATAGATGTTATTCCTTGAAGGGGTGGAACATATTGTTGACTCTCGTCTACTGAATACACATTAGCGGTTTGACCGCTGAACTGGTCTGGAAGTTGACCAATTGTGTAGCCGGATGCTGTAGTTTCACAGTAATAATAAGTTTGACTATTGTAGGTCCAGTAGGTGCCTTTAAGATTATTTCCTAGTATACCTACCGCTAAATGATCTGGCGGATTAATGTAAACTGTGCCGTAATCCAATATTAGCGTTAATGTCGCAAAAAGTGTTGAATGGGATTTGCAGTCACCAACTTGATCAACTAAAGTTTCAACAGGGAATCTTGGGTATGATTGGTAACCTGTGCTCACATTGTCGGTTTGGTAAGGTATACTTTGCACGAAGGCCAAAACAAAGTTCACTTGGTCGTATGAGCTGTATCCCAGATGTGTTGAGGTTTCATTTAGTTTCTCTGCTAAACTTCGAAGGTAGGAATCTTGAGTTGAAGTGAAGTAGCCAAAGTTGTCAGCTCCAAACTGGGTTCGCACCGAATCTGGAACAGCTTTGTACGCGGCATACGATGCTGCTGGAACGCTAAGGTTCCATGTCCAATGATGACCTTGGTAGTCCCATGCAAACAACCGGTTATAATATTGGGTTTCGTTGCGGCTTTGGGCGGTGACGGTTTGGAAGGGACTAATTATTGGCAAGGAGACAATACATGCTAATGTAAATATGATTAATAGTTTAATTGGTTTTGAGTTTAGGCGTGTTTTGCCCATTCAAACATCTTCGATATCGATAAGATGTATCATTCAATCGTTTAAAACTTCTCCCAAATTACTTCTAATGGTTAACTGTTAAACGAGTGTAACCAAGTGGTTAGACTGTAAACAGCCACTATCAAAAGACAAACAAGCACCAACATTGACAAATAAGAAACTGACTGAAAAAGCATTGAGAACAAAACTGAAGCAGGAACCACAAGCAACAAAAAATAAACAAAAACAATCGCTCCAAGCCTATTTCCAACACTTTCTTTTTTAACAAATCCCCTTCCGAAGAATGAACCTGCAAGTCTTCCAAATCCGCTCGTGCATGTAGTGCATCTGTAGCAGCTGCTGCAACCTAGTCTACGCAAAATAATGTAGATTAATAACGTTTCAAAAAATAGGTATAGCCAACCATAAATTTGGTTGAAAAAGAATACGCCCAAGAAAGCGAGGAACACCCATGAAAGAAGCCTAACATTTCCCCAAATAGTCAGGCGACGGGTGATTCGAGTTTTTCTTCAGTTAAGAGTTTAGCTCATGTTTCTGTTACTTTTGCTTGATTATGCCGTAGCTTTGCTTCTTCCACGCATCTCTAAACTTGTTGTAATAATCTATCGGTTGAAAAACAGGTGCATAAATTAACTCCCACTCAAGGCCACATTTGCATACAGCGTACACTTGTTTTTTGTATATGTTCGCTAAAATCTGAAGAAGTTCCTTGTGGCATTTCGGGCAATAATAGGGGCCATTAACCATTTGCTTGGCATCTTTAGTTAGAATTTTCATACGACTATTTGGAACTTTACTGTTAGGGACCTTCCGAGTTTCCTTTCCTAAACCCATCTTTTTCGACCTAATCAAAATATACCCATGCACAGACTAAGATATACCATTCCATCTAAAAACAGAATTTTTTTGGTTTTTGCTTTGTTTACTTTTTTCTGCAAATTCTTGAACTGGCTATTTAGGTAGCTTTTCTAATTAGAGGTTTGTGGTGTTTGCAGATTGCGTCTAGAATTATCGCAAATTATCGTGAACAAATTTTTGACCTATTTTGAATGGCATAATAATTCTATCTTAATTTAGTGCAAATTTTGTTTAGTCGATTTGAATTGATGAATTGCATATTTAATACATGTACACTTTGAGCAATTTTATTCTTGCATTTCTCACAATACTCTGCATCTTCATCAATTATTGCTTCACAATATGGACAAGTGATTTTACTGGGAAGGCTTAGTTGTTTGATTGGAATAAATGCCGGGTACTCTTCCCCAAAACATTGAACCAAAAGCTATGAAGCCAATTCCAAAGAAGATATCTCCAAAATTAGAGCTAATAGAATAATGTATCAATGACAGCAGCCCCACAATTACTAGAATAATACACTATAATTGCTCCAGCCAAGTAAACAATCCTCATATTATCTAATAGGTCACCCAAGTTATCCCCACCACAATAATACTTCAATTTAAAGTTAAATCTTTGAAACATCTAAAGAACTTCTTTTATCGATGGCAAGGGCAAGTTCTCTTATCACCAGCAAATTAAAAAATGGTTCAAAGTCAGCTAAAAGTCAAAGATTCTACTAATGACCAATTGAACACTAATGCTGGTTAGAGATTAATCAGCTGAATGTTCAAAACCTTCCTGAGGATGAGTGCAATAAACTTAAATCAAGCATAGATAATGGAAATACAAGCAATATTGTATGCGGTCGTCGTCTAGTCTGGTTTAGGACATTAGCCTTCCAAGCTAATGATCCCGGGTTCAAATCCCGGCGACCGCACCAAAACTATCTAGATTGATTTAGGATCTTATAGGCGAAGCCGCTTTTTCAAATGGTAAACGTTATAAAACCGCTTTTGCGATATGGTCTTCTCGGTGACTTGCATGCGTAGAGTAATTGTGTTAACAGCGATTTTTCTAATTGCGGCTTGGTTTTTAATGCTTAGTTACCAAATTTTTACTAAAAAGCTCTAACCACATTAGCGTTAACACTGCAAGGGCCTAATTCTGCTTCTGGTGTCATCCTTAATTCTAACATTACAGTTGGTGTTTTCGTTTGTTCGTTCGCGTGGATGTTTGTGTTATCTTCCGTAATTTCAAACCTATTGTTTGGTAAACAAAAACGAATTTTCACCCAATTCCTAATCGGCTTAATATTGACGATAACAGGTACTGCGACATTTGATGCATTGAAGACTTTTGGCCATGACTTAGCCAATCCAAATACTCTGCTATCTAATTCTTTCGCCAAAATATTTGGCAGCGCCTGTTTTTCTTTCTTTTGTCTTTCCCTGCCCTTCATCATCATGATATAGTTGACTTACGAGCAATCACAAAACAATACAAAAATAGCTTTTTATGAGCAGGCAACTTTGAGCGAAAAGGTGAAAAGGCACAAGTACTTCTAATTTCAAAGGAGACTTAAAAATGAGCGACGTTGATATGGCAACAATCCAACTTAAAAGTGTCAAACAATCTTTCATGTTGAGTGCAGAGAAGAATTTTAAGACTGGAAGCAAAGGTTTTCACGCTCAAGGAAAAATGCAGGTTGGCGACAAAAACTACCAGATAAATATTTTAGCTGTTGAAATCGGTTCGAAGCCAAAAGTGAAAGAAGAAAAGAAGAAATAACTTCTCTAACTTTTTCTCTTCATCGAAAAGTAAGAAGATTAAGATATTATTGATGCTTTGATTATTGTTACGTTTTGAATTGGTTTGTCATTTGCACCTGTTTGTACTGCCGCTATTTTGTCAACGACATCCATGCCAGAGATAACTTTACCAAACTGTGGATGTTTCGTATCAAGATAAGTATTGTCAACTTGGTTAATGAAAAACTGGCTACTTCCAGTGTTAGGTCCTGCATTTGCCATAGCTATGGTGCCCCTAACGTTATGATTATTGCTAGTGAACTCGTCTGGAATACTTGGGATTGATGGGTCGCCATATCCAGTTCCAGTTGGGTCACCACCTTGAATCATGAATCCATTCATTACTCGGTGGAAGATTGTTCCGTCGTATGTTCCCTTTTGGACTAGGTTTTTGAAGTTGCCAGTGGTAATAGGCATGTCATTGCGTAAATCTATTGTTATGTCACCCATGTTGGTGTGTAAGAGAACTTTGGTTGAAGTGGCAGAATATTCACTATTACTGGTTGGAGTTGATGTCGGCGTTGTAGTTGCAGATGAAGTTGGCGTTGGAGTTGGTGTAGGTGTCGGGGTGTTTGGCGGTTGACTACCTATTTGTCCTAACACTACATAACCACTGATAGCAACTATAACTATTATTGCTATTATGCCTATTGCAAGCCACAGATTTTTTTTAGATTTAGGCTTTGATACTCTACTGTTCTTATTAGGAGTCATGCACTTCAAACTAACATCTATTCATATAAAATTTTCTAAATTACACAGTTAATAACGCAATTGCGGATGGCACCAGAATTCAACTAACTTGCGATGATTTCCGCCTGTTTTGAAGAAAACCTTCAACGGTGAAAACACCCAGCGCCAACCCAGTTATAGTCGTAAATAGAAGAAAGAAAACTTTGAATTCAAAAGTCTCGTATGGAAAGTGAACAATTAAAACAAGGAGCTCAAGAATTAAAATTCCCAGGAAAACAAATGAGTAGCTCCACATCTTCGGTATAAAGTGTCGACCAACCCAAACATAGCCGCTTATGTGAGCCTTGTTTTTTGCAGTGTACTCGCCATATTCGTTTTTTTGCAGGTAGCCAAGGTCTTCAAGTTTCTGCAGGTGCCTGTAAGCTACACTTGGACTGCTAAGGTTCGCAGCTTTCATTACGTCCCTGGGGCCGACCGGTTTGGCTTTTTTGATAACCTGTAAGTACACGCTTAATGTGATTCCTTCCAGTTCCTCCGTGTTGCCCCTTGTCACTGACAAAGCCTCACTGTAAACTTTAATGTGCAATGTATGCGTATTAGTCTTGCTCAAATCTTATTAGTTTTTAATTGAAATAAGTGGTCTGCAAATGGGAAAACAAAATATCAGCGTTCTATCGTTAAGGTTGCAAACGGGTTGTCCATTAGATAATTTCTCATTTTAAAATATATATCCTATAAGAGACTTTAGGAAAGTCTTATAAAAGTAATGTAGCTAAAATGAAAGCAAGAAATATAGGAGATTAATGAAAGGATGTCTAAACCAAAAGATTATTCGTGGATGACTAAAGATAAACTAATGACTTACACCTTTATTGCCCTTGTAATTCTTGCAGTCGTGACTGCTATTTTGTGGTCACCAGTAACTCCATTTGACCCAGTCGCCACCGCCACTACAAATTACATGAACTTAGGATTAACAGTTGCCATAAACTGCATCATCGCCGTTGGAATTGCTGTAGGAATTGATGCGCTACTCTTCAAAGTAACATCAGACAGTCCATTGAACACAATGTCCGCTGCCGTCTTCGGCTTAATCGTAGCACTCTCGTACTCACTGGGTATTCCAGCAATGGCGGCAATTGAAGAATCAATGTTACCGCTGGTTGCCCCTCAGTGCTTTGTTTACGTCGCATTGATTGCACTCTTAGGCATGGTTGTGTTCAAAAAAATTCAGGGCCTAGCTGGCAGAAAATTCCTTAACCCTGCTGCTGCAGCTAAACTACTTGTGCTCATACCATTCCTGTACGTTCTCTTTCTACCGAAAGACCATGCTGGTGGTATTCCAACTCTCGCAACAAAACTTGACTATTCCGGCGCATCTTCGTTCGGAGCTTGGATGAGATTCTGCTTTAGCAATCCAAACGAAATACACACAATAACATCCGTCAACCTGAAAACTCCAAGTTTTAGCGCAACTGATGTTTTCCAAGTCCTTTTCCTTGATAAGTTCCACGGCTGGACAGGCGGCGCTTCAGCTCTTGCAGTCATTATAGTGGGTGTTGCACTCTTTGTTATTGCCCGCAGATACATTAAATGGAGAATAACTGCAGCTTACATCGGTACAACCATAATTATGTCATTGATATTCTTCGCAATTTACGGTGGAGATCCACTACTTCGACTCATGTTTGAACTCTTCATAGGCAGCTCAATATTCTTGGCGTTCTTCATGGCAACAGATCCAGCGTCAACGCCTCTAACATACATGGGACAAATAATATTTGGAGTTGGACTAGCAATAATAACTGTGCTGTTGCAAACTTATGCTAACTTCTTTGGAGGTTCACTCGTTGCATTGTTAATAATGAACCTGACCTCGCCGGCACTTGACAGGATTGGCAGAACAAAACCAACAACCGAAAGCAAAGAGCCCAAACTGCCCAAAGCCAAAGCATATGCTCCTGAAAAAGTCAAAACCTACGAATGCATAAGATGCGGTGCATGCATGAGAGTCTGCTGCCACAAACTAAGCCCCATATTCATTAAGCAGGCATTTGATAAAATGGACGTCAACAGCATGGTTAAGCTTAACGCTGACTATTGCACAGGATGCGGACACTGCAGCTACGTTTGCCCATCAAGAATCGACCTTAAAGGTGCAGTACTAAGATCAAAAGCGATGCTTCGCCAACAAGAATAGAAGCATCAATTTTCCCCTAACTTTTCTTTATTTTTTGAAAAAATAGAGTCAGAGCTATTCCTTTTAGAACTATATGAAAAAGAAAATTGCTTATTGATTTCTGAGATCATCGCTTTTTGAGGCGAATTCCCAAACGATGTTGCCTTTCCAAATATCGCCGAGTTTTGTAACTGTGATTTCTTTATCGGTAATTTCGATGAGGCCTTTATCTTTTAGTCTTTGAAGCTTTTCTGGGAAGACATCTTCTGGCAATTTTCCGAATTTCTGTTTAAATTCTATTTTGTCTACTGGCAATCTCAGGTAGAGTCTTGTCATTACTTTTCTCATCATATCTTCAGTAGGTGATTCAGCAAGCCTAGCAATGGGTAATCTGCATGCGTTTACAGCTGCCATGTACTCGTTTATGTCTTCTATGTTGGAGTAGGAAAATCTTTCAAAGTACCCCATAAAGCATCCTGCGCCAGTGGTGAGCTGAGCTGCAAAAGGCCAACCCGTGAGGCATGATTCTTTAAAATGCCATGGTTCCCTTGAAAAGCGGTCGTGACCAACTGCTTTGTAACCTGCGTTTGTTAAAAGTCTGTAAGCGTTAAGATACATTTGGGTCTCAAATTCTGTGTTTCCTGGTGCAGGCATTTTTCCTTCTTTTATTTGCCTCGCCAGCTGTGTCTCAGGATAAACCTCTAATGCATAGCAGTCAATTTCTACGTCTAATTCAATGGCTTTTTTGAGAGTGCTCATCCAGCTCTCCATTGTTTGCCCTGGAAGATTATACATTAAATCGACGCATACACAAACTCCAAGTTTTCGCGCTTTTTTAATCGCTGCAGCCAAATGCTCAGCTGAATCTGGCAAGCAGAGCTTTTTCCTAAGTTCATCGTCGAAGGTTTGTGCGCCCATGTCCATTTGAAAAACGCCGTAAGCTGCTAATTTATCAATTTTGTTTGAGTCAAAGCTCTTGGATGATGCTGTTACTTTGATGAAGTACTCATCACTTGTCGTAAACCGCTTTCTACAAAAATCTACTAAGTCAATTATTTGTTCCGCGCTAAGGATGCTGGGGGTTCCTCCTCCCAGAACTATTTCGTCAAATACGCTGGTTTTAATGTATTTTGTTTTAGCGTACATTTCTAATTCTTTTTTAAGAGTTATTAAATACGGCTCTATGTGCGCTTTGCTTGTGGGTGTTGTGGGGAAATAACAAAAAGAACATTTTGAGTCGCATATGGATACCCACGGCTGCAATTCCATCAATTTGTTAGATGTGTTCTCTGTTGATAAAAACTCTATAAATGCCTTGTACATCTCAGGCTTAATATCTGGATAATCCCTGTAAGTGTAAGGTGGCCAGTTTGACCTCAAATCATAAACAGCTGGTTTCTTTTCGGGAGCCTGATTTTTCATCGTTCGCTTTCCTCAAGGTTACTTTTTAAGAAGGTTGATAGAATAATAAAGTTTCTGTTAAAAATGCCTGAATTAAAGAAAAGCGTTTTTGACCTACAATTAATGGGTAAACAACTTTATGCCTCGTTTTTTGATTCGAATTATCACTAATATAACCACTGCTAAAGCCACAAAACCCAACAACGTAGATAGCAAAACTATAATCGGTTGTGGAGTTAGATTTGGAACCTCAGAATTTTGAACTGCTCCGACAGCGTAAATCATTCGGTCATATGAACCAACGTAGACAACGCCATTCACAACCGCTGGAGAAGAAACAACTTTGTCACCAGTCAAATAACTCCAAACTAGATTGCCACTTGCTTGATTTACCGCGTAGAGGTTGCCGTCGTATGAACCTACAAAAACCATACCCCCTGCAACCGCTGGGGAAGAAGCAACATTGCCCTTTGTTTGGTAACTCCAAATGTACTTGCCAGTCAAAGCGTCGATTGCGTAAAGTTTCCCGTCATCGGACCCAATGTAAACAACGCCTTCAGCAATTGCTGGAGAAGAAGCCACAGCGCCCCCAGTCTTATAATTCCACAAACGTTTGCCATTAGTCTCGTTTAAAGCGTAAAGGTTGCCGTCATAGGACCCAAAATATACCTTGCCATCAGCAACGGCAGGCGAAGAACTCACCATATCAAGCGTAGTAAAATTCCAAAGTATAGCACCCGTTGATGCGTTTAAAGCATAAATGTTGCGATCTAAGGAGTCGATGAAAACTCTCCCATCTGCAACCGCAGGCGAAGAAGTAACAATCATATTGTCTGCAATAAAACTCCAAATTAACTTGCCTGTTGAAGCATCTAAGGCGTAGGTTTGGTTGTCTTCTGAGCCAACATAGATTATGCCGTTAGCTACGGTTGGCGAAGAAACTACTGCGTAGCCTGTTTGATAGCTCCATTTGAAAGCGCCGGTTAACGCGTTCAAAGCGTAGATTTTCCCATCATAAGAGCCCACATAGATAGTACCCTCAGCCACTGCAGGTGAAGATAACATAATCATGTCACCGGTCGTATAACTCCAAATAACATTGTTATGCAGCTCCAAATCGTAACCAACCATGCCTGTGGAAGCGTTAAGAGCATAAAGTTTGCCATCATGCGAACCTACATAAACCACCCCATCAGCAACGGCAGGCGAAGAATCAACTTTGCCGCCACTTCCAAAATTCCACTCTAAATCACCGTTGGCGCTATTTAGAGCATAGAATTTCCCGTCCCAAGAGCCCACGTAGACCATGCCGTCAGCTGCCGCTGGACGAGAAATCACCAGGTCACCAGTTGCAAAACTCCATTGCAAGTCGCCTGTTTGAGTATTTAAAGCGTAAATTTTGTTGCTGTACGAACCTACATAAACCATGCCGTTGAAAATGGTTGGGGAAGATGCGACGCCATTTCCTGTATTATACTGCCACTTGAGGCTACCCTCAGCTGAGTTTAGGGCGTACACTTTTCCGTCAATAGAACCAACATAAACTGTGCTGTCAATTACTGTCGGTGAAGAAAAAACGTCGTTACCAGTTGTGAAATTCCAAATTTCCTTGCCATTATTGGCGTTTAAAGCGTAGATTTTGTTGTCTAACGACCCAATGTAAACTATGCTGTTGGCAACCGTTGGAGAAGAAACAATGTTGTCTCCTGTAGTGTAATTCCAGATCTGATAGCCGTTTAAAGCGTTTAAAGCATAGATTGTATGGTCTAATGAGCCGATATACACAATGCCCTCCGCTAAAGCAGGAGACGAAAGCATAATTTGTCCCCCTAATGTATAATTCCAGACAGGTTTGCCTGTTAAAGCGTTTATAGCGTAAACGTTCTTGTCCTCGGAGCCTACGTACACTATGCCGTTTGAGACAACAGGGTCAGAATCAACATAGTAACCAGTCGTATAACTCCAAACCAAATTGCCCGTTTTCGCGTTTAAAGCATACAATTTGTTATCTTCTGAACCCACATAAACCACGCCGCCCACAACAGTAGGACAAGAAACTACTCTGCCCCCTGTTGTAAAGTTCCAGATTGCAGCGCCGTTTTTAGCGTTGAAAGCGTAGATTTTGTTGTCGTACGAACCCACGTAAACAACGCCGCCACTAACAGTAGGTGAGCCCATTTGACCTCCAGTGCTGAATTTCCATAAAGTTTGGTTAGTGCTGGGGGCGGAAGTGTCGGATACGCCTGTGTGTGTTAGGTCATGATGGAACATAGTCCAAGCATCTCCAGCTGACTGTGCAGTGGAAATGTTGTTCATGAAAAATAGAGGGGTCAAAAATAGGGTCATTAGCGCTAAAGTGAAAACTATTTTGTTTTTCATTATTTTGCCCCCTTGTAAATTAAGATAAGGACCAACGTGAAGTTGTGCCTATGGTGGATTGTAGGCTTAGTGTAATAAAAATTTCTACTAATGAAAGTAGATTTTGGTGTTCTAATGAAAAGCTGAAAAATTTTGGAACGTGATCTATTTTTTGCGTAAGCTTTCAGGTATATACGCGCATGCTGGGTCTTCACCGTAAATGTCATTTGTGTATGCGTAAGCTCTGTTTCTGCAACCGCCACATATTTCTCTGTATTCGCAGACTCCGCATTTTCCTTTCAGGACGCTTCGGTCTCTGAAGCTGGTGAAGTAAGGTGATTTTTGCATTTCTTCCCATGTTTGTTTTAAGCTCTTGTCTCTTATGTTTCCCAGCATCATTGCTTCCATGGGGCGAAGGTCAGTGTAGAAGCATGGAATTAAGTTGCCGTTTTCTGTTACGCTGATGTATCCGCCAAAAGCGAAGTAGGTGCATTTGCCGTGATATTTGCGGTCGTACCATTCTTGGAAGTTAGGAATGTTCCTTTGTTTGACCACCCGCGCGTAATGTGGACAATGCACATGAATATCAAAAATGCCTTCATACTTAACTGATAAATCCCATATGTGGTTTAATGCTTCCTCGTATTGTTCAGGGGTTGGAGTTAACTCCATTGTTTCCTTTGCTCTTCCGCTTGGAACCAAATGGTTGAACCATACAAAGTTGGCATGGTATTTTGCAGCTAATTCGCAAACATGATCCAGATGATTATAATTAACAGACGTTATTGCAGCAGCTAAACCGTTGAGTATTTTTCCAGCTGATAGTTTCTCGATGGCTGCTAACGCCTTTTGGTATGAGCCTTTGCCTCTTAAGATATCGTTAATTTCTTCTGGACCATCGATGCTAACCGATGTCCATACTTGGTTTTTTACTAGATTATCGTAGATGGCGCCGTCAACAAAGCAGCCGTTTGTCAAAAGACACACGTTGAGACCTTTATTTTTTGCGTATGTGACTATTTCAAATATGTCTTTTCTAAGAAGCGGCTCTCCGCCTTTTAAGCCAAACCATCTTACCCCAAAATCGTAGACCTGATCAACCAGACGTAGGGCTTCTTGTGTGGTCAATTCTTTTGGGGCATGCGCGTCTGTGGCGTTTACATTACAGTATTTGCAGCGTGCGTTGCAGGCTCCAGTAGCCCTCCATGAAGTCATGAGTAATGGCCCTTTTTGTGCCAACTAAAATGCACCTTTACCCTCAAACATTTTGTCATACCTAGGATTTCGTAGTAAAAAAAGATTGTGCGCTAAGGACTTTAATTGCTCCTTTGGTTGTCCTTGGAAGAAAAGCAAGCACCTCTTCTTGAAATTAAGCCTTTTCCATAAGGTTTATAGTGGATACAAAAACATACCAATACGTTAGTCACGGGCTTAGATAGCTCTAATTAGCAAAAATCGACGTGAAATTAAACGTGATCCGCTAAGGGAATAAGTGAATATCGTGTCAGCCGATTTAGTGTTGCTTGAAGGGAGAGTTTTAACAATGAATCCGCTTGCGCCTCTTGCCGAAGCTGTAGCTGTGAAAGGTGACAGAATTATTCAAGTTGGTTCAATTGAAGCAGTTAGCAAAAAAATTGGAAAGAGAACAAAAGTTATTCGTCTAAGCGGCAAAACGGTTATTCCAGGCATAATTGATACACACATTCATCTCGCTGATTTTGGCAGAATCCTAACTTGGCTAAACCTTGAACAAGTATCATCCATCAAAACACTGCAGTATTCCCTAAGACAACGCATAAAACAGACTTCAAAAGGCAAATGGATTATTGGACGAGGCTGGGATGAAAAATATTTTGCAGAAAAACGTTTGCCGACCCGGTTTGATCTCGACATTGTTTCTTCTGCTAACCCTGTGGTTTTATATCATAAATCCGGGCAAGTTTGCGTTATTAACAGCCGTGCATCCGAAATAGTTGACGTTGCTAAACAGTCACCCTCTACTATTGAAAAAAACCAAAAGGGTGAATTTACGGGTATTCTGCGAAATGAAGCCACTAACTTAGTGTGGAACGCAATTCCAGCCCCTGATGTAGAGGAATTGACTGCTGGAGCACGCCTAGCCTGCAAAAAAATAGTTGAAGCAGGAATAACCAGTATACACTGGATAATTCTATCTCCAGTTGAGCTTTCCGTTATCCAGAAATTGAATCAACGAAACAAGTTACCACTTAGGATTAACGTTATATCGCCTGTGACTCTTATTGATGAAATCTCAGCTTTGAAGGAAAACTTTAAGCAGGACTTGTTAAGGTTTGGCGGCTTTGTTATTTTTGCGGACGGCTACCTAGCTGCCCGAACTGCGGCGTTATTTGAGCCTTACAATGATTGCCCCACAGAACAAGGACGGCTGCTTTTTTCAACAGAAGAAATGGTCAAGTTAGCATTGAAGATAAGCAAAGCAGGTTTTCAACTAATCATTCATGCAGTTGGCGACAAGGCGGTGGATGCCGCTTTAATTGTTATCGAACAAACCCAACTCTTAGAAGCTGGCAAGGCTTTGCGTCCTCGTATTGAGCAGGCTGCCCTGTTAAACCAGAAATTGCTGGAGCGAATAAAAAAGGGGCAAGTAGTCGTTTCCGTCCAGCCCCGCGTCGTAGCCTCAGAGTTTTCAGTTTGGTCAGCCCTGAGCCATTTAGGAACTGAGAGGGGAAGTTGGCTTTTTCCTTTGAAAACTTTGGTTGAAGCTGGCATCCGGGTTATAGGGGGTTCTGATTGCCCCATGGAACCGCTAAATCCGATGCTTGGAATTCAAGATGCTGCTAACAGACAATTTTTTGCTAAGGAGCAGGTAAGCATTGAAGAAGCTTTACGAATGTATACGATTGATGCTGCTTATTCTAGCTTTGAAGAAGACGTTAAAGGCTCAATTGAAGTGGGCAAGTTAGCGGACATAACTGTTCTCACAGGCAACCCGAAAACTTCCCAGCCAAACAAAATAGGCGATATTGCTGTTGAAATAACGATTGTAGGAGGGCGAGTGATTCATTCAAAATAAATATAAGATGGATGACTTGAATTCTTATATGTCACTGCCAAAGTGGTTCAGAGCTGAGGCATTAAATTTATAAACTCGCCCAAACGATAATACTCTTATAATATAAAACTAAAAGGGATAAAAATTGGAAACACAAAAATTTAGACTCATTGACATACTCTACGGCGTAATCATTCCACTCGTTCTAGTTCTACTTATCTTCCTTCTAGCAGTCTACGTAAACCCTGGCGGATCATACCACGTTCTCGGACTTACTGGTCTAACTGGTACTATCGGTGTCATTCTAACTCAGGGCTTTGCTCAAATGATCGTTCTCGGTGTTCCACTAGTACTAGGATTGCTCTGGAATAAATGGGCAGGCGGCGCAGCAGGCTTCATCATGGGAGGCGCTTATTATATGGCCAGTGCAGGGCTTTATAATGGATACTACGCTTATCTTGGCGTTTCTTATGCTAGTGATCCTATATACCACAACTTCTACGGCGACCTAAGCATGCTCTTCTACCTAGTAAATGCTGTCATCATCGGCTACATGGCCGGAGCATTGACAAACGGGTCAACAAATTTCAAACGAATGCTAGGCGCAGGCCTAACAGCTGCATCACTGACTGCAATAATACAAGTCTTCATGAACTACAACTACGCGCTTACATTTGCAGGTGCATCTTCCACATCGGTATTGGACTATTCACCACGGAACATGGCTCATGGACTTTGGGCGGTTGCAAATACAGGAATACACGTAAGTGGAACATTCGTACCCTTCCAATATGACGCTGGGTCAATCTTGTACGGATTCACGTTAGCCTTCATACCAAGCATTGCCCTAGGCATAATCATACCAATCATTGCGAAAGTAATGATGTGGTATGGCATGCAGCCAATGAGGCATTAATAAAATCCCCTTCTTCTTTCTTTTTTAGTTTCAGCTACCGAAAACTCTTGCGGTTAGCTCTATCAAAGATTTTAGGCAAGAATAGTTTTTACTTGAACTTTGATTTAGCCGCTTTGGATAGATAGAAAAAATATTTTTTTGTCGCTGCGTAACCCGACGCGACCCCTTTACGCCACATACGAAGTACGTAGCTTGGTCGCATATAGAAGCTTGCAAAAGCTTTCTGATAGAGCTCTTCCAAATCTCTAAGGCTCAACGATGGCGTCTCAAAAATCGGAGTAGTTGCATCATAATCGTCAAAGTTAGTTACCCTTAACCAACCGTTTTTGATAACCATGTCATACATGGGCGTACCAGGATAAGGTGTTGCAATGTTGTAGTAGGCGATTTCGTCTGGGCTAATTTTCTCCGCGAACTTTATGGTTTTCATGGCTGACTCTTTCGTTTCGCCTGGAAAACCAAGAAGCACGTTAGGCGTCGGTCTTAAACCAAGTTCCCTAACCCAACCAACAGTTCGCGCTGTCATTTCTGGCGAAATTCCTTTATGCATATTATCTAAAACTTTCTGTGTTCCTGACTCAACACCAAACCATACAGAAACACAGCCCGTATCCTTCATTTTCTGCAGAAGCTCCTTTGTAACCATGTCAACGCGGGTGCCGCAATTCCATTGAATTTTGAGCCCACGTTTTTTAATTTCATCGCATAAAGCGACGGTCCTCGCTTGGTCAACGGTAAAGGCGTCATCGCAGAAAGTGTAATATTTTGCACCAAATGTCTTGTAAAGATACTCAAGCTCATCTGCAACGTTTTGAACGCTTCGCATGCGGTATCTTCTTCCGAACATTCGCACGGCAGCGCAGAATTCACACCAGTAAACGCAGCCTCGAGTCGTTGTCAAATAAAACATGTCTTCTGCTTTTCGGATTGCTTCAAGATCCCAAAGATGCCTCGCTGGAAACGGCAGCTCATCAAGGTTCTCAATGTATGGTCTGTCCGGGTTTACTGTGAACCCATCGCCATTTCGGGCAGTAGTACCAATAACGTCTTGATAACTTTTACCAGCAGCTATTCTCTGCACTATTTCTAATAATGTATATTCCCCTTCTTTTCTAACAACAATATCCAGTTCGGGACATTCTTGCAGAGCTTTCTCATTCCAAAAAGTAACGTGGGGGCCGCCAAGAGCAGTTACACAGTTCGGATGTACTTCTTTGGCAATTTTAATAATTTCTTTTGCCGAGTTATATAGACGTGTAGCCGCAGTAACTCCGACTAGGTCGGGGTTACGTTTGGCAATTTCTCGTCTAAAATCGTCATATCTGTAATCTGAGGCTTGACAATCAATGACTTCAACGTCAAAACCGTTTTTTTCTAAAACCGCCGCAAGATAACCTACACCTAGCGGTGGAAAAGGTGGATGTTGATGCGGTTTAGTACGATACGGTGGAACAACAAGAGTTACATGGAGCCCCATTATTCTCTTTCCTAAAGCTCTTTATCTTCCGCAAATACAGAGCGCCAAATCTTTAAAGCTTTCGAAAAAACACCAACCCAGCGCTCACAGAACAAGATTTGTGGAAATTAAAGTGGCAATCCCCAAAAGAATGGCCAGTAAAGCCCAACTACTACAATTATAGGCAAAACCAAGAGAATACACAGTACTATAGATAAGTCACGAATTTTTAAGGAGCGCAAAATCTTGTCTGCCGAAATTGCTTCAAGGGTGTCTCCAACAGTGTATCTTCCAGGCTTTTCCAACTGCACGTGCAAGGCACCTGCGATGGCTGCCATTTGCCATCCATGGTTTCTACTTTGCACTCGTTTGTGGTCTCGGCGTGCGATTTTCCAAGCGTTCTTGTAATCGTCACCTAAAATTGCCGCAGAAATAATCATTAATGCCGTAGTAAATCGTGATGGAACGTAATTGATTATTGTATCCAAGTTAGCAGAGAACCAACCCGTATTCAAATGCTCTTTATCCTTGAAACCAACCATACCATCCAATGTATTAACCGCGCGAAAAGTCACAGCGCCCGGCAAACCAAAAAAAGCAAAATAGATAAATGGCGATAGTCTAAAGTCAGTCAGGTTTTCAACCATTGATTCTATGACGGCTGAACCGATTTGTGCACCTGTTAGTTGGCTGGGGTCTCTGCGCGAGAAGTGAGCGTATTTTCTTGCCTCTGCTAAGTCGTTGTTTTGGATTGCTTTGGCAACCGCGACGGCACCGTCGGTTTCCAGCTTGATGCAGATTGTAAACTTGAAAATTATTGCTGCAACAATTACATATGCGATTGCACCGAGAAATATGAAGAGATATTTTAACCCCAAATAGACTGGCACAGTGATTGCCGCCATAACTATTAGAGCTAAGAAGACGCCCCCAATTTTTTCAATTTTTGCGTTAGCATTCTTGAAGTGGGGTTCTAAGGCTTTAGTTAAGTTGCCAAGCCAAACGGTTGGATGTAGGTTGTAGACACGTTTCCAAGGCTTCCAAGGTGAAATGTCGCCGACAAATAAATCTAGAATTATGGCTAAAAGCAGTATGCTTATACCTATTATCACAGGTAAGACCGTAATCATTGTAAACGTAAACTTCTTTTGGAAATTTATCCCTATCGATAACTATCCAAAAACTGGAGTCTCAGCAACGTTGGCAGTGTCAAACAACATGTCAAGCTTTGTCATCAGTGGGCACTTTCCACTCACCGTTATAAGCTAATCCCGTGAAATCAATGTAATAGAGAAAAAGCAATTCTACAACAGCTTCTTCTCAAAAATTAAGGAGAAAAACAAGATAAATAAAAGAAAGACTACAATAGCTACAGCAATAGTTTTAGCGCTACTAATGACATCGCTAATACCATTGTCAAGCACAATACAACCAGTCAAAGCTCAACTATCCAAAACACAACCAACTTCTGGACCAATTCCAGCCGGAGTAACTCCCAATGCAACGGTCACAAGCGCAGCTTATCTCAGCATTAGACCAAACCCTGTAGGTTTAGGCCAGTCAATCTTGGTTAACATGTGGATCACGCCAGCCCCGGAAGCCATGAGAATGTTCCTAGATTTCAAAGTCACAATCACAAAACCTGATGCCACCGTAGAGACCCGAACACTTAATTCATATACTGACGACGGAACAGCCTGGTTTGAGTATACACCCGACCAAACCGGAACATGGAAATTCAAGTTCGATTTCCCAGGAACATTCTTCCCAGCAGGTAACTACTTGAGCGGATATATCGTAGCTAATTCCTCAGGCAGTGCTTACGCTGGCACAAACTATTACACACCTGCATCAACTCCAGAACAAACGCTGACAGTACTGAAAGATATGGTGGCTTCCTGGCCTCAAGCAGCACTACCAACTGACTACTGGAATAGACCAATAAACACTGAAAACAGAGAATGGTGGGTCATAGGCGGAGACTTTCCATGGAGAGGTCCGGGAGGCGGCCCAACATGGGATCAACTCTATCCGAACACAACCCCCTACTGGAGCACTAGTTATGCTTTTACACCATGGGTTCAGGGACCTAACAGTGCACACATAGTTTGGAAACGCCAAGGAGCATTCGGAGGCATAATGGGCGGAGACAACGGCTACCCGTCCTACACTTCAGGCGGCGGCAACCCGAATATTGTTTTTCAAGGAAGATGCTATCAATCAATTACGAAGGTAATGCCAACTATAGTTAACGGCTCTGTCCTAACTTTGCCTGTAAGCGTTTGGCAATGCTATGATTTGCGGACGGGGGCAGTTTACTGGGAGCAGACAGGTGTTAGCGCGCCAACAGTAATAGAATACTCCAGAAGGGTCAGCAGGACCTGTAGCTGGCTCTGAATATGGAATCAGTGCAAGCGCAAGCTTATTATACATAGGTAGCAGCAGGCTCATAAAATATAACCCCTATCACCGGGGCTGTCAACCCTAAACATTTCAATCCCAGTATCATCAGCAACCTACTACATGAACGGATACGCCTTCAGCGTACAAACCATCAATGCCACAGCAAGTCAATACCGATTAGTAAACTGGACAACTCAAGGAACAGACACCAACTTCACAAATAGGATTGCAAGCAACGTTTCATGCTCCTACAGTCTCTCAGCTGACACAACGTGGGATTGGAACGGAGGCGTCGCAATTTGGACACGCACTGCACGTGCGGCACAAGCGCGAGTTGGAACAGCATTAACAGCCGTCAACATAAAGACAGGCCAGGCATTATGGGACCAAACCACCTCTGACTATCAATACAACCCTATCTGCAATCTTGTTGACCACGGCAAACTCGCACTTCTAACAGCATTGGGATACTACAACTTCTATGACGAGTATTCAGGCAAATTACTAGGCAAAAGTGACTTATTTCCGTATCCATGGGATAAACCTGGCTTCGGAGCTTACGATTCAACTTCAGCATACGGCATGTTCTTCCGAAACGCGTACTCAGCGATATATGCAATAGATTGGCAAACCGGCAAAATAGTCTGGAAATACGAATCACCAAACAATCCCTATGAAACTCCATACACTGACGCGAACGGCACAGGAGTAAGCTCTTGGAACGGTGCCATTATGGTTGCAGACGGAAAAGTTTACGCTTCAAACACTGAACACACACCAAGCCAGCCAATCACCAGAGGCTGGAGACTCCACTGCATCAATGCAACAACTGGACAAGGAATATGGAACATAAGCGGCTCAATGGGAGTCGGTGCTGTTTCTGACGGCTATTTCACCGCATCTAACACATATGACGGGTACATGTACGTATTCGGCAAAGGCAAGACCACCACAACTGTAACTGCACCTAACATTGTAGTGCAAAAGGGAACAGGCATCGTAATCCAAGGCACAGTTCTCGATATTTCACCCGCTCAACCAGGCACCCCAGCAGTCTCAAAAGACTCAATGAGTACAGAGATGGAGTATCTCCATATGCAGAACCCCATAGATGGAATCTGGCATAACCAGTCAATAACAGGTGTTTCAGTCATCCTAACCGCTCTTGACTCTAATGGCAACTCTGAAAACATTGGAACAGTTACAACAGACGGATATTACGGCACTTTCAGCAAGACCTGGACTCCACCAATCGAAGGAGACTACAAGATTATCGCTTCTTTCGCAGGCGACGATTCCTACGGCAGCTCGTCTGCAGCAACCGCTATTTCAGTCGGCACAGCAGCGGCAACACCAACTGCAACATTAGCTCCAGTTCAAGCAACACAAGACACCACACCTCTTATGGCTGCAACATTTGGAATAATAATAGCAATCGCCGTAGCCACTGCATTGATACTTCTGACTTTGAGAAGACGATCATAGACTTTCCACAAGAATCTCACTATCCCTTTTTATTTTTTTCAGCTTCAAATTCTGTTTCTATCTCCGCTTGTTTGTTGCTATTAGTTTTCAAACTAGGCGTACATTCTTATATGCACCAGAAACCAATACAAAGATAAACCAAAAACCAAAACCACGGTGACAGCCAAAACATGTCTAACGTAGTTGTCTCATTATCAGGCGGAAAAGACTCAGTTTATGCATTATACACTGCCCTTAAAAGAAGGATTAAACGTAACTCACCTGATGTTCATAACGACTGGCGGCAAGGGGCACTTAGAAAACAAATCGATGCTTAAGCTGGTTTCGGAAGCCATCGGCATACCCTCAATCGTAGTTGGCAGAAAACCAGATGACATAAGAAAAGCCCTTAAAAAAATCAACGCCGACATGTTGGTTTCAGGTGTCATGACTACTCCCGAGCACCTGGAATACTACAAAGAAATTCTTGACCCCATCAACGTTAAGCAGTACGCGCCTCTTTTCGGCAAAAACCCATTGGTTTCACTAGCTGAGATGCAGCAATTGGGATTCCATAATCTTATCATCGAAATTGACACCGCGTTGGGGTCAAACAAGAACTGGCTTGGACGGGAAATTGACCAAGGAGTAATGGATGAAATCACCCAGTTGGTAAATAATAAGAAGATGAACCCAATAGGTGAATGGGGCGAATACCACACAATCGTCGTTGACAGCCCAATCTACAAGAAAAAAATCCAAGTTGAAAAATCCAAAACTGCCTGGAAAGGCACCAAAGGGTACTTTATAATCAAAAAAGCAAGCCTGCAACCAAAGAATTAAAGACAAATTCTATTTTCTTTTCTTACCTCACTCTAATCTGTATCTTTTCTCGAAACTATTTCCTCTTTTTTGCTTATATTACTATTCACGATTTCACCATCCAAACAACTTGGCTGCTAAGCCTAACCAAACTTCAGGCCTCATTTTCCTGACAAACGCATCATTTGGCGTCTCCACTCTTCTCAAATTAAGAGCTCCATGAGGCCGACTATTATACCACAAAACAAACTTCTCAAGGCTATCAAACCTACCTCTATGATTAATGTAACAATCATGCCACTTTTCCAGCTTACCATTCGTCTGCGGATGATTCACCCCGCAAAGAATATGCTTAATGCCAACTTCTTCAAGGAACCCTTCAAACCCATGCTCAGCATAGCCTTTCGCGTCCCGTTTATTGGCATAAAACTGCGATCCATGATCCGTAACGATTGAAAGAATAGGGTAAAATGGCTTGCATTCATCGTAAGCGCTCTTAAGAACGGCAATAGAGTTCTCCGTTGTTTCATTGTCGAATTCTTCCGCTGCAAGGATTTTCCTTGAAGCATCATCCAAAACGGCGCAAAGATACTTGCCGTTTTCACAATGGTGCCAATCAGTATGTACCAGCGAAAGAGAATGCGCTCGTTCATATCGTATCCAAGGTTTCCTACGCTTTTGCTTGCTTTCTTGATGCTTGGCGTATCCCAACTCAAGCAAAACCTCGTGAATTGTACTGTGTGGAATAGATATTCCCTGGCGACCGTAAATGATTTGCTCCAGGTACACTGCATTCAACTGATCTTTTTCATAAGCTTGTTTGATTATTCTTTTTAGTTCGGGGTCAATGGTCTTTTTTGGTCTTCCGTTATTGATTGCGATGTCAGGAATCTTTCCTGTTGTTTTGAACTGTTGGTGTAGCTGCCTGAATCTTCTAGTAGTTATCTCTAAATGTTTAGAAGCCCATTTTTGAGTTATTTTGCCCGAATCATAGTTTACCAGACACCACTTGAGCTTCTTTTTATCTCTGACTTTGACCATGCTATTAATTGAAACCGAGAGGAAATAGTTTTCAGAAAAGACACCTCACTCTAATCTGCACAAAGTTTTTTAGACTGCATTGTCCCTAAAAAAACGAAGGCTTGTATTATGAACAAAAAACTGATGTTAGGATTATTTTCGTTTTTTCTGATGTTAAGCTTAATCAGCATTTCATCAACAGCCCAATTAACCGTTGGCGTTAAAGCAGGCGACTGGATTCAATACCAAGTTACCTTTACAGGCACGCCCCCCGATCCAAGCCATTCTATAGTTGGAGCAAACATGACCGTCTTGAGTATTCAAGGAACGGCAATAAACGTCAATATTATTTCAACGTTGACAAACGGCACCCAGCTCTCAACCGAGCTCTACACTTTAAACTTGCAAACTGGACAATTAATCGATAATTTCATCATTCCAGCTAACTTGGCAAAAGGCGACCAATTCTATGATTCAAATGTGGGTAACATAACAATTGCAAGACGAAAATCAGGGAATGTATGCTGGTGCGACAAGAACAGTTGTTAACGCCACAAGCGGTAGTAACACCTACGTTTGGGATCAGATTACCGGAATCGATGTTGAAGGTTTCTCAAGCGGCACAAATTACACAATGCACACTTTAGTTATCGCGACGAATATTTGGCAATCACAAGTTCCAGAATTCAACAACACAATCATTGGCTCAATTACCATCATTGGAGTAATTGCTGTCGTAACATTGGCAGTCGTCTTAACACGCAAAAGAAGATAATCAAAAAAATCATTCGCACCCTTTTCTTTCAGGCAGTTAAGTCTTGAAAATTGCGGCAAATTTTATTAACAAAACCGGTTTAGCATTACTTTAACTGTTTAGCTTTCGCCCTTTGTCTATTGAAGAGAATTCCTACTGCATTCTTAGGATTACGCATAGCCCTTAAAATTCGGTCACGAGTAACCGTTGGGTTAACCAAATTCGCTTCCGCGGCTAAACACCGCAAGTCATCAACCGAAAACTCCGGAGTTTCAATTAGCGGTTTCACCTCAGAGAGAGCATCATCGCTGAAATCAGAAATTAAAAACCCGCCTTCTTTGGCTTGTCTATAAAGTTCTGTGCCGTAGAGTGGTGTAGCATAGCTGAAGTAGAAGTATTCAGCCCCTAACTGCCGAAGTTTATGAGCGAACTTAATTGTCTCGGTCATATCCTTTTTTGTTTCACCAATCATGCCCAAGATAAAAAAGCAACCGACTTTAATGCCCAACTTATGCGCTGCAGCGCACAACTTTTTCTACTTGTTTTAGGCTCTGTTTCTTCTTGATAACATCGTCAACAATGTGTTGGACACCTGATTCAGGAGCGACCAAAATCTTCTGGCAGCCAGCAGCCCGCATTTTCGCCAAAAGCTCAGCATCAAGCGAATCTGCCCGGACACCGTTTGGCGTACACCACTCAATATGCAGGCGTTTCTGCACCAGCAGGTCACAGATAGTTTCTAGCCGTTTCCGATCAAATGCTATGTTATCATCCAAAAAATCAATCTGCCTAATACCATAAGTTTTGACAATTTGCTCAATCTCAGCAACCACATTTTCGGCACTTCTTGCACGCCACTTCCTACCCATCACGATATTGTTTGAGCAGAAAATGCACCCGTAAGGGCAACCACGGCTTGTAAGCATTCGTATGGACGGTTTCTTTAGGTTGCCGCTGATTGGAATTTTTTTTGCCGCTTCAAAAAACTGCTTCATAGGCAATAAATGTCTAGCTGGGAAAGGTAAGGTGTCTAAGTCCTCAATAAATGGTCTTGGCGCCGTAATAGTGATTTTTCCATTTTGGATAAACCCGATTCCCTTCACCTGCGCCAAATCAGCTGCATTGCCCTTCTCAAGTGCGTTTGCTAACTCAGCCACTGTCAACTCAGGCTCGCCGATTACGACACAATCAACATTTTCTTGTTTAAGGCATTCGTTAGGTCTAGCAGAAGCGTGTAATCCGAAAAGTGCCACCTTAATTTCGCGGTCAACGCTTTTCACCGTAGCTGCAACTTCGAAAGCTGCAGTTGCCCAACCTGAAAATGGAACTGAAATCACAACTAAGTCTAGGACTCAAAGTTCTTGATCCGCTCAACTATAATCTCGTTCTTAAGCCCTTGACGATATTTTGACCCGCCAATTTCCTCCAGCAGATTCCACCCTTCATTTGGTACGTCAATAACTAGCACTTCCTGTTGCTTCTCAAGAACGGCAGCTACATATGCCAAGTCCATGGGTTGGTAAACGCTTGGTTTCCCCCAAGCTTTGGGTTGAATTCTTGGCGGATTAATGAGGCAAACACGCATGTTAATTACCGAAACACTCTTTGGCTTTCAATTAGGGTTGAGTCTTTCTGAAATACCTTTAGTAAAGAAAGCTCACGGTTGTTTTTAGGGATAAAAAAGCAGTTCAAAAAGCTTAGAAATGTGCTTTGATTCGCCAAACAAGATGATTCAAAGCAACCCTAGCCATGGTCCGACTGTAGAAGTTCTGTTTAAACATGTTCCTAAATACGTATTTGGGAGTATAGAAACTATCGTAAAATTCTCTTCTTAGCTTGCAAGCTTCTTCATCTGACAAAAGTGGGTTCTCAAAAACAGGCGTAGTTGTGTCGTAGCGTTCCCAGTCGGTGGACATTTTCAAACCCATCTTCTCAACAAGCAACCGCAGGTCAGTGCCTGGGTAAGGTGTAGCAATGCAAAGGTAAACGTCATCAGGTTCTGCTCGTCTGAGGAAATCTAACGTTTCCTTGCGCATCTCAGCTGTTTCGCCTGGGTAACCAATAATGATGGATATAGCTACAAACAAACCAGCTTTCTTAGCCATTTTGATAGCTGCCTCATTCTGCTCAACAGTGGTTCGCTTTTTAACCCAATCCAAAACGTCCTGGCAACCAGATTCAGCTCCAAAAAACACTTGTTGGCAGTTTGTTTCTTTCATTTTAGCTAAGACTTCTTCGGAAATCTGGTCAACGCGAGTCTGGCAATCCCATGGAATATCAATTTTGCGAGTTTTTATTTCATTGCAAATTTCAAAAATCCGTTTTTTATCAAGCGTCAAAGTATCATCATAGAAGGTGAAAGAATCGGCATGGTATTCGTTTTTGAGTAGTTCAAGTTCGTCACCGATGTTTTTGGCGGTTCTGGCCCTGTACTGTTTGCCTAAGATGCGTGAGGTCGTGCAAAATGAACATTGAAAAGGGCACCCTCTGCTGGTAATTACTGGGAAAAACAATTTCCCAAAAAGCCGATAATTGTCCAATGGAAACTGCTTGTAGGCTGGAAAGGGCAATTCATCAAGGTTTTGAATGTATGGTCGCGTTGGGTTTTGAAGAATTTGTCCTTCTTTCCTAAATGTTATGCCCTCAACATCGTTGAGGCTTTCTTGGTTTGTGATTTTCTCTGTTAATTCTAGAAGAGTTTGTTCTCCTTCGCCTCTAACAACGACATCAACCGATGTTTCTTGGCTAAGGATTTCTTTGTCCATGAAAGTTGCGTGTGGACCGCCAAGAACAACTGTTGCGTTTGGGCATGCTTCTTTAGCTCCTTTCGCCGCAAGCATGGTTGAAGGCACCATAGGCGTCATAGAACTTATGCCAATCACATTTGGGTTAAAAGCGGCAAGTTTTTGCTTTAATTCTTCTTGGTCAATATCCGATGCTAAACAGTCAAGAACCAAAACTTCATTGCCTTTCTGCTTCTAAAACAGCCGCCAAATAAGCTAAGCCAATAGGTAAGTATGGGTGATGATGAAAAACTCCCTTCAGAGGTGGCGGATTAACTAATGCTACTTTGGCTGTTTTGCTCATTTTCAATCTTGCACCAGATAACTATGAAAATGGAAATGGTTGAATCAACCTAGAAGGCTGCTTTTATTTTTCTTCTCATATGTGCCAATGCTGTTCTTGTGGCTGATTTGCCGTAGACTCCGCCTTTTCTCCACATCTTGTAGATGTAGCTTGGTCGTATGTAGAAGCTTTGGAACGCTTTTTCCCTCATTTCCTTAAGTTCCTTTGAGCTTATCAGTGGAGTTTCAAAGATTGGTGTGGCAGTGTCATAGCGGTTGAAATCTGTAATTTTTAGCCAGCCTTTCTGTGTAACGAGTTCATGCATTGGAGTACCTGGATAAGGCGTGGCAATGTAGTAGCCAACATCGTCAGGATTAAGTTCTTCAATAAACTTGGTTGTCTCCCTAAGTGTTTCAGGTGTCTCTTCAGGGAAGCCCAGGACAACGCTTGCAACAGTCATTAAACCGACTTCTTGTGCCATCTTGAAGGCTTTCTTGATCTTCTCTAAAGTGTAGCCTTTGCCCATGGCGTCAATGACCATCTGTGAACCAGCTTCAACACCGAACCAGACAGCAATACAGCCTGCATCCTTCATGGTTTTAAGCAGCTCGCCTGTAACCATGTCAACTCGGGTTTCGCAGTCCCACTTAATTTTCAGGTTGCGATTCTTGATTTCTTGGCAGATTTCTTTGACCCGGTTTTGGTCGACGGAGAATGCGTCATCGTAGAAGGTGAATTGTTGTGCCCCAAAGTCCTTGACAAGATGTTCAAGTTCGTCAACTACGCTTTTCGGGCTTCGCATTCGATATCCTCTGCCGAACATTCGTACTGCCGAGCAGAAGTTGCACCAGAAAGTGCATCCTCGGCTTGTATATACAGGGAAAATGACAACGCCGTATTTGTTTAAGTGTTCAAGTGGGAAAAGGTGGTGAGCTGGAAAAGGTAAGGCGTCGAGGTCTTGAATGTATGGTCTATCTGGATTTTTGACGATTTCGCTGCCTTTTCGGCAAGTAGTGCCCACAACGTCATAGTAAAGTTTTCCTGCCTCAATTCTTTGCATAAGCTCAACGATGGTGTTTTCGCCTTCTTTTCTTACAATAATGTCAAATTGTGGATATTCTTTTAAGGCGTTTTCATCCCAAAATGAAACGTGAGGACCACCAATCATGGTAATGCATTTTGGATTGACTTCTTTTGCTATCTTGGCCATTTCAGCCGCAGACTTGTAGGTTAGAGTGGTTGAAGTCATTCCTACAACGTCTGGATTACGTTTACTGAGCTCAATCCTAAATTGATCAGGTGTAAGTTTAAGCGCCTGACAATCAATAACATCAACTGGGTAACCAGCTTTTTCTAAAACAGCAGCCAAATACCCGATTCCCAACGGAATAAACGGTGGATGTTGGTGTGCACCTTCTGGATAAGGTGGATTAACAAGGGTTACATGCGGCTTCATTGCTATCCCTGAATCTATGGATGGATTGATAGATGGGCTACTTTAATTAATATATGTTTTCGATTCGAGCGATTTATACACAAATGAGATTTTAGAGCTATTTTTTGTCCCTGAAAACTGATAATTCTGCTTAGAAATAAAAACACAATTCCTTTTCCTTTTTTATTTTAAATCTGTTAGAGTCCATAATTTGAAGTTCAGGGTTCTTTTTGCTTTATGTCAATTGTTATGTAATCCTTAAATTATAGTGAACCTTGATTTAGAAACCGATGCCATCCTCCCTTAAAAGACATTTACATGGGCTTACTTATCTACTAACGAATCCAGCTCAAGTAAGGCACCTAATTATTAGAGAAACCTTGTATCGTCAAAGAAACCATAACAGAAGAGGTTGGGTAGAATGGCAAAAATACGACACTTACACTGCAGCGTCAATGCATAGCACGGCAGTTGCTTATGCTAGGCCTTTAAATTTGGCAAGAATCAACACATTTACCACAATGATTAGCCAAATCGGCAAAGGACTGACGGTGCTGGACGTGGGTTGCGGTGATGGTTTACTTAGTGAGCCTATAGCAAAAATGGGCAACACGGTTGCATCTGTAGATTTGCCAACGATTACTCCAGTAGCTCAAAAACGTCACATTTCATTTGTCGTATCAGGAGACGCAGAGAAACTCGCTTTTGCTGACAACAGTTTTGATTTGGTTTTAGCTTCTGAAGTAGTTGAGCACCTGTGGAATCCTGATAATTTCTTGGCTGAAGCCTACAGAGTTCTTAAACCCAAGGGTTTCCTCATAGTTGAAGCTCCCGAAGGCAAAGAAGGCTTGCGATATGACGCACATAAGCACTGGTTCACAGTTGAGATTCTTCAGCATATGGTGGGTTCAAAATTCAGCCTGATTAAGTCAGAACGGTTTTCGCCTGAGTGGGGCGCACCGACACCAACCTTCATTGCGCTTTTTCATAAAAACTAGAAATTAAGTTAAGTCGACTTTTCGCTTTTCTGAGCATGTCTATTATGGAAAGTTATAGGGGCATTTAGGTTCACACTGACCGCATCCATTGCATTCGTCAGCCTCAACTTCTAATCCGCCATAGAGCTTTTGTGCCCAATTTTTCAAATCATAGGTCATGTAAAGCATGTGGAATCTCAGAATTGCCGGTATGTTTAGGTTCTCAGGGCAAGGCATGCAAAGACCGCAGTCTCGACAGCAACTTCCATCAAGCACAACGTTGAAGCGGTTTTTTTCGTCTCTTGTTAAGCCGTTAAATTCATTTCCAGCCTTGCTGGCAACTTCTACTTCTTCAATTGACCTAAACCCTGGAATCGTTACGGCTATATTTTGGCTCAAAACATACCTCAGAGCACTGGAAACCATTGCATTCTGGGTCTGTCCCAACCACGCTTTAAGTTCCGTCTCATCTGAAACAAGCGATAGCGAAGGCTTATACAAACAGGTTATTAATGTTGAGGTTTTGGCTGACAGCGGCTTCATAATGGCAACTCCGACATCATGTTTCTTTGCCGCTGGCAATAACTCTTCAAGTGCCTGCCGAGTAACGAAGTTAAGCGGAACAAGAACAGTGTCAAACTCCCCTGTTTCGATGGCTCTTAATAGAACTCTGGGTCTGTGGCCAGTGATACCAATAAAATCAACTAAGCCTCTAGAACGTGCTTGCTTGCAAGTTTGCAGGGAGCCATCCTGACCCATTGCCTTGGATAGAGTTTTTTCGTCATCAATTCCATGCAGTTGAATTATGTCTATCCTGTCAGTTTGAAGTCTTCTTAGGCTATTTTCAACGTCTTCTAAAGAGTCTCTTTTTTGTTCTTGATCCAGTTTTAGTAGCAATAACACAGTTGTCCCTGACATCTTTCAGGGCGGAGCCGATTTTTTCTTCGCTATCGCCATCAAGCTTTGCGGTGTCAAAATATTTAATGCCACAATCAAACGCTTTTCTGACAACTTGAACCGCGGAATCCATGCTTAAGTTCTGAAATCCATGTACCGCCAAATCCGACTATGCTTACTTGAAGGCCTGTTCTTCCAAACCTTCTCTTCTGCAAACCAAAGCCACCTACGCCATACCTGAACTATCAACAGCACCGGGGTTTAATCTTCGCTTGGCAAAGTTCAAAATACCTTCACGTCTTGACCCTCTTCATTATTTGTTTTGGGGACCTATGGAACTCACGGAAAAACTTTTTTTGAATTTGCACAAGGGTATCATAGTTGTACTCATCGGTTTTTACGCTGAGCAAAAACTCGTCAAGACGCGTGTACCGTTTGCTTTCGAGCATTTCCTGATAGAGTTTGCTGTCTGGATAAGCAATGAAAATGTTGAATTGACACCAATCAGGATCCAACTTCTTAGCGAATTTCAGCGAAACTTCCATGTCTGCCAAGAGTTTCATCAGGCAAACCAAGCATGAATGAGCAGGCAACTTGTATGTCGTTTTTGTGGCAAAGATAAAATGCGTCCTTTATCTGCTTTAGTGTCGTGTTTCTGCCGATCCGCTGCAGAATTCTGGGTGAACCTGATTCGACACCGAACCAAATAGTTTTGCATCCAGCTTTACTCATAGCCACCAACATTTCCTGGTTAACCAATGTCAACCCGTGTATCGCACACCCATTCCAAATCCAGCTTACTCTCAACCATCAGGCTGCAAAGTTCAAGAGTTTCCTTTTTTCTAAGCGTAAAATTATCGTTAATGAAGTAAATTCCTTTTGTGCCATATCTGCTCTGAAGGTCTTGTATTTCGCCAATGACTCTTTTTGGGCTAAAGCTACGACACATGTTTCCCCACAAGCTTTCGCGTTTCGCAAAAGCCACAGTTGAAAACGCATCCCCGTGAGATGCTCATGACATCAGCGGGTTTAACTTTCAAAAACTCTATTGTCCTATCGTATAGTTCAAGGGGCAACAGATGTCTTGCAGGATAGGGGATTTCATCCATGTTTTCGATGAATTTTGGTTGATTTATGATGTTTTTGCTTTGTCTTTGGCATGCCACACCCGGAATGGTTGCCGCGGCAGGTTCGTTGCCGTTGTGATGGCTGTAGCAAGCTCTACTATAGCTCTTTCGCCTTCACCCATAACCACATAATCAATCTCTGGAGTTAGCCAGCAAAGTCTCAGGCATATACGAAGCATGCCATCCGCCGACGACTACTTTACAGTTGGGCAGAGTTTCTTTGACGGCTTTAGCTGTTTCGATGCAGCGTCGATAAGTTGCTGAGCCGCAGGTAATACCTACGATTTGCGGGTTAACCTTGGCTATATGAGCTCTTTAGTTCACTGGTTGATTTGTTCATAAGGTAATTATCCAGCATTTGCACTGGGAAGCCTGCTTTTTCCAGTGCCGCCGCCACGTACATTAAGCCAATTGGAGGCAGCCGTTTGCCATGATACCATGCGCTGTTTTCAGGCGGAGCCGTAGTCATAAGAAGAATCAAGCGAGTTTGTCTCATCGTTTGGCAAGTGGGCTGGCACCTGTAAATGTATGGTTAAAACGACTATTTGCAAGTTAATAGCTTTAACGGAACATTACGCTAGCCATGCTGGTTTAGGCGTTTTTGCTGTTCCCTTTTTCTGCTTTGTTTGTCCTTTTCTTCAGAGGAAGAGTCACACTATTTGCTGTTAAAATTGATTTGCAAAAGATATGGAAAACGGTCTATCAATTTCAGAAATTGAGTTCTGTGGCAAAATTGAAAAGCGGTGCACTCTTATTTTGCTAATATTTTTGATATAGCTTCCGTAAGTTTTTGGTTATCTTTAGCTGATCTGACTGTGACTCTGAAGATAGCTGTCGTCTAAGCCCACGAATGTGCAGCAGTCGCGGATTAGTATGCGTTCCTTTGCGAGTAGTTCTTTGAGTTTTGTGGATGTGATTTTTCGGTTTGTGATTCTTACAAGCAGAAAGTTTGTCACTGATGGGTAAACATGTAAACCTTCAATTTCCTCTAAGCTCTTTGGCAAGTTCTGCTCGTTCTTTGGTGATTGTTCTCTTAGTGTTTTCAATGAAATCAGTGTCATTAAACGCTGCAAGAGTCGCACAACTTGCGAGGCTGTTAATGCTCCAGGGTATCCTAACATTTTCTAGCTTCTCACTAAGTTTGGTTGCTGCTATGCCGTAGCCTAAGCGTATGCCTGCCATACCGTAGAATTTTGTAACTGACCGAATAACAAAAAGATTCTCATAGTCTTTTACCAAGCCTGCCAACGTTGTGCTCTTGCCCTTTCTCAGCAAACTCGATGTAATTCTCATCCACGCTGAAGATGATGTTTTTTTTATGGCAGAAATCAAGAAGATCTAACAGTGTCTCTTTGCTGTAGAGTGTTCCCGAGGGGCTGTGAGGGTTGCAGATGCAGAGAATTTTTGTGTCATCAGTAACGGCTTGCTTGATTTTTGCTGTTTCTAAAGCGCAGATTTCGGGTAACTGAATAAAAACTGCCTCTCCGCCGACGCGTATAGCTGCTTTTTCGTATTCGCTGAATGATGGTACAGGAATGAGTGCTTTGAAGCCTCGGCGGCAAAATTTCTGTTATAGCGTAAATTAGTTCGATGGAGCCATTCCCTAAAATGATGTTTTCTTCATTCAACGCCATGACCCACGTACTTTGCAACTTCCGTTTTGAACTCTACTGGGTTAGGATCAGGATAAAACTTGATGAACTTAGCGTACTGTTTGACAGCTTCAACAGCTTTAGGTGAAGGTCCAAGAAAATTGATGGGTCCGCTGAATTCAAGCACTTCTTCAAGTGGAACATTGTATTTTCTGCTAAAACCCCAAATGTCTCCGCCATGGCTGACAAACCTGCGTTCTTTACATGTGCCCGACAGCTGTTCTCTTCCTCCATTAATCTGCCTATTTCTTTTTCAACTATTGCAACTCGGCTTTATAGTGAGCGTTATACAAGTTAACCACCTTGTATAGCCAGTAAACAACTCCAACGCCCAACGTACAAATTGTAATTAAAACATATGTTTTTATCGGTATCGTCTGAGGCATAAACATCCGCTGTGGAAAAGCAGATGCGAGAAAAAGCATCTTCACTTCGCTCATGCACCAGCTAAATCCATCGATAATAAATAAACGATTACGAAAACTGGCACAACCAAAATAATGCTGGCAGCCCATGCCTTAGCATTCACCTCGGCCAAACTGCTGGCTTGCTACTGGTGGTCTCTTTCCGTGTTTTTCTAAACATTCAGCAACCTGTTTTTCCACTTCAGCCTCATGCTGAAAATGTTTGTTTCTGCCGTCAACTAGGCGGTAAAACATAGGGAAAAAAGCTACGCCAAAAGTAACAACCGCGCCCAGAAACCACATGGAAAACCAAATTTTTTGTCAGTGTACACTTTTCCGGTCTGCATAGTAGTTTCCATCTTTGAGCATCAAACTTTCCATTCAACTGCTTACAAGGTTGCAGTGCCAAACTTTATAAGGTCTTCCATTGGCATCTAAAAGTAAAATGAGCCGACGGGAAATGCTGCTTTCCATAATAATTCCCGTCTACAACGAAGAATTGACGATAGGCAACATCATCGACCGAACAGAAAAGGCTATGCAGCAAACTGGCTTAGAAATTGAAGTTATAGTTGTAGATGACCGCTCATATGATAAATCGCTTGAAATTGCCAAACGCCACAATGCAAAACTTTTCACCCTTAAACAGCACTTGGGCAAGGGCTATGCGTTGAGGGCTGGCTTTCTTCAAAGCCAAAGGTGACATAATTGTCACCATCGACTCAGATGGTTCACATAAACCTGAAGAACTGCCCGAAGTGTTGGCGCCTGTCTTGAAGATAAAGCCGATTTTGTTATTGGCTCAAGATACATGAACCACAAAAAAGTAGCTGCAAGAAAACTAAACGCCTTCGGAGTTAAACTCTTCAACCATTTCATTGAACTTCTAACAGGCGTAGCCATTACTGATTCTCAATCAGGCTACAGAGCCATGAAACGTGAAGTCCTAAAAGATCAAAAGCTAAAGTCAGGTGAATACGAAATAGAATCTGAAATGCTAGTAAAAACAGCAAAGCAAAATTTCCGAGTCACCGAGGTGCCTGATAAGTTTTGAGCAGCGAACATATGGACGGTCAGGACGTTGACCCCGTGATTGACGGCTTCAAAATTTTGCTTTCAATAGTTTCAGCTGATATGAAGGGTTAACAAGTTGGCTAGCAACGAATATCCCAAAGTTTCAATTATAGTTGCAGCTTACAATAACCAGCAAACGATCGAAGAATGTCTCAAATCCATTTTGGCGCTCGATTACTCAGAGAAGTTCAATCGAAGTTATTGTTATGGATGGTGGCTCCAAAGATGGCACGGTTCAGAAAGCACAGAAATATCCCGTCAAAGTCATTTCCATTCGCTTGAACGCTCCAGCTGCCTACAATTACGCTATGAAAATCGCTTCACATCCGGTTTTAGGCTTTATAGATGCCGACGCCAAAGTTGAACCACAGTGGCTCAGCTTCTTGTGCCTCACTTGGAAGAGCCACAGGTAGCAGGAGTCAGCGGCAGCATAGAAACATGGAACGATAACAACCCGTGGGCAAGAAGCATCGGCTACGAACTTAAAAACCGCTATCAACGTTTAGGAAAATACACTGGACGCATAGCCACAATGAATCTGTTGATGAAAAAAGCCGTTATCGAAGAGGTAGGCGGATGGGACGAAACTTACCAAGCCAATACGACACAGATCTTGGCTTCAGAATAAGCGCTAAAGGCTACAAAATAGCATATGAACCAAAAGCCGTTTGCTATCATTTTAATCGTCCAACTTTGAAGGCATATTATCGGCAGCAGTTGCAGTATGGAAAAAACACACTGAGACTTTACTTCAAACATGGTAGCTTGGCAAAGGGCGACGAAATTACAGATTTTGGCATGAATATCCAACCAGTTCTTCTTTTGGGTGTTGTGTATCTTTCCTTATCGGTCTTGTTCCGTTCGTAAGATCTTTATGGTATGTTTCAGGCTTAATTTTGGTGGTTATGATTGTTTACTTTGTTTATTCAGCAGTCAAGATATCAGTCAAGTTTCAAGACTATGTTGCTTATCGGTTATTGGTGCTTTATTTTGTGCGAGCGTTGGCGTGGTTTGTGGGTGCTAATAACCACAACCAACTACCTGTGGGCAAAGGGAGGAACAAATAAACTGCGTAGAGTCTGTTTTATCTCACCTGAATACTGGCCGCTATCTGGCGGAACAGGCGCTTACGTTTACTACCTTTCCAACGAACTTCTTAAAAACGGCTACAAAATCTACGTCGTCACTGGCTCAAACCAAACTCTAGACGTCCAAGTCAACGAGCACTTGAACGTTTTTTTTCTTAAAATCCCGAGAACGCCAATAGTAAAATCTTTTATGCTTGCAGCCGCAAGCAACCGTAAACTCAACAGAGTTCGTCATAGCATCGATTTGGATATTACCCATCCCAACTTGCCTTTGACACCGAACTTTGCTGTGCCACCCAACTTTGGAAAAACCTTGATTTGCACTGTACATTCCACATGGAAAGGCGAAGCTGAAGCCATAAGGGGTGAACCTTACAGTCGTCTAAACGCAAACGAGAAGTTTTTGGTCAGCTTTAACTGGTTTTTGCGGATCTTTGAAGAAAGAATGCTTAGGAGAGCACGGAAAATCATCGCTGTCAGCCACTTCACCAAATGGGAGTTAGTTAAGTACTACAAAATTCCCGAAGACAAGATACGGGTCATCCACAACGGCGTTGACGTCAAACAAGTTCAAGCCAGCACAGGACAAGCGCAAAGTCAAGCAGAATTGGGTTTAACCCTGACGACTTACTTATTCTCTCCGTTGGACGGCTCTATGCACGCAAAGGCTTGTTCACCCTAATCGAAAGCATGCCAGCCGTCACAAAACGGTTCCCAAACGCCAAATTCATGATTTCAGGCAAAGGACAAAGCGACGAAATGAACAAACTAATTGCTCACGCAGAGAAACTCGGCGTAAAAGACAACATAGTCTTCACAGGTTATTACCCAGATAAGAAACTACCCAAACTCTATCAAGCCACAGACGTCTTCGCCTTCTCCACTTTCTATGAGCATCACCCCTTCGCTGTTTTGGAAGCACTTGCAACAGGCTTACCTGTGGTGACAACCTGGGTAGGTGGGATTCCTGAAACTATTGAAAGCGGCAAAAACGGCTTTTCTAGTTGAACCCTTCAATTCCAAACAATTCGCAGACCGCATACTGTATCTGCTTGAGCATCCATCTGAGGCAGCCCAGATGGGTGCAAAAGCACGAAAAACAATCCTTGAACATCTTGACTGGCGAATTGTCGTTAAAGAAGCAATAAAAGTCTACAATGAAGTGCTCAGTTAGGCGATTTCTATAGGCTCTTGTCTATATGCCTTCGTTACTTTCTGGAACAACTTAACAATGTCCAAAGAGCAGAACAATAACTTTGTTACGTATTCATGCTGGTAAATCATCATCTGAGCTTTCACTGGCAAATCGATTCTTGGAGGCTCAAACCTATGCGCCACTTCGGACACCTGTAAACCTTCAACCGATATGGTTTGCTCTTGTATGCCTGTTTTTTTGGCTATGTAGTTCAGATAGGTCTCTTTCCAGTCTAACTTCATGATTTCTGTAGCGGTTATATCTACGGCTAAAGCATCGTTGCCTGTTAGCATTAACCCCATTTTGACTGGTTTGCCTTTGGTTGGGCCGTTGCCTTCGATGCCTGTCCGTGCATCCATAATCGTTAATTGTGGCTTGAACAGGGCGTAAAGGCGATAGAACACTTCAGGCAAGTATGGATGCAAATAGATACGTTTGTTGCTGGGCACGCAGCCAAAGAGGTTTTTGACGGCGCCGCTGTAAGCCATAAACTCATGCGTTTTCATCAAAGGCAAATCCACAACAGCATCAGCCTCAAGAACGGTTTTGGGCAGAAACAGTCGGCTCAATGGAGTGTTGCCTTGAAATTTTACTTCAACAACTTTGTCTTCGGACAAGTTGATGACGCTGCCTCCTGCCGCTTTCACTGCAGCTTCGACGCCCGTTTTATCGAACGCATTCCAGCAGGGGTAGTTGAACCCATTTGATTCGCCCACAATGACTTCACTGTTCCAATCCCGCAACAAGCCGACGAGTTGTTGTATCAATTTGGGACTTGTAACAACACCAGGCAGGTATTCTGGGTGACTTAGGTTTGGCTTAATGAAAATTTTGTGTTTGCCTTGTAGCCCTGAATTGATGACGGCTTCCTTTACAATATCACTTATATCGTCTTTTACACGGAAAATTTTGACGGTTTTTTGCTGTGCGCCGGGCAATATTATGCTCCTCTTGTTTGTTTTCCCATTATACAGCCCGGGTCAGAATCCAGCATGTCACCGTTATGGTATGCTGCTGATCGTGCTCTGCATCCCCCACAGATATATTTGTAAGTACATTTTCCGCAGGCGCCTTTGAGGTTTGCTCGGTTTCTGAAGGAGATGAAGAGCGGCGCGTTTAACCATATGTCTTGGAACTTTTCGGTTTTCAAGTTGCCAACATTTACTGGCAAGAAGACACACGGGTGAACATCTCCCTGTGGCGACAACGAACAATACAGCCTTCCTGCTCCACATCCGCCTATGAAGTCTGCCAGTGGCACAGCTTTCTTGGTTACTTTAACTGTTTGCAAGTGCGCCATAGACATTGTTACTTCGCCGGTACCTTTAGGTCCTTGACACTGTAACCCCACCCGGGCCAACTGTGGTGCAGTTGTAAGTATGGTTGTTTTACAGCCCTTCGACATTCGTGCTAGTAGGTACCGCATGAGCTTTTCCCGCTCTTCCGGTGATAGGTCCTCGTCGTAATGTGATTTGCCTCTGCCTGCTGGAACAAAATTGAAATTGGTGAATCTTTCCGCGCCCATCTCCTCAGCTAAATCTATTATTGCTGGCATTTCTTCAAGGTTACTTTTTGTAGCTGTGGTAGCTATGCAGACACATAAATCAGCTTCTACACAATTCTTCAAGCCAGCCACTGCCTTATCAAACGCGCCCCGTACGCCACGGAATTCATCGTGCGTTTTGGCGGATGCCCCATCGATGCTAATGTCTAAGTAGTTTACTCCAGCTTGCTTGAGCTTCTCCACGTTTTCCTTGGTCAGCAGGGTACCATTTGTAGCAACTGAAATGTAGAGTCCACGGTCTGCTGCGTGTCGTGCAACTTGGAAGAAGTCTTCCCTGGTGAGGGGTTCGCCGCCCGAGAATGCGAGCGCTGTTAATCCAGCATCTGCAAGCTGGTCCACAACTGCCAGCGCTTCCTGGGTTGTAAGTTCCTTTTCCTTGACGGCGCCGCTGTTTGAGTAGCAATGTTTGCAGTTCAAATTGCATTTATGGGTAAAATCCCAAACAATCAAAAACGGAGCATAAAGAGAAATGGGTTTTTTGATTCCCATGTAAGCAAAACTTTTGGTTAAGTTCATTACTGCCCGCCGAGCGTAGGGGTCAGCTAAGAGTTTCTCAACTTTTTCCCGCTTAAAGTTTAAACTGCGCCTTAAGAATTCAAACCAGAACCCAATGATCTGAGAGTAAAGAGGACTACATTTCTCGCAGTTCAGCTTGGTTTTCCCTGTGTAATTGTCTAATGCTGCTTCAAGAACAGTTCTGCCGCAGGCGGGGCATTTTTTGAGTGATAGCTGAAGCATTTTCTTTGTCATAGGCAACTTCATAACTGCATTCCAGAAACTATCGTAACTAAGCATGCTCAACCAAATTGCCCTCCTGACATAGCAACAGGTGTAGAGTAGGTTGTCTGATAATGTTAAATATTTCTCTTAAACGCCTTAATCACTAATCGATGTTACTTTTGAGGCGTTGTTTCATTGTTTTGTCTGCAATCTCTAAATCCTTAATAGTGTTAATGTTGAGGAGCACTTCAACTTCTTTTGTAATAATGGCGCATGTTTCAATTTTGCCTTCTTCTTGGATTTTGGCTCCGTTGATTATGTTGACCCCTGAAACAGCATACCACACGCCCCTGTACTCATCGGTAGAGTCAACAGATAATCCTAAGCCCTCCCGCGTTTCGATGGGCACAAAAACCGCAAAGAAATCTTTACCGCAAACTTCAAACTGGCTGATGATTCTATCGAGGAATTTGCCTGTAACAGCTGGGGAATCAGCTGGAATCGTCAATACGGGACCCATCAAATTGGCTTGGCGAACCGCCTGTTTCAAGTCATCATGATAGCCTTTTGCGTCAGTGTGCAGCACTTTCCATCCTTTGTTTTGGCAATGCATCTCTGTTTCAGGCGTGTTGCCGCTGGTTACAACATAAAAGTCTAAAATCTTTTGTGCGCAGACAACTGCTTCCGTGACCCAATCAATCAGTGGTTTACTTTGAAGAGACAAAAGCGGCTTCTCAACTGGCAAACCAATACGTTTTCCTTTTCCGCCAGCCATAATCAAAGCGGGAACATTCATAGTAACATCAACACGCCTGCAAGCAAAATAAGCGTAGTTGCCCTGGCCACCTCATTTGTTGCTCCAATCGTGTCGCCTGAAACTCCTCCAAAAGCATTGTTCGAAACTTTTAACATAAGAAATGTCACTGGAAAGCTGGCCCCGATATTACCGCCACACTGATTAAGCCTAAAAATGGATTCAGAATTAATGCAAAAAATGGGTAAGCAATTAAAATCGAAAGCAGATAGGCAACTATGTTTAGTTTCTTTTTGGCTTTCGCCAAGAAAATTGAGCCTAACCCTTTATGTGTAGGTTTTCCAGCCCAGACAATTGTGACCATAGCTGACTCTTTCGCTGAAACTTCAGCGGCTATAATTGCTCCGAAGGCAAAAAGCGGGTTAATCAAAAACAAGCCTGCGAAAGCGGTAAACTCCACAATCATCGCAAGGAGCGCCCCCCAGTAAGTGACCGTCCAAGCGTGCGCAACGGTTTTTCGGTCATGCAGATTTCTCAAGCCGAAGGTGTTGCCTAAATCGATTAAGCCGTCGAAGTGTTGAATCTCCAGGCTCTTGCCGTTCAGGGTGAACTTGCCGGTGCCGGGCATCAGGCGGACCCGGACCACGGCCTCCTTGCGGCGGCCGACGGTCTGCACGGGGCGCTCGGTGTAGACGACGGGGGTCTCGGCGGCGTTCCCGACCTCGGCCTCGTACTCGTCGGCGGCGTCGGCGAGGTCATGCGCCTCGGCCTCGACGGCGGCCTCCTCGACGGCCGCGTCATCGACGGCGGCCTCCTCGACGGCCTCGATCTCGGGCTCGGGGGTGGTCACGGGCTGTCCCTCTTCCGCGTACTCGGTGCTGGTCGGCTCGCTCATCGCACTACCTCGCTTCGCTCGGTCGGCCCTGCCAGGCATCACTGGCGCAGGCGCTGTGACATTGATTCGCTCGCAAGCTCGCTCATCGCACTACCTCGCTTCGCTCGGTCGACGCTGCGCGAAGGCGCTGTGGCATTGATTCGCTCGCAAGCTCGCTCACTGAGCGACCTGGGTGATCTGGTAGTCGACGGGCTTCTGCGCCGTGTGCGGGTGCGCCGGGCCGGCGTACACCTTGAGCTTCTTGCCCATCGCACGGCCGAGCCGGTTCTTCGGGAAGCATGCCCTTCACGGCCTTCTCGACCAGCCGGTCCGGGTGCTTCTCGATCATCTCGCCGACGAAGTGCTTGCGGAGACCGCCCGGGTAGCCGCTGTGCCGGTAGACGAACTCGTTGTCGCGCTTGCTCTGCGCGACGGAGATCTTCTCGCGTTCACGATGATCACGAAGTCGCCCGTGTCCATGTGCGGCGCGAAAGTGGGCTTGTGCTTGCCACGCAGGAGCGTGGCGGCCTGGGAGGCGAGCCGGCCGAGCACCACGTCCGTGGCATCGATCACGTGCCAGGCGCGGGTGATCTCGCCGGGCTTGGGGCTGTACGTGGGCACGGATCTACCTCGTCGTTCTGGGCTCGGTGTGCTGCCTGTCGCTGCGGCTGGGCGGCCCGGACCCGGTTCGGCCGGCGTGCATGCACGCACCACTGGTTGCGCGCTCGCGCACTCGATGGTCGAGGGTACCCGTCGCCTGCGGGCGACTTCACATCACCCCCCTTGCGACCGACACCACACCACGGGCCCGGGCGGCGGGGCCCTCACCTGGACCGCCATAGGTTCGCATTGGCGGTCTCCACGGCTCGGTAGCCCGCCTCGGCCGCCCCGAGCGCCCGGCCGACGTCGGCGAGCACCCGAGTCAGGTCCGCCGCCGCGACGTCCCACTGGCGCTGCCGATCCCGGTATCCCTGCGCAGCCTGCCCGTCCCATGTCGCCGCGAGCGGGACCACCGCACGCGCAGGTCGTCGAGCCGCGCCGCGATCCCGGGCCGCCGTACCCACGACGTCCGCGCGCGCCGCCTCGAGTGCACCGAAGGTCACCTTGATCTCCCCCATCGTGTTCTCCCTCCCCTGCTCAGCCCAGCGCCGCGCGGATCGCGGAACAGCCGGAGTGTTGGGCGTCCTCCTGCTGCTGGCTACGACCGCCCCGACCCCTGGATCGCCGTCCCCGATGGCGCGCAGCGCGTCGCCGAGCGCACGGGCGTCGGCGTCCCAGCGCACCATGAGGGCGGCGAAGGCGGTCGCCGCCTCGCCCATCCAGGCGCCCTGCAGCGGGGCCAACTGCCCGCGCAAGGCCGCGAGGTCGGCCTGCACCTCGCTGTCGACCGTGAGCACGTGCTGTCCGGCACGCGCCATCTCCTCGACGGTGGTGCCGAACCCGCCGGCTCCCGACCCCGTCGTGTCGCGTCCGTCCGCCATGTCATCCCCCTCTGCCTGGGTGTCGTGACCACGGTGGCAGCAGGACTGCGACCCGCGGGGGCGTTCGGACAAACCGTGTGCAACCTCGAACGCGCTCCCGCCCTCGGAGGGCGCGGCGAGGTCCCCACGGCACGCGGGTGGTGTCGACCTGTCCTCCAGGTCGTGCGGTGCAGCGAATCGACGACGGTCGCGCACGACTCCGCGACCCGGGTGGCGCCGGCGGCCGTGTGCCGGCAGCCGACGCTGTAGCTGTCCGCCCGTCGAGAACCACGTACCAGTCGACCTCGGCCCGGTCCGTGCCGCAACGATCTCCCGGTAGGTCACGACGGTCCGGCCCGCGAACCGGGCGTCCCCGTCGAACCCGGCCAGCGGTGCGCCCCGCGACCCCCGCGCGGTCGAACTCCGCCCGCAGCTCGGCGCGGGCGCGCTGCGGCTCGGCCTCGGCGTCGTACCCGAGCGGCGTGCGCTCGACGGAGATCAGGTCGGTGCCGTCGGGCGTGCCGGCGGGTGTCAGGAGGCTACGCCGGGCGCTCCGGCCAATCCGCCCGTGTGTGCCCACCCCACCGGAATCCGCACCGCGTATCCGTACTGGACGAGGTCACCGGCAGCGGTGAGCGGGACCGGGCCGGGCGCGGGCAGCGCGTTGTCCACCACGTACAGCCCCGCCAGGGCGACGGCCGCCGCGGCGCCGGTCGCCAGCGCCCGCAGCGGGCGGAGTCGGGCGGGGGCGACGGGCGGGAGCGAGTGCGCCGCGGGCGCCGTCGACCGGGCTCCTCGGGCGTCGAGCGGTGTCTCCGGAGAAGACGATCCGGGAAGAGGTGATCCCGGAGAGGCCGCATGCGACCCGGTCATCGATCGGGCCGTCGGGCTCGAGGTCAGTGGCGACCCCAGCAGTTGCGCGGGCAACCGCAGCGCGCCCACCACCGCTGCGGCGTCCGGCCGCTCGGCCACGCGCACGTCGGGCACCCCGGCCGCATCGAGCAGCTCCGCGAGCAGTGGGGTCCGGGCGACGCCGCCGATCAGGAGCACCGGGGGCGACCGCCCGGGACCGGCGCCGTCCACGACCGTCCGTACGGCCGCGACGACGGCCGCCAGCGGCGGGGTCAGCGCGCGGCGCACCGCGTCGGCGGCCAGATCGGCGGGATGTTCGCCTCCGCGCACCAGCGGCAGCAGCGAGAGCTCCTCGCGCACGGCCCGCGCTCTGGCCGGGTCCACGGTCCCGCGCACGCCCAGGAGCGCGGCCGTGACGTCGTCGAGGACCGTGCCGCCGACGGGGACCCGGCAGGCGGTCACGACGCGCCCGTCCGAGACCCGTACCACGTCGGGGCGCCGGACCGCCCGGCGTCGACGACCACGACGTCCGCCGACACGGCCGCGGCCTCCGCGGTGTCGGCCGGGTGGCACCCCAGCGCCGCGACGGCTGCCGGACGACCCGCACCGCCGCGGTGGCAGCCGGTGGCACCGCGGGCGGTGGGCCGTCGCCGTGCACGACACCAGTTCCTCCGCGGGCCGGTCCAGCAGCGCCGTCAGCCCGGCCGCGAGCACTCCGGCGGAGGCGTCGCCCTCCGCCACCGGCAGCTCCGCGAGCAGCCGCGGACGGGGGTAGCAATGCTGAACGAAGAACAGGCACATCGCCACGTATCGCGAG